>NC_008278.1:1874483-2499311 GCF_000058485.1 Frankia alni ACN14a
CGGGGTACCAGTCCGCCCGAATCCGCTCCTCCCCGCCACCGCCATCTTCCTCGGTCCCGCCTGCTGCCTCTGCGCCGCCGTCCTCCGCGCCGCCGCCGTCCTCCGCGCCGCCGCCGTCCTCGGCGCCGCCGCCGTCCTCGGCGCCGCCGCCGTCCTCCGCGCCGGCCTCGGACTCGTCGGCTGCGAGGGCGTCCGCGACCTCGGGAAGCACCCGCGTGGGCTCCGCGCCGGTCGACTCTTCACCGATCGGCTCGTCGCCGGTGACATCGTCGCTGGTGACGTCGTCGCTGGTCGGGTAGGTGCTCGTCGGGTAGGTGGCGGTCGGGGCGTCGCCGTCGGGGTCGTCGACGGGGTCATCGGCGCGGTCGTCGGCGGCGCGGTCGTCGGCGCGGACGGCGATGCCGAAACCGCGAGCCAGGCCGGCGAGGCCGCTGTTCCAGCCCTGGGCGACGGCGCGGAACCGCCAGCCGCCCGCCCGGCGGTAGAGCTCCCCGAGCACCAGCGCGTTGACCGGCTCGTCGGGTTCCGCAACGAACCGGCCCACCGGCCGGCCCGCCCGGTCGGTCAGCTCGACGGTGAGGTCGGCCAGCTCGGCGAAGTTTCCCACGTCGACGGACCCGGCGATCACGATCCGGCTCACCGCCGGCTCCACCCGGGGCAGCGTCACCACGAGGCCGGCCGTCCCGGGGCCCGCGGCCGTCAGGGCGACCGCACCCGAGGAGTGGCTCGGCGCGTTGAAGAACACGAAGTCGCCGTCGGAACGAACCCGCTCCTCCTCGGTGACGAGGACGGCGCTGACGTCCACCACCCGGCCTGGCGTCCAGCCGACCGCGACGCGCAGAACCCCGGCGGGAACGGGGATGTTGGCGCCCTTCTGCAGGGCCGGGGCCAGGGTCATGCGGCCTTCCGCGGGTCGGGGCGGGCGACGGCTCACCGCCACCGGCGGCTGCGGCGTCGACACGTCTACGTGGAAGGAATGTATGCCGATCGGCCCGGACGGCGGTCGGTCCTGACATATCGGGCCGGCCGCCGGGTCGCGCTGGGGGCGCGGCGGCACGTGTGGCAGAGTTTGGCGCCATGACGCGGTCCGTCACGACGCGCGGGTCCACCGTGGGACGCCGCGCCGCCCGCACGGCGGTGGCGCTGAGTGCCACGGCAGGTCTCACCTACGGCCTGCCCTCGCTGGCGACGCTGCGCCGGCTGAGGCTGCGGGTCACCCCGGCGCTCGCCGGGGTCGGCGCCGGCGACCACGTCGCGCTCACCTTCGACGACGGGCCCGACCCCGCCTCGACCCCGCAGTTCCTCGACGTGCTCGCCGAGCTCGACGTCCGCTCGACGTTCTTCGTCCTCGGCAGCCTGCTGGAGCGCTCGCCGAGCCTGGCCCGGGAGATGGTCGCCGCCGGTCACGAGCTCGCCGTGCACGGCTGGGACCACCGCCCGATGCTGCTGCGCGGCCCGCGGTCGACCCGCGACCAGCTCGTGCGCACCCGCGACCTGGTCGCCGAGGTCACCGGGCGCACCCCGCGCTTCGTCCGGCCGCCGCACGGCATCCTCTCCGCCGGACTGCTCGTCGCCGCCCGTGACCTGGAACTGACGCCGGTGCTGTGGTCGGCGTGGGGCCGGGACTGGACGGCGGAGGCGACCCCGCGCAGCGTCCTGGACACCCTCGCGCCCGACCTGCGCGGCGGGGCCACCGTGCTGCTGCACGACTGCGACTGCACCTCGGCGCCCGGCGCCTGGCGCAGCGCGCTCGGCGCCCTGCCGGAGCTCGCCGCCCGCTGCGACGACGCCGGCCTGCGCCTGGGCCCCCTCGCCGAGCACGGCCTGCGCGGCCGCTGACCGGCCCCGCCCGCTACCGGCCGGCCCGCTACCGGGCTCCCGCTGCCGGGCTCCCGCTGCCGGGCTCCCGTTACCGGGCTCCCGTTACCGGGCTCCCGTTACCGGTCTCCTGTTACCAGGCGCGGACGATGTCGCGCCCGGCCCCGGCGTCCGGCCAGAACGACGGGGCCGCCCCGTCGAGCAGCTCCCGGACCGACCGGCCGAGCGCGCCCAACGCGGCGAAGGCGAGCGCGCCACCGGTCGAGATCCGCGCGACGCCGAGCTCGGCCAGCTCCGCCACGCCCGGTCCGCCCGGCACCAGCAGGACGTTGACCGGGCGCTCCAGCTCCGCCAGCAGGCTGCGGACGTCCGCCGCGCGGCGCAGCCCCGGGGCGTAGAGGACGTCCGCGCCGGCCTGCTGGTAGCGCTGCAACCGGTCGATCGTGTCGGCGAGGTCGTCCCGGCCGTGGAGGTGGTTCTCGGCGCGGGCGGTGAGGACGAGCCGCCCGGCCGCCGCCTCGACCGCGGCGGTGATCCGCGCGGTGGCCAGGCCGACGTCGTGGATCGGGGCCTGCGGGTCGCCGGTGAAGTCCTCGATCGAGCACCCGGCGAGCCCCGTGGCCACCGCGGCCCGCACCGTCGCCGCGACCTCGGCCGGCTCGGCGCCGTAGCCGCTCTCCAGGTCGGCGGAGACCGGCACCTCCACGGCGGCGACGAGCGCGGCGGCATGCCCGAGCGCCTCCTCGCGGGTCACCGACCGGTCGAGCCGGCCGAGCGTGCCAGCGAACCCGCTGCTCGTCGTCCCCACCGCCAGGCAGCCGACCGCGGCGAGCACCCGCGCCGTCCCCGCGTCCCACGCGTTCGGCATGACCAGCGGCACCCCGGGCCGGTGCAGCTCCCGAAACCGCTCGGTCCGTCCAGCTGCGGCCGTGGCCGTCACGGCGCGGCCACCCGCCGTCCACCGGCCCGCCCCCGGGCCGACCGGACGGTGGGGACCGGCTGCCAGGAATAGATCATCACAGTACGAAGCCTAGACGGAAGCGGCGGTGCTGCCCTGCCTTCCGATCGGCCATCGGGCCGCGAAGCCGCACCGACACCCGCCGGGGCGGTGCGTGGGACGGCAGGCGCGGTACGTGAGATGGCAGGTGCGGTGCGCTGTGCACGGTCTGCCGGCTCGGACCATACACAGCGTGCCGCACTCGCCTGCCCGGATCGGCTTGGGACGGCCCGGGACATCGAGAGCCGTCTCGTGGAAGAAGGAAGGCGGTCAGACCTCGGGGTACAGGGAGTAGCTGGGGAAGTTGCCGACCAGGCGTTCGTTCGGGTCGGGGCCGACGGTGACGGCCCGGGCGAGGTGGGCGCCGCCGACGAACGCGCCCTTCCAGGACGCGCCGCGCCCGCCGAACGGCTCGTCGCGGTCGCCGCGCGAACGCGGCTTGTTGACGCCGACCTTGAACGCCTGCAGCTCCCCGGCGAGGCGGCGGGCGTACGACTCGTCGTCGCAGGCCAGGGAGGCGACCAGCGCGCCGTTGGAGGCGTTCATCGCTGCCAGCAGCTCGGCCTCGGAGTCGACGACGATGATCGTGTCGACCGGCCCGAACGGCTCGGCGTGGTGCAGCGCGCTGGAGGCGGGCGGGTGCAGGATCGCCACCGGTGGGACGTAGGCGGAGGTGTCCTGCCCGGGGATGAACCGGCCGTCGGCGATGTCACCGCGGTAGAGCGGCACACCGCCCTTCGTGATCGCCTCGTCGACCTTCGCGGCGAGTTCGGTGGCCTTGTCGGCGGTGATGACCGGGCCGTAGTCCAGCTCGGGCAGCGGGTCGTCGTCGGCGGCGACGGCCAGCGGATGGCCGAACCGGACCCCGGCGACCACCGGCAGGTACATCGCGAGGAAGCGGTCGAACAACTGGCGCTGGACGACGTAGCGCGGGTAGGCGGTGCAGCGCTGCTTGCCGTACTCGAAGCCCTTCTTCAGGTGGGCGGCGAGGGTGTCCCACTGGGAGAAGTCCCAGATGCCCCAGGCGTTGAGCCCCTCCTGCTCGAGGAAGTGGCGCTTGCCGGTGTCGACGAGGGCGGCGGCGACCTGCCCGCCGGCGGAGCGGCCGCCGACGAACGCCAGGCAGCCGATCTCCGGGGCGCGCACCAGCGCCGAGGACAGCCGCGAACCCGACCCGCTCACCAGCGAGACCGGCAGACCCTCCCGGCGGGCCAGGGCGCTGGCCAGGGTCAGGCAGGCGGCGCCGCCGTCGGTGGGGGTCTTCGCGATCGTGCCGTTGCCGGCCAGCATCTGGACCAGCATGGCGTGCATGAGCACGCTCATCGGGTAGTTCCAGCTCGCGATGTTGCTGACGGGGCCCGGCAGCGGGCCGCGGCCGGCGATCATGCCGTCGATCTCGTCGAGGTACCAGCGGACGCCGTCGAGGGCGCGGTCGACGTCGGTGAGGGCGAGGCGCCAGGGCTTGCCGATCTCCCAGACGAGCAGCAGCGCGAGCAGCTCGCGGTGGGCGTCCATCGCGTCGACCGCGGCGCGGACGCGGGCCTTGCGCTCGGCCAGCGCCACGTCGCGCCACTGCTTGTGGTCGTCGAGGGCGGCCCTGATCGCCTCGTGCGCCTCGTCCTGGCCCAGCATGGGCGGCCCGGCGATCGGCGAACCGTCGACGGGGGAGTGGCTGTGCAGGGGACTGCCGGTGCGGCGCCACTGGCCGCCCCACAGGTTGCGCAGGCGGTCGGCGTCGAACGCCTCCGGGACGATCTCGTGGCATCGGGCGAACGCGTCGGACCAGGTCGTGCCCGGCTTGATGTGGAGTCGCGGCTGGGGGGTGCTGGTGGTCGCGGCCATACACATGAGATTGACGGTCAACCGCCAGATGCGCCACCAGTCGAGTGCCATATATCGCACATCCGATAATTCGATCGCGCGCAGAGATCGGGGCCGACTGATTGAGGGACGGTTAATTGACGCGACAACCCCTCATTAGACGATCGGACGCGGATCGTCCGATTTTGGCGAGGCCCGGGCCCCGGGTCGGCCGTGGCGCCCCGATCGGGGGCCGACGCCCCTGACCGGCCGAAACCGCTGCCGTTCCGGTGCCGAAGCCGGCGATCCGGGTGGGCGGAGACCGTCCACCGCGTACTATTTCCGGCATGTCGGATGCGTTAATGGGGGAAGACGCGGGCGTCACTCGGACGCTGTCACGACCTCTGGTGTGTACTTCATCACGTAGAGTGGAAGGGTGTCCGAACCATCTTTCGTTCGCGTCCGCGTCGTCGCCCGGACGATTCGATCCTGATTCCCGGATGTGTGATGACGGCCAGTGTCATGCCGCCGTCGGCTGCTGAAGCCGACTCCATCGAGGGCTCCGCACCGATCCGGGTCCTCGTGGTAGACGATCATGAGCTTTTTCTGCAGGGCCTCCAGACGGTCCTGGAGATCGAGGAGGACATCAGCGTCGTCGGCCGTGCCGGTGACGGCCAGGAGGCGCTGACCCTGGCCTCCGGCACATCGCCGGACATCGTTCTGATGGACGTCCGCATGCCCGGCCGGGACGGGATCGCCGCGGCCGGGGCGATCAAGCGGGCGGTCCCGCGCACCCGGATCGTGATGCTCACCGTGTCGGACGAGGAGTCCGATCTGTTCGAGGCGATCAAGGCGGGTGCCGTCGGGTACCTGCTCAAGTCGATCCCGCCGCACGAGGTGGCGGACGCCGTGCGGGCCGTGCACAACGGGCAGAGCCTGATCAGCCCGTCGATGGCGTCGAAGCTGATGGTCGAGTTCGCCACGATGGCCCGCGGCACCGAGGACCGCCCCCGCGTCAACGCCCCGCACCTGACCGCCCGCGAGCTCGAGGTGCTCAAGCTCGTCGCGGAGGGCCGCGCGAACCGCGAGATCGCCCGCAAGCTGTTCATCAGCGAGAACACGGTCAAGAACCACGTGCGCAACATCCTGGACAAGCTGCAGCTGCACTCGCGGATGGAGGCCGTGATGTACGCCGTGCGCCAGGGCCTGTTCGACATCGAGTGATCGTCCTGGCGGCTCGACGCGCGGCCCCGACCGGGGCACCTTGATCCCGGGCTGTGGGGACGGCCAGGATCGATGCCGTGGACACGGCATCGGCCAGGAGCTGATGACCGATGTCGTCCGCGCCGCGCGATCTGCCAACTGCTACAAGGTCCAGCTCCTGTCCCGCAACGACCGCAGCGAGGCGCACCTCTTCTACGAGGCGACCGGCTTTGCCCCCTCGGCAGCCGGCGTCCGGATGTACCTGGACTGACTCAGGCTTCGGCGTCCGCAACGGGCGCGGGCCGAGGTTCCGACGCGCGCGGGTTGACGGGTTCTGGCCGTGCGGCGGCACGACGCGCGTCCCGAAGGAGTGCCTTGAAACTGTGTAGAAGGCATGCGAAAAACCTTGGATGGGCCTGTTCGTCCTGGTCGGAGATCTGCCGTGTCGGTGACGCTTTGGAGGTGTTCGGACGGCAACCGGGGGCAGTTCAGCTCAGCCGCCACAAGTGGACCGTCCCGTCGCCGCTGCCGGTGGCGAGAGTTCGGCTGTCTGGCGCGAACACCACCGAGAGCACGGCGTCGCTGTGACTGGTGAGGGGGGCCCCGATCGGCCGGGGGTGGTGCGGATCTGCTACGTCCCACAACTGCATGATCCCATCGTTGAACCCCGCGGCGATGGTGCGGCCGTTCGGCGCAAACGTGAACGATTCCGGCATATGGCCGTCGGTGAACGGCTCGCCAAGCGGCTGGAGGTGATGCGGGTCGGCTATGTCCCACACCCACAGTGTCTGACTGCCGTTACCGACAGCGAGGGTACGGCCGTCTGATGCGAACGCCAGCGATCCCGCCGTGTAGCGGCCGATGAGGGGATCACCCAGTGGGTGGGGGGCGTGTGGGTCGGCGACGTCCCACAGCCGGACTGTTCCGTCGCTGCCGCCGACGGCGAGGGTGCGGCCGTCTGGTGCGAACACCATTGAATCCACCTCATGGCTGCCTGTGAGGACGCCAATGGGGTCGGGGTGGTGTGGGTCGGCCAGGTTCCATAGTCGGACTGTTCCGTCGCTGCCGCCGATGGCGAGGGTGCGGCCGTCTGGTGCCAGCATCAGTGAATCCATCGCGCGGCTGTCGGGGAGGGGGCCGCCAATGGGGTGGGGGTGGTGTGGGTCGGCCAGGTTCCATAGTCGGACTGTTCCATCGCTGCCGCCGATGGCGAGGGTGCGGCGGTCTGGAACGAACGTCACTGACCACACCACGTCGTCGTCTGCAGCGAGGGGGCCGCTGAGCCGTTGGGGGCGGAGTGGGTCGGTCACGTCCCACAGCCAGACTGTCCCATCGTCAAGGCCGACGGCCAGGGTGCGGCTGTCTGGAGTGAAGGCCATTGACCACACCGCGTCCCGGTGACCAAAGAAGGAAACGCCGAGTGGCCTGGGTCGGAACGACCCTGGACTAGGGGCGAGGGCGGCCTCGGGAAACGCGGGCGGTGGGATAGCCATCGCCTGGCGTGGCCGGACGGGGAATGCTGGCTCCACTTCGGGCTTCACCCGGCCCGCCAACGCCCCCCGCACCTGCGTGAGCAGGCGATCGCGAGCATCATCGACAGGGAGATCGAACAGGTCGATCGACACCACCGCGCCCAGCAAACCCGGCCTGGCGCAGTCTTCGATGCGAACGGGTAGCAGCTTGCGTTCGAGACCATGGGGGTCGCTGGCCTGCACAGCTCCCCACTCCTCCTGCCCATACACAGAAGTCAGATATGCGGTAGACAAGACGGCAACCATGCGTGTCGAGTGCATTACTCCTTGTTGCATTTTGAAGCGCCAGTTCGACCCGGGCACGAAATCCCACGCCTGGATCAACACTCGGTAATCTGCACTCTCCAGCTGCCAAGCCAGCCACTCCGCCCAAGGACTGTCCACTGCCGTGTAGGAGATGAAGAAGTCCCATCCCGCCACACTGTTACCGAGCGCCCCCATAGCGCAACATCTTCTACCCTCGTTGTAGTAGCTAGAGCATCGCCTCCGGCAAGTGCGCGGCGCCCTACTGGCTCAAGGGGTTTGACGCTCCAGCGGGGCCCGATGAGGCGACGCCTCCACGAGTTGCTGGCCGGAGATGGGCGGGCCATTCGGGTCGTTGCCGCGCGACGCGGCTGCCATGTCTCTCGGTTGGGCCGGAAGGGCGGCTTTACGGCAGCGCAGAACTCTCGTCGCCGATCTTGGTTGGCTGCTGCCGTTACGAGTGCAGGACGGCGCCGTGACCTGCTCTTCAAGCAGGTGAACGGGTCCGATGCCTGCGCAGCATGGCTCCGACCTGAGTACCTGGTCGGAGATGATGACCTGGGGTGGGTGACGGGACTTGAACCCGATCGGGACACTCCTCCGACCTGCACCTTTCACATATGGCCTGGTCAGAGGGTCAGGTTCGGTGAGTCCCGGTGAGCTTCCGTCGGGTTGCACCGGTGCGTGTTACCGCTGGTGCAACCTTCCGATCATGGTTGTGGGGCCGGCTGCTCCGTGCTGCTCTCGGGTGGACAGTAGAACTACTGCCACAGTAGCCCGCCCGCGCGCACCCGAGCCGAACCACCGGGACGGCTTCGTTGTCCGGTCGCATCCGGACCTTCGGGGGCGCGCTGCGGCTGGTTCTCTCTGTCTGTGTCCCTGCTCCGGTGCGCGTGGGGTGCACGGGTTGGCGGGCGCTGCCTTGCCTGGCCGGTGGGTCGTTGCCGGCGGCGGGGGCCTGGCGGTCGTCGCTGCGGGGAGCTGCATGCCTCGGCCGGCGAGTGGGTCCGCTGTCGGCCTTGTCCGGGGTCGTCGGAAGTAGTGCGCTCGGGCGGTCTGGGGCTGCCGGTAGGGCCTGGAGGCGCCGGAGGTGTGGCGCCCACTACTCCGAATCGCCACTTCCGTTTCGTCGCATGACAAACGATACGTTGCGACGAAACGATAGAGCGTGAGTGTTCCGGTGAGGCTGCGGTCGTCTGACCAGGAAGAATACCTGTGCGCCTGGTTCCCAGGGCTCTTGGTCGGCGGGGCGCGGGGGTTCCGGTGCCTCGGCGGGGGTGGCGTGGTCGGTCGGGTCGGCGGCGGCCAGCGCAGGCCGAGAACAGCGCGGTCTGTCGGCCCCTCCATTTTTTCGCCCTTGCCCGACGGTGCCTCGCCTTAGCGGAGCGGTGGGCACGTCAAGGGTCATCCGAAGGATGATCGCTTGCGACGCGTAGCGTCCTTGACGTGTCCGCCGGTCCGTTAAACGATCCGGCGCCAGCGGAAAAGGGGGAAACCTGCCGCCGGCGACCGTTCGGTCTCAGCCGTAGGACTGCCGGTGTCCACCCGGCTGGTAGTAGGACATCCCCCGGGAACAGGAGACCCTGCGGGTTCAGTCAGCCCACACGTCCCAGAGCCGGACCGTCTGATCGGTGCTGGCGGTGGCCAGGGTCTGCCCGTCCGGCGCGAACACCACCGACCACACCCCCTTGGTGTGGCCGGTGAGGGGGTTGCCGATCGGTCGGGCGTGGGACGGGTCGGCGACGTCCCAGAGCCGGACCGTCTGATCGACGCTGGCGGTGGCCAGGGTCTGCCCGTCCGGCGCGAATACCACCGACACCACCCAACTGGTGTGGCCGGTGAGGGGGTTGCCGATCGGTCGGGCGTGGGACGGGTCGGCGACGTCCCAGAGCCGGACCGTCTGATCGTTGCTGGCGGTGGCCAGGGTCTGCCCGTCCGGCGCGAACGCCACCGACCGCACCCTGTTGGTGTGGCCGGTGAGGGGGTTGCCGATCGGTCGGGCGTGGGACGGGTCGGCGACGTCCCAGAGCCGCACCGTCTGATCGTTGCTGGCGGTGGCCAGGGTCTGCCCGTCCGGCGCGAACGCCACCGACTCCACCCCCTTGGTGTGGCCGGTGAGGGGGTTGCCGATCGGTCGGGCGTGGGACGGGTCGGCGACGTCCCAGAGCCGGACCGTCTGATCGGTGCTGGCGGTGGCCAGGGTCTGCCCGTCCGGCGCGAATACCACCGGCCACACCCCCTTGGTGTGGCCGGTGAGGGGGTTGCCGATCGGTCGGGCGTGGGACGGGTCGGCGACGTCCCAGAGCCGCACCGTCTGATCGGCGCTGGCGGTGGCCAGGGTCTGCCCGTCCGGCGCGAACACCACCGACCACACCCCCTTGGTGTGGCCGGTGAGGGGGTTGCCGATCGGTCGGGCGTGGGACGGGTCGGCGACGTCCCAGAGCCGGACCGTCTGATCGACGCTGGCGGTGGCCAGGGTCTGCCCGTCCGGCGCGAATACCACCGACCGCACCCCCTTGGTGTGGCCGGTGAGGGGGTTGCCGATCGGCCGGGGGGTGAGAGGCCGTGGCGATGAGGGGTGCGGGTCGGGGAAGGCGGCCGGTTGGGACGGTGGCATCCGGCCGGGATGGACGGGGATCCCCGCGGGCCTTCGCCTCCTGTTCGATCTCCGTGGCATCCGGCCGGGACCGACGGGGAACTCCGGCTCGGCCTCGGGTTTCACCCGGCCGTTTAACGCCCCGCGTACACCCGCGAGCAGACGGAGCCGCGCTGTGTGAGGAGCGACGCCGAACAGGTCCACGGAGACCACCGTCCGCAGAACCCCAGGACGATCACAGTTCTCCACCCGGACGGGAAGCAGCTTACGGGCGAGTCCTTCCGGGTCCGCGGCCCGCGCAGCCCGCCACTCTTCCCCGCCGTAGACCGACGAAAGATACGTCTTCGACAGGACCGCGATCGTCCGCGCCGCCTGGGTGACGCCCTGTTCCATCTTGAATCGCCAGTCCGACCCGGGCACGAAATCCCACGCCTGGATCAACACCCGGTAATCGGCGGCCTCGAGCTGCCAGGCCACCCACTCCGCCCACCGTTGATCAGCCTTGGTGTAGGAGATGAAGAAGTCCCACCCGGCCGCGCCGTCGCCAACCCCCGACATAGAGCAACATCTTTCACCATGGGCACCGTCCACGGCACATCGCGTCAGACCTTGGCATTGCTGATCGTCGCGGGGGTTGTGACGCTCCGAGGTGCCCGACGGGTCGACGCGCCCGCGGGGACGACGCCCCGATGGGGTGCCGACCGGAGGGAGGCGGGGCCCCGTCGTGGCGCGGCGGCACCGCGCAGGCGCGGCGCGCACGGCGGGGGCGCGGCGTGTGCGGCACGGCCCCCGCGGCGGCCCGAAGGGCCGCCCTTGAAACCCATAAAGAAAGTTCGCGACAGACTCTGCTATGACGTGTTGGTGCTGGTCAGAGGTCGGCGGCTCCGGTGATGGTGTGCAGGTGGTCGGCGAGGTTGCTGGCTCCTGGGTGGCCGGTGGCCTTGATCTCGCGGTAGACCTCGGTGAAGCTGTCGGCGATCATCGCGGATGCGGTCAGGGGTGTTGCGTCGATCGCCTGGTGTGCCAGCCGTAGGGCTGCGTCGGGGTCTCCGGTGCGGGCGTGGGCGACAGAGAGACTGGCCTGGAACTCCAGAAGATCGCGGGGCATGTTCGGGTCCGCGTTGTCGATGGCGGACTGAACGAGAGGGATTGCGGCGGCGGAATCACCGCCGAAGATCATCGAAACGCCATTGAGATAGAAGATCACTTCGGGGGTCACGAAATAGGCATAAGGGGGTGCGTCGTCCGGCGCGGCCTCGCCTATGTGTCGTTGGGCTTCGTCGGCGGCGGCTCGGGCGGCTTCACGGTCTCCGGCTCGGCCGTGGGCGACGGCAAGTTGTCCGGCGAGGATGGCGTTTTCGGTGGTGGTGAGCCGTCCGCGGCTTCCGGCTCGCGCGGATCGTAGAAGATCGATGCCGGTGCGGGGGTCTGCCTGTCCGCATGCCTGAACGGCCATGCAGCGCAGGATGTTCGCGGCGATGCCGGGGTTGTCGGCTTCGTGGGCGGCACGCAGTCCGACGAGGTAGAGGCGTTGGGCGGTGCCGTGCTGGCCGCTGTCCTGCGCGGTCCAGGCGGCCATGCGGGCGAGTTCGGCGGCGATGCCGTGGAGTGCCTGGCCGTCGGTCTGGGTATAGCTGGCGTTGCGTAGGACGCGGACGACGAGTTGTAGCTGTTCGAGGATCATGCCGTTGACGGCTTGTCCGCCTAGCTTGTCGTCGAGGCGGCGCAGCGCGTCCATGGTGGTGGTGAGGTCGACGATGACGGATGCGTCGGCACGTCGTCCGGAGAGCGCAGCAGCGATGCGGGCGGGATCGGCGACGAGCCATTCATGGGCGGCGCCGATGAGGGTCACGCCGGTAAGGGCGGTGAACTGGCGGCGATCGATGGCCGTCACCTCCTCCCATGCGTTGGACAGCCCGGAGGTTGTCCAGAGTTGCCGGACCCACTCATCGTGTGCGCCTGGCGGGCCGCTGGGCAAGGTGTGGCGGGTAACGATGGTGGGGCGTTCGGTTTCGCGCGTGCAAAATCCCAGGTCGACGCGGCTCGTGGCCATGACGTGGGCGTAGGCGGATTGCCAGTCCTCGCCGGGATACGCCCATCCTCGTTCATGTCTCATGATCGTCTGCTCCGAGGCGATCGGCGGGGAGAACGGCACGTCGACAGGTCGGATGGCGCGGACCTTGCGGGCGAGGGTGGCGCGGCTCCAGCCAAGGGCGTGGCGGGCGGCGGTGAGGCGTTCGGGTTCCCATCCGGGGTGACGGGCGCGCAGTATCCGGCCGCGTTCCTGTTCGGACTCGACGGATCGGGACCGTGAGAGGGCGGGCATCGGCTCTCCGAGCGCAGGCAGACGAGGGCAGAAAAAGGGTAACCGTCCGGTGACGCATTCTTTCGCGGTTCGTCTGTGGTCCGCCGGGCTGGCGGCCCTAACACTTTCCTAACCCGGCCGTGCGGGATGACGTCGAGGGCACCGGTATGTGTTGGGTGCCGGGCGGCAGATGCGTTTACGTGCCCCATCGACGGGATAGCCGCATCGGGTCCTTCCCCGTCACTCTGAAAGCACCAGCGCGAGCAAAGCCGCAGGTAGCGGACGCCGCGGTGTGCCTGCCGCCTGGCGGGGCGCTGGTCGTCAGGTTCGCCGGAAGGGGGCTGGCCATGGCTGGGTGCGAGGAACGGGCCGGGATCGGCGGGTCGGGAGACCGCGTGCCGGTCGGGTCGGTCGTCCAATGGGGGCTGGCGACCTTCGGTTCGGGGCGGCAGTTGGAGGGGCTGATTGGCCCGTTCGAATCGCCGGCGGCGGCGGAGGGGCACGCGCGGGAGCGGTGCTATGGGGATTGGACGGTGGCGCCGATGTTGTGCGTGACCACGCCGGAGGGGGTAGCGGTCCTGTGAGTCTGATCGAGGGTGACGGTCCGGACGACTCCCGGTATCGCTGGTTGCCGGAGGTGGTGTTACCCGACACGGATGGTCTGCTCGTCTGCGCGGAACCGGTGTGGGACGGGCAGGCCGGGCGGCCGAAGATGGAAGCGGACTTCTGGCCGGTCGCGGCTGGGGTGCTGCTGGAGGCTGCGTTCGGTGCGGCCGGGCGGCCGGGGGTGATGGCGGTGGTCGTGCACCGCGGCAGTCGGGATCTGGTCGCGTCGCGGTTGGCGATGGTGGTGGGCCTGCGGCTGGCGGTGCGCTCCGCCCGGCGGGGGCTGGTGCTGTGCGGCGGCCCGTTGAACGGGTTGGATGCCACGTTTCAGGGGCGGCGGCCGGTGGCGCATGAGGTGCTCGTGTGGGAGTCGGGGGATGTGTGGGTGCCCCGGCGGGTGTGGGAGGTCATGGCACCGGACCGGTATGAGCAGTGGGTGAGCCGGCGGCAGATCCTCGGCCTGGACCGGCGGCCGTGACCGCGTCCGGCGGCCAGACCGGTGACGGGCCGCCGTCGTTGGTGGAACGGCTCGGGCTGGTGTTGTCCGCGCGGATCGCCGGGGAGCTGCCCGACGCGGACCGCGACATGGTGGAGGTGGTGGTGGGTCGGGTGTTGGAGCTGCTGGCCCGGTCGGCGGCGGTGAACCGGTCGCATCCGCTGGCGGACGCGACGTTGTATCTGATGGCGCATGCGTTGGAAGACCAGGATCTGCACCGGTCGTTGGCCGGTATCCGGTTGCAGCTTCCGGGGCTGACCGTGGACACCGCGGCGTTTCACCGCGAGGCGGAGTTGCTCCGCTGGCTGGGCCGACGCGGGGGACCTTCGCAGGATTGATCGCGGCATTGTGAGCCGGTGACGGGTCAGAGGTCACGCCTTCCTGCCACCGGGGGAGGGCCTCGTGCGTCTCGTCCACACGGCGGGGTCCGCTCCCCTCGTGATCGGCACGCCGGCCGGTCACGGAAGTCGGCCCCGGACTGGTAGGCGCCCCCTCGCCACCGGTCCGGGGCCGCACTCGTGCCCAGACGAACGCCTGTTTCTCGAGCACGGTGGGGTGGCGGCGGGGCGGGCGGGGTGCGCCCCGGGGGTTCTCCGGGTCGCCTCCGGGTCTGGTCCGGGCTTTCTCCGCGTGCACTCCGGGCCGTCCACTCCGTGTCGGCTCCGGGCTGACGCGCGGTGTACTCCGCGTCTGCGCCGGCGGAATTCCGTGGAATAACCGAATCTGCACTGTTCCAAACCGGTATGCGCGGCGGCAGGGTAGGTGGAGCGGGAACCATTCCGGTTTCCGCTTCTCCCCTTCCTGACCCCCGGGGTTTTCCTGTGCGCTGCCGCATTCTTTGCCGATCACGTGAACGGTCCCAGTGGGCACCGGCCGTCGATCCCACCCCACCCGATGGGAACATGCGTTCGATTTTGGTCGTTGGGTGGGGTGCGGGTGGGGCCTTGATCGTCCTGCCGCTGGTTGCGTGTGCTGTGACGCCAGGTGGACGGGCTACCTCGTGGGGCCGCGGTGGCGGTCCGGGTCGGGCTCGGGGCGTGTCTCTGACTGCTGCCCTGTTCCTGTTGACCCTCGTTGCCGGGCCCGTGCGGCCGGCGGGAGGGGTCCGCCTGGAAGCGGTGTTCGTCTGATGCAAGCTCGACGTGACGGCGGGAACGGCCCCGACGGTGAGCCGAGGACGGATCCGGACGATGATGTTCGTCTTTACGATCCGGAAGAGGCTGCGACGTTGCTACGGGTGCGGGAGTCGACGTTGCGGGAATGGGTGCGCCGTCGCAAGATCCCACACCGACGGTTGGGGCGGGCCATCCGGTTCTCTGCCGATGACCTCCGGAAGATCATTGCCGGGTCGGGGGTGGGGCCGGTGACGGGTACCGCCGCTGCCGGGCTCGTGCCGGCCTCGGTGGTACCCGTCCCGCTACCGAAACGGCGCCGATCAGGCCGATAGCTTCTCGTCCCGGCCGGCGTCGGCGGCGCTCGTGACCCCGGTGGCGCCCATCGCCTCGGCGGCGTTCGTGACCTCGGCGGCGTCCGCGTCGCCGGTGATGAACGCGGCCTGTAGCGCGTCCAGGTCGCCCCGGTCGACTTCGGGCAACAGGTGGCCGTACCGGTCGATCGTGGTTGTGATCGACCGGTGGCCCAACCGGCGCTGGATGCTGGGCAACGGCCGTCCGGCGGAAATGAGCCAGGCGGCGTGCGTGTGCCGAAGATCATGGATGCGGAGCCCTGGGACCAACCCGGCTCGGAGGACTGCGGGCCTCCACACCCGGTTGTAGAAGTGGGAGTGACGCACGAGGGAGCCGCGCTGCGTCGTGAACACCATCTCGTCGCCCTCCTTGCCGCTCCACACCGGAATGAGCACGTCGACCAACTTCGCGGGCAGCGTGACGGTCCGCCGTGACGTGCGGGTCTTCGGCGGGCCCAACTGGAGAGATCCGTCGGCCTGGCGTTGCAGCGACTGCCGGACGGCGGTCGTCCCGGGGGTACCGAGAAGATCGACGTTCCGGGCGGTGAGGCCGGTGGCTTCCCCCCATCGCAACCCGGTCAGGGCCAACGTGGTCACCAGCGGCCGATAGTGCGGGGGCAGGGCGGCCAACAGCCGTTCCAGCTCGGCGGGGGTCAGGAAGTGCATCTCCTCCCCGCTCGCCTCCGGCAGTCGGGTCCGCGCGCACGGGTTCCCAGGGCGCATCGCCTGCGGCTCGTGGTCCACGGCGGCCTGGAACAGAACGGACAGCAACCCGTGCTGGTTGCGGATCGTCTTCGGGGCCAACCCCCGTTCCTGCAGGCCCTTCACCCACTGGCCGACGTCGGTGCTGGACACGGCGGTGAGTTCCAGGCCACCCAACAAGGGCAACACGTGGTTGCGGAGGTCGCGTTCGTAGTCCTTCGCGGTGCGGCCGCGCACCCCGGACAGACCCGACAGCCAGTACGTCGCCCACGTCTCGACGGTGCAGGGCAGACCGGCGATCGGACGCGGCGGGCGGCCGTCCTCCACCACGGGCGTCGGGCGGCGGTTGCCGGCGGCTTCGACCAGCGTCTTGTAGACCTCGGCCTCGGTACGGGAGGCGAACTTCTCGTACTCCGGGGTACTGCCTCGGCCACCCTCACGCCACATGACACGGACGTGGTTCGCGCGCTCCTGAATCCAGGCCACGCGGCCCTCCTCTCGGCAAGACCCGAGAGACAGCCTAGATCAGCGTGCTACCCGATGACCATGATCGGTGCTACCCGCACCGTGCTACCCGACCCGAAACACCTGGTAGAACGGCTGGAACTCTGGGGTGGGTGACGGGACTTGAACCCGCGACCACCGGGACCACAACCCGGTGCTCTACCAGCTGAGCTACACCCACCATGATCAATGATCGCGCCGCCGTGACCGACCGGGCCGCGCCGGCAATCCCTTACCGGTACGGATCCCGAGTGCGTCGCCTGGGGCGTCTCACCGAGCGAAGCCATCGTACCGGGCGAGGTCCCCTCGTGGGCAAGGGGGTCACGGGTGACGTGGGCGTCACGTTGCGTTCGCGCGGTCCGGGGTGGTCGACGGGGTGCCCTTCGGCGCGGCGCCCCCGCTCGGGGCGGCAGGCGCGGTCGGGGCGGTCGGGGCGGAGGCGCCGGCGGGGAGCGCGGCGAGGATGGCGTCGGTCTGGGCGCGGACCTCGGCCGCGATCGTCCGCGCCTGCTCGGTGCCGGGGCCGGGTGGCGGCACGAACAGGGCCTGCCGGTAGTAGCGCAGCTCCTCGATGCTCTCCTGGATGTCGGCCAGCGCCCGGTGGCCACCACGCTTGACCGGCGCCGCGTAGTACGTCCGCACGTACCAACGCCGGGCCAGTTCCTTGATCGACGAAACGTCGATCATGCGGTAGTGGAGGTGGGCGTCCAGCGCCGGCATGTAGCGGGCGAGGAAGGTGCGGTCGGTGGCGATCGAGTTGCCGCACAGCGGCGCCTTGCGCACCTCCGGCACGCGGGCGCGGACGTAGTCGAGGACCTGTGCCTGCGCGTCCGCCAGGGTCAGGGTGGAGGCGCGGACGGCGGCGGTCAGGCCCGAGCTCTGGTGCATCTCGCGCACGACGGGCACCATCGCCTCGAGCGCCTCGTCCGGCGCCGAGATGACCAGGTCGATGCCCTCATCGAGGATGTTCAGCTCACTGTCCGTAACCAGGCAGGCCACTTCCAGCAGCAGATCCGACGCGGCATCCAGGCCCGTCATCTCGCAGTCGATCCACACCAGACGATCCATCCCGTTGACACTAGGGTCTACGGCTCGCAACGTCACGCGCACCCCCGGGAGGTGGACGGTGTGGTCGGGCTGACGACGGTGGATGTCAGCCGTTCACACCCGTGTCGTTACTCACAGTAAACGTTATGGAGGTGTGATCGTTGGCCACCTGGGTCGGGATGGCGGTCAGCGTGTACTCCCCGTTCGGTACCTCACTGGTCTGCCAGCCCCCGACGTGCGGGTTGAACACGTAGGGGGGCTGGCCCAGATCCAGCCGATACGGGGCGATGGGCCCGTTGAGCACGAATTCCAGCGGGCCGCTGTACCCGGTTGACACCACGCGGATGGTCCGGAAACCGGAGATCCGCTCGCCCGGGCGGATGCCGGTGAAGGCCAGCGGTGTGGCCGCCGGCGGCGGGGCGGGGGCCGCGGTGACGACACGATCGGTGGCGGTGAGGGTCGCCGTGGCCGCAGCGTGCTGCTGTGGCTGGTTCTTGTCGTACCCGAAGACCAGGATCGGCATGAGTATCAGCGCCGCGAAGAACAGCGCCAGGCCGATCCAACCTCGTCTGAGGGCGTCCACGTCGTCCGGGTCCCTCCGCCATGCCGGCCCAAGGGGGATCCGATCACTCTAATGGGCCGGTTCGCGGTGCTGACCAGCGCCCTCGTCTCGGACCGGTCATGCTCGGGCCGGCATCCTCGTCTCTGGACGGGCAGCGGGGCGGGTGCCGTCAGCGGGTGCGCCGCCGCCGGCCGGGTGGCCGGCTTGGCGGGTGCGCCGGGCCGCGGTTGTCGCGCGGTCGTTGGCGCACCCCTTGTCGGCTGAGCCCCAGGATGCGCTGCTGTGCGATGCGCTCCTGCCGAAGACAGCGGCCACTATCCACGCCCCGACCGTAGCCGTGTTCGGGGCTCTGCGCGGCCGGCGTCACATGGTGTTTACCTCGCCCACGGCGTGTCGCTTGCAAACCGTATGCGGTCTTGTCCGGCCACGCCGGTCCCGTCGGTTCGATCCGCCCAGCTCACGGCGCTCGGGGCGGCTCGCGGCGGGGCGGATGGCCGCCGCGCCGCCGTCCGGCCGGTGTCCGGGGACACCGGCCGGACCAGCGGGAGAGCGCCAGGGCGTGATCAGGCCGCCAGGGCGGTGGGGGAGTGCCCGGCGCGCCCCGGTGACCGGCCGCCGTGGTCGGCGTCGAACGCGGGCTCCAGCGCCAGGTCCAGCACCTCCCGGACGTCGGTCACCAGGTGCACGGTGAGCGCGTCGCGCACCGGGGCGGGCACGTCGTCGAGGTCCGGCCCGTTGCGCTGGGGCAGCAGCACGGTGGTCAGGCCGGCCCGGTGCGCGGCGAGCAGCTTCTGCTTCACCCCGCCGATCGGCAGCACCCGCCCGGTCAGCGACACCTCGCCGGTCATCGCCACGTCGGCCCGGACCGGCCGGCCCGACAGCAGCGACGCGAGCGCCGTCGTCATCGTCACCCCGGCGCTGGGCCCGTCCTTCGGCACGGCACCCGCGGGGACGTGCACATGGACGCCGCGGTCGGCGAGGTCGCCGACGGGCAGCTCCAGCTCCACCCCGTGCGAGCGCAGGTAGGACAGGGCGATCTGGGCCGACTCCTTCATCACGTCACCGAGCTGACCGGTCAGCGTGATGCCGCCGCCGCCGGTCTCCGCGTCGGCCAGGGAGGCCTCGACGAACAGCACGTCGCCGCCGGCGCCGGTGACCGCCAGGCCGGTGGCGACCCCGGGCAGGGCCGTGCGCTCCGCCGACTCCGGGGTGTGCCGGGGCCGGCCGAGGTAGCCGGTGAGGTCCCCGGCGTCGATCGTGACCGGCAGGGCGGCCGCGCCGAGCGCCACCTGGGCGACGACCTTGCGCAGCAGCCGGGCGATCGAGCGCTCCAGGTCGCGCACCCCGGCCTCGCGGGTGTACTCCCCGGCCAGCGCGTGCAGGGCGTCGTCGCCGACGCTCACATCGCCCTCGGCGAGCCCCGCCCGGTCGAGCTGGCGGTGCAGCAGGTGGTCGCGGGCGATGACGACCTTCTCGTCCTCGGTGTAGCCGTCGAGGCGAATCAGCTCCATCCGGTCCAGCAGCGGCGCCGGGATGGCCTCCAGCACGTTCGCCGTGGCCAGGAACAGCACGTCGGACAGGTCCAGCTCCACCTCGAGGTAGTGGTCGCGGAAGGTGTGGTTCTGCTCGGGGTCGAGCACCTCCAGCAGCGCCGCCGTCGGGTCGCCCCGGTAGTCCGCACCGAGCTTGTCGACCTCGTCCAGCAGCACCACCGGGTTCATCGAGCCGGCCTCGCGGATCGCCCGCACGATGCGGCCGGGCAGCGCCCCGACGTAGGTGCGCCGGTGGCCGCGGATCTCGGCCTCGTCGCGCACGCCGCCGAGCGCCACCCGGACGAACGAGCGGCCCATGGCCCGCGCGATCGACTCGCCGAGCGACGTCTTGCCGACCCCGGGTGGGCCGGCCAGCGCCAGCACCGCACCGCCACGCCGGCCGCCGACGACCCCGAGACCGGCGTCCGCGCGCCGCCGGCGCACGGCGAGGTGCTCGATGATGCGGTCCTTGACGTCGTCGAGGCCGGCATGGTCGGCGTCGAGCACCGCGCGGGCGGCGATGATGTCGTAGGAGTCCTCGGCGCGGACGTTCCACGGCAGGTCGAGGACGGTGTCGAGCCAGGTGCGGATCCAGCCGCCCTCGGGCGAGGAGTCGGAGGTGCGCTCCAGCTTGTCGACCTCCTTGAGCGCCGCCGCCCGCACCTTCTCGGGCAGGTCCGCGGCCTCGACGCGGGCCCGGTAGTCGGCCGGCTCCGAGCCGCTCGCGCCGTCGGCCCCGCCCCCCGAGCCGTCGAGCTCGGACAGCTCCTTGCGGACGGCCTCGAGCTGGCGGCGCAGCAGGAACTCGCGCTGCTGGCGGTCCATACCCTCCTGGACGTCGCGGCGGATCGTCTCGGCGACGTCCTGCTCGGCCAGGTGCTCCTTCGTCCAGGTCAGCAGCCGCTCCAGGCGGGTGCCGACCGCCGGCGTGCCGAGCAGCTCGATCTTCTGCGCGGTCGTCAGATAGGAGGAGTAGCCGGCCGTGTCGGCGAGCGTGCCAGGATCGGTGATCGCGGACACCGAGTCGACGACCTGCCAGGCGCCGCGCTGGCGCAGCAGGTCCGTGACCAGCGCTCGGTACTCCTTGGCGAGCTTGTCCACCCGGGCGGCCTCGTCGGCCGGGGAGCCGGCACGGGTGCCGGCCGGGTCGTCGAGCGCGCCGAACGGAGTGGCCGCACTGTCGTCGAGGACGACCGCGTCCACCCACTGCACGCCCGCGCCGCTGCCAGCGCCGGAGGTGGCGTCGGCAGTGCCGGTGCCGGTGGTGTCGGTGCCGGCGGGGGCAGGCCGCACGCCGCCGACCTGGGCCCGCGCCGTGCCACGCACGACCGCCGCCGAGCCGCCGCGCGGCAACCGGCCGACCTGCTCGATCACCCCGACCGTGGCGACCTCGGCGAGCTCGCCGCCGACGCGGGGGACGAGCAGCACCTCGGCCGGCCGACCGGCGGCCCGACTGGAGATCCCCGGCGCGCGGGCGTCGGAGGAGCCGGCTGACCCGCCGGTACGGGCGGCGTCCACGGCGGCTCGGGTCTGCTCGTCGGACATGTCGAGGGACACGACCATGCCGGGCAGAACAACAGCGTCGTCGAGCGGCAGGACGGGCAACACCCGGATCTGTGGCATGTGGTCCACCCTCACGTGAGGAAGTTGAGTCACCTGGACTGAAGTCCCATCAGCCTACCGTTGTTCCCGACGTTGCTCGCCCAGAGCGAACATCTGCGGCCGCCCGCCGCCCGCCGCCCGCCGCCGCCCGCGAGCACCCCTGCTTATCCGGAGGGTGCTGTGACCGATATATCCCTCTGGATAAGCGGGAGGGCGCGCCGCTACGGGGTGGGTCGGGTGAGGGGCGCGGGTCGGGCGAGGATGTCGGGGGCGGGAAGGATTGCGGCGGGGGCGTGGTTGTGGGGTCAGGTAGTTGCATGTACAACTGTCTAGGACGCTGGGACGGGCCCGCCAGGGCCGGCCCGCCGGGCGGCCGCTAGCACAGCCAGGAGGACGACATGCCCGCCGTCACCGCCGACACCGTCCGGCTGCCCCGGCTGGCCGAGCCCGCGCTCGGCGCCGTCGACCGCCCGGTGCGCACGATCACGACCGCGCCCAGCGGCTTCGAGGGCGAGGGGTTCCCGGTCCTGCGCGCCTTCGCCGGCGTCCGGCTCACCGACCTCGATCCGTTCATCCACATGGACGAGATGGGCGCGGTGGACTACGGACCCGGCGAGCCCAAGGGCACTCCGTGGCATCCGCACCGCGGCTTCGAGACCGTCACCTACATGATCGACGGCACCTTCCAGCACCAGGACTCCCACGGCGGCGGCGGCCTCATCACGGACGGTGCGACGCAGTGGATGACCGCCGGCGCGGGCATTCTGCACATCGAGACGCCGCCGGAGGAGTTGGTCGTGCGCGGCGGCCTGTTCCACGGCATCCAGCTGTGGGTCAACCTCCCGGCCCGGGACAAGTTCACCCCGCCGCGCTACCAGAACCTCGAGGCCGGGCAGGTGGAACTGGTCGCCTCGCCGGACGGCGGCGCGCTGCTGCGCGTCATCGCGGGCGAGGTGGGCGAGCACCGGGGCCCGGGTTCGACGCACACGCCGATCTCCGTCGTCCACGCGACGGTGAGTCCCGGGGCGCGGGTGCACGTCCCCTGGAACCCGGAGTTCAACGCGCTCGCCTACGTCCTCGGTGGCCGCGGCACGGTCGGCCCGGCGGGGCGGCCGATCGAGGCCGGGCAGCTCGCCGTCCTCGGCGCCGGGGACCTGGTGACGGTGGCGGCCGACGCGCGCCAGGACGCGGCGACGCCGGGGCTGGAGGTCCTGCTCCTGGGCGGGCGTCCGATCCGCGAGCACGTCGAGGCGTACGGGCCGTTCGTCATGAACACCCGGGCGGAACTGATCCAGGCCGTCGAGGACTTCCAGGCCGGCAAGCTCGGCGTCATCCCGGCCAACGCCCTCATGCCGCACCGCGGCTGAGATCGGTCGCGGTCCGGGTCGCTCGTGGTGCGGGTCGCTCGCGGTCCTGGCCGGTGGCGTGATCCAGTCCGGTGGTGTGATCCGGGCCGGACCGTCTCTGCGCGATTCGGACGATCTGCATCGTCGCGTTCCCGGAATGACTCGTTCGGGCAATTGTCTCGGTATGCTGGATCAGCATCCGGATGACGGGATCGGACGTCCGGTGACGAAATGCCCGCAAACGGCCGCCGGGGCTTGATGCCGGCGGCCCGCGCGCCTACGTGGATGCGCGTGGCGTCCATACCGTCGCTGGCCGGCCGTGCTGGCATGGGCGAGGGGGCGTCGTGTGGCAGGAGCCTGAACCGACGGGAGGCGGGCCCGACCGGGATCCGCGGCCGCGCCGGATGGAATGGCCGGCGGCGAGCGTCCTCGGTCGGATGGCAGCGGAAAGTCGCGCGGAGATCCTGCGGCTCGGTACGTATCGTGAATACGCGAGCGAAGAGATCGTCATGCACGAGGGCGACCGCACGAACTTCGTCGTCCTGTTGCTCAACGGCTGGGTGAAGGTCACCGCCGCCACCGAGAACGGCGGGTTCGCCCTGCTCGCGATCCGGCACGGGGGCGACCTCGTCGGTGAGCTCGCCGGGCTCGACTCCGAACCGCGGGTCGCGACCGTGACCGCGGCCGGTGCCGTGCTCGCGAAGGTCGTGCGGGCGGACGCCTTCGTCGCGTTCCTGCGCCGCCAGCCCGACGTGCACCAGGTGCTGAGCAGCACGATCGCGGCGAAACTGCGCTCGGCGACCCGGCGGCGGGTCGAGTTCGGTGGCTGCTCGGTCGCGGTACGGGTGGCGCGGGTGATCCTGGAGCTGGAACGGGCCTACGGCGGCTCGTCGCCGGACGGGCGCCGATCCGTCGGGGTCTCGCTCACCCAGCCGGAGCTCGCCGCCCTCGTGGGCGCTGCCGAGCCGACGGTCCACAAGGTGCTCCGGGACCTACGCCAGCGCGGCGTCCTCGCCACCGGCTACCGGGCCGTGGTGATCCAGGATCTCGACGCGCTGCGGCTCGCCGCAAACCCGTGAGAATACGGGGCGGCCGTCCTCGTTGCCGGTGACACTGAAACTCCCCCGGCTCCGACCCGCGGAGGTTCAGCGTGAGTGAAAGGCCACCGGGTATCCGGCGGTTGTGTGTCGCGATGGAGATCGACGGGGATGCCGGCGAGATACCCGGCGTGGTACGGCCGCGGCGGTGGCGGCGGGATCTCGGCGCCGTCATCGAGGAACTCGGCCGTGTCGACGCTCTGGACCGGGCGCACTGGAACCCGCCCGCGGTGGGAGGCGGGGAAATCGCCTTCCTGCCGCCCGGAATCGACGAGGGGTGTTTCGTCGCGGAATTCGTCACCACGCTGCGTTCCGCCCTCGTCCGGTTGAACGGCGGCGTGCCGCGGACGGAGCGGGTTCGCCTGCGGGTGGCGCTGCACCAGGGAATCACCTTCCTCGACGGTTCGGGCTTTATCGGGCGGGCGGTGGTGAAGGTCGCCGCGCTGCGCGACTGCGCCGCGTTACGAGCCGAGTTGCGGTGCCATCCGAGTGTCGATCTTGCCCTGGCGGTGTCCGGCGATCTCTTTGACGACGTGGTCGAGCACGACTATCCGGGGTTACGCGGCCGCGACTTTCGGTCGGAGCAGGTGCGGCTGGGGTCGGGGCCCGACGCCGATGCCTGGTTGCTCACGCCCGTCCTCACCGGGGCGACCGCCCGGCCCGCCGCCGCGACGGCCCCCCGGGACCCGGCCGCCGCGGCGGCCTCGCGGGGCCAGGCCGTCGCCCGCCGCCCGGAACAGCCCCGGCGGACGGCGGGACCCCCGCTGTCCGCCGTCATCGCGGCGCCCGCCGAGGCCTGGCCGGTCCGCGCCCGCTGAGCCCTCGGGGCCGTGCCGGCTCGGGCAGACTGGCGGGATGTTGCGACACGTCACGGCGGTGCGTTATGCGACGCCGCTGCGGGAGGGTGGGAGCCTGCCCGGCCTGATGGAGGGCGACGACCTCGGCACGTGGGTCGTCAAGTTCAGCGGCGCCGGGCAGGGACCGAAGGCGCTGGTCGCCGAGGTGATCGTCGGCGAGCTCGCCCGCGAGCTCGGGCTGGCGGTGCCCGAGCTCGTCGGCATCGACGTCGACCCCGAGCTCGGCCGCACCGAGCCGGACCAGGAGGTCCAGGATCTGCTGCGGGCCAGCGCCGGGCTCAACCTCGGCATGGACTACCTGCCCGGGTCCATCACCTACGATCCGCTGGCTTTCGACGTCGCCCCCGAGACCGCCGCCCAGGTGCTCTGGCTCGACGCCCTGACGCTCAACGTCGACAGGTCCTGGCGCAACCCGAACCTGCTGGTCTGGGGCGGGCGGCTCTGGCTCATCGACCACGGTGCCGCCCTGTACCCCCATCACGACTGGGCGAGCGCGGCCTCGGCGGCCGGCCGGGTCCTGCCCGGCATCGCCGACCACGTGCTCCTGCCGGCGGTGGCCGCGCATCCCGCGACGTTCACCGCCGCCGACGCCGCGCTGGCCCCGCGGATCGACGCGCAGCTGCTGACCGCGGTTCTCGATCGGGTGCCCGACGCCTGGTTGGATGTCCCGCGCGCCGACTACGTCCACTGGCTGCTGGCGCGGCTGGAGGCCCGGACGACCACGCGTGACGCGGTCACCGCGGCGCTGGCGCAGGCACGCCCGGCCACCGAGGTGGCGCCGGGCGCCCGAGTGGCGGCCGCCATGGTCGCGAGCCGCCGACGCGACGCGACGGGGCGGCCGGACTGGCTGCGGGCCGGGGACTGGCTGCGGACCGGCGGGACGGCGCCGACGGAGAGCCGCGATGCGTGAGCTGTTCGAGTACGCGGTGATCCGGATCGTCCCGCGGGTGGAGCGGGGCGAGTTCGTCAACGTCGGCGTGATGCTGTACTGCCAGCGCTCCCGCTACCTGGATCTGCGCTGCCGGCTCGACGAGGGGCGCCTGGGCGTCCTCGACCCCTACCTCGACCCGGCCGTCGTCGTCGCCCATCTGGCCGCGTTTCACGCCGTCTGCTGCGGCGGCGAGCAGGCCGGCCCGGCCGGGCGGCTCACCGCCGGCGAGCGGTTCCGTTGGCTGACCGCGCCGCGCAGCACCGTCGTGCAGACCTCGCCCGTCCACACCGGCCTGACTGCAGACCCGGCTGCCGAGCTGGACCGCCTTGCTTCCCTCCTGGTCGACCCCCCGGGCCCCCCGTCGGCCCCCGACACCACGACTCCTGACCGGCCGCGTCCCTCGACAGGCCGCGCCCCTTGATCGGGCGGTGCCCCCTTGACCGGCGGCGACTCCGCGACGGCGGGTAATGGTCGTCCCGACAGGTAGCGCCTGCCTCAGCGGGTGTCGGCGGTCGGCTCCGTCCCGCTCGGCCCGGCGAGCGGCGGCCCGGACGGCTCGGACGGCTCGGACGCGGACCGGCGACGCCCCTGGAGCACCGCGACGAGCTGGTCCGTGGCCAGCAGCAGCACCGTGAGCCACGACACCGTCGCGACCCGGCCGAACGCCTCCACCCAGTCGCCGTTCGTCGGCAGCGAATGGCGGGCCTGCACCTCCAGCACGTACAGGGCGCTGACCGCCAGGCAGGCCGCCGGGCCGATCCGGGTCAACCACCTGCCCCGCGGGGCGAGCAGCGCGATCACGGTGGCCAGGGCGACGACGATCCCGGCGGCCACCGAGACGAGGACCGTGGCGAGCAGCCCGGCCCCCACCGCCGCGTACGCCGTCGTCCGCCCGTCGATCCGCGCCGGACGGATCGACCAGGGGTCGACCGTCGGCAGGTCCGCAACCGCTCCGGGCCCGGCCGCGCCCGCCGCCGCGCGCCGCCGCCGCGTGCGGCGGGTGGTGAGCAGCAGCAGGGCCAGGAAGAACACGACCGTCACCGCGGACAGCACCAGGGAATAGCGGACGATCTGCTGCGGCGCCCAGGTCAGGGTGACGGTGAACGCCGCGGCCGTCGGGTTGATGCGCCAGCCGTTGGCGTAGCCGTCGACCAGCCGCGGCTGGCCCGCGTCGGCGCCGTTCACCGTCGCCTTCCAGCCCCGCGACAGGCTCTCGCCGAGCACCAGCCAGAACGGCGTCCCCGGCTGGGCCCCCGTGACCTGCGCGGTGAACGACGTGGCGTCCGAGGACTGGACGGTGATCCGCGGTGCCGACCCCGCGGTCGAGGTGCCGGCCGCCGTGCCAGCAGTGGCAGTGCCAGCGTCGGGGGTGCCAGTAGCGGCGGTGGTGCTTGCGGCGGGGGTGCCGGCGTCGCCGGCGCCCAGCCAGGGGCCGCCGCCGGCGTCGGAGGCGAGCAGGAGGCGGTCGATGTCCACGCCCAGCTTGGCGCCGTCCCCGGTCTTGATCACGTGCTCTCCGGGGCCGAGGGTGAGTGCCCCGCCGCAGGTGGACACCCGCAGGCCGAGGCGGTTCACCGCGTCGGAGGTGGAACCGTCGATGCGCACGCCGACCGGGTGGCCGTCGATGCTCAGCAGATCGTCCCGGCAGGTCCCCGCAAGCTGCGCCGGGAGCAGGCCGGTGGCGCCCTGGCCCGCGCTCGGGGCCTCGGTGGCTCCGCTGGCCAGGCCCGGCAGCCCGATTTCGGCGATGCCCACCGGCATCGACAGGGGCGACCGGCTGATCGGGTCGATGCTCTTGACCGTCCGCGCGTCGTCGACGACGAACCGCCAGGTGCTGCCGGTGACGGCAGGGAAGGTCAGGGTCACCTGTCGGGTGCCGCCACGCTGGGCGGTGTCGGTGACCGGCGGCACCGGCACCGAGCCGACGACCCGGCCGTCGACCACCAGCCCGATCCGGGTCGGCACCGAGTGCCGGCCGTCGGCGACGAGCGACATCGTGACCGAGGAGGCGGTGATCGGGGTCGGCGAGGCGACCTGGAGCCAGCCGCCCTCGGGGTCACCGATGCCGGGGCTCCACGCGGTGGTGACGTCGCCGTCGAAGGCGCTCGACGACCGGGCCGCGAGCGAACCGGGCAGACGGCCGGACGAGGACACGACGGGCAGGTTCGCCGGCCGGCCGAGCAGGCGGTCGATGTGGTCGTCGGCGGCGTACGCGGAGATCCGCGCCGTGCCGGTCAGCGCGAACGTCCGCGCCGTCGGCAGGGCGAACGACCGACTGATGATCTCCTCGGTGTCCTGCTTGAACGGCTCGGCCGGGTTGGCCCGGTCCCGCGACATCTGCAGGGCCAGGCGGTGGCCGAGGGAGGAGGCCCCGGCGGCGTCGAGGCTGTCGCTCGGCATCCGCAGCACCTCGTCGGCGGTCAGCGCCCTGCCGTCGGCACCGGGGATCTCGACCTCGGCGAAGCCGACGGCGGAGACGTTGTCATAGGTGCGCTGGCGGCCGTAGTTCGTCGCGTCGACCCGGATGTGCAGGGTGCGGAACGTGCGGGTCGGGAAGCTGACGACCTGGCCGACCTGGGTGCGCGACGACGGGGTGAGGTCGACGGTGACGGGGGAGCCGCCGTCGAAGGTCAGCGTCGCCCGGGTGATGTACCGGTTGCGGGGCCCGGACAGCGGCTGGGTGAGCCGGACGTGGTCGGTCGTCGTCGGCGCGGCCAGCGTCGTCTGCCACGCCTCACCGGTCGGGTCGGTGAAGGCGCCGACCCGCCAGGCGGTGTTGATGTCGCCGTCGATGCCGCGCACCGGCCGGTCCCATGGGCCGTAGGCGAAGGAGTTGCCGTAGGCCGACGCCGTCACCGCGGCGATCTTCGCCGGGGTGCCGGGGGCGTGCAGGGCCGCCGTCGTCTCGTCGGCGGTCGTCTCGTTCTCGAACAGCGGCAGCCGGTTGTCGTTCGGGTCCTTCACCAGGGGGGCGACGCCGGGCTGCTCGACGTAGCCGAAGTTCTCCCGGACCCCCGTCCAGCGCTCGGCCCGCAGCCGGTTGGTGTCGCTGACGAGCAGGTCGGCGCCGTCGTCGAGGGCCTGGGCGAGCTCGCCCGGCTTGCCGGCCAGCTCGGGGGCGTAAAGAATCGCCCGCCCGGACGCGACAGGCTCGGCGAGCAGCCCGGAGGCGGCCGCGTCGACGAGCGCCTCGCCGTTGCCGCTGACCAGCAGCGGCCGGGCGGTGGTGGCGGTGCGCACGATCGGCTGGGTGTTCGACACGCCGAAGACGGCCAGCGCCGGGGGATCGGGCACCGAGGCCTTCGTGCCGAGCGTGATCTCGTCGGTGAAGGGGATCCCCGGATCCTCGGCCACCGGCGGTCCGTAGGTCTGCGGCGCGCCGAGCCCGGCCGGCCGGGTGGAGGTGAACAGGTCCCACGTCGAGCGGGGTCGCGGAGTGCGGTAACGCTCGTAGGCGAGGTTGCTGCGCAGCATCACGTCGCCGACGCCCATCAGCCGCGCCAGGTCCGGCACGGCGGAGGTCTCCAGCACGCCCTCCTGCATCCGCCGGTCCAGCGAACGGACCAGGTCGACGGTGCCGGCCTCGCCGTACGGGATCAGCTCCCGCAGGACCAGCGGCCGGTCCATCAGGCCCTCGGTGACCGGGTCGAGGGTGCTGCCCCAGCGGTAGTGCGAGAAGTCCGCGCCGGGCAGCTCCAGCACCCGCGAGCCGTCGTCGCCGGCGTCGAGCGCTTTGGCGACCTGCGTCTCGTACGCGGGCACCTGCTCGGGCCGCTTCAGCAGCGGCTCGACGAACTCGCCGCGGAACAGCGGGGACATGTCCGCGGCGATGAGGACCAGCACCAGTCCCATCGCGAGCTGGGGAACCCCCGGCCGCCAGCCCCGCGCGCCACCGCCGGCGGTGGTGGCGCGCGCGCCGCGCCCGCGGCCGCCGCCCGGACCGGACCCGGCCGCCGCGCGTGCCGCGTACCGCTCCTCCAGGGCGGCCAGGCCGCCGGCGAGCAGCACCGACAGGCCGAGGGCGACCATCGGGACCGCGCGCGGCAGCGAGCGCAGCGCGAGTCCGGCCGTCGACCCCTCCGCGAAGTCCTTGAACAACCGACCCCAGGGGGAGGGATCGTCGTAGGGGTAGACGCCGACGGCGATCGTGGTGCCCAGCAGGATGAGCGCGACGAAGTAGCCGCGGTGCCCCCAGCGGATCGCCGAGGCCGCCGCGAGCGCGAGGATCGGCAGCGCGAAGCTGACGACGATCAGCCACAGGTCGTGCGTGTAGTGGGTGGCCGGCCCGATCCACGGGCCGAGCGCGTCCTGACCGTAGAAGAACCAGTTGCCCAGGCCCCGCAGCACCTCGGACGCCTGCGAGCTGCTGGCGACCGTCTCGATCGTCTCGGTGAAGGCGAGCACGTTCAGCCCGTAGCCCGCCTGTGTGTACAGCCCGGCGATCCACCACGCCGAGGTGACGACGACGGCCAGCACCGCCCGGGTGCACATGCCGGTGGCGGCGCCGAGGCGGACCTCCCGCGTGCCCCACACGGCGAACGGCACCCACAGCAACGGCGCGAACAGGATGAAGATGAGGCTGGAGGCGTTGATGCTGCCGATCGTGGTGACGACCAGCGCGAACGCGGCGGGGAAGCGCCAGCCCGCCGGCCGCCAGCCGGCGCGGCCCGGCTCGGCCTCCCGCAGGCCACGCACGGTGATGCCGATCAGCCAGCCCAGCCCGGCGTAGGGCAGCAGGATCGCCGAGATCCGCGCCTCGTACTCCAGGATGTAGGGCGAGAGCATGTAGCCGGCGGCGGCCACGAACGCGAACCGGTCCGGCCAGCGGAACGAGCGCAGCAGGAAGAGCACACCGGTGCCCGCGCCGAACAGGATCGAGCCCGTCCACAGCCGCTGCGCCACCCAGTCGGGCAGGCCCGCGGTGTCCAGCAGCCAGTAGAACAGCCCCTGCGGGTACAGGTAGCCGATGTTCTGGTGGGTGACCGTGCCCATGCCGATCGCGGGGTCCCACATGGAGACCGCCCGGCGCAGCATCCGGCCCGGATCGAGGTAGAGGTACGCCTTCGTGTCCGCGCCGATCCTGCCGGGCGCGGTGGCCAGCAACGGCAGGTAGGCCACGGCGGCCAGTACCAGCGTGGGCCAGGACGGCAGCAGCCGGCGGCCGCGCGGCACCGCCGCCTCGGCCCGACCGGCCGGGCCCGGCCGGCCACCGGTCCGCGGGTCCGGGCGTCGCCCGGCCGGGGTCGCCGGGTCCGCGGTGCGCGGGTCCGCGGTGCGCGGGGACGGGGTCTCGGCGGGGCCGCCCGGCGACTGGGGGCGACCCCCGTCGGCACCGGACGGTGACGTGGTCAGGGTCACCGGATCACCGGGGTGGTCGCCAGGGTCACCGGCGCTGGCCGATCACGTTCGCGGCGCGGGCCGCGGGCGAGGCGGACCCGCGCTGGCGGGCCGCCTCCCGCACGAGCGCGGCGAACGTGGCACGGGCCGTCTCCGCCCAGGTGAACGTCGCGGCGTGGGCGAGGGCACCGGCGGACAGCCGGGCCCGCAGGTCGTCGTCGGAGAGCACGCCGGCCAGTGTCTTGCCCAGATCGGCCGGGTCCTCCACCAACACGCCGGTCTCACCGTCGACGACCGCGTCGGTGTGCCCGGCGATGCGGGTGGCCACCGACGGCGTTCCGCAGGCCGCCGCCTCGGTGATCGTCATTCCCCAGCCCTCGCGGGCGGACGCCGAGGTGAGCACCCAGGCGCGCCGGTAGAGCGAGAGCAGCTCGTCGTCGTCGACGCGCCCGACGAGGCGCAGCCACGCGCCCGCCCCGGCGGCCCGGATCTTCTTCTCCAGCTCCGGCCGCTCGTAGCCCTCGCCGACGATCACCGCCTCCATCGTCGGGTGTTCGTCGTGGGCCCGTAGCAGGCCGTCGATGAGGACGTCGAAGCGCTTGACCGGCACCAGCCGGCCGACGGCGACGACGAGGGGATGCGGGGACCGCTCGCCGGCCGGGGTGAACGCCGGGTCGATCCCCGGCGGCACGACGGAGATGTTGCGCGGCGGCAGGCCGAGCAGCTCGATGATCTCGTGCCGGGACGACTGGGACAGCGTCAGGATCCGGGTGCGCCGGTAGAACGGCGGGGCGACCTTGAACTCCACCGTCTCGCCGACCTTCGCCAGCTTCGGCGAGAGCACCATCCGCCACATCTCGGCGTGCACGTGGTGCAGGAACACCACGCGCGGGCAGCGGGCCCAGACGGGGGAGAAGAACGGCATGCCGTTCCAGATCTCCACCAGGCCGTCCCACGGGCCGGTGCGGCCCAGCGCGCCGGACAGGGCGGTGCGCGGGAAGACCGAGTAGCGCCCCGCCTTGCGCACCACCGCGTAGCCGTGGCGGCGGACCGACTCCGGATGGCCGGGGGCGAAGGCGGTGCGCAGGCTCACGTCGATGCCCGCCTGCGCCCAGCGCTCGGCGACCTTGTCGGCGTGCAGCTCCGAGCCGCCGGACTCGGGGTCGTCGAGGTCGCGCCAGGCCAGCACGTGCACGCGGCGCAGGCCGGAGGTCTCGACGAGCTCGGCGAGCGAGGGGGGCCGGGGGACGTCCTCGATGCCCGGCGCGCCGAGCTGCGGGGCCAGGATTCCCGGCGGCACCGCGGTGCCGGCGCCGGCCTGGGGCAGGATCAGGCCCGCGGGCGTCGGCGGGATCGTCGCGCCGGGGCCGGGGCCGGGGCCGGGGCCACGGCCGTTGCTCGGCGCGGTCATGCCCGGGCCGTCCGACGGGCCGCGGCAAGCACCGACAGGCCGGTGACGACGGCCAACGCCGCCTGGCAGGCGAGATCGGCCCGGGCGGTCGCCGTCGGTGAACCGTCAGCCCACAGCAGCAGGGGGACGGCCGCCGCGGCGGCGAGGCCCAGGGCCAGCAGGACGCCTCGCTCTCCGAGAGCGAGCAGGTAATGGGTGAACAGCACGGTAGCTCCGAGACAGGTCATCGCTGCGGCCAGGGGGAGGAGCGCGCCGGAGGCGTCGGTGAAACGGGGGCCGAAGGCCAGGGAAAGCAGTTTCTCCGGTGCGATGAGAGCGGCGGAGAGCAACCCCATCGCCGGCACGAGGAGTATCGCGATCGTCGCGCCGAGTTGATGCAGAGCATGCTGCCCGAGATGCCGGCGGTCCGCCGCCTCCGGGAGCAGGAATCCGGCCAGCACCACCGCGGCCAGCACGATCACCTTGCTGGCGACGGAGACGGCCGCGTAGGAGCCCGAGAGGTCCGGGGCGAGCCGGCCCTGCAGCAGCACGTCGACGTTCTGCAGCAGCCCGAGCAGCGCCAGCGCGACCAGCGCGGCGCCGACCTCCACCGCCAGCCGGGTCGGCGCCTTGACAGCCACCGAGGCGGGTGCGGCCAGGACGGGCGGAGCCGAGGGCGCGGCGGGGGACGGCTGCGCGCCGCGGCCCATGGTTTCCGGGCTTCGGTAGAGAGTCCACCGCACGTGGGCGAGGGCCGCGAGCACACCGAGCAGGACGCCGATCGCCGCGCCGGACTCGTCGAGGCCGACGAGCACCAGGCCGATCGTGAACACGGTCTTCACCGCGGCGTCGACGAGCAGGTTCGTGGCCAGCGCCGAGTACTGCCGGGCGCACTGGAGCAAGCCCCGGTCGACGCACAGCAGGCACCACGCGGCCCCCGCCGTGATGATCTCTGCGACGCCGCCGGGGCCGGGCAGCGACAGTTCGCGCGCCACGTACCCCCGCCCGATGATCGCGAGCACCGCGACGACCAGCACGGTCGCGACGCCCACCCGGCGGACCCGGTTCACCCAGTCGGCCATGAGGTGCAGCCGGCCGCTGTGCTGCCAGGTGGTGACCCGCCGGACCACCCCGACGAGCAGCGCGCTGCCCGGCATCGACACGACGAAGAAGATCGCGATGAGCTGGGCCACCGCGCCGTAGGACCGGGTGCTCATCGCGCGGGCGATGATCAGGGTCACGCCCATGTTCGCGGCGTTGGCGAGCAGGCCGGCGAGGGCCAGGGGGACGGCGCCGCGCAGCGCACCGCGCAGCCGGGTGCCGCGGGTCTGCCGCAGCCGCTTGCGCAGCGTCCAGCCGTCCGCGGCCTCACCGGCGCGCTGCGCCGGCGCGGCGTCGGCGGGAACAGGTCCGGCGACCATCGCCCCTGTCGCCGCCATCGCCCCTGTCGCCATCGCCCCTGTCGCCATCGCCCCTGTCGCCAGCGGCCCTGTCGCCAGCGGCCCGGCGGTGAGCGGGCTCACCGCGATGGGTCCGGTGGTGCTCGAGCCGACGGCGGCGGACCCGGAGCCGGTGGGGAGCGGCCCGGTGGTCGCCGGGCGGTTCAGCGCCGGCCGCACCGCCATCGGGCCGGTCGAGGCGGGATCCGAGGCGGCCGGCCCGGGTCTCGGTCGGTGCGCCGCCGCGCGCCGGACAGTGGGCGAGAGGTCCCCCGGCGGGACGGCGTTGCGGTTCATCAGCGTCCTCCCCGACGACACACGCAGGCGTCATCCCCGGCGCGCGCCGGGGAATGCCCGTGCGTGGCCGGTTCACCCGCGGCGGGGCGGCCGGCCGCGCGTTTCGTCCGGGGAAGGGCGTTCACCTGATCGTCAACGCCTTGCCTGTTGACTCCGCCTCAAGGGCCAGGTCGGCGTCGACCATCATCGCGATCAGCTCCTCGAACCCCACCCGCGGGGTCCACCCCAACACCTCCCGCGCCTTCGACGGATCCCCCACCAGCACATCCACCTCCGCCGGCCGGAAAAACCGCGGATCCTGCTTCACCAACCCCGACCAGTCCCCGATCCCCACCCGCCCGAACGCCGCATCCAACAACTCCCGAATACTGTGCGTCACCCCCGTCGCCACCACATAGTCATCCGGCGTCTCCTGCTGCAACATCCGCCACATCGCCTCCACATAATCCCCCGCAAAACCCCAGTCCCGCCGCGACTCAAGATTCCCCAACGTCAACGAGTCCTGCAACCCCAACGAAATCCGCGCCACCGCCCGCGTGATCTTCCGCGTCACGAACTCGATCCCCCGCCGCGGCGACTCGTGATTGAACAACAACCCCGAACACGCAAACGCCCCGTACGACTCCCGATAATTCACCGTCAAATAATGCCCGAACGTCTTCGCCACCCCATACGGCGACCGCGGATGAAACGGCGTCGTCTCCCGCTGCGGCGTCTCCCGCACCTTCCCGAACATCTCCGACGACGACGCCTGATAGAACCGCACCCGCGACATGTCGTTACCACCCGCGATCCGCAACGCCTCCAACACCCGCAACACCCCCATCCCCGTCGTCTCCCCCGTCAGCTCCGCCTGCTTCCACGACAGCCCGACGAACGAGATCGCCCCCAGGTTGTACACCTCGTCCGGCTGCGAGATCTCCACCGCACCGATCAACGACGGAAGATCCGTCAGATCACCCTCCAACAACACCACACCCGGCACCAACCGCTCCACCACCGCCACCTTCGGGTTGGACTGCCCCCGAATCAACCCGAACACCTCATAACCCTTCGCGGTCAACAACTCACCCAGATACAACCCGTCCTGACCGGTAATCCCGGTAATCAGCGCACGCGGCACGTCGATCCTCCTGTTGACCACCCGGTACTGGGCGGAAGGTTAGCGTCAGGTAAACCGGGCCGGTCAGCCGGGTCCCGCTCCCACGGTCTGCGGGGCCGCGGCGTCGGCCGCCGACCCCTGGGCGATCCGAAGAAGCTGAGGAATGATCGCGGCCCCGATCCGTCGGGCGCCGCCATTCGAGATGTGCACCCCGTCGTCGTCACGCAGCCGGACGCCGTCCAGCTCGTCGACGTACTTGTTGCCCGGCGTGAGAACGGAGGTAATGTCGATCACGCTCGTGCCGGGGTGGCGGGCCGCGGCCTCGCGCAGGAGCACGTTGAAGCGCTCGACCCGCGTGGCCTTCGTCTCCGGGTAGATGCTGCCGTCCGGGGCCTCGGTCGGCTTGAAGATCGGGGTGGTGAGGAGCGCCACTTTCGCGCCTTTGGCGCCGAGCGTGGTGATCGCGAGATCCAGCTCGCGGCCGAGGTAGGCGTCGAACGCCGGGTCGCCGATGTGCGTCCAACGGCCGTCGCGCAACTGGTCGGTGACCTCCCAGCGGCCGACGAGCAGCAGCGCCAGCGCCGGATCGACCTCGTCGACGCGCTGGGCGAAGCGCTGCGGCCACTGGTCGCAGCCGTCGGTGGTCGGTCCGGCCTCACCGAGGACGCGCCGCTCCATGCCGCGGGCGACCCCGCAGCCGAGCTTGGAGAAGTCGTGGATCTCGATGCCCTTGGCGGCGGCCATCGTGGAGAAGTCGCTGAAGCCCAGCGTGAGCGCCACCGAGTCGCCGCCGAGCAGCACCTTGATCGGTGCGCCGGTGCCGGGGCGCACGGTCACGGCCGGCTGCGGGGAGGCGGCCGCCCGCTTGGCCAGCGCCTCCAGCTGAGCGGGGGTGCGCACGGACGCCGACGTGCCCGCCGTGGCCACCAGGATGACCGCCAGGACCCCGCCGAAGGCGGCGGGCACGGTGAGCCGCGGGTTCGGCAGCCGGATCCGGCGGCGGCGGATCGGGTCCTCCACGAGGTGGAACGACGCGAGCGTGATCGCCAGCGTGACGCCGAGCCGCAGCAGCAGCAGGACCACGCCGTCGGTGCCGGTCCGGGTGGCCGTCAGGGTGAGGAACACCGGCCAGTGCCACAGGTACAGGCCGTAGGAGATCCGTCCGATGAACGTCAGCGGGGCCAGGGCGAGCACCTTCGACACCGGCCCCTCGGGCGCCTCGACGAGCGAGGCGACGAGCAGCATCACGACGACGGCGACCCCGAGGAACCCGCCGGCGTAGAGCGCGCGGTTCTCGCCGCTCACCGTGGTCCAGATGACGATCATCGCCACGCCCGCCAGGCAGCCGACGACCGACATGACCGACCGGGCCCGGGCCGAGATCGGTCGCGTCCGCTGCCCCCGCCACACCGCGAGCGCGGCGCCGACCAGCAGCGCCTGGGCACGGCTGTCGGTGCCATAGTAGATCCGGGACGGATCAGTGCCGAGCAGGAGCAGGGCGAGGCCGACCAGCGCCGACGCCTCCGCGCCGAGCACGGCCACCGTCAGCGCGAGGGACTGGGCCTTCTGGCGCTGGCGGCGCCAGCGGTCCACCGTGCGGGCGCTGTGCCGCATGAGCAGGAACACGACCAGCGGCCACAGGACGTAGAACTGCTCCTCGACCGACAGCGACCAGGTGTGCAGCAGCGGCGACGGCGCCGAGAAGTGGTTGAAGTAGCTCTGGTCGGACAGGGCGAAGCGCCAGTTCGCCACGTACAGCAGCGTGGACAGGGCGTCCAGGCGCAGCGTGCCGACGTCGCCGGGGGAGGCGATCCACCGTGCGTACGCCGCCACCCCGATCAACAGGACCAGCAGCGCCGGCATCAGCCGGCGGGACCGGCGGACCCAGAAGCTGCGCAGGTCGATGCGCCGGGTGTTGCGGTACTCGGTGATGAGCAACCCGGTGATCAGAAAGCCCGAGAGCACGAAGAAGGTGTCCACCCCGAGCAGACCGCCGGGCATCCACGAGATGCCGGCGTGGTAGGCGATGACGGCCATGACCGCAAACGCGCGCAGCCCGTCGAGGGCCGGCAGGTGCCCCAGCGGGGCGAGCACCGGGCCGGTGGCGTCGAGGTCGTCCTCGGGCCGGGTCGGCGGCCGCACCGGGTCGCGACCGGCCGCCGGCCGCTGGGGCGTCGGAACGGGAACGCGGGCCTCATCCCGACGGACGCGGGCCTCGTCGCGGCGGACATGTGCCTCGTCGCGGCGGACACGGTGCTCGGCCCGCTGGGTCCGGGGCTCGGGGCGAGGGGCGGGCGGCTCGGGCCGGCGCTCGGTCGCGGTCCGCTCGTGGCGGCGGGGAGCCTGATCCCGCAGCCTGCGGTCGGCACCGCCCCGACCGTCACCAAAGTGCCCCTCACGCTCCGTTGTCGAGCGTCGGGGCTGTGGGCCCCCGGCCGGGCTACGCGGCCCGCCCAGACGGGTGCCGATCGGGGTCGTGTCGGCCTGCTGCTCGGCGGACGACCGCCGCTGTCGATCCCCGGACGCCAGCGGGACGGTGTCGGCGTCGTTGCTGGTCAGCCTGGTCCCTCCTCGTCGTCGCCGGGGCGCCATCGGGCCGTGGAACCGGGCGGCGGCTGCCGTGCGGACTCGGCCGGCTCCGCACCGGGTCCGCCACCGCGGCTCGCCGAACCCGATCGCATCAGGACGTCCGAGCGGCAAGGCTAATCGCAACTGCGTCACGCCGTGCACGCGCGGTATGTTTGCGGCCTTGATGCCGGACGCGTTGTCTGCCCCGAACCAGCAGGTTGGTACCTTCCGCGCGTGTCTGAGACCACGGCGGGGCAGCCACGGACGGTGGGGTCGGCGCCGGTGTCGCCGGGCGTCCCCGAACCGGCTCCCGCGCCCGGCGGGGCCCCCGCGTCCGCGGTGGAGGTCGGGCCCGCGGCGCAGGTCGTGTCGGCGGTGGCGGCTGAACCCGGCGAAGAACCGGTGCGTGCCCGGCTCGGGCGACCGCGACGCTGGTACCTCGGGCTGGCGGCGATCTGCCTGATCGGCCTCGGGATCCGGCTGTTCTACCTGTTTCACTGGCTGCATCCGGCGGCGGTCCAGGGTGATCCGTTCTACTACCACGAGGCGGCGAACCTCTTCGCCGACGGCCGCGGCTGGCCCGACCCGTACGAGCTGCGTCTGTCCGGGCGCTACGTCGCCGACGCCCAGCACCCCCCGCTGACCAGCCTCCTGCTGGCCGTCCCGTCGGTGCTGGGCTTCACCAGCTTCCTGTCCCACCAGCTCTTCTCCTGCCTGCTGGGGGTCGGCGCGATCGTGCTGGTCGCCCTCGCCGGGCGCCGGGTGGCCGGCCCCGCCACCGGCCTGGTGGCCGGCGGGATTGCGGCGGTCTACCCCGGCATGTGGCTCAACGACCCGCTGGTGATGTCCGAGACGACGGGCATTCTCACCTGCGCCTGGATCATCCTGGCCGCCTACCGCTTCGTCGACCGTCGAGGGTTCGCCGAGGCCGGCTGGCTCGGGCTGGCGCTGGCGGCGGTGATGCTAGCGCGGGCCGAACTGGCGCTGCTGGCCCTGGTGCTCGTCGTGCCGCTCGTCGCGACGGCCCCCGGCGTCGCCTGGCGTCGCCGCGCCGCACTGCTGGCCGTGGCGGCCGTGACGAGCGTCGCCGGCATCGCGCCCTGGGCCGCCTACAACCTGGCGCGGTTCCACGAGCCGGAGTACCTGTCCACCGGCCTCGGCTCCACCCTGGCCGTCACCCACTGCCCGGCGACGTACTCCGGGCGCGACCTGGGTTGGTGGTCGTTCGACTGCGTGCTGGCGCTCCCGCCACCGCCCGTGGAACGTTCCGAGCGCGACGCCTTCTACCGCCACGCCGCCTTCGACTACATCCGCGATCACTCCGACCGGCTGCCCACGGTGGCCGCCGCCCGCCTCGGCCGCACCTGGGGCGTCTACCACCCGTGGCAGCAGGTCCGCCTCGACACGATCGAGCTGCGGCCGCTGAGCCTGAGCCGGCTCGGGATGGTGACGCTGTGGGTGCTGGAGGTGGCCGCGGTCGGCGGGGTGGTCGTGCTGCGCCGCCGCCGAACCCCGCTGCTGCCCCTGCTCGCGGTGCCCGTGACGCTGAGCCTGGCGACGGTGGTGGTCTACGGCACCACCCGCTTCCGGGCCGCCGCGGAGCCCGCGGTGGTGCTGCTCGCGGCGGTCGCGATCACGGCCGCCGCCGGCCGGCTCGCCGGGCCGGCGCGTTCCCGGGTCAGGCGGATCGCGGGCGGGCGGCCGATGCGATCCGAAACCGACCAGGGTTACCCGACCTGACTACGCCAGCGGGTGGAAAAGGCCGATATGTTCGGGGTGTGCTAGCTCCATAATCCGCCGTGCTGGTACGTTTTCCAGCGTGCCGGACATTGCGTATCTCGTGGCAGACACGCGGTGACCGACCCCGTCCGCCCCCTTCCGGTCGTCGTCACCGTCGTGTCCGCCGCCGGTTCGGCCGGTTCGGCCGGTTCCGCCGGTTCGGCCGGTTCCGCCGGCTCGGCCGGTTCGGCCGGTTCGGCCGCCATCCCCGATCCGCGCCGTCCTCCCGGCACCCGCCCGCCCAAGGTCGTCTTTCCGGGTTTCGACGGTCTGCGCGCGATCGCCGCGCTGCTCGTCGTCGTGGTGCACACATCGTTCCCGGCGGGGTTCACCACCAGCAGCGGGCTCGGTCCCTACACCGCGCGTGGTGAGGCCGGGGTCGCGGTGTTCTTCCTGATCTCGGGATTCCTGCTCTACCGCCCGTTCGTCGCGGCCCGGCTCGCGGACGTTCCCGCCGCCACCGCGCCGGGTTACCTGGTGCGGCGGTTCCTGCGGATCGTCCCCCTCTACTGGGTGGCGCTCGCCGTCACCCTCAACGTCGTCAGCGACGACCGGGTGGGCGTGCACGGGCTCGCCGGGATCTTCCAGACCGCGTTCTTTCTGCAGGGCTACCAGGATCACTGGGCCATCCAGGGCCTCACCCAGGCCTGGACGCTCGATATCGAGGTCGCGTTCTACCTCGCCGTGCCCGTCTACGCCTGGCTGCTCGGCCGGCGTCGCCGCTCGCCCGCGGCCCAGGTCCGGGTGGAACTGACCGCGCTGGCGGTGACCTTCCTGGCCGCGAAGGTCGTCCATTTCCTCGTCATCCCGAGCACGGCGGCCTGGATGTCCGGCTGGAACGCCTGGCTGCCCGTCTGGTGGGACCTGTTCGCCATGGGGATGGCGCTCGCGGTGGTCTCCGCTCGGTACGCCCAGCTCGGCCGTCAGCCCCGCTGGGCGAGCCTGCCCGGCTCGGGAACGGCCTGCTGGGCCGTGGCGGCGGTGATCTACTGGGTGGCGAGCCGGCACGCCGGCCTGCCGCTGGTGCCGATCTTCGATCCGGACCGGGCGCAGGACCTGAACCGGCACCTGCTGTACGGGCTGTTCGGGTTCTTCCTGCTGCTGCCGGCCGTCTTCGGGCGCCAGGACCGCGGTGCGGTGCGGCCGTTGCTGGCCAGCCGGCCGCTGGCGTTCCTCGGGGCGATCTCGTACGGCATCTACCTGTGGCACTCCACCGTCATCGACCTCGTGCTGGAACACAGCGGCTGGCGACTGTGGAAGATTCCCTACGGGCCGTTCCTGGGGGTCGTCGTCGTGCTGACGGTGGCCGTCGCGACCGCGACGCACCACCTCGTCGAGCGGCCCTGCATCCGGCTGTCCCACGGCTGGGCCCGGCGCGCGGACGCCTGGGTGGCGCGCCGCCGCGGGCGGGTGGCTCCGGGCGTGGGCACCGCGCCCGGCGGCGTTGCGCACCCGCAGGGCCCGACCGGTGGGTTCCCGGCGGTGGTGCCGGGGGCCCGGACGGCGGTCGCGGTCGCCGGCGTGCCCGGGGATAGCCCGACAGTGCCACTGACGACCGGGTCGTCCGGCCGCCCTGGCGGGCGACAGCGGCCGGCGGGGGTGGGCGCGGCGGAGGCCGACGCGCGGGAGACCGCGGATGGCTGGGTGCCGCGGGCCTGGCGTGGACAGCCCGGCGTCGCGTCCCGTACGGACCGCCCGGCCCGGCCCGACCTGGCCCGGACCGACCCGGTCCGGTCCGGTCCCGACTCGCCGGCACGGCACGACCCGGACCGGCCGGTGCGGCCCGGTTCCGACCGGCTGGTGCGGCCCATCGCCGACCGGCCCGGGCGGCCCGGTGCCGACCAGACGGCACGGCCCGATCCCGACCGGCCGATCCACTCCGGCCCGGACGAGCCGGAGTGGATCGGCCCCGGCGGGCGCCCGGGGTCGGGCGGCGCCGAGCGCGGCCCGGCCGGCCGGGCCTGACCAGTCACCCGACCTCGCATCCGCCGTCCCGGCGCCCCGCGTCCGGGGAGGGCACCGCGAACTTTCCGCCTCCGCATGACCTCGTTGCCAGATCGCCCCATGTGCCGATTTTGCGATGATTTTTCCTTTGATCCTGCCGTGCTGTGTGCGCCCGTCCGGGGGAGTGGGTGCGGCGGAGATCGGCTCGCCGCGCGGACGGCGGACGGGCTGGCCGCGGCCGTCGTCCGCGAGCGTGGCGGGGCGGCAGCAGATAGCTACATATTGCCGGCTTGTGTCTGCGTAGCGTGACCGCAGTCCCGGCTCGGGAGCGTCCGTGCGCCGGCTCCCGTTGACCACTCCGGACACCCATCCCTAGACTTGGGTCTGTGCACGAGGGTCCGTGGGTCTCAGACCGAGCGGATCCACTCGAGCGTCGCTATCGGTTCTGACAGTTTCTTCGTTTTCTGGCGTTGTCTCTGTCCCTCGGTCCCGGCGGTTCGATCCGGCCCTCGCGCGGACGACCACCCCTAGTCGGAGCCGACCCCTTGACGAGCACCACCGACGTACGACCCGTGGAGACCGTGACCACCGCGCACAGCCCGACCACACCACAGGTAGCGGTCAACGACATCGGCTCGGCCGAAGACTTCCTTGCGGCAGTCGACAAGACGATCAAGTTCTTCAACGATGGGGACATCGTCGACGGCATCATCGTCAAGGTTGATCGCGACGAGGTCCTGCTCGACATCGGTTACAAGACCGAGGGCGTGATCCCGTCCCGAGAGCTGTCGATCAAGCACGATGTCGACCCGCACGAGGTCGTGAGTGTCGGCGACCACGTCGAGGCCCTTGTCCTCCAGAAGGAGGACAAAGAAGGCCGCCTGATCCTGTCCAAGAAGCGCGCCCAGTACGAGCGCGCCTGGGGCACGATCGAGAAGCTGAAGGACGAGGACGGCGTCGTCACCGGCACCGTCATCGAGGTTGTCAAGGGTGGTCTCATCCTCGACATCGGCCTCCGTGGCTTCCTGCCGGCTTCCCTCGTGGAGATGCGCCGAGTCCGCGACCTGCAGCCCTACGTGGGGCGCGAGCTCGAAGCGAAGATCATCGAGCTCGACAAGAACCGTAACAACGTTGTGCTCTCGCGGCGGGCATGGCTGGAGCAGACCCAGAGTGAGGTCCGCTCCGAGTTCCTCGCCCAGCTGGCCAAGGGTCAGATCCGCAAGGGCGTCGTCAGCTCGATCGTCAACTTCGGTGCCTTCGTGGACCTGGGTGGCGTCGACGGGCTGGTGCACGTCTCGGAGCTGTCCTGGAAGCACATCGATCACCCGTCCGAGGTGGTCGAGGTCGGCCAGGAGGTCACCGTCGAGGTTCTCGACGTCGACCTGGACCGCGAGCGGGTCTCGCTGTCGCTGAAGGCGACGCAGGAAGACCCGTGGCGTCAGTTCGCCCGTACGCACGCGATCGGCCAGGTCGTGCCCGGCCGGGTCACGAAGCTGGTGCCGTTCGGTGCGTTCGTCCGCGTGGACGAGGGCATTGAGGGTCTGGTCCACATCTCCGAGCTCGCCGAGCGGCACGTGGAGATTCCGGAGCAGGTCGTCAACGTCGGTGACGAGATCCTCGTCAAGGTGATCGACATCGACCTCGACCGGCGCCGGATCAGCCTGTCGCTCAAGCAGGCGAACGAGGCGTCGGGGCTGGCCGTCGACGGCGAGGCGTTCGACCCGAGCCAGTACGGCATGGAAGCCAAGTACGACGAGCAGGGCAACTACGTCTACCCCGAGGGCTTCGACCCGGAGACCGGGGAGTGGCTGGAAGGCTACGAGGAGCAGCAGGCGGAGTGGGAGCGGCAGTACGCCGAGGCCCAGGCCCGCTTCGAGGCGCACCAGGTCCAGATCCGGGCCGCGCAGGAGGCGGACGCTGCGGCGGCCGCACCCTCCTCCTACACCTCCTCCCAGTCCGACCAGCCCGCGTCGGCTATCGACGAGGAAGCGCTGCGTCGCCTGCGGGAGCAGTTCGGCCGGGAGTAGACGACCCAGCCGCGTACGTGACAGCGGGGCCCGAGGGAATCTTCCTCGGGCCCCGCTGTCGTGTTCTGTCCGCAGGAGAAGGGGCGGTCAGCGCTGGGCGCGGGCCACCGCGGGGTCGACGTGGTCCGGCCGCAGCAGGATCGGGACCTCGTCGCGGATCTCGTACCGGTGGCCGAGCCGCGGGTTGACCAGCCAGCCGTCGACCAGCTCCAGCGGCCCCTTGTCGACCGGGCAGGCAAGGATCTTCAGCAGGTCGGGTTCGATGCTCATGTGGGGCGTTCCTGTTCGTTCGTGGCCGTCGGTCGCTGCCGTCGGTCGCTGCCGTCGGACCCCCTGAGCATCCCAGACGGCCGCTCCCGCCGAAACGGCGCACGATTATGCACCCGGCATGGTGACATAATGCCATCGGGCGGAGTAGCGTCAGGATTGTTCAGCGGCCGAACCATCGGCCGTGAGGATCGCCGATCACCCGTCACGAGAGTCAGGTTCACCATGACTGTCCACGATTTCACCGTCGACACCCCCGACGGCAGCAGCCGCTCGCTGGGCGACTACGCCGGCCAGACGCTTCTGATCGTCAATGTTGCCAGCAAGTGCGGCCTGACGCCGCAGTACGAGGGGCTCGAGTCGATCTACCAGGAGCTGCACGGCCGCGGCCTGGAGATCCTCGGCTTCCCGTGCAACCAGTTCGGTGGCCAGGAGCCGGGCACCGACGAGGAGATCCAGAACTTCTGCTCGACCAACTACAACGTCACCTTCCCGGTGCTGAGCAAGGTCGAGGTGAACGGCGACGGCGCCGCGCCGCTGTTCAAGTACCTGCGCGCCGAGGCGCCCGGGGACTTCGGGCCCGAGTCCGGCTTCCTCTACGAGCACGTCTCGAAGACCCGGCCCGAGGCGATCGGCACCGACGAGGTCAAGTGGAACTTCACCAAGTTCCTCGTCGACGGCGAGGGTAACGTCGTGCGCCGCTACGAGCCGACGGTCACCCCCGAGGAGATCCGCAAGGACCTCGACGCCGTGCTGGCGTAGCGTCTCGGGGGCCCCGCTCACCGGCGTGTCCGGCCGGTGAGCGGTCGTCCGGGGCGCCTCTGCGCGTGCCACGCTTTCGCCCGGGGAGGCCCGGCGGGCCGGTGCCGGTCAGGTGCGATCGAGCTGGGCCGCGAGGTACACGATGTCCTCGGTGTTGCCGCTGGCGAGGATCGCGTGCACCTCGCGGTAGGCCGCGCGGAACTCGGCGAGGACCGCGCTGACGCCCGCCGCGTCGACCGGTTCGCCGATCTCGACGGCGGCGTTGGCCAGCCGGCGGATGCCCCGGCTGGCCCGCTGCGCGGTGAGCAGGTGGAATGCGATCTCGTCCAGGCGGGCGGGGTCGGTGTCACTCATGGCGGCCTTCCATTCCTTCGAGTTCGTGCGCAGGTCGGGCCGCGGGGATCAGGCGAGGACGGCCTCGGCCCGGTGGTCGTCGGCCGGCAGGAGTCCGGTCACCGTGGCGGTGACCTCGACCGACAGCAGAGTGGCGATGCCGCCCAGGACCGCGGCGAACGCGGTGTCGGCGGCGTCCCGGCCGGTGGCGATCCGAACCAGGCCGTCGCGCGGAACCCGCCGGGTCGGGTCGTGGACGTGCCAGGCGCCGTCGGTCCAGGCCTCGAAGACGGCGTGAAAGTCCATCGGGGTCAGCCCGGGCGCGTAGACCGCGGTGAACCTGGCCGGTATCCCCAGCGCCCGGCACAGGGTGACGCCCAGGTGCGCGAAGTCGCGGCACACCCCCTGCCCGGTCAGCAGGGTGTCCTCGGCGGTGTCGTGGACCGTGCTGGCGCCGGCGACATAGCCGATCCGGTGGTGGATCCAGTCCACGACGGCGTCGACCCGGCGCCGGCCCTGGGGCAGGGCGGCGAACTCGGCCACGGCGAGTCCGACGACATGGTCCGACGGGCAGTAGCGGCTCGGGCGCAGGTAGGTCAGCCGTTGCAGGTCGAGCGGTTCCTCGCCCGTTGCCGTTGCCGTTGCCGTTGCCGTAGCCGTAGCCGTTCCCGGGCGCGGGGCGAGGTGTGGGCGGTCGAGGTGCGCCCGATAGGACGCGGTGAACAGGCCGGGGGCTGCCCGCAGGAGGTGAATCCGCCCGCCGTGGGGCGCGGCCAGCTCGACCTGCGGGGCGAGGGGGGCGCCGTCGACCGCCAGGTCCAGGCGTTCCTCGTGCATGCGGCCGCCGCGCGCGGCGGGGGCGATCTGCAACGCGATGTCGGCGGGCTCCTGGACGTCGAAGGCCAGGTCACAGGTCACCACCCGGCCCGTGCCGGTGAGCCGGCCCGGATCGTCAGCGCCGGCCGGCCAGGATGTCTCCCGGCCGCTCGACGCGGTGGTGTCGCCCGCCATGCGCGTGGTCAGGGCGACGCCACGAGCGCCACGGCCGACGACTCCGGCGCCGCGACACCGGTCGGTGCGTCGCGGGTCGGTGCGTCGTCGGTCGGTGCGTCCTCGTCCGCCTGAGCCTCGGCGTGGGTCGGTCCGTCGTTCTTCGCCGGCGCCTCGGCGCCGGCCTGCCGCAGGATCTCGCCGGGCGAGCCGGTCAACGCGCCGGCAGCGGCCGCCCGCAGCAGCACCCGGGCCGGCCCGGCCGCAGCCTCGGGCGGGATCACCAGCAGGCGCAGCCTGGGCAGGCCACCGTCGCTGCCTGCGGTGACCACCCGCCGATCGAGGGTTCGGAACCAGTCCACCCGGGCCCGGGGCAGCCCCGACCCTCCGGCCAGGCTCGGAATCGCCGTCCAGGCGTCGCCGTTCACGCAGACCCGGCGGACGCTTTCGTCGGCGCCCGCCAGCGCGGTGAGAAGGCCGGGCAGCTCGTCGGTGAGGCGCATCGTCCGCGGCCACCAGCCGCCGTCGAAGGAGCCCTCGCCGCGGTCCGGGGACAACGTCAGGCGGGGCGCGGCCCCGGCCACCCCACCCCCGGCGTCCGCGCCGCCCGGCTCGGCGGGCGATGCGGTGGCCGGAGGTGCCGCGGGACGCGGGACCGAGGACTGGGACGGAGCGCCACCGTCGTCATCGAACCGGGCGATGTCGACGCGGTCGGCGGGAGGGATGTGCTGGCTCGTCGTCATGACGGCCGCCTTACTCCGATGACGATGACCATCGGATGGCTGCGACCGGTGGCTGGGTCGGCCTGCTGGTCGACGCTCGCGATAGACCCGGTCAACAGCCATTCTACGCCCGGCGACCACACCGGCCCGGCACAACCGAGGTCATCGAGCCGTCTGCTCCTCGCCGCGGACGCCGGCCCGACCGCTGTCAGGGCCGGCTCCGGCGGTCTCGGCCAGCGCGACGTCGAGGCGGCCCGGGGACAGCGCGAACGTCTTCTCGGTGCTGGTCGAGTCCAGTACGCAGGGCCGCTCGTACAGGTAGAGCATCTCCACCACCTCGGCGGTCACCGGGTCGGCGGCGCCGGCCGCGGCGAGTTCCGCCGCGGTCAGCCGGACCAGCTCCGGCTCCAGAGCCTGGGCGGCGCCGGGGGCGCCGGCGGCGCCGGGGGAGGCGGCGGTGTCGGGGAACCTGGCGGCCACGAGCCGCCGGGACAGCTCACGCACCGACAGCGGCACGCTCGGCGCGTGCCAGGTCCGTCCCCAGGCGCGGTCATCCTGGCTGATCGCGACGAGGGCGCGGGCGACGTCGCCGACGTAGGCCCAGCTGTGGGCGGCGTCGAGGTCCCCGGGGAAGGCGGCGGGCGCACCGGCGAGGATCTTCGGGGTGACCAGCTGGTTGTAGAGCGAGTAGGCGCCGGCGCCGAGGAAGTCCGCCGCGCGCACCTCGCTCGCCCGGATCCGGCCGGCGCGGTGGGCGGCCAGGGCGTCGTGCCACATCGCGGCCCGCACCCGCCCCTTGACCGTGATCGGTGCCAGTGGCTGGTCCTCGGTGATCGGCCCGTCGACCGGGCCGTAGCCGTAGGTGTTGCCGAGCATGACGTAGGCGGCGCCGGTGCGCTCGGCGGCCGCCAGCAGCGCGGCGGCCAGCGGCGGGAACAGCGCCGGCCACCGGTCGTAGGCGGGCGCGGCGCAGCCGAACAGGGTTCGTGCGCCGGTGGTCAGCTCGGTCAGCCGGTCGGCGTCGGTGGCGTCGGCCGCCACCAGGTCGATCCCCGGACGGTGGGGGCCGCGGCCCCCACGGCTCACCAGCCTGACCTGATCCCCCGCGTCGGCGAGCAGGTGGGCGGTGGCGACGCCGGTCGCGCCGGCCCCGACGATCACGTGCAGGGTCATCGCTGGCTCCTCGTGGTTGGGCGCCCGGTGTGGACCGGGCTCGTCGGGATCACCCTCGTCGGGCCCGCGCCTGCGCGGCAGCCCTTCGGGCGCCAGATGTCCGGAGGTTCCCGCCATGATCGGATCGGGCCGCGCTGCCGCAGCGATGATGGGAGGCATGCCCGCGGCGATCACCACCCCCGGCACCCCCGGCCCGCCTGGCCCGTCCGGCCCGTCCGGCCCGTCCGGCCCGTCCGGCCCGTCCGGCTCGCCGCACCGGGTCGCGGTGATCGCCGTGCCGCCGGTGACGATGTTCGACCTGTCCATCCCCCAGCTCGTCCTCGGCGCCACGTTCGTCGAGGACCGGCCCGGCTACGAGGTGGCCGTCTGCGCGGCCGACCCCGGGCCGGTCGCCGTCGAGGGGGACGGCGGGGGGATGGGCCTCACCGTCAGCCGGGGGCTCGACGCCGTCGCCTGCGCGGACACCGTCATCGTCACCGGCACGGGTGCCCGGGTCGACGCCGATCCGCGGGTGCTGGTGGCGCTGCGGGCGGCGGCGGCCGCCGGCCGCCGGATCGCCTCGATCTGCACCGGCGCGTTCGTCCTGGCCCAGGCCGGCCTGCTCGACGGCCGGCAGGCGACCACGTACTGGGTGCAGGCCGGGGCGTTGAGCAGCCGCTTCCCCGCCGTCGACGTCCGCGCGGACGTGCTGTTCGTCGAGGACGGCCAGATCGTGACCTCGGCCGGGCTCGCCGCGGGCATCGACCTGTGCCTGCACCTGGTGCGCAGCGACTACGGCAGCGCGGTCGCGAACGCGGCGGCCCGCCTCGCGGTGGCGGCCCCCGCGCGCGCCGGCGACCAGAACCAACTCATCCCGACCCCGCTGCCCGGCCTGGACGGGACCGGCCTGGCCCGCACCCGGGACTGGGCGCTGGCGCGCCTCGACGAGCCGCTCACCCTCGCCGACCTCGCCGCGCACGCGCACGTCAGCGAGCGGACGCTCGGGCGGCGCTTCCGCGCCCAGACGGGCCTCAGCCCGCTGCAGTGGCTGCTGCACAAGCGCATCGAGCGGGCCCGCGAGCTGCTGGAGACCACCGACCTGCCGATGGACCACGTCGCCCGGCGAAGCGGGCTGGGCTCGGCGGACTCGTTGCGCCAGCACCTGCTGCGCCGCACCGGACTCACCCCGACCGCCTACCGGGCGGCCTTCGCCCGTCCCCGCGACGGCGTTGCCTGACGGTCCCGCTCCGCCTCACCTCGCCGCTCACCTCGCCGCTCACCTCGCCGCTCACCTCGCGGTTCACCGTTCACTTCGCCGCACACCTGGTCGCTCACCTGGTCGGCACCGGGAGCATCGCGGCCGCGCGGTCGCCGACGCGCACCGCGGCGACGAGGACGACCGCGCCGGCGACCGAGAGCAGCGTCCGGACGTGGTTCCAGGCCGTCCAGTCGCCCGCGTAGCGCAGCCAGGACCCGTCGGCGCCGGCGGCGGTCGGGTCCACCCGGGCGAGGGCGTCGTTGTGGGGCACGTGGTAGGCGATCGTGAGCAGCACCCCGAACAGGTAGAGCGCAGCCCCGGCCAGGCGGTACCAGGCCCCCGGCTCGTCCGGATCACGCACCGACGCGACGCCGAGCACGACGCACGCGGCGGCCGTGCCGAACATGACCAGCATGAGGGCGGCGGTCGGGGCCTGCCGGTTGACGCTCTGCATCGCGGCGAGGCCCTGGTCGGGCGGCAGCTGGCGCAGTGCGGTCATCACGAAGGCGGAGAAGGCGAAGAACACCCCGCCGACGACCGCCGCCCCGACGGCGGTGATCAACGTGAGCGTGGGCAGAACCCTGGAGGTCATGTGCGCCGTCCTGTCTGGCCGGGCCGGAAGCTGTCGTGATCCAGTGAAACGCGCGTGATCGGGACGAGCCATGGCCCGGACGCTCGGCTGCATACGCGAGCGTCCATCGATCCGGTGCGGTGCGGGCCGGACCGCCGTTACGATCTCCCGCATGGACGCGATCGCCGGGTTGCTCGACGGCCCCCGGGCGCGCGGCGCCTTCCTGCTGCGCCTGACCATGAGCCCGCCCTGGTCGATGCGCATCCAGGACGAGGCGCCGCTGGCCATCGTCGCGATCGTGCGCGGGCATGCCTGGGTGGTCCCCGACGACCGGCCCGCGGTGCGCCTGGGCGCCGGGGACGTCATCGTCATCCGCGGGCCCGAGCCGTACCGGGTGGCCGACGACCCGGCGACCCCGACCCAGATCGTCATTCATCCCGGCCAGGTCTGCACCACCCCGTCGGGGGAGCGCCTGGACCTGGCCATGAAGCTCGGGTCACGCGCCTGGGGTAACAGCCCCGACGGCGCGGCCGAGCTGGTGACCGGCGTCTACCAGTTGCGCACCGAGGTCAGCCGCCGGCTGCTCACCGCGCTGCCGGCGCTCGCCGTGGTCCGGGCCGGCGACTGGGACTCCCCGCTCGTGGACCTGCTCGCCCGCGAGATCGGCCGGGACGATCCCGGCCAGGAGATCGTGCTGGACCGGTTGCTCGACCTGCTCGTCGTCGCGGTCGTGCGCACCTGGTTCGCCCGGGCCGAGGGGGCCGCCCCGGCGTGGTGGCGGGCGAACGACGACCCGGTCGTGGGCCCGGCGCTGCGCCTGGTGCACCACACGCCCCAGCACCCGTGGACGGTCGCGGAGCTGGCCGCCGCCTGCGGGGCCTCCCGGGCCGCCTTCGCCCGCCGGTTCACCGACCTCGTCGGCGAGCCCCCGATCGCCTACCTGACCGGCTGGCGCCTGGCGCTGGCCGCCGACCTGCTGCGCGAACCGGACGCCTCCGTCGGATCGGTGGCCCGCCGGGTCGGCTACGGCAGCCCCTTCGCGCTGAGCACCGCCTTCCGCCGCCACTTCGGCGTCAGCCCCCGCGAGCACCGCGCACGGTGAGCAGGCCGCCGGGGCGGGGGCTCGGTGCGAGACCGTTAGGGTTGCTGTCAAGGGTTCGACATCGGGATGTGGTGGGACTGTGGTTGATCGCCGGGACTGGATGACCAGGGCCGCGGACGAAGCGATCGAGCGGGCGCAGCAGCGCCCCGGGGGCGCAAAGGTCGTCTGCGCGTCGGGGATCAGCCCGTCGGGGCCCATTCACCTCGGCAACCTGCGAGAGATCCTCGTCCCGCATCTCGTCGCCGAGGAGATCCGCTCGCGCGGAGTGCCCTGTGAGCACATCCTGTCCTGGGACGACTACGACCGGCTGCGCAAGGTGCCCGCCGGGGTGCCCGCGGACTTCGCCGAGCACGTCGGCCGGCCGCTGACGGCCGTTCCCGATCCGTGGGGCGAGTTCCCGAGCTGGGCGGAGCGGTTCAAGGCTCCGTTCCGCGACGCGTTGCGTCGCCTCGGCATCGAGGTGCGCGAGATCAGCCAGACCGAGATGTACCGCTCGGGCGCCTACGCCGACGGCATCGCCCGGGCGATCGCCGCCGCCCCCACCATCGACGGCATCCTCGGCCGTTACCGCACGCTGCAGCCGTCGCCTACCGCGGCACCCGCCGGCTCCGGCCCGGATGGTTCTGGGCTGGATGGCTCGGGGCCGAGGGCCTCCGGCGCCGGTGGTTCCGGTCCCGGCGGCCGGGCCGGGCGCGGCGGGCGGCGGGCAGGCGCGGCGCCGGGTGGGGCCGACGACGTTCCCCCGGCGGACGTCGACGTCGCCGCCGACGAGGGGGCCGCCGACGACGAGGGTTCGGCGTCGGCGTCGGCCTACTTCCCGTTCCGGCCCTACTGCGAGGTCTGCGGCCGTGACACGACGGTGGTGGCGTCCTTCGACCCGGCGGCCGGCCAGGGCGACTACTCCTGCTCCGCGTGCGGCAACCACGGCCGGTTCGACGTGCGGGGGCCGGCGAACGGCAAGCTGGTGTGGAAGGTCGACTGGCCGATGCGCTGGGCCTTCGAGAACGTCGCCTTCGAGGCCGGCGGGGTCGACCACTCCTCGCCCGGGTCGAGCTTCACCGTCGGGGGCAGCATCGTCCGCGAGGTGTTCGGCGGCGAGCCGCCGGTGTACCTGCCGTACTCCTTCGTCGGGGTCCGCGGGCGGGCCAAGCTCTCCGGTTCGGCGGGCGGCGCCCCCACCCCGGCGGACGCGCTGCACATCCTGGAGCCGGCGATCGTGCGCTGGATCTACGCCCGGCGCCGGCCGAACCAGGCCATCACCGTCGACTTCGGGGCGGAGGTGCTGCGCGTCTACGACGAGTGGGACGCGCTGAACCGGCGGGTCGGCGACGGCGCGGCCGAGCCCGCGGAGAACACCGTGGTGGCGCGCTCGCGGGGAACCGTCGAGGGCGGCCCGGTCGACGCGCCGCGCACGGTGTTCCCGTTCCGCCTGCTGTCGTCGATCTGCGACATCACCGCCGACGACCCGACCCAGATCCTGCGGATCCTGCGTCAGGCTCGCGGCAGCGACGCGGCCGGCGGGAGCGGCGCCGACGCCGCCGGGCAGGCGCCGTTCTCGCTCGACGACCTCCAGCCACGGCTGGACGCCGCCCGCGCCTGGACCCGCGAGCACGTGCCCGCGGAGCAGCGCACCATCGTGCGGACCGAGCCGGACCGGGCGGCGCTGGCCGGGCTGAGCGCCGACGAGACCAAGGCCCTCGCCATCCTCGTCGACGGCCTCGAGGAGGACTGGTCGCTGGACGGGCTCACCACGCTGACCTACGCCGTGCCCAAGCTGCTGCGCGGGCTGCCCGCCGACGCACCCGCCACCACCGAGCTCAAGCAGGCCCAGCGTGCGTTCTTCGTCCTGATCTACCGCCTGTTGGTCGGCCGCGACACCGGCCCGCGCCTGCCCACCCTGCTGCTGGCGGTCGGCCCCGAGCGCATCCGAACCCTGCTCGCCGCCACCGCCGAGTAGCGCGCCTGCTGGACATCGCGCAGATCGAGGATGTCCTCCGCCACCGGTTCCGAGCGCGGGGCGCGCACGGGGACGCGTCCTCGCCGTGGGGCGGAGGGTCGCCGTGGGGCGGAGGGTCGCCGCGAGAGTAGCCGAGGTATCAACCGGGGGCCTGGCGCCGGGGACTGCGTGGTTCAGCCGGCGCCGGGCGAGGCGGGGCCGAACAACCGCAGGTAACGCTTCGACGACTTGGGATTCAGATCCGGCTTGTACAGCGAGGAGCGGACGTTCTTCGCCTCGGAGTTGTTGTAGTACGCCTCGTATGCGAGGTGTTCGGCATTGGCGGCGAACGTCTCGTACATCTTCTGGACGTAGAAGGGGTTGTCGCCGCCGCCGCCCTCCGACCGGACCACCCCCCACTCCGGGACGGCGAACTTCTTACCGTGATCACGGGCGAACTGGATCACCGTGCACAGTCCGGACCGCTGGTGACACTGCCGGTCCCAGCTCTTCTCGCTGACCGACGTGGGGAAGAAGTCGTAGGAGTCGATGCTGACGACGTCGACGTACTGGTCACCGGGATAGGCGTCCCACACGTCCCGCCCGCTGCCGGGCAGCTTGTCGGTGTGGGCGTTCATGTTCCAGTCGATCTGCACGGCCGGCGCGGTCGAGCGCAGCGCGGTCACGGTCCGGCGAAAGCACGCCTTCCAGGTCTCGACATTGCGCACGTGCCAGTACATGTAATCGCCGTTGAACTCCCAGCCGAGCCGGATGTAGGCGTCCGCGCGGCCGAACTTCGTCAGCGTCGCGCCGAACGTCCGCCAGTAGTTGTCGTAGGCACCGCTCGCGCAGGCCGCCTCGTTGCCGTCGCGGGGGAACGGCGGCTGCGCGATCGACAGCTCACCCGGGAACTTGTCCCGGGTGAAGGCCGCCGTCGGCCAGTCCGCCGAAACCATGTTGTACCAGTCCTTGCGTTCGGTGAAGACGATCGCGAGGCCGACCTTGCGGCCGGTGAACGCACCCCAGGCGTTGACGTCGGCGGGATAGTTGCCGTTGGCGCCGGACACCCAGTGCACCCCGACGGGGCCGGGAGTGGGTTTCGACGAACCGGAGCACGCCGCGAGCCCGGCGGTCAGCAGCACTGTGACCAGCAGCAGCGACAGCGCGACCAGCCGCGAGCGGCGTCCCGCCCTCACGCTACGGAGGGCCTGCGGAGAACCGGCGCCGCGGTGGGCGAGGCCTCGCCGGCACCCGGTGCCGGCAACTGATCGGCCGCCGCCAGCGGCGACAGCCCGGCGGCCGGCGACGCGGAGGTGGCCGCTGCGCCCGTGGGAACGGCCCGCGAGGTGATGCCGGACACCAGAACGCCCGGCACGGTCGTGCCCGCGGCCGTCCCGCCCGTCGCGGCAGCCGGCGTCGGCCCTCCCGCGGTGGTCGGCTTTCCGTTCGCCCCGGCGGTGTTCGGCCGCGCGCCCGCCGAGGAGGTCGCCCGCGCCTGGGCCGTCTGTGCCTGGTGCAGTTGAGCTGGCTGTGCCTGCGCCGGCTGTGCCTGGGCCGGCTGTGCCTGGGCCGGCTGTGCCGGGCTCGGTTGCGTCGGGTCAGCGCTGCGGGACTGCAGCCAGGCCAGGACGCCGTCGGCCTCCGCCGGCCAGTCGTGGCCGGGGACGAGTGCGGCGCCCAGCTCCATGTGCGTGGCCAGGGAGGGCGCGGGGACGAGCAGGGTTCGCCGCCGTCGTTCGGGTCGGGCCAGCGCCACCGCGTTCAGGGTGGCCCGCAGCCCGGTCAGCGCCGCCCGGCGGGCGATCCGCGCGGCGACCGTCGAGGGCGCCACCAGCGGTGGCTCACCGCCCAGTTCCGGCAGCCGGAAGGGCTGGAAACCCTGCAGTGTCAGGCACGTCGCGCGGTCGAAGGCGCCACCGACGAAGGGGATCGAGCGCAGCAGCAGCTCGTCCTCGACGAGGGTGCCGACGCGCAGGCCGAAGGTGCTGGTGGTGGTCGCGGTGCGAGCCCAGGTCACCCCCCCGATCACCGGGGCGTGCTCGTGGATGCCGCCGTCGTCGGTGACCTGCGGGCGTCGCCGGGTGGAGGTGGCGGACAGCCGCGAGGTGCCGTACAGCGTGAAGTATTCGACGTCCGGACGGGCGGCGGCGGCGGTGACCAGGGCGGAGAGCGAGTTCTCCGTGTACAGATAGTCGTCTTCCGCGAGCCAGACGAGATCGTCGGCTGCCCAGCGGCGAAGCCTGGGCATGCGAAGGACGTGGCGATACGACGCGCGATTACTGCCGCACGTGACCGGGACGATCTCGCCGGCCTCTTCCATCATCGAAAGGCGATCCGCCGGCATCGGACCATCGTTGACGAAGACGATCCTCGTCGGGATCTCGACTTTCTCGACGGCGCGCAGGAGGGACGCGAGCGCCAGCCGCTTGCTGTAGAAGGCCGGTCGGTTCTTCGCGTTCTCCGAACCAACGGATCGATACAGGATGCGCAGAATCATCTCAACCCCCCCGCCTGGCCCGGGTCCAGGCGGCATTCACCGGAACGGTCTCGACGCCGGTCGAGATCCTACCTATATGGTCGCCGCCCCCCGACGGGCCGGCCGTGATCGGAGAACTTTCCTGACCCTGGTCGGCGGGGCCGGACACGATGCGGCTCATCCAGGCTCGATCGATCCGGCCGGCCCCGATCCGGCCGACTCCGATCCCGCCGGCCCCGATCCGGCCGACTCCGATGCGGCCCGAGCCGCACCGGTCGGCTCCGTTCCGGTCGGCTCCGTTCCGGTTGACTCCGCTCCGACTGACCCCGCTCCGACTGACCCCGCCGCCGCGATGCTCGTGGTGCCGTCCTGTTCCATGTCGCGGGCGACCCGGCGGACCAGCAGGAACCAGAACGGCACCGTGATCCAGAACGCCGCGATGTAGCCGACGACCGCCCCGGACGCCCCGCCGAGCTCCAGCCCGATGATCGGGTAGAGCAGCAGCTGTGGGGCCAGGATCGCGTTGGCGCGGAAGGTGAGTTTGGCCTGCCCCATCGCGTAGAGCATGCAGGCCGGTCCCACCGTCGCCGCCGGCCCCGTCTGCTGGATGATCGACAGCGCCAGCAGATGGTGGGTCTGCCCCCAGGTGTCGCCGAGCAGGGAGTGACCGATGCTCGTCGGCAGGAACAGGAAGATCGTTCCCCAGATCACGCCGACGGCGACGATCACTCCCGACAGAGCGTAGGCGGCCCGCAGCCGCTCCCCTGCCGACATGTCCTTGCGGCGAGAGAATTCCGGGACGGCCCAGCTCACGATCCCTACGGCGAGGATCGTCGTCGGTCCGAGCAGGGTCTGCACCCCGCGCAGCGCGCCGACGAGGTCGATCGCTCCCAGGGTGCCGAGCAGCAGCGTCGACGCCTGCTGAGCGCCCTGGACGGTGAGGTACTCCGCACTCATGTAGCCGTTGATGTCACGATGCTCGGCGATCCAGGACCGGACCTGGTTCGTCGCGGGCCGGAAGCCGGCCTGGTAGATCCCGATGACGGCCGCGACGGCCGCCGCCCCGCCCCAGGCCAGCAGCATCGCCCACGAGGTCGACACATCGCGGACGATCAGCAGGAAGATGGCTGCGAACTGGACGATCGCCCAGACTCCGTCGTTGGCCGCGGCGGCCGCCGGTCGACCCTCGGCGAAGAACACCTGCCGCCAGGCATCCTGGAGCAGCAGGGCCGGGAACACCAGGCCCATCGCGATCAGAGAGTTGCCGACGCCGCCGCCGAGCGCGAGGCCGACGACCAGCGTCACCGCCCCGGAGAGCAGTCCGATGACGAAGGCCGTGCCGGTGCCCGCGGCACCCGCCGCCCGGAACACCCGGGGCGACACGTCCGCGAACTTGATGCCCAGGGGCGCGGTGCCTGCGGCCTTCGAGAAGCCGATCATGAGGGAGAAGATCGCGAACGCCACGCCGAACGCGCCGAACTCCGACGAGCTCACGCTGCGGGCGATGATGAACGACATCACGGCGTTCGTGCCGCTGGAGAGCACCTGGTCGACGAGGGTCCAGATCGCCCGGGACCGGCTCGATCCGCGGGTCGTCCGTTCGACCCGGTGCCGCCCGCCCACGCCGACGTCCTCGCTGAGGTCCGCGAGGCCGTAGTCGACCGGTTCGGGACGGTGGTCCGCGTCGGCCGTCCCGGCGGGCGCGTACACCGTCCCGCCGACCGCTCCGCCCGCGCCGGCACCGCCGCGGCCGTCGATCGCCGGATCCAGCCGGTTGAGGCCGCCGAGGAAGAACTCACCGGTCATCGTGCCGGACATCGGGATCAGGCCCTCGGCCGTGGGCGCGTGGGTGGGACGGAAGGTGTCCGCCCCGGGCACCCGACGCACGCGCAGCCCACGGATGATCTGTGTCCGCTCGTGGTCGAACGGTTCGACCCGACGCGCCGGGTCCGGCGCGGCCCCGCCGCGCTCACGTGCACCGCGCTCGCCCCCGCCGCGCTCGCCCCGTCCGAAGCCGTTGCCGTAGCCGAACTCGCGGCCGTGGCCGTATCCGTGCCCTTGGCGGTGGCCGGTGGCGGCCTCCGACTCCTCGAGGCGCCCGCGCCGCGGCCCGCTCTCGGTGACCCGACCGCGATCGGCGCTCTGGCTGTGGTCGTTGTGCTGGCGATGGTCCCCGGTCCGCTGGGTCCGGCCGATGGGATACAGGGCCGGATCCCGGTCACGTTCGCGGCCACGGTGGCGTTCTCGACCGGGGCCGGGGCCCTCGGCGGGACCGCCATCGTGCCGGGCCGAGCCGTCGTCATGCCGGGCCGCAGCCGCGCCGCGCCGGACCGGACCGTCGCCGCGCCGAGCCGGACCGTCGCCGCGCCCGGCGACGCCGTCGCCGCGCCGGGCCGGGCCGTCGTGCTGCCGGGCGGAGCCGTCGTCCCGAGCGGCCCGGCGTTCGCGTTCGGCCCGGCGGGCCTCGGCCACCTCGGGCATGCCGAGACGGCGGCGCAACGCGGCCAGCTCGGTCGTCGACGTGAACTCCGCCGGGCCCGCCGGACCCGCTGAACTGGACGGGAGCGGCGGGGCGGAGGGCTGCTGCTCTGTCCTCCGCTGTTGCTCTGTTCTCCGCTGTTGCTCTGTCCGCCGGTGCTGGTCTGCGGACCGTTCCCCGTCTGTCGGCTGCGTCTGGCCGGCGGACGGGTCCTGACCAGCGGGCAGATCCTGCTGGGTGAGCCGGTCCTGGTCGCGGGGCGCGGTGCTCGGGTCCGAAGGGGGCGCGTCCGAGCGGCGCGGGCGCGGCGCGGTGAGGTGCTGGGTCGCCTGCGTGGTCGCGGGACCCGGCTCGACGCGGGTCACCGGGGGTCGCCCGCCCGGCCGCCCCGGCAGGCGGGTGGCCGGCGGGCCACCCTGATCGTCGTCGGATGGGAATCCGTGGCCGGACTCATCCATCCACCGCCGACCGTCCTCTCATGCCGCATCAGCCCGACCTTGACCGGCGCATCTCGCCGGGGGCCACCGGAGCTCGTGCCCGGCGAGCCCCGCAGGGGCCCGCCGCGGCGCCGCACGCCCGGCAGCCAGCAGGTCGATGGTAGCCCGATATGGGTGGCTCGCCCGGGCCGGGCGGGCTGGATGTGCCTTACCCGACCGCTGCCACGTCCGACCGATACGGCCTACCACACCGGGGTTGCGGCGAGTGGAGGCGGTCTCGCCGCCCGGTGCCTGCCTGGCCGGCGACCGGCGAGCTCCGCCCGCATCCCTCCGCATCGACGACGGCGCCGCACCTCGCGGACGACGGTGACGATCGTAACAACCAGGGATGGGACGGCAGGGTGTGGACGGCGTCGTCCCGCTGTCCGCCCTGGATCTACGGGTGCCGGCGGCGCAGGGTCACCGCGGCGAGGCCGAGGGTGGCCAGCGTGCAGCCGGTGACGATCAGGATGTCGCGGGACAGCCATCGGTCGACGTGCCGCGAGGTCGACAGCCGGGCCATGGCGTCGACGACGTACGTCATCGGCATGACGGTGCTGATCGCGTCGAGCGCCGGCAGCATGCCGTGCCGCGGCACGAGGATGCCGCACAGCATGAACTGCGGGATCAGCGCGGCCGGGATGAGCTGCACGGCTTCGAACTCGGTGCGGGCGAACACGCTCATCCAGAGGCCGAGCGCGGTGCCGAGGAAGGAGCTGAGGATGGCCGCCACGAAAAGCATGGGGGCCGATCCCCGCACGGTCAGGCCGAGCGCGCCGACGGTCAGCGCGGTGGCGAACGCGGCCTGGGCCGCGGCGAGCACGGCGAACGCCAACCCGTAGCCGACGAGCAGGTCCCCGCGGCCGACCGGGCTGGTCAGCAGCCGCTCCAGGGTGCCGGACGTGCGCTCGCGCAGCATCGCGACGGAGGTGACGAAGAACATCGTCATGAGTGGGAAGATCCCGAGTAGCGCGGGGCCCACTCGGTTGAAGGTGTCGGGGGACCGGTGGAACAGCAGGCGCAACGTCAACAGCAGCACCGGCGGCAGCAACAGGACCAGGGCGAGGGTGCGGTGGTCGCGGCCGAGCTGGCGCAGCACCCGCGCGGCCGTGGCCCCGGTACGCAACCCGTCGATGGCCCTGCGGCGCGGGCAGGGCGCGACGCCGGGGGGATGATCCGCCGCGCGGGGCGCGGCGCGGGTCGGCGGCGCGGTCGCGGCGCTCGGCGCCTCGGCGGCGCTCCCGGTGGGGATGGCCGGCGCTGGTCGGGCCCGCGGACCGGTCCGGTCGCCGCCCTCGACCGGCCGGTTCGGCGCCTCGACGAGGCGCAGGAAGCCCTCCTCCAGATCGCCGCAGTCGGTGGCGGCGAGCAGGTCCGCCGGGGTGCCCTGCGCCAGCAGCCTGCCCTGGTAGAGCAGCAGCAGGCGGTCACAGCGGATCGCCTCGTCCATCACGTGCGAGCTGACCAGGATCGTCGTGCCGCGCTCGGCGAGCTGGCGGAAGTCGGCCCACAGCCGCCGGCGCAGCAGGGGGTCGGCCCCGACGGTGGGTTCGTCGAGGACGAGCAGGTCGGTGCCGCCGATCATCGCGACGGCCAGCGACACCCGCGAGCGCTGGCCGCCCGAGAGGTGGTCGACCAGCCGGGGCGCCTGCTCGGTGAGGCCGACGTGGGCCAGCAGCGCGTCGAGATAGCCGGGCGCGCGGGTCGGGTCGTCGGGGTCGTCGGCCTGGGCGAGCGCGGCGAAGTAGCGCAGGTTCTCCCGCACGGTCAGGTCGCCGTACACCGACGCGGCCTGGGTGGCGTAGCCGACCCGCCGGCGTAGGCAGGCGTCGCCGGCAGCGTGGCCGAGAACGCGCAGGTCCCCGTCGACGCTGCTCTGCACCCCGACGATCGCCCGCATCAGCGTGGTCTTGCCGCCGCCGCTCGGCCCGATCACCCCGGTCACGCTGCCGCGGGGCACGGTGAACGTGACGCCGTGGATGACTACATGACCTCCGCGTCCGCGCCGGTGGGCCCCGCGCCGGATCCGCACGTCGGTCGCGGCGACCGCCGCCACGTCCATATGCGCGCCGGGCGGGGCGCGCCGAGCGGCGGCGCCGGCCGCGTTGGTCACGCTCGGTGTCGTTTCCGGTCCTGGGGGCACCCACCGCATCCTGCCAAGCCCGTGCCCCGATCCGGGCGACCGTGCGTCCGGGCGAGTTCCGCGGCGTCCCCACGCGCCCGCGTCGCGTCCGGCCGTCGGATGTTTGGCGGCGTGCGGTGGCGGCACCCCCAGGGGCGGACGGGTCGAGCTGTCGACAAGCAGAAGCCGAGGTGAGAATGATGTCGTTCGTCGGGTACGCGCTGTCCTGCGAGGAGCACGGCGCCCGGGCGTTGGTCGAGCAGGCCCAGGCGGCCGAACAGGCCGGCTTCGACGGTCTGTGGATCTCCGACCACTTCCACCCCTGGAACGACGCGCAGGGGCAGGCACCGTTCGTCTGGTCGGTCATCGGCGCCATCGCGCAGGTCACCGAGCATGTTCCGCTGACCACCGCGGTGACCTGCCCGACCGTGCGGATCCATCCGGCGATCATCGCCCAGGCCGCGGCGACCTCCGCGACGATGCTGCCCGGCCGCTTCCAGCTCGGCGTGGGTTCCGGGGAGGCGCTCAACGAGCACGTGCTCGGCGACGGCTGGCCGGCCACCGAGGTCCGCCTGGAGATGCTGGAGGAGGCCGTCGCCGTCATCCGCGAGCTGTGGCGCGGCGGGACGGTCAACCACCGCGGCCGGCACTACACCGTCGACCGGGCGCGGCTGTACTCGCTGCCGGCCGAGCCGCCGCCGGTGTACGTCTCCGGGTTCGGCCCGGCCGCGGTCCGCCTGGCGGCGCGCATCGGCGACGGCTACTGCGGGGTCGCTCCGGACGCCGACCTGCTGCACCTGTTCGACGAGGCGGGCGGCGCCGACCGGCCCAAGCAGGGCTCGCTGAAGGTCTGCTGGGCCGAGGACGAGGCCGACGCCCGCAAGACCGTCCACGCGCTGTGGCCGAACAGCGCGCTGCCGGGCGAACTGTCCCAGGAGCTGCCCACGCCGACGCACTTCGAGCAGGCCAGCGCGCTCGTCACGGAGGAGATGGCCGCGGCGTCGGCGGTCTGCGGGCCGGACGTCGAGCGGCACGTCCGCGCGATCCAGGAGTACTTCGACGCCGGCTACACCGAGGTCTTCGTGACCCAGATCGGCTCCGACCAGTCCGGCTTCTTCGACTTCTACCGCCGCGAGATCCTCCCCCGCTTCCGCTGAGCGGAGCGGCTCTGCCCGCCAGCGGCAGGCTCAGCGGTGGTGGACGTCGCGACGGTGGTCGATGTCCACGACCGCCACAGTCCTGGCTGCGTCGTCAACGCGGTAGATGATCCGATAGGTGCCGCGGCGGGCGCTGAACCGATCGTCCAGCGGCGGCATCAGCCGTTTCCCCACGCGGTGGGGCGCCTGCACGAGCGGACTGGTGATGAACTCGTAGGCCGCTGCGGCAACCGCCTGGGGCAGGCGTTCGCCGCTCAACGGCAAGCGGGACATGGCCCTGATCAGCCGGTGCCCTCATGAGGGTGGGCGGAAATGAGGGTGGGCGGAATGAGGGTGGCCGGTCAGGGGATCAGGTGGCGCAGGTAGCGCTCGGGGCCGTTGAGGTACTGGCGCCAGTTCGCGACGAGGTCGAGGTCGTCCCAGGTGGTCCTGCGCAGGCCGTGTGCGCCGACCTCGACGATGTCGGCGCCGGGCGTCGCGGCGAGGATCGGGGAGTGGGTGGCGCAGACGATCTGCGCTCCGGTCGTCCCCAGTTCGTGCAGCAGGGCGACCAGGTGCAGGTTGGCCGTGAAGGACAGGGCAGCCTCGGGCTCGTCGAGGACGTAGAACCCGGGGGCGTCGAACATCGACCGGAGGATGGCGAGGAAACCCTCGCCATGGCTCATCCTGCGGGTGTCTTCCTCCCAGTAGCCGGGCACGCCGGCGAGGTTCTCGGTCAGGGTGAACGCCGTCTCCGCCCGCAGGAAGAAGCCCTTCTTCCGGGCGCGCGGGCCGCCGAGCATCCGGGCCCCGGCCGCGGTCACGTCGAGGCGGAGCACCTCGCCGAGCGGGGTCTTCTCCGGGTTCGGCCGGCCGCGGCGGGTGCCGAGCCGGCCTCCGTGGGAATCCAGTCCGAAGCCCTCGGCGATCGCCTCCACCAGCGTCGACTTGCCCGACCCGTTGTCGCCCACCAGAAACGTCACCGGTCGGGTCAGCGCCAGCCCGCCGTCGAGGATGGCGGCGACGGCCGGCACGGTGAACGGCCACCGCCCCCGGCCCTCCGCCTGCGGGGCGAGCCCGTCGGGCACGAAGACGCGGTCCACGAACACGGGCGAGCTCCCCATCGTCGGCGCGACGTCCAGCGGATCGTCCATCGACCCTACGAAGCAGGCCCCAGCCGCCCGCGCCAGTCCGGCCGGCGGGGTTCGATTCCTGTCGGGACCACCACGATGCGTAACAATGCCCTGACCTGGGCAAATAGGTAAAAGCTATGAGAACCACGGAGGCTTCTTCAACGAGTACCGGCGGCTCACCTCCGTGAAGGCGCATGCCGCCCTCGCGCGGCTGGAGGAGCTGCGGGCCGCGGGACGATGGATGGACAGCACCGATCTGGACGGGCCGTTGGCACGGCTTGCCGACCATGCCGATCGGCTCGCCGACGGCGCCGAACTGGCTCCGTTCGGGCTGTGCCACAGCGAGTTACACCCGACCAGCCTGCACGTCCGCGAGGACGGATGGCACCTGCTGGACTGGGCGCGGTCCTTCACCGGCGCAGGCCTTCTCGACCTGGCCTCCTGGCAGGGAACCCAGCAGCCGGCCGATCCGGTGAGCCTGCGACGGCTGATCTGGGCCTACATCAGGACCGGCGGGGCGCCGGAGACATCCCGCCTCCGCGCGGGCCTGCCGGCGGAACAGTGGGCGCTGGGCTGGCACCGGCTGTGGATCATCGTCTGGTACCTGGAACAGGCCACCACATGGATGCCGAACCCGGACCAGGACGCCTTCACCGCCACCGTCATCCGACGGCACCTCCGCGAAGCAGACACCTTCCTGTGGACCCCGTCCCGATGAACGCCGCCATCTGGGAGCGTCACGCCCGCGCCCGCATCGCGGCCGGTGACCTCCACCGGTCGCCCGGTCCTTCTCGCTTCGTCTGGACCTGCAGCGACACAGGCGACCCGGGCCCGGCGCTGCTCGGCGACATCGCCGGACGGCGCGTCGTCGAACTCGGCTGCGGCACCGGCGACAACCTCGCCCACCTCGTCGACCACTGCGGAGCCCGCGGCCTCGGCATCGACGCCGCCCCCTCCCAGATCCGCCGAGCACAGGCCCGCTGGCCACACCTCGATGTTCAGGTCACCGGCGCGGCCCGCTACCTTCTCACCGCGGCAGAACCCATCGACGTCTGCTACTCCGTCTTCGGCGCAGTCGGCCTCACCCCCGCCCTACCCCTGATCGCCCTGATCCGACGCAGGCTCACCCCCGGCGGACTGCTCGCCTTCTCCGTCCGCAGCACCGACCGGCAGCGCGCCACCCCGGCGACACCAGAGGCATGCATCCACTGGCACGCCCACCCCCCAGCGACCTGGACCCGACTGCTGAGCCGTCACGGTTTCGTGGACATCCGCGTCCGCCATGCCGACTCCGACCTGTCACCACACACGCTCATCATCACGGCGCGGGCCGACCCCGACTGGTGACACAACGCCAGCGCCGATGTGGAGGCCCAGGCCGGATCCCCGACGGAGCTTCTGGTGCGTCAGCCGCGGTGGGGGAGGAGTTCCTGGACCTTGGTGCGCAGGCCGGCGGAGATGATGCCCCAGCGGTTCTCGTCGCCCTTGAGCAGGGCCTCGGCGGCGTCCTTGGCCTGCTCGAAGGTGGTGTGTGGCGGGATCGGGGGGAAGTTTGGGTCGGTGCGGACGTCGAGGACCGTCGGGCGGTCGGCGGCGAGTGCCCGGTCCCAGGCGGGGCCGAGCTGGCCGGGCTCGTCGACGGCGACCCCGTGCAGGCCGACCGCGCGGGCGAAGTCGGCGTAGGACACCTCGGGCAGCGTCTGCGACTCGGTGAACTTCGGTGCGCCCTGCATCGCCCGCATCTCCCAGGTGACCTGGTTGAGGTCGTTGTTGTGCAGCACGGCGACGACGAACCGGGGGTCGGCCCACTCGTGCCAGTAGCGGGCGATGGTGAGCAGTTCGGCCAGGCCGTTCATCTGCATCGCGCCGTCGCCCTCGAACACGATGACCGGCCGGTCCGAGTGGGCGAACTTCGCGCCGATCCCGTACGGCACGCCGGGGCCCATCGTGGCGAGCGTTCCCGACAGCGAGCCGCGCATGTCCCCGCGCAGGCGCAGGTCGCGGGCATACCAGTTCGCCGCCGACCCGGAGTCCGCGGCCAGGATGGCGTTGTCGGGCAGCCGGGCGGAGGCCTCCCAGAACAGCCGCATCGGGTTGATCGGCCTGCCCTCGACGTGCGCCTCCCGTTCGACGGTCTCCCACCAGCGGGCCACGTTGCGTTCGACCGTCTCCCGCCAGGAGCGGTCCTCCTTGCGGTCGAGCAGGGGCAGCAACGCCCGCAGGGTCGCCGCCGCGTCCCCGACCAGGTTGATCTCGTACGGGTAACGCATGCCGATGTAGCGGGCGTCGATGTCGATCTGCACGGCGCGGGCCTGGTGCAGATCGGGCAGGAACTGGCTGTAGGGGAAGCTTGAACCGATGGTGAGTAGCGTGTCGCAGTCCCGCATGAGCTCGTAGCTCGGCCGGGTGCCCAGCAGGCCGATGGCGCCGGTGACGAAGGGCAGGTCGTCGGGCAGCACGTCCTTGCCGAGCAGCGCCTTCGCGACGCCGGCGCCGAGCCGGTCGGCGACCTCGATCAGCTCCGCCCGCGCGCCGCGGGCGCCCTGGCCGGCGAGGATCGCGACCTTTTTCCCGGCGTTGAGCAGCTCGGCGGCGGCGCGCACGCCGGCGTCGTCGGGGGACACCGCCGGCCAGCGCACCCCGAGGCTGGACGGCACCATCTTGAACGCGTGCGTCGGCGGAGAGTAGTCGAGCTCCTGCACGTCCGCGGGCAGGATGACGCAGGTCGGGGCCCGCTCGGCGAGCGCGACCCGCAGGGCCCGGTCCAGGACGTTGGGCAGCTGCTCGGGGACGTTGACGACCTGCACGTACTCGCTGGCCACATCCTTGAACAGGCTGAGCAGGTCGACCTCCTGCTGGTAGGAGCCGCCCATCGCGCTGCGGTTGGTCTGGCCGACGATCGCGACCACCGGGACGTGGTCGAGCTTGGCGTCGTACAGCCCGTTGAGCAGGTGGATCGCGCCCGGCCCCGAGGTCGCCGCGCAGACCCCGACTTTCCCGGAGAACTTCGCGTACCCCACCGCCGCGAACGCGGCCATCTCCTCGTGCCGCGCCTGGATGAACCGAGGCCGGTTCTCGGCGCGCCCCCAGGCGGCGAGCAGTCCGTTGATGCCGTCGCCGGGATAGCCGAACACGTGCTCGACGCCCCAGTCGCGCAGCCGGGCCAGGATGAAGTCGCCCACGGTCTGGCTCATGACGCCGTTCCTCTCGTCGCGCGTCGCCGGTGCCCATGCCGGCCGGTGCCCATGCCGGTATGCCGGGTGCTCTACCCGCGGCCGGCGTCTGAAACCGGCGGCGTTCCCACCCGGCCGTGCACGGCGTCGAACGCAGCGTCGAACGCAGCTTCGAACGCGGCACCGCATGGATGGCGCACGCGGCGGGGAGGCCGCGGTCCGCGGGGTCCCGGCCGATTCTGTCGGTGGCCGGTCATAGGCTGCGCCCGAACGCAAACCGCCGTCGCTCGGCTGGAGCGGCCCATCTCCGTCCGTCGCCGTGAATGGAGGACCGATGTCGGAGTTCACCGGTTTCCCCCCAGAGGCCCTGGTCTTCTACGACGGGCTGGAGGCCGACAACAGCAAGGCCTACTGGACGGACCATCGCGAGATGTACGCCAACGCCGTGCGCGGCCCGATGCTCGCCCTGCTCGACGCCCTGGAACCGGAGTTCGGTGAGCCGCACGTGTTCCGGCCGAACCGCGACGTCCGCTTCTCGAAGGACAAGTCGCCGTACAAGACGGCGATCGGCGCCCACAACGAGCACGGCGGCTACGTCCAGGTGTCCGCGGCCGGGCTGATGGTGGCCACCGGCTACTGGCAGACCGCGCCGGACCAGGTGGAGCGGCTGCGCGCGGCGGTCGCCGACGACGTCACCGGCCCCCAGCTCGAAGCCGTCGTCGCGGGCCTGCGCAAGGACGGTTACGAGATCTCGGGCAACCGGCTGAAGACCCACCCGCGCGGCTACGACGCCGACCATCCGCGCATCGAGCTGCTGCGCCACCGCACGATGACCGCCCACCGCGAGTTCGGCGAACCGTCCTGGCTCGCCGAGCCCGCATGCGCCGAGCGCGTCGCCGCTGCCTGGCGCGACATGCGGGTCCTGCGCGACTGGCTCGACCGCCACGTCGGTCCCACCCGCCTGCCCCAGGACCGTCGCCGCTGACCGGCGGGTCACGAGGGCAGGGCCGGGGTTGCCCACCCCTCCGCGGGGTCCCGCCCGGCCTGGCAACCGAGGCGGGGCCGGGCCGGGCGGGAGGTTCTACTGCGCGGGCGGCTCGTCGGCGAGGAGGTCCTGCAGCTCGCGCAGCGCCAGGGCCAGCTGCTCGGCGAAGGCGTACAGGCCGCCGGCGACCGCGCGCGGGGTGCTCAGGTAGAGGTTGAACCGATCCGGCAGCAGCACGTAGGCGACGCCGATGCACTGGCTGCTCGTCGAGCCGAAGCCGAAGAACTCGACGTTGACCGACGGCGCCGAGCTGGTGCTCAGGAAGTCGTCACGCGTCTTCACCCAGCCGGGGGAGTCGTAGAGCGCAATCGGCTCCCGCACCCCGAGCTCGGCGCCCTGGCGGCGGGCGATGAACTGCAGCTCCCACAGGTGCTGCTCCGGGGCGCGTCCGGCCTGGCAGTCCTTCGCGCGGCGCACGTGCGCGTCGGCGGCGGCGCGGAACGCGGCCCGCTTCGTCGCCGGGTCGGCGGCCGGGTCCTGCATCGCCGCGACGAACTGGTGGATCTGCGGAGTGACGACCCGCATCGCCTCGGTGCGTCCGCGCCGCCACTGCCGGGTCGCGATCGACTCGTAGGTGGCACCCACGTGCCCCTTGGCGCGGACGTGCGCAAGCTGGTAGGCGAGCTGGACGAAGGCATCCGGCGAGGTCCGCAGGGCCTTGGCCTGCTGCTGGCCGATGTCGTCGAAGGACAGCACGGTCGACGCGGTCGCCGCGGCGAAGTCGGTGAACGAGGCCCCGGCCTCGGCGATGTCCGCGCGCAGGTCGGCGTCGAGGACGAACTCGACGGGCTCGACGGCGGGCAGGCCCTGCGGCTGGGCGCCGGAGCTCGCCGAGTGCTCCTGCGGTGAGGTGGACAGCAGGTCGTCGACGAAGCTGAGGATCGTCGTGCCGTCCAGACCGCAGTGCTCCACGTTGATGCCCGCCCGGCCGTCCGGGAACACGATCAGCGAGACCGCCTTGTCGAACCAGCGGTTGCCGGCGTCGCCGTGCAGGAGCTGGTCGCAGGCGGCGAGGTTGTCGGCCGGCGTGGCCTCCTCCAGGCAGAGGCAGAACAACGCGGTCTCGATGGTGTCGAGCGCGGCGGCATTCGCCGGGTCGAGGGCGGACAGCCGCTCCCGGCTCTGCGCCCAGGCGGCGCGCGCCTTCGTGGTGAGCTGGCCGACGGCGGCGTCGGCCGGCGCCCGGGTCGGTGCCGCCTTGAGCGCGGCGGTGAGGCCCGCGGTGAGGTCGTCGAGCGTGTACGGTTGCCCGTCCGGGCCGACCACGTCGAGGCGGATGATGTTCCCGCGGTGGAAGACCACGATGTGGCGGGCCGGGGAGGGGCCGGGCCAGGCCTCGCTGTACGGGGTGCGCACGGTGTCCTGCACGGCACCGGGGATCCGGGTGGTGGAGAACAGGTAGGTGTTCTGCGCCATCGACAGCACCTGACCGCGCTGGCGGACCGGTTCGATCCGCTCGTCGTCGAGGCGCAGCTTGTAGTCGACGGCCGCCGCGATCAGGCCCGCGGCCCGCTCGACCTGCGGCTGCTCCGCCGCACGGGCGGCGGCGTTGTCGGCGAACAGGAAGATGTAGTTGGCGTTGAGCGCGATACGGTCCCGCCGGCCGAGGTAGCGGGAGTCCCAGAAGTCGTCCAGCCAGCTCCGCACGCCCTCGGTCGCCTCGTAGCGCTCCAGCGCGGCGTGCAGGACCGGGCCGGGGCCGTCGGAGCCCTGGAAGGCGGTCACGGCCGCCGCGGTCGCCGCGCGCTCGGCCGGGGTGAGCAGGGGGGCGGACCACTCGAGGAAACGCTCACAGCTCGCCGCGAGCGTGGGCAGCGGCACCCGGGGCAGCAGGTCGTCGTAGGCGAAGGTTCCGGTGGTGCGCTGGTCGGATGGGGTCGCGTTCATCCTGGGCCTCGGTTTGTCTCAGGGGGGCTCGGCTGGTCTCAGGGGCTCGGCTGGTCTTGGCGGCTCGGCTGGTCTCGGGGCTCGGCTGGTCTTGGCGGCTCGGCTGGTCTCGGTGTGTCTGCTGGTCTTGGTGTGTCTCGGCCGGAGCTAGAGGGTCCCATGAGGCGAGCGCATCGTGCGGGTCGTCGCCACCCCTGGGCGGTGCCGACTGGCTCACCAGGGCTCGCGGGTTCGCGGCCGCGGCCCTCGGATCAGCCGCCACCGTCCTCAGGCTTGCCGCCACCGTCCTCAGGCTTGCCGTCGCGGTCCTTCCTCAGGCTCGCCGTCACGGTCCTCAGACTCGCCGGCCAGTAAGGGTGCCGGCCGGCTGCTGGCCGAAGACGGGGCGGTTCGCCCCGCGTCCGGCGGCACCGCGCGGCCGGGAAACGTGCAGCTGGGCGTAGAGCCAGCCCTCGGTCTCCAGCCCGCGGGGATCCACGCCCACCGAGGCCAGCGTGTCGAGGACCTGCTCCTGCTCCTGGGCGGAGGCGAAGCGCCGCTGCGGGAACACCCCGTCGACATGGACGGTCTCGTAGCCGAGCTCGTCGAGGGCCTCGGTGAACGGCGCGAAGGGGAACATCCGCAGCACGAAGTGGGCCATCCAGGGCCGCCGGTCACCGGCCGCGCGGGCAACCCGGGTAAGGGTTCGTTCGCTGACGTATCCGATGCAGCCCGTGGAGATGACGAGGTCGGCGCCGTCGAGACGGGCGCGTTCGGCCTCGGTGGGATCCCGCTGCTCCAGGTCCGCGCAGACGGCCTCGTCGAGGAAACCCGCGGCCACCGCGTAGGAGATCGCCGGCTCGGAGGTGTCCAGGCCGACGAAGCGGGTCCCGCTCGGCCGGCGGTGGGCGCGGACGAGCTCGCGGTCGCGGTCCAGCAGGGCGTCCCGACCTGGGCCGGGCTCGGCGCCGTACCGCTCGAACAGGTCGTCCATCGTCAGGTCGCAGCGCAGCAGCGCGGCGTTGATTCCATAGGAGCAGCCGATGTCCAGCACGGTCGGAGGGAGTCGACGCTGGGCCCGGCACTCGTCGATGAGCCGGCTGAAGAACGGCTTGGCGAGCTGGGGAATGTGGTAGCCGAGCCTGCGCAGGGTGCTGAAGTAGGCCTGCGGGTCGGGCTGGGTGTAGATGTGGTCGAGGGCGACCTTGCCGGTGTCGTCGAACCGCAGTTCGTCGTCGAGCGGGCCGGCCGGATCGGCATCGGCATCGAGGTCGACGTCGATGGTGCGGACGTCGATGGGATGGGCGCCGAGGGGATGGACGTCGGTGGGTCGGGCGTCGGTGGGGTTGGCGTCGGTGGGGTCGGCGTCGGAATGCACGCGGGACGCTCCTCCTCGAACGGCGGGGCGGCTGTCGGGACCGGCGGGGGCTCGACGAGGGCGGGTTTCAGTCCAGCAGCGCGTCGACGCGCACGGCGCTCGCCTCCGCGGCCAGGTGGCCGGGCAGGACGCGACCGAAGAGCTGGCGGGTGCGGGCGACGCTGCCGAGCACTCCCGGCCTTTCGGTGTAGGCGAAGATCGCCGAATGGCGGGCGATCCCGCCCTGGACGGGGCTGACCCGGTGCATGGAATAACGCCCGAGAAAGAGCTGCAGGTCGCCGGGGCGAAGGACCAGGCGCCGGACGAGATGAGCGCCCTCGCCGGCCAGCACGGCCCGGACGGCGGGAAAGTTCTCCGCCTGCGCCGTGCGGATGTTCGGGCAGAACTCGAACTCGCCGCCGCACTCCGGCTCCTGGGTCAGCATGCTGACCGCGAACTCGTTGGTGTCGAAGTGCCAGGGGTGCTCCAGCCCCGGGCTGATCACGTTCAGACAGAGCCCGGCCAGCGGATCGGCCAGTTCGTGCACCTGGACGAGCCCGAAGCACGCCGCGACGAAGCGCTGGAACGGTTCGCTGCGGTAGAGCCGGTGGATGGCGAAGTCGGCGGGAATCTGGTCCCGGGCGACGAAGGCGTTACCCCGGCGCATGGCGATCCGGCCGGGGTGGTCGGGCGGCAGCGCGGCGTCGGTCGCAATGTTGTAGGCGTTGACGGTCTCGATCTCGTCGTAGGCCAGCGGGGCCACGGTGGCGCATTCTCGAGCCAGGGCAGGAAACACGGTGGGATGGATGAATCCTGGTAGCACGCAACAACCGTCTGTACGCAGATCGTGCCGCGCGCGGGAGACGGCGGTCCACCACAGCGGGTTGGCCGGGTCGGCGAGGGGATAACTCGTAGTGTCGACCAACTCGCTGATTGATCGAGCGTCCGCCGCACTCATGACACTCCTCTCCACCACCCGTTCACGGTGTCCCCGGCAACGTGAACCACTCGTGACCGGAACGGGAATTACCCCATGTTGACCTGGAAGTCACGATGGTGATGGTTAGTGTGAGATGGGACACGATCGGTGGTATGCCCGGTCGGAACTGTTGGCGTGTACCGCAGCGCGGCTGCTAAGACCAGGCTCGATCAGCGCTTTCCATCGGGACCTTAAAGGCCGGTGACCTGCATCTTTACCGCTGGCTGCGGGCGGTGGGCCGACGCTGGGCCAGCCCGTGCCTGCTCGCGTCGACCGAGTTCACCTACCCGATCGTGCCACGAATCCGGCGGAACACCGCGTGCCCGGCCGCGCGCCCGGAGCGCGTCGACCAGCACGGGACCGACTCGGCGCCTGCGGAGCCTGCCCGCACGCTGACCGCAGAGCGCCGCGGCCTGCGATCGAGATTCTCCGAACTGGCGAATCGGTGAGCGGATCTGATTACCATCTGTGCCAGCCCGATTCCGATTCCGCTTCCGGTGACGGCCGTGGCAATCGCGGCCGGGGGAGAATCGAGAGGACGCCAGCAGTGGCCTCGCATGCGGATCATGTCGTCGCCGTCGTCTTCGCGGACGCGGCGCTCATCATCGCGCTGAGCGCGCTGTTCGCGCAGGTGGCCCGCCGATGCCGCCAGCCCGTGGTGATCGGCGAGATCCTCGCGGGCCTCGCCCTCGGCCCGAGCCTGCTCGGCCTGTTACCGGGTGATCTTCCGCGGACGCTGTTCCCTCCGGACACCCGCCCCTCTCTGAACATCCTGTCCCAGCTCGGCCTGGTGCTGTTCATGTTCGTCGTCGGCTACGACCACGACCTCGGTGACGTCCGCCGCCGGGGAGGGCTGACGGTCGCCCTGACGGCGGCGTCGATCCTGGTGCCGTTCGGCAGCGGCATCGGCGTCGGCGTCGTCCTGCATCCGTGGCATCGCAGCGTCGACGGAAAGGCGGTCGACCTCCTGCCGTTCGCGCTGTTCCTCGGCACCGCCATGTCCATCACCGCGTTGCCGGTGCTCGCCCGCATTCTCACCGAGCGGCGCATGGCCGGCGACGCGGTCGGGAAGATGGCGCTGACCTGTGCGGTCATCGGGGACGCCATCGGCTGGTGCACGCTCGCGGTGGTCGTCGCCGTGGTGCACGCGAGTGGCCCGTGGGGGTTCCTGCGCATGGTCGGTGAACTCGCCGGCCTCGTCGCCGCGCTGGCGATCGTCGTGGCGCCGCTGGCCCGGGTGCTGGCACAACGGGCGGCCGCGCGGGCGGATCCGCGCAGCGTCGGTCCGGCCCTGCTCACCTTCGCCGTCGTCGGCCTGCTTCTCTGCTCGTGGGCGACCGCCGAGATCGGCCTGCACCCGGTGTTCGGGGCGTTCGCGTTCGGCACCGCGCTGCCCCGGTCGAGTCTCGGCCGGCTCGCGCCGGACCTGGGGGCGAACATCGAGCGGTTCGGGGCGATCCTGCTGCCGGTCTTCTTCGTCGCGGCGGGCCTGTCGGTGGACCTGGGCGCCGTGGACGGGCGTGGCCTGCTGGAGATCCTGCTGATCGTGGTGGTGGCCTTCGCGGCGAAGATCATCGGTGCGGGCGGTGCCGCCGCACTGTTCGGGCTGGGCCGCCGAGGAGCGACGACCTTCGCCGTGCTGATGAACACCCGCGGACTCACCGAGATCGTCATGGCCCAGATCGGCCTGGACATGGGCGTACTCGACCAGACGACCTTCACCGCGCTGGTCGTGATGGCGCTGCTCACCACCGCGGCGACCGGCCCGCTGCTCGACCGCCTCGGCATCCCCGTGCCGCCCCCGGTCAGCGTCCGGTTCCCGCGTGGCGAGGAGCCGGTCGGTGTCCCCGCGGCCCGCGGCGGCGGCCCGCCGGGGGACGGATTCCCCGCCGGCCACGCCGGTCCGCCGAGCTAGACGGGTGGTCCTGTCGGCTCGTTCCCCGACGAGGGGCGGATGCGGTGCGCCGGAGCAACCGCGGTGCGGTGGTTACGATTCTCGGGGCTGGACCGTACAGAACGCACCGCAATCGGCCCCGCCCGGGTTCGGCGAGAGGCCGGCGGGCAGTCCGGGTGACGTCAGAGCGCGGCGAGGTAGGCGGCGGTCTTCGTCGGGTCGAGGAACCAGTGCTGGAAGTCGCTGGGGTCGTCGAAGCCGTTGACGAAGCGGCGGGCGACGGCGTCGTGTGCCCCCGCCGCGCCGAGGATCTGCTGGACGTGCTCCGGCGGCGGGGCGAGCAGCGCGTTGGTCCAGGTGGTGACGTGCTGGGCGTAGTCCCAGTACTGGTCGAAGGCGCCCTGCATCCAGGCGCGGTCGAACGGCCTGTCGCCGTGGGCGAGGATGCTGTCCAGGTAGGAGGCGGCACACTTCGCGGCGTTGTTCGCGCCCTGCCCGGTGATCGGGTCGTTGGCGACGACGACGTCGGCCATCCCCAGCACCGCCCGGCCCGACGGCAGCTCGCCGACCGGCCGGCGCACGACCGGCGTGTAGCCGCCGGCCAGCGTGGCCTGGGCGTCGGTGAGCTCCACGTCGGCGCAGCGCTCGTACTCCCACGGCACGTACGTCCGGGTCAGCTCAAGGATGCGGCGCAGGTGCTCGGCGGGCTCGGGGTGGTCGTCCCAGCAGTCCAGCGGGCCGCCGGGGATCCCCTCGAAGAACAGGATGTCGCAGTTCCCGCTGAGCGTGTACGCCGGGATGACGAACAGTTCCCCGACCCCGGGGGCGATGTTGAAGCGGACGCCGGGGGCGTCGGGGTGCTCGGGGCGCGGCGCGAGCCCGTGCACATACGCCAGCGACAGCACCCGCTGCGGCGCGGTGTACGGCGAGCGGGCGGGGTCCCGGTCGAACAGGCCGACCAGCTCGCCCTTGCCCGCCGCCACGATGACGAGGTCGTACAGCTCGGCGAGGGAGTTCAGGTCGGAGGTGGTGACCCCGGAGATGATGAGCTTGCCGCCGCGCTCCTCGAACAGCTCCGACCAGCCGGCCATCTTCACCCGCTGGTCAATCGACTGGGCGGGATGGTCGAGCCGGCCGAACCAGTCCAGCGCCCGGGTGCCGTCCGGCGCCGCCAGCGACACGCCCAGCCCCTGGATCCCGACCGCGTCGGCCTCCCACAGGTTCAGTCCGTGGTCGCGCTCGTGCTGCAGCGCCGTGTGGAACATGGCCTGGGTGGACATCACCCGGCCGGTGCGGATCTCCTCGGGGGTGCGTGCCGACATCATCGTGACGTCGTAGTCGTGCTCCCGCAGGGTGAGGGCGAGCTGCAGGCCCGACTGGCCGGCGCCGACGATCAGGATCTTGCGCATGAGTGCGTCCTCCTCGGGGTCAGGCCAGGAACGGTGGGTCAGGCCGGGGACGTTGGGTCAGGCCGGGGACGTTGGGTCAGGCCGGGGCTGGTGGGTCAGGCCAGGGACATGGCGTAGCGGACCAGTTCGCGCAGGGCCTCGGCGGTCGACGCCGGGTCCCGCGCGTCGCAGGTGATCAGCGGGATGCCCGGCCGTAACGCGAGGGCGTCCCGCACCTCGTCGAGGTCGTGCCACAGCCGGCCGTCGAACAGGTTGACCGCGACGACGAAGGGCACCGTCGAATCATGCTCGAAGTAGTTGACCGCGGCGAAGGACTGGTCGAGCCGGCGGGTGTCGGCGAGGACGATCGCGCCCAGCGCGCCGCGGGAAAGGTCGTCCCACAGGAACCAGAACCGCGCCTGGCCCGGCGTGCCGAACAGGTAGAGCACCAGGTCGGAGTCCAGCGAGATCCGGCCGAAGTCCATGGCCACCGTCGTGGTGGTCTTCTCGCCGTGCGGGGGCAGGTCGTCGACGCCCTCGCTGGCCTCGGTCATCCATGCCTCGGTGTTGATCGGCGGCACCTCCGACACCGAGCCGACCATCGTCGTCTTGCCGACGCCGAACCCTCCGGCGATCACGATCTTCGCCGAGATCATCAGCCGGTCCGGGTCGGCGCCGGCGACCTGCCCCGCCGCGTTCCCGCTCAGACCGGCAGCTCCCGCAGGCCGCTGAGGATCCGCTCCAGCACACCGCGGTCATGGGAGTAGGCGTGCGCCGTCGGATGGATGAACACCGCGCCCTGGGTGGCGAGATCACTGATCAGCACACGGACGACGCCGAGGGGGATCGACAGGAGCGCCGACAGCTCGGCGATCGAGAGCTGCGTCCGGGCCCGTTCGTAGAGCGCCTTCGACTCGGGCATCAGCGACTCGCTCAGCGCCGGGTCGTAGCTGGGAACCGAGACCAGCGTCTCCACCAGCAGGTGGTGACGGGTCCTGGTGCGTCCCCCGGTGAGCGTGTACGGGCGGATGCGCCGGCTGCGCGTACGCGGCAGAGCCGGCGGTCCCGGCGTCACAGCTGCCGGCCGGAGAGGACGCGGCGCAGGTCCGCTCGGGTCTGCGGGGTCAGCGCGTGGCCGGCGTGCTGCACGAACTGGGTCATCTCGTAGGCCACGACCTTCATGTCGCAGTCGGCGTCGGTGAGCACCGCGAGGCCCGCGCCCGCATCGATGCCCATGAACAGCAGGTAGCCCGACGACAGCCGGACGATGATCTGCTCGCAGGTCCCCTTGTCGAACAGCGCGGCGCTGTTGCGGGCGAGGCTCAGCATCCCGCTGGCGATCGCGGCGAGCTGCTCACCCTCGACGGTGCTGACCGAGTCCGACGAGGTGAGCGACAGCCCGTCGGAGGACAGGATCAGGGCGTGGGAGACCCCGTGCACCCTGGCGACGAAGTCGTTGATGAGCCAGGTGAAGTCGTCGCGTCCCTGGCGGTTGGTCGTGTCCGTCACGGCTTCCCTCACGCCCCTCGCTGCTCGTCACGGGCGGCCCGTTCACCCTCGGTGAACGCACCGAGATCGGCGAGCAGCCGCTCGTGGTCCGTCACCTGGGCCACCCCCGCCGCGGGCGCGGCCGGCGGGGAGGCCGCGAGCGGGCCGGTGCCGCTCTTCAGACTGCGCGACACCCGGCGGGGCAGGCCGCTGGCGGTGGTCTCGACGGCGGCCGGGCTCGGTGGCGGGTTCGAGGACGGGTTCGGTACGGGCCGCAGCGCGGGGGAGGCGGTGGGCCGCGTGGAGTGGGCCGCGGGCGCGGCCGGGCGCGGGCGGGCCAGGTGCGCGGCCCGGCGTCCCGGCAGCCCGGCGGCCGTCGCGACGTGCGCCGCGGGGCCGACGGTACGCACGGCGGGAGCGACGGTGACGGTCTGTGCACCCGACCAGCTCGCCTCGGGCAGCTCGCAGATCAGCGCCGCGGGCAGCAGCACCGAGGCGGTCGTCCCGTGCGGGTGGCGCCGGTCGAGCCAGGTGCGCATCTCGTGCCGGGCCGCGATCCGCCCGACCACGGCCAACCCCATGTGCCGCACGGCGTCATCGTCGAGGGTCGGACCGGCGCGCAATCGCTCGTTGAGCCGGCGCATCCGCTCCGCGGGCAGGCCGATGCCCTCGTCCTCGACCCGCAGCAGCGCGCTGCCCTGCTCGGTCAGGTGCACGCCGACGCGCACCGGCGCGCTTGGCGGAGACGACTTGGTGGCGTTGTCGAGCAGTTCCGCCAGCAGTCGGCCGACGTCCTCGGCGGCGAACCCGACCACACCGAGCGAGACGACCCGGCCGATGGTGACGCGGGAGTAGTGGTCGATGGAGGACATGGCCGCGCGGATCACGTCGACCATCGCCGCGGTCTCCGACGCCGTCTCGTTGGCGTCCCGCCCGGCGAGGATGCGCAGGTTCTCCGCGTTACGGCGCAGCCGGGCGGCGAGATGGTCGAGCTGGTAGAGCTCGTCGAGCCGCTCGGCATCCTCCTCGCGGGCCTCCATCTCCTCGAGCTGGGAGAGCAGGGAGTCGACCAGGTTCAGGTCGCGCAGGGCGACGTCGGCGCAGATCGCCGACAGCGTCTGCGCGTCCGCCGTGGGCGCGGGCAGGGTCGCGGCAGGGGCGCTGTCCGCCGAGACGGCGCTCCCCGCGGACAGGGCGCTACCCGCCGACAGGGCGCTACCCACCAACAGGGCAGTGTCCGCAGCCGGGGCGCTTCGCGCAGCCGGGGTGCTGCCTGCCGCCGGGGCGGTGCCCGTGGCCTGGGCGGTGGTGGCCGACGGGGTGATGGAATGCGTTGGCATGGGTGCGGAGCCCGGTGTGGGCCTCGACGGCGCCGCGGTGGGCGGGACCGCCGGGCGGGCGTGCGCCCCGGACGAAGCGAAGAGCTGCGCGGCGACCTCGCGGGAGTTTCCGAGCAGGGCGCGCGATCGTTGGAACAGTTCTCGGGCTCGTGTCGTCATCCCGTCCTTACTGCTCTCTCTCGTGCGGGTCCCTCCCGCCTTCGGCACCCCCGTCAGGCTGGTATGCAATCAGACGCCCGCGGGCCTCGTCCAACCGACTTGCCCGATCCCGGGGTGACATGTCCCTAGTTGTTCCGATCGATGCTGGGAATGAGCGAGGCCAACCGCCGCAGTGGCGCCGGTAACACCGGACGAAGGCGGCGGGCAGGCGGCTGGCCTGCGGCTACGGCGGGAACCTCGGGTTCGTCGGGTCAACCGTGCCCGGCACAACCCGCGGACAGCGCATTGCGCGGACACGCTCCCCGAGGTGGCGGCAATGCGCCCACCGGGATGCCCATGGGGGCGCGCAATGCTGCCCGGCGCAGCGGTGGCGCGGCACATTTTCCGTTACCCGGAACGCTAGGTGCGACCAACGGGGTCGCTACGGCGTGGATCGGCGCGGGCGGGGTCCGTGGTTCGACCGGCGCCGCCGGCCACGCCACGACGCGCGCGGACGTCGCCCGCGCGCCCCCCGCCGGCGGGGCACCCGTCCGCGCCGGCTAGCCTCTGCTCCTTCCACGAGCAAAGGGATCTTTCCGCGTGCAGGGATCCTCCGACGAACCTCGGATCCTCCGACGGGCAGAGGATCCTTCGACGAGCAAGGGGAGCCGATGAAGAACTGGCGGGCGCTCGCCCTGACCGCCGTCGTGGCCGTTCTCGCAGCCTGCGGCGGTTCCGGTGGCACTGGCGCTGCTGGCGGCGCCGGGGCATCCGGCGGGCCGCCGCCCGGGACCACGCCCAGCGCCGGCGCGTCGACCGCGGGCCGGGTGAGCGACTTCGACCTGGTTCACGACTCCGAGGCGGCGGCGACGTTCGTGACGGCCTTCCGCGCGCAGTTCCCCGCCCTCGCCGCCGGCCGCAGCGATACCGCCCTGCGCGACGACGGCACCCACATCTGCGTCGACGACCTCCCCGAGGGCGGCGATCGCCTCGCGCTGACCCGCATCCCGGCCCGGTTCGCCGACGGTGGCGTCACCCCCGACCAGCCGACCGCCGGCGCCATCCTGGCGCTGGCCCGGTCGACGGTCTGCGCCGCCGCCTCAACGCCGTAGCGAGCGCCGGGAAGCCGTCAGTAGCCGCAGCGGGTCAGGTGGTCGGCGCCGACCCGGAAGGCGTCGGCGAGGACGCGGATGCGGGCGGGCCGGCGCGCCGGATCCGAGTCGAGCGCCCGGACCAGCACCTCGTCGAGGGTGTCCGGCACCGGAAACGGCAGCGGTAGCCCGCGCAGCGGCGCCGGCCCGCCGCGCGCCGGCGTGACGCCGGTCAGGCAGTGATAGGCCATGGCCGCCAGCCGGAACACGTCCGTGCGCACCCCGATGCGGGGTCTGTGCAGCCCGAGGCGCTCCTGCTCGGGGGCCCGGTACTCGGCCGGCCCCTCCTCGGCATGGCGGGCGACCGTGGCGAGCCCCAGGTCACGCAGCGCCGGCGGGCCCGGCTGCGGACCGGTTCCCGGCAGGATCAGGCCGTCGGGGGTCAGAGCCCGATGGCTGTGTCCCGCCTCGTGCAGGGCCGCAAGGACGTCAGCCGCGTCCGCGGCGGCGCGCAGCAGGGCGACGGCGGTCGACGGGTTCGGCGCCCAGGTACGGCCCGGCGGCACCCGCCCCTCGCCCGGCAGCGCGCCCCACGGCCTCGGGCCCGCCGGCGGGCGCGGGGACGGGTGGCCGGGTCCGGGCAGCCGCACCGGATGGACACGGGGCCGGACCGACCCCCGGTCGGCGCGGCGCGGGGGGCCGAAGACCTCCCGCCAGGTCGGACCCGCCAGCCGGCCGGCGACCAGACCCGCCTCCACCGGCGTCACCTGGCCCTCGATCAGGTCGGGCAGGCCAGGCCGCCCGCCGATCTCGGCGAGCAGGCGGATCTGACTGTCCACGGTCGCGAGCTTCGCGTCCGCCGCGAACCCCGGCCGGCGCACGAGGACGTGGCGGAACCACACCGGGCGCGCCGGCGGACCAGGCAACGAGGCGGTTCCCTCCCGCAGCACCCACGATCCGTCGCCGCCGCGCCGCTCCCGCGGATTGCCTTCCAGCAGGCAGGCGCGGGCCGCCACCCGCACCGTCTCACCGCCCGACCAGGACACGTCCGCGGGCGCGGTGCGGCGGGCGGGCGGGGGATCCGGGACCGGCGTCGGGCCGTCCGCCCTGCCGGACCAGGCATAGCCGGCCGCGCGGGGCCACGCGTAGAAGGCGGCGCGCACGTGCGCGGCCACCGGCCGGCCGAGCCGGGCCCGCAGACCGCTCTCGTCCCACAGTTCGATGCGGATCGAGGTCGCCGCCTGCTGCTCGCGCCGCCAGCGGTCCCACCACATCGCCGTCGGCTGGTCCAGCGAGCCGGGAACGCAGAGAATCCATCGGTCGATTCCGTGGCCGTGCTCGCGGGCATTTCGCACCGCGGCTCGGAACGAGTCCCTGATCTGCGCGCGATGGCTCTCCCGCACCAATGGCAGGAGGTATTGCGCCTGCCAGGCGATGATCCGGTCATCGAGGTGGCCGAGGAACACATCGATCCCGGCGTCCCCGGGGTTGGCGCCTATCAGCCGGAAGCCCGGATGCAGCGCATCGACGAGCTGGGAGATCATCTGTTTGAAATCATCCCGCGCGCCGGCCTCGCTGTGCGTGCGCAGGCCGTGCACGCGAAAGTCGACGGGGAACGGGTCAAGGCGCGGATCCGGCATGCGAGATCGCTCTTCCCGGGGCAGCGGAGGGAGACATCGGCCGACCGATCCTAGCTGATTCGTCCTGCTCCGGCTCGCTCCGGACGTTCCGTCCGGCCCGCCGCCGCAGCGCGCGGGGCGTTCCGCGGACGCCGCCGCGAGCGGCCCCGCGCGGCGCCGGCGACATTTCCCGCCGTGCCTCGCCGCTGCGACCGCCGACGTCCGCGTGGTTTCCCGAATCGAGCCCGATATTCGAGATAACTTCGCGCCCCTACCCGGTCCTCTGTTCATCCGTTCATCTGTTCATCCGTTCATCGCTCCCGAGGAGCAGGCCCTGCAGCGGTTTTCCCGCCGTGGGCGGCCCGCCCGGCCCGTGCCGCCCGCGGTGGCTGCGGCCGCACCCGAGGTTCGGGCCGCCGCGGAAGCCTACGGCTGGGCGGCCCTCACGTTCTATGACCTCTCGGTGACCTGGTTGAACAACCGGTATGTGTGGCATTGTCCGGCTGCCGTGATCCCCTGGAACAGGTTGGCGAGGCGGCCCTGTTCGCCGGCCGCACGGCGGCCCCCGACGGGAGCTGACCCGTGCCCCCGCCGGCGGCAGCCGCGGGGGATCGGGGGTTCAGTCCGGTTCGGGCGGTTCGGCGGACGCGGCGAGGACGTCGAGAAGCTGCTCGCCGTACTTGGCCAGCTTGTTCTCGCCGACGCCGCTGATCGTGGCGAGGTCGGCGAGACTCGTCGGCATCCGCGTGGCGATCTCGCGCAGCGTCGCGTCGTGGAAGATCACGTAGGCGGGGACGCCCTGCTCCTTCGCGGTGGCGCCGCGCCACGCCCGCAGCCTCTCGAACACGGGCGCGGCCTGCGCCGGCAGGTCCACCGGCGCGGCGCGCCGGGCCCGGCCCGCGCCGGCCGAGGCGTCGCCGCCGCCGGATCGGACGCTCGACCGCGCGACCCGCTCGGGCTCGCGGCGCAGCGCCACCGTGCGCGTCCCGCGCAGCACGTCCGCGCTGGCCTCGGTGAGTGCCAGGGTGCCGTGTTCGCCCTGGACGGCGAGCAGCCCCTGGGCCAGCAGCTGGCGCACGACCCCGCGCCACTCGAGCTCGCGCAGATCCTCGCCGACGCCGAAGACGGTCAGGGTCTCGTGGCGGTGCTGGGCGACCTTGGGCGTGGACCGGCCCAGCAGGATGTCGATGACGTGGCCGGCGCCGAAGCGCTGGTGGCGCTCCCGGTCGAGGCGCAGCACGGCGGAGAGCAGCTTCTGGGCGGCGACCGTGCCGTCCCAGGACTGCGGTGGCTCGAGGCAGGTGTCGCAGTTGCCGCAGGCCGCGGTGCCGCGCTGACCGAAGTAGGCGAGCAGGCCGACGCGGCGGCATTCGACCGTCTCGCACAGGGCGAGCATGGCGTCGAGGTGGGTTCCCAACCGGCGGCGGTGCGCCGCGTCGCCGGGGGAGGCGTCGATGAGCCGGCGCTGCTGGACGACGTCCTGCAGGCCGTAGGCCAGCCAGGCGGTGGAGCGCTGACCGTCCCGGCCGGCGCGGCCGGTCTCCTGGTAGTAGCCTTCGACGGACTTCGGCAGGTCGAGGTGGGCGACGAAGCGGACGTCCGGTTTGTCGATGCCCATGCCGAAGGCGATCGTCGCGACCATGACGATGCCGTCCTCGCGCAGGAAGCGGGCCTGGTTCTCGGCCCGGACGAGGTTGTCGAGCCCCGCGTGGTACGGCAGCGCGGGAATCCCCTGACCGGCCAGGAACTCGGCGATCTTGTCGACCGACGCCCGGGACAGGCAGTAGACGATGCCCGCATCGCCGGGGTGCTCGGTGCGCAGCAGGTGTAGCAGCTGCGCCTTCGGCTCCTTCTTCGGCACGATGCGGTACTGGATGTTCGGCCGGTCGAAGTCGGCGACGTGGTGGTAGGCGTCCGCCAGGCCCAGCCGGGTGGTGATCTCCTTGTGCGTCTCCGGCGTCGCGGTGGCGGTGAGCGCGACGCGCGGGACGCCCGGCCAGCGTTCGTGCAGCATCGACAGCATCAGGTAGTCGGGCCGGAAATCATGCCCCCACTGCGCGACACAGTGCGCCTCGTCGATCGCGAACAGCGAGATCGTGCCCCGGTCGAGCAGGCGCAACGTCGCCTCGACGCGCAGCCGCTCCGGCGCGAGGTAGAGCAGGTCGAGCTCGCCGGCGAGGAAGGCGGCCTCGACCGCGCGCCGCTGGTCGAGATCCTGGCTGGAGTTGAGGAAGCCGGCCCGCACGCCGAGCGCCCGCAGCGCGTCGACCTGGTCCTGCATGAGAGCGATGAGCGGGGACACCACGACCCCGGTGCCCGGGCGGACCAGCGCCGGGATCTGGTAGCACAGCGACTTGCCGCCGCCGGTGGGCATGAGGACCAGCGCGTCGCCGCCGTCGACGACATGATCGATGATCTCCCGCTGGCCCGACCGGAACGACTCGTAGCCGAAGACCCGCCGCAGGACCTGTGCGGCGGCGCCGGTGACCATCCCGGCACCGGCGCCCCCCGCGGCACCGGCGCCCCCGGCGGCGCCGGCGGAGGTGCCCGACGGGTCGGCGAGGTGCTCCGGGGGGCCGGGCGGCAAGGTCATCTGGCCACCTTACGGCCATCCGACCGGGTCGGTGGGCCCGTGGTCCGCGGCTGTGGACAACCGCCGTGGTCCACAGCCCGGGACGTTCGGCGAGGTCGGAAAGCCGACGACCATGGGCGGGCAGGGGCAGGCTCGCTACCATCCAGGTGATTTGTCACCGCGACGCCAGTACCCGTGGGAGTCGTCCACCCGTGGGCTCGGCGCGGCCGCGGTCCGGGCCGAGGAGAAGATCGCGTCATGCCAACCGACCCGGAGCAGGTCGCGGTCGCGGCCCTGCGTCTCACCGATCCCGTCCAGGTCGGGCCCCACCGCCTACTCGGCCGGCTCGGCGGCGGCGGGATGGGCGTGGTCTACCTCGGCGACGGCCCGCTCGGCCGGGTCGCCGTAAAGATCATCAGATCCGAACTGGCCGACAACCCCAGCTTCCGGGTCCGCTTCCAACGGGAGCTACAGGCCTGCTTCCGGGTCCGCGGCCGGCACACCGCCCAGCTGCTCGACTTCGACATCACCGCCGAGCCGCCGTGGCTGGCCACCGAGTTCCTCCCCGCGCCCACTCTGGGCCAGCACATCACCCGCCACGGCCCCCTCGACGAGGCCGACCAGGTGCGGCTGGCGGCCGGGCTCGCCGACGCGCTCGTCTCGATTCACGCGGCCGGCCTCATCCACCGCGACCTCAAGCCGTCCAACGTGATGTGGACGGCCACCGGGCCGATCGTGATCGACTTCGGGGTCGCCGCCGTACGCGACGCCGACCAGCTCACCGCGACCGGAGTGCTGATCGGCACGCCGGCCTGGTTGGCCCCCGAACAGGTCACCGTCGGTGAGGCGGCGGTGGCCTCCGACGTGTTCGCCTGGGGTGGCCTGGTGGGCTACGGCGCCACCGGGCAGCCGCCGTACGGGGAGGGGCCGTCCGACGCGGTGACCTACCGCATCGTCCACGAGGAACCCCGGCTGGACTACGCGCGGATCGCGCCGTCGCTGCGCGAGCTGGTCCGCCGATCGATGGCCCGTCAACCCACCGACCGGCCGACGGCCGCGGAGCTGCGCGCCGCCCTCGCGGACGCGGCCGGCCTCGACGCCGCGTCAGGCTCGGGCGGCGGGTCGGGTCCGGGCGGCGGGTCGGGTCACGGTGGAGGGTCGGGTCCGGGTGGCGCGGCGGGCCGAGGCGGCCCGATGGACGACGGCGGGTCGAACGAGTCGGATCGTCCGGTCGGGTTCGGTCCGAACCGGGACGTCACGCTGACCGTCCACGCCCCCACACCGCCCAGCGGGCCGCCGCCGACGATCCCGTCGCCGCCGCTGCCCGTCGGTGGCCCGGCAGGCGTCGGCGCGTCCGGCGGCACACCGCCGTGGAACGTCTCGGGCGTGGTCGGTGCCGCGGCGGGCACGCGGCCAGGAGACACCTCCGCGGATGGGCCGAGGCGCCGGCGCGGCCGGTTGCTCGGGATCGGTGTCGCGGTCGTCGTGCTCGCGGCGGCCGCCGTCACAGCCGTGCTGCTCACCCTCGGGGGTGGCGGCACCGACGCGCCGACGACCTTCAGCTACACCGCGACCGGGCCCTGGCGACTGGTCGTCGCCGACCGCCAGTCCGGCGACGACGTGGGCTGCACCGTCACTCCGCACGGCGCCAACCCGTCCGGACTGGCAGGGTCGGAGACCGTCTACGGGGACAGGACCTTCCAGGTCCACCAGACCGGGCGAATCGAGCTCGACGTCACGCCGTCCCCGCCCGGCTGCCGGCTCACCGCGCAGGCCGGCGGCGGCGACGCGACCCTGCCGTTCACCGTCCAGCAGACCGGCGACAGCAGTGCCTTCCACGCCCCCAGCGCCGTCGAGGTCCAGGTCAAGGACTTCAACGGCAGCGAGACGTGCGAGTTCGTGCTGCGCGATCTCGCCAGCGGGGAGAACGTCGACTTCGCCACCGCCACGAAGGACGCGCCGACCGTCCGACTCGACCCCGGCGGCCGCAGCCAGGTCTACCTGGCCGCCAGCGACTGCGCGGTGCGGATCGGCGCAGCCGGCTGAGCCCGGCCGCATGGGCAGGGACTTGGACGAGTAGGCCCGAATCGCTTTCGAGACGCCAGGCAGTCGCTCACCAACTCTGCTGGCGCCGTACGGTCACGAGCGTGTCTCTGGGGGTGTGTCCGTAATCTTCGCCTTCCCTGAGGGGGCTCGCCGACGAGGGGGGCGGTCGACGAGGAACAGCACCAGCAGCAGCCCCGCGCTGATGGCCGCATAGGTGAATCCCCAGAAGACTGCGATCCACACGGTGAGCACGCTGCCGATCGCTGTGCCGGCGCGACGCCTGAAGGTGCGCGCTGCCGTGTCACCGAACCGTCGGCGGACGGCTGCGGGCACCAAGGTTCCCGCGACAAGGTTGACCGTCATGAATCCGAAGATCCAAATTTGTTCACCCGAGGTCGCTGTGTCCACGTATCAAGATAGGGCGACAGAATCGCATACGAGGACGAATTTCGGCGCGTGGGCGTGGGCCGTGGGAGTGGGCGGGAGTCGCGTACGGCTGGAGTGGGCGCCGAGCGTGTCCACCGCTCGGACGGTTGCGCTCGGGCGATGCATCAGCAGATGCGGGGGAGCTGCTCGCCGAGCGGCCGGTCGACGATGCGGGTCCCGCCGAAGGCCGTGCGGGCGACGACGACGCCCGGATGCTCCGCGGTGACGGAGCCGATCATCACCGCGTCGCGTCCGGCCGGATGCGCCCGCATCGCGGCGAGCACCGCGTCCGTATCGGCCTCGGCGACGAACGCGACGAGCCGGCCCTCGCAGGCCACGTGCAGCGGGTCGAGACCGAGGAAGCCACAGGCCGCCTCGACCACGGGCGGCACCGGCACCGTGGACTCGGTGAACTCGACGCCGGCCCCGGCCGCCGCGGCGATCTCGCACAGCGCGGTCGCCAGACCGCCGCGGGTCGGGTCGCGCAGCGCGTGCACCCCGGGCATGGTCGCGGCCAGCATGGCGGCCACCAGCCCGTGCAGCGCCGCGGTGTCGGAGCGGACGTCCCCGCCGAACTCCAACCCCTCGCGGACGCTGAGCACCGCGATCCCGTGCTCGCCGATCGGCCCGGAAACGATGATCCGGTCTCCGGGCACCGCCCGGTCGGGCCGGACATCCACGCCGGGCGGGACGAGCCCGATGCCGCTGGTGTTGACGTACAGGCCGTCGGCGAGGCCGCGCTCGACGACCTTGGTGTCGCCGGTGGCCAGCCGTACCCCCGCCGCGGCGGCGGCGCGGCCCATCGCCTGCGCCACCCGGCCGAGGACGGCGAGCTCCAGCCCCTCCTCCAGGATGAACCCGGCCGACAGCGCCAGCGGGACCGCGCCGCGGCAGGCCAGGTCGTTGACGGTGCCGTGGACGGCGAGCTCGCCGATCGAACCGCCGGGGAAGAACAGCGGCCGCACGACGTAGGAATCCGTCGTGAAGGCCAGCCTGAGCCCGCCGACAGCCAGGACCGCCGCGTCCGCCAGCGCCCCGGCTGGCAGTGCCGTGTCCGTCGGCGCCGTGTCCGTCGGCGCCGCGTCCACCGGTGTCCCGCCGCCGGCGAACGCCGGGAGGAACAGGTGCTCGATCAGCTCGCTGGTCAGCACGCCGCCGCCGCCGTGGCCCAGCACGACCCGCGCATAGTCGCGCAGCGGAGCCGGGCAGGCCCAGCCCGTCATGTCCGCAAGGTCGGTCATGCCTGCATCGCCGCCGCCGGCCCGGTGGAGTCCGGCGAGTGGGCGCTGCCGGCCGGGGTGAGGCGCCGGTACTGGAAGTAGGCGGCGCACGCCCCCTCCGCCGAGACCATCGTCGCTCCCAGCGGGCGGCGCGGCGTGCAGGTCGTGCCGAACGCCGCGCAGTCAGGCGGCCGGAGCAGCCCCTGCAGCACCGCGCCGCTGCGGCACGCCGCCGGTTCGGCGACGGTGAGGCCGCCGACGTCGAACCGGATCTCCGCGTCGAAGTCGCGCCACGCGTCCGCGAGCCGCCAGCCCGAGTCCGGGATCGTCCCGATGCCCCGCCAGGCCCGGTCGCACACCGTGAAGACCTCGGCCAGGATCGCCCGGGCGGCCGGGTTGCCCTCGGGCTGCACCGCCCGCTGGTAGGCGTTGGCGAGCTCGGCCCGGCCGGCCTCGAGCTGCGCGACGGCGTGGCGTACCCCGTCGAGGAGGTCCAGCGGCTCGAACCCGGTGACGACGATCGGCATCCGGTGCGCGGCGACCAGCGGTTCGTACTGCTCGGTGCCCATCACCGTGCACACGTGGCCGGCCGCGAGGAACGCCTCCACCCGGTTGCCCGGGGCGGTGGCGACCGCGCTCATCGCCGGCGGGACCAGCACGTGGCTGACGAGCATCGAGAAGTTCGCCAGGCGGCGGCGGCGCGCCGTCACCGCCGCCAGCGCGTTGGCCGGCGCGGTCGTCTCGAAGCCGACCGCGAAGAACACGACCTGGCGGTCGGGATGGGCCTCGGCGAGGCTGACGGCGTCCAGCGGCGAGTACACCACCCGGACGTCCCCGCCGCGGGCCTTCACGGTGAACAGGTCGGTGTCGCTGCCCGGCACCCGCAGCATGTCCCCGAACGAGCAGAAGATCACCTCGGGCCGGGCGGCGATCGCCAGCGCCCGGTCGATCGTCTCCAGGGGCGTCACGCAGACCGGGCAGCCGGGTCCGTGGATGAACTCGACCTGGTCGGCGAGGAGCTGGTCGAGCCCATGCCGGATGATCGCGTGGGTCTGGCCGCCGCAGACCTCCATCAGCGTCCAGCGCCGGCTCGCGGTGGCGGCGATCGCGTCCAGCAGCCAGCGGGCCAGGTCCGGGTCGCGGAACTCCGTCAGGTACTTCACCGGCTCGCCTCGACTTCGGCCGCGCCGAGTTCGGTGTCGAGCAGCCCGAGGTCGCGGAACATCGCCAGCGTCTGGCGCGCCGCGTCCTCGTCCACGCTCGTCAACGCGAAACCGGCATGGATGATCGTGTACTGCCCGACGGTGGCGTCGGGCAGGTAGGCCAGGCACACGGTCCTGGTGACGCCGCCGAAGTCGACGAGCGCCATCCGGGTGCCGCGGTCATCCCAGATCTCGGTGATCCGGCCGGGTATCCCCAGGCACATCGCGTCACATGTCCTTCCTGTCGGCGACCGGCGCCGGATCCTGGTCGCCGGCCAGCGCCGCGACGACGGCCTGGCCGAGAGCCAGTCCGCCGTCGCCCGCCGGCACCTCCTGATGAACGAGTACGTCGAAACCGGCGGCGGCCAGCCGTGCCCGGCAGGCCCGCAGCAGCACGACGTTGGCGAAGACCCCGCCGGTCAACCCGACCAGGCCGACGCCGTGCCGCCGCCGCGCCACCTCGGCGACACGGGTCACCGCGTCCGCGACGGCGACATGGAACGCGCCGGCCAGCGTGCCCGCGGCCATCCCCGCCCGCAGGCCGTCGACGAGGCCCGCGAGCACCGGCGCCGGCTCCAGGACGCCGTCCGCCAGTCCGAAGACCAGCGGCCACGCGCCCACGCCGGCAGCGGCCCTGCCGGCAGCGGCCGTGCCGGCGGACGGCCCGCCCGTATCACCCGACCGGCCGGCGGCGAGACCTTCGGCGGTGGGTGCCTCGGCGGCGAGGGCCTCCAGCTCGACGGCGGCCTGCGCGGCATAGGTGGTCCGCTGGCGCACCCCGAGCAGCGCCGCCACCGCGTCGAACAGCCGACCCATGCTGCTGCTGGGCGTGCAGGCCACGCCCCGGTCCAGGGCGGTGCGCACTGTGCTCAACTCCGCGGCGGAGCAGGCCCGCACCGGGGCGAGATCCGCCGACCAGGCCAGGCCCGCCGCGGCCAGGTGGGCCAGCGCCACCCGGCACGGGTTGCGCACCGCGGCGTCGCCGCCGGGCAGGCCGACCGGGCGCAGGTGGGCGACGCGTTCGGCGCGGGTGACGTCGGAGCCGACGAGGAGCACCTCGCCGCCCCAGATCGTGCCGTCGTCGCCGTAACCGGTGCCGTCGAAGGCGACGCCGACGACGGGCTCGCCGAGCCGGCCGTGCTCGGCGAGCAGCGCCGCCACGTGGGCGTGGTGGTGCTGCACCAGCCGCAGGGGGCGCTCGGCGCCGGCGGTCCGCCGCGCCCAGGCCCGGGTGGCGTAGCCCGGGTGGGGGTCGGCGGCGAGGACCGCGGGTTCGATGCCGTACAGGCGCGCCAGCCGCGCGCCGGATCGCTCGAACGCCGCCATCGCCGCGAGGCTGCCCAGGTCGCCGTGGTGCTGGGACAGGATGGCGCGGCGCCCGGTCGTCAGGCAGAGCGTGTTCTTCAGCTCGCCGCCGACGGCGAGCACCGGCCCGACCGGGCGGGGAAGATCCACCGGCAGCGGGACGTGGCCGCGGGCGCGGCGTAGCGGCACGACCTGCTCGGCGTCACAGCGCAGCACCGAGTCGTCGCACGGCGCCAGGATCGGCCGGTCGTGGGTGAGGAAGGCGTCGGCGAGTCCGGCGAGGCGGGTGCGGGCCTCGCGGTCGTCGAAGCAGATCGGCTCGCCGGAGCGGTTGGCACTGGTCATCACGAGCAGTCGCGGCGGCGGGCCGCCGCCGGGGGCCGGCGCGAACAGCAGGTGGTGGAGCGGCGTGTACGGCAGCAGCAGCCCGACGAGTGGGCTGCCCGGCGCGACCAGGGCCGACAGCGGCGCCCCCGGGGCGCGGCCGGTGAGCACGATCGGCGCGGCCGGCCCGCTCAGCAGCGCCGCCACCGCCGGCGAGACGGTGCCGACCCGGGCGGCCGTGGCCAGGTCGCGGGCCATGACCGCGAACGGCTGGTCCGGTCGGTTCTTGCGCCCGCGCAGCCTGGTCAGGCCCTCGTCGTCCTCGGCGCGGCAGGCCAGGTGGTAGCCGCCGACACCCTTGACCGCCACGACCGCGCCGGCCGCCAGCGCCCGCTGAGCGGCCGCGAGCGCCGCGTCGGTGCCGGTCACCGCCGGCCCGTCGAGCGGGCTGAACCACAGCCGCGGCCCGCAGTCCGGGCAGGCGATGGGCTCGGCGTGGAAGCGGCGGTCGGCGGGGTCGGTGTACTCGGCCGTGCAGCGCGCGCACATCGGAAAGCGCGCCATCGTCGTCGCCGCCCGGTCATACGGCAGCGCCTCGATGATCGTGAACCTGGGGCCGCAGTTCGTGCAGGTGATGAACGGATGGCGGTGGCGTCGGTCCGCCGGGTCGAACAGTTCCCGCAGGCAGTCCGCGCACACCGCCGCGTCCGGGGGCACCAGGGTACGGGCGCCGGCCGCGGCCCTGCTCGCCACGATCCGGAACCCGGCCCCGCCCGGGCGGGGGGTGCCGGGAACGTCGGTCACCGTGATCCCGTCGATGCGGGCGAGGGGCGGCGCGGACGGCGCCAACCGGCGCAGGAACTCGGCGACGTCGGCGGGGTCGCCGTCGACCTCCGCGAAGACCGAGGCCGAGTCGTTGCCGACGAAGCCGGTGAGCCCGAGGCCGCTGGCCAGCCGGTGGACGTGGGGCCGGAACCCGACGCCCTGCACGATGCCCTCGACGACGACCCGCCGGCGCACCCGCCCGTCCGGCGGGCGCGTCGCGGACCGTTCGACGGCGCGCGGGGGGATCATGGCCGCCGCTCCCAGATCACGACCCGGTTGTTGCCGGAGTCGGCCACGGCGAGCCGGCCGTCGGACAGGGACAGGCCATACGGCCAGCAGAACGTGTCGGCGGTCACGCCCGACCAGCGGTTCTCGCCCGTGTCGGCGAACGACGGCTGGCCGAGGACGGCGGTGGCCGCCGTGCCGGTGACCTGCGGCAGGCCGTCCCAGAGCAGGATCCGGTTGTCGGCGGTGTCCGCGACGGCCAGCAGGTCGCCGTCGCAGTCGGCGGCGTAGGGGAACCGCAGCGTGCCGGCCTGGCCGGGGGCGTAGGGGGATTCGCCGCAGCCGGTCAGGTCGGTCTGGCCGAGGGCGAGGTCGGCGGCGGTGTCGGCGTCGGGATGGGGCGACCAGCCGAGCAGCCGGTGGTTGCCGGCGTCGGCGACGAGCAGCCGCTCGGCGTTCCCGGTGATGTCATGCGGCCACCGGAAGGTGGCGGGCCCGGCCGGGCCGCCGCGGTTGTCCTCCCGGCTGGTCGGATCGGGCTGGCCCAGGATCAGGTCGGGGGCCCGATCGGGGGAGGTTGGCAGGCCGCCCGACCAGCCCAGCACCCGCCGGTTACCGGTGTCGGCGACGTAGAAGCGCCCGCCGATCACGGCCACGCCGAACGGCCAGTAGAAGGTGGTCGGCCCGCACGACCCGCCCCGGTTCTCCCGCACGCTCGTCGCATCCGGCTGGCCGAGGACCAGGTCGGGAGGGGTGTCGGTGGTCACCGGGACGGTGTCCCAGACGAGGACCCGGTGGTGCCAGGCGTCGGCGACGACGAGCCGGCCGTCCGTGACGGCGATTCCGGTCGGCAGGTGCATCCCCCGTTCGGGCCCGCGCCCGCCGGCCGCCGGGCCCTCGCTGCTTGCGTCGGCCTGGCCGAGCACGACGTCGGCGGGGGCACCGTCGCGGGCCGGTCGACCGTGCCAGATCAGCACCCGGTGGTTGCCCGAGTCGGCCACCACGAGCAGGTCGTCGCCGAGCCACACCCCGCGCGGCGCGTACAGCCAGGACGACGACGGCTGCGCCGCGGGCAGCGCCAGCCCCCCCGGCGCCGGCGCCCCCAGCCACACCGACGGCTCCCAACCCGCCGCCGGGTCGTCCGCGGCGGCGGTGACCGGCCCGGTGCCTCGGACGGCGGCCGCCGACCGGGGGGAACTCATGCGGGTCCGGGCGCGCCGCGGCGGCGGGTGATCTCGTCGAGCACGCCGCGCACCGCCAGCGCCGCGTCGTCCGCCCCGGACTCCTCGAAGATCGTTTGCGCCTCGCGCAGCACCGCGGTCGCCTGGTCGTAGGCGCCGAGATGGGCCAGGGCGTTGCCCTGGTTGGCCAGCGCGCGGGCGTGGCCGAGCGGATCGGTGTTCCGATCGCGGGCGACGATGACCTGCTGGTAACGGGCCGCCGCCTCGATCAGGTTGTCCTTCTGGTGCGCCGACGGCGCGTAGACCAGGGCGTTGGCCAGGTTGAGCTGGGTGCTGGCCCACTGCTCGGGGTGGGTCTCGGGGGTGTAGACGGTGAGCGCCGTGCGCAGGCCCTGGATCGCGACGCCGATGCGAAGCTGGTCGGACGCCTGGCTCATCGGCATCGCCAGGTAGGCGGTGGCCAGGTTGACCTGCACCGCGGCGAACAACTCCGGCGAGCTGTCCAAACTGATCAGCCGCAGCGCGGCCAGATAGTGTTCCACCGCGGTGCGCAGGGCCGCCGCATCGTCGCGGGCGCGCTCCTGGTGGGCCGCGCCGAGGGCCAGGCGCAGCTCGGCGCGGGCGACCACGAGATCGGTGGCGTCGAGGGCGGCGAGCGCCGTGGTCAGGTCGGCGAGGACGGCGTCGGTCGGCCCCTCGATGCTGCGGCGCAGGTCGGCCGCGGTCGACAACAGCTGCGCGGTCAGGCCCGGGGACGCCCCCCACGCCGCGGCGACGGCCCGGCCCAGCGCCCCCGCCGCCTCCCCGGTCCGCCCGGCGGCCATGGCGTGGGCGGCGTGCGCCGAGTGCACCAGCGCCGCGATCTCGCCGGTCTCCCCGGCCAGCGGCGGGGGCTCGGCCAGATCGCCGAGGGCGAAGCGGACCACGTCGACGAGGATCCCGAGCTCGGCCCCCAGCGCCTGGCGAAGCTGCGCGGGATCCTCGACCGGGGGGCCGCCCGGACGCAGGACGAACCGGTTGTACCGGTCGATCGGATCGTCGCCGTCAACCTGGGTCGCGGCGCCGACGACGTCCCCGCCGTAGGCCAGCTCCAACGCGAGCAGCCGCGTCGGCCAGGCGTCCGGGCGGCGCCCGGCGGCGAGCGTGCGGCGCAGCTCGGCCGTGTCGTCGCCGCCCGGCACCAGCAGGAAGCCGGCGGGCAGGGGAAACACCCCGACCGGCTGCGGCCGGGCGCAGTGCGCCGCCGACTCGGTGGCGGCTGGGTCCGTGTCCGTGTCGGGGTCCGTGTCGGGGTCCGTGTCGGTCTCGGTGTCGGTCGCGGTGTCGCGGTCAGCCATGTGAGTCTTCCTCGCTGTGCGGGTCGGAAAGATCTGCGAGGATCAGCCGCTGCATCCGTTCCATCGCGCGGCGCACGGCCGGGGTGAGGTCGGCACCGGGCTCCAGCCCGCCGGCCTCGACGAGGTAGACGGTGACGTCGGTCGGGTAGTCGTCGCCGAGCAGCCACCGGCCGAAGGCGAGTGCCTGGTCCCAGCGCACCGCATGGGGGTGTGGCAGGTGCAGGGGAAGATCCGCAAGTTCCGCGGCCGGCACCCGGTAGACGGTGCCCGGCGCGGCGCCGGTGCGGGCGGCGTCGACGATCACGACCCGGCGCGCGCCGCGCATCGCGAAGGCCGTGTCCATCCCGGCCGTGCCGCCGTCGACCAGGCGCACCCCGGCCGGCACGCCCGCCTCGGCGAGGCGGCGGATCAGGATCGGTCCCACCCCGTCGTCGCCGCGCAGCAGGTTCCCGCAGCCGATGACCACCGTGTCGCAGCGCGGCGGCTCGAAGCCGGGCGGGTCGACCTGCACCCGCGGGCTGGCGGGCACCGGCTGTGCGGCGGGCACCGGCTGTGCGGCGGGCACCGGTCGTCCGGCGTTCAAAGGTCCCCGTTGATGACGAACCTGCTCAGTTCCCTGCCGGTCCGCCCGTCGTAGGCGTGGACCGTGCAGACCAGGCAGGAGTCGAAGCTGCGGGCCACGTGGCCGAGCTCCACCGGGTCGGCCGGGTCGGCGACCGGCGTGCCGACGAGCGCGGCCTCGATCGGGCCGGGTGTGCCGTCACCGTCGCGGGGCCCGATGTTCCAGGCCGTCGGCGTGACCACCTGGTAGTTCGCAATCTTGCCGTTCTCCAGAACGATCCAGTCGGACAGCGAGCCGCGGGCCGCCTCCGTCGAGCCGAAGCCACGCCCGTCGGCGCGCTGCACCGGCGTGGCGTGGAAGGGCTCGTGCAGGTCGATCTGGTCCAGCCAGGCGCGTACCCACTGGTAGTACTTGGCCGCCTCGTGCATCCGGGCGAGCAGGCGCACCATCACCGACGGGCCGATCGCGTCGAGGATGTCCCCGAACAGCGGGTCGTCGTCCTGGTGGTCGGCCGCGCCCGGGGCGGCGGCGGCGATTCGGCGGGCCAGCGGCCCGGCCTCCAGCGGCACGTACCCGAGGTTCGGCACGTCGTAGCGGGGGGACTTGGCCCAGCTGTACTTGCCCTGCTCGCGGCCGCGGACCGGGTCGATCGGGTTGGTCTCCCCGTCGAACGGGTGGCGCGCCGAGGTGCCCGCGTAGAACGAGTGGGTGACGTCCTCGCGCACCCGGGCCTGGTCGAACGCGCTGTAGGAGCCGCCGGCGTACACCCCGGAGCGGCCGATGAGCGCCGCGTTGCGGCCCTCGATCGTCGGCCGGGCGTACTTCTCGGGGGAGAAGTACGTGCCGGTCGCCAGGTAGTTGCCGATGCCCTGGCCGTAGCCGTCGAGGCCGATGTCGAGGCAGTAGCGCAGGAAGAAGCCGCAGTCGCTGTCGTGCTGGGCCTCGTTCTCGTAGATCCAGGCGAGCACGTCCGCCCAGGTGCGGTTGGCCAGCCAGCGATCCACCGAGCAGCCCAGCCACTGCTTCTCGAGCCACTCGGTCTTCCAGTGCTCCAGGATCGCGATGGAACGGGTCACGTCCGCGAGCGTCGGCGCGCACATCACCCCGCCGGGCACCATGAAGCTGGAATGCGGCCACTGCCCGCCGAAGATGGCGTACACCTCGATCGGCTTGGCGGACAGCACCACCCCCGGGCCGTAGCTGGACCCGGTGAACGGGGCGAACCGGCGCACCGCCTCCGGGTAGAGCTGCGAGGAGGCGTACCTGGGGTTGGTCAGGTCGATGGCGAACAGCGCGTAGAAGCACCGCGGGATGCTCTGCAGCGTCTCGCATGCCTGCGCGATGTTGCGGATCAGCGTCGCGTTCGGCGGCAGCTCGGTCTGCCACGCCACGTCCAGCGCGTACGCCGACTTGTACAGGTGGCTGCCGCCGCAGATCCCGCAGATGCGCGGGGTCACGATCAGGCCGGCCTGCGGGTCCTTGCCCCGCAGGATGATCTCGAAGCCGCGGAACATCGCCGCCTCGGTCCAGGCCGAGGCCACCACCCCGTCGTCGATCGTGACCCGGACGTCGAGGTCACCCTCGACGCGCCCCATCGGGCTGACGTTGAGATCGACGGTCGTCATCGACATCGCTTCTTTCCGTGTGCGTTCCTCGCGGGGCCCCGGGCGGGACGCGCGCGCCGTGGCGGCGGATCAGACGACGAACATGTCTTTCTTCGACCACTTCGGGGCCGCCGCCCGGGCGGCCGCCGCCTGGGCCAGATAGGTCAGGTGGCCGCTGCCCTCGGGGACCTCGCGCGGGATGACCCCGGCGACCTTCTGGGTCTGGAAGACCGTGCCGGGGGCGAGGTCGAAGAACGGGAACTCCGGCTCGGTGCAGCCGATGCACGGCATCCCGGCCCGGGTCTTCGACGACTGCCGGTTCCACAGGATCCGGTTGCACGGAGAGTGCGTCATCGGCCCGCGGCAGCCGAACTCGTAGAACAGGCAGCCCTGCCGCGTCCCGTCGCCGAAGGTCAGCGTCGACTGCTTGTACTCGAAGTACTGGTTACGGGTGCAGCCGGTGTGGGTGAACGTGGTGAAGAACGTCTGCGGCCGGTGGAGCTCGTCGAGCGCGATGTCGGCGGCCCGGCCGGTGGCCAGCGCCACCAGGATCTGCGTGATCCAGTCCGGATGGGCGGGGCAGCCCGGCACGTTGATGACGGGCAACCCGCCCCGCGAACGGAAGTCCGAGCCGAGGAACCCGCCCGGGGCGCGCTTGTGGAACTGCAACCCGGTGGAGTCGGTCGGGTTCGGCGCCGTCGCCGGGACCCCGCCCCAGCAGGCGCAGTCCCCGATCGCCACGACCACCTGGGCCTGGCCGGCAAGGTCGCGCACCCAGTCCTGCATCGGCCGGTCGGCGAACACGTCGAAGCGGCCGCTGCCGTCCGGGCCGCGCATCACCGAGCCCTCGAAGACGAAGATGTCGACCGGCCGCTGTCCCCGGGCGCAGTCCCAGAACAGCTCCCGCGCCTGCCCTCCGGTGGCCAGGCCCAGCGACGGATGCCAGAGCAGATCCAGACCGAAGTCGGTGATCAGGTCGATGACGGTGGGTTCCTCGGCGTTCAGGAACGACATCGTGTTGCCGCTGCACGCCCCGCCCTGAAACCAGAGCACGGATGACATCGGTGGTCCCTTCGTCGGATGGCCGGCAACCGGTGGGGCGGCGGGTCGCGACCGGTCGCCGCGCGCCTCGCGTCGCATGGCTCAGGCCGCACGAGGACTGCCGGCACAGCGACGCTACGTGCCCGGGAAGGGGACGCCGATGCGTCGTGTGCGGAGGCTGCCACCAAGGCGTGGTGGCGTTTGCCGCTGCGTGCTCGGCGGGACCACAGTGAGCCCGGCTGGGCGTCGGGGAGCCCGGCTGGGCGTCGGGGAGGGCGAGGCGGTGCACGAGCTGTCGATCTGCCGCTCCGTCGCGGGCATCGTCGCCCGCCACGCGGCCGGCCGGCGGGTGACCCGGGTGCACCTGCGGGTGGGGGCGCTGCGGCAGGTGGTGCCGGACACCCTCGTCTACTGCTGGGGACTGGCGCATGCCGACGCGGTCGGGGCCGAGGCACTGGCCGGGTCGGAGCTGGTGGTCGAGTCGGTCCCGGCCGGGGTGCGCTGCCGTCCGTGCGGCGCGTACAGCGAGCTGGCCGTGCCGGTTCTGCGCTGCGCCGCCTGTGGCACCGCCGACGTCGTCCTGGTCAGCGGCGAGGAATTTCTCGTCACCTCCTTCGAGGTGGCGACCGACGCCGTGGAGGCGTGACGAACAATGGGCAGATTCCATCCGCACTCGAACAGCCACCCGCACTCGAACAGCCACCCGCACTCGAACAGCCACCCGCACTCGAGCAGCCACCCACACGACGATCCGCTCGAGGACGGTCATTCCCGGGCCGGTTCGGTGGGGGACCATTCTGGCTATCGCACCGGCGCGGAAAGGGTCGAGGTGCTGGAGCGGATTCTCGGGGAGAACGAAAAGGTTGCGCGGGCCAACCGGGCGGCATTCGACGCGGCCGGCGTCACCGTGGTGAACCTGATGTCCGCGCCCGGCGCCGGTAAGACGACCCTGCTCGTCGAGACGCTGCGCCGCCTCGCGCCGCACCGGCGGATCGGCGTCATCGAGGGGGACATCGAGACCAGCCTGGACGCCGACCGCCTCGACGGGTTCGGCGCGTCGATCGCCCTGGTCAACACCGGCGACGGCTTCGGCGGGGAATGCCACCTGGATGCGCCGATGGTCGCCTCCGCGCTGCCCCGGCTGCCGCTCGCCGCACTCGACCTCGTCATCATCGAGAACGTCGGCAATCTGGTGTGCCCCGCCGAGTTCACCGTCGGGGAGGACCGGCGCGCCATGGTGTTCGCCGTCACCGAGGGCGAGGAGAAACCACTCAAGTATCCGGTGATGTTCCGCTCCGCGGATCTCGTGCTGGTCAACAAGACGGATCTGCTACCCCATCTCGACTTCGACGTCGAGGCGTTCCGGCGCAACCTCGACGCCGTCCATCCGGGGGTGGCGGTGCTCGCCGTGAGCGCCCGTACCGGTGCTGGCGTCAACGCCTGGTGCGACTGGCTCGCGGACCACGCCGGAGCGTGTGGCGCGACTCCGGCCCGGCGTTAGGCCGTGCCCTGATTTACTTGACATTTCGGCGTCGGCGGGAAATTCGGTGTTCCGTCTCCGGTGAGTCGGCGATCCCGAGAAGATCGAATATTGAGATCAGGGGGTGCTCGGCGCGTCGCGTCCGGTGATTGTGTCCGATCCGGTAGAAAGTCAGTGGTCGGGAATGCGGAACGCGGAAAGGTCGAGACATGCGCCCATCCAGCGGCAGTCGCAGGCATACACGTACCGCGGGTAAACGCCGGGCACTGGCCGCCGTCGCGGTGGCGGCCGCCTTCGGCTTCCTCACCACGGGCGCCGGCTGCCCGCCGCCCGGACAGCCCTGCCAACCCTATCCGCCGTCGTCGGCTGTCTGCTGATCCCGGCTGGAGTGGGAATCGACCGGGGCGGCCCGGGACCCGCGGTCGTCGGCGCACTGCCGATCCGGGCGCCACCGGGCACGTCCCGCCCGTGTTCCGACACGGCGTGAGGTAGCCGACACGGCCGTCTGAGATGCTGTCCGGGTGGATTCGGGGGAACGGGCCTGCGACATCTTCGTCTCCAACCTGCCGCAGGACAACGAGTGGGCCGCGTGGATTGCCTGGCAGCTCGAGGACATAGCCGGCTACAGCGTTCTGCTACCGGAGTGGGATGATGTGCCCGGCTCCCGTCGGATCGCCACGTTGGAGACCGGCCTGCGGACGGCGTCCCGTTTCCTCGCCGTCGTCTCCGCGCAATACCTGGATTCGCCCGTCGCGCAGACGGTGTGGCGGAAGGCGTGGGAGCTGGATCCCCACGGGGACCGTCGACAGCTCATTCCGGTTCGCATCGAGCCCTGTTCGCTGCCCGGCCTGATGAACGACGTCGTCCCGTGCGACCTGTTCGGGCTTTCGTCCGAGGTGGCGAAGGAGACGCTGGTGGCCGCGGTGCAGGCGGCGATGGTCGGACGGGCCCGGCCGAGCGCCGAGCCGGCGTTCCCGTGGGCTCGCGCCTCCCAGCACCGCCCTGGGTCGGGCGAGCCGGTGTTCCCGGGCGTGCCGGGGCTGCGCGGCCACGGTGACGCCGATCCGGCCCCGGTCGATCCGGTCCTGGCGGAGGCGGCCAACGAACTCGCCGAGAAGGTGGGCGTCCAGTGGAACGAGGAGTTCCGCCGCCGCCGCCTCAACGAGACGCTGCTACCGGTGCGCTGGGTGCCGGCGGATCCCGACCTCGTGACCGACTGGCCGACCCTGGTCGGCCTGGCCACCTCCGACAGCGCCGGCTGGCCGCCGCCGTCACCCGGTCGGTGGGCCGCACATCCCGGCGAGCTGGCCGGCGGTGGCAGCGACCTCGCCGATGTCCTCGACCGGGTCCCGACGGGCCGACTGCTCGTCCTCGGTGAACCCGGTGCCGGCAAGTCGGTGCTCCTGGTCCGCCTGGTACTCGATCTGCTCCGACGCCGCCGGCGATCCGGCCCGGTGCCGGTGCTGCTGTCGCTGGCGTCGTGGAATCCGGTCCTCCCGGACGGTGACGGGCGTTCGCGGGTGGGGGAGAGCTTCGACGACTGGGTGCGGGCCCGCCTGCGCGAGTACGGCCTGGGGACCTCGCCGGCAGGGCGGTCCGGCCCGGACCCGGTCGTCCGACGGCTGCTCGACGAGGGACTCGTGACCCTCCTGCTCGACGGGCTGGACGAGATCCCGGGCGACGTCCGCGGTGTGGTCCTCGGGCAGATCAACGACGGGCTGCGCAACGGCCTGCGGATGGTGGTGACCGCGCGCGTCCGGCAGTACCGGGAGGCGGTCCGGCTCTCGGCGGGCACCGAGATCCGGCTGACCGGAACCGCCGGGATCGAAATGTGTCCGCTGGAGCCGGGAGCCGTCGCCCGCTACCTGCGGGCCACCGCGGCGGGCCCGCAGACCCGCCGGCGATGGGAGTCGGTTCTACGGGTCATCAGCCCGGAAGGCGACGGACGCACGGATGGTCGTGCCACCGATCGGACGGCTGATCGGACCGCTGATCGGACCGCCGGACGCACCGTCGAGCCGGGCGACGATCCCCTCGCGGAGCCGGCCGACGAACCCGACCCGGCCGACGGAAGGGCTGCCGCCACCCTGCGGGGGGCCCTGTCGACCCCGCTGATGACCGCGCTGGCCCGAGCGGTCTACAGCCCACGCCCCGGGGAGCACAGCGGTGCTCCGCCGAACCCGGCGGACCTGCTCGCCCTCGGCCGGACCGGCGATCCGGCCGCGGTCGGCCGGCATCTGCTGGACCGGTTCATCCCGGCCGCCTATCGCGACTCGCCCCGCTGGCGGCCGGCGCAGGCCGAGCACTGGCTGACCTTCCTCGCCCGCCACCTCGAGCACACCCGTGGTGGCAGCCCTGATCTCGCCTGGTGGGAGCTCCCGCAGGCCGTGCCCGCGCGGCACCGGTACTGGTACGGATGTCTCGGTGGGCTGGCGATCTGGGCCGTCCTGATGCTGGGTCTGCTGGCCACGACCGGGGCGGCGCAGCTCGTCCGGCTGTGGCCGGGAGTCAGCGGCCCGCAACCGGGTCGCCTGGTTCTCCTGGCCTGGCCCCTCGGCCCGGTCTGGGCCGGCCTGCTGGTCTGGTGCCTGTTGGTGTCGGGAATCGCGTTCAGCTCCGTCGGCGGGGTGCGCCGCTGGGGCGTCAGGCCGCCGGCGCGGGCCGTGCGGTTCCGGCTTCGGCAGGCGAGTCCCCAGGTCGTCGCCTACAGCGCGCTGCTCGTGGTCGTGGCGATCGTGGCGAAGATGGCCACGGCAACCGGAGCCACGGCTCTCCTCGATCGGCACGGCCTGCCGGCCACCGTCGCGATCACGGCCATGGCGGTCCTGCTCGCGGGCCTGACCGGTGTCCTGCTGAGCGCGACCAGGACGCAGACGGCCGACCTCACGACGGCCTCGGACCCGCGCCGGCTGATGGCGGACGACCGCCGGGTCTTCGGCACCCTTCTCGCCGTCATGGTGCTGGGCACGTTCCTCGGCACGGGCGCGTGCCTCAGCCTGATCTGGACCGTGACGTCCACGATCCCGACCGGAGCGGCTGTCGCAGTCGCGGCCTTCCTGGCCGCCCTGTTTGCGCTCCCCGCCGGTCTGGCGGTGGCGATGGGGCGGACGGCCTGGGCTCCCTACACGGTCGTGCGGTGGCGCCTCGCCCGACGGGGGGTTCTTCCCCGACAGCTCGTGGAGTTCCTCGACGACGCGCACCTGCACCGGGAGGTGCTGCGCAGGGTCGGCGCGCTCTACCAGTTCCGACACCTGGAGCTCCAACGCCGCCTTGCCGGCGTCGCCGAGGATCCGGTGACCGCCCACTTCGCCGCGCAGACCCGCGCGCAGGAACAGGCGCGGCTGGGCGACCTCGCCGCGATCATGCCGGTGCTCACCGAGCGCGACGCGCGTCCCGAGGGGAGCATCCCGCCCTCGAACAACCTCGTTCTCGGCGAGGTGGCCGACAGCATGCTGGCGGGACACCGGGCAGGCCTGATCCTGCTCGGTGACGCGGGCGCGGGTCGTGTGACCGTGCTGACCGGCCTGGTGAACGTCCTGCATGCCCGACGCGAGCCCGGCGGACCGGTGCCGGTTCTGCTGCCCGTGACCTCCTGGCAACCCGAGCGGATGGGCTTCCCCGACTGGCTCGAGCTCGAGCTCAGGCGGCGCCATCCCTGGCTGACGTCGTTCGAGGCCGAGGTCAGCCGCGCTCGCTCGCTCGTCGACAACCGGCGCGTCCTGCCGGTCCTCGACGGTCTGGAAGCACTGCCCGCGCAGAGCCGCGTCGCCGCACTCACCTCGATCCAGCAGTGGCTGGGCGACACGCTGCCGCTCGTCCTCGGAGCCGACGAGGAGTGCCTCGCCGCACAGGGAGGATGGTGCCCGCCGGCCGGGGCCTGGGTGATCGACGTGCACCGGCCCGGGCCGGTCGCCGTCGCCCGCTTCCTGGCCAGGACGTCGATCGCGCCTGCCGCGGCTGTCGCCCCCGTCGCCCACCTGCCGGCGCGGTGGGCGGAGATCGTCGCGATGCTCGCCGAGGAGCCCGCGTCGGCGGTGGCCATGGGGTTGCGGGACCCGGCCGCAGTCGACCTCCTCCGATCGGGCTACGGACCGCGGATCGGTGAGCCGCGGTTCGAACCGTCCGATCCCGCCGAGCTGCTCGACCGCGACCGGTTTCCATCAGCGGCGGCGGTACGGATGCGGTGCGCGCACCAGTTCCTGCGGGCGACCTGCCGCGGCGGTGATGGCGTGCCCGACGTGGCTCGCCGTGGCGGGGATGACCTGACCCAGGCCCGCATGCACACGCTGCGCTTCCTGGCCGGGCGCCTGGCCGCGGACCGACGCGTGGCCCTGGGCTGGTGGGATCTGCAGCGGGCCGTGCCAGCAGCGATCCGGCTGCTGCCTTCGCTCGCCTTCGGTCTTGTCCTCGGGATCGAGGTGTCATGTCTGAGCGGCTTCGCAGTCGGCCTGCCGATGGGTGTCCTCTGCGGTCTGGTGTTGGCGTGGGTGCGGCGTCGGGACGCGTCACAGCCCCGTTCCCAGACTCTCAAGATGGTGACGTTCTGGACGCCGTGGCAGTCCCGTCCGCGGCGTCCGTCACCGACCGATCGTGCGCCCGCCGGAACCGTGGGCGACGATCCGTGGACGTCGTTACGCCAGGACCGGCGCTACGCGCTCTACGTCGTCGTGCCCGGCGGGATCCTCCTCGCCGGATGGAGTGGCTACTTCGCCCTGTTGTTCACGTCCGTCCATGTGTCGACAGCAGTACTGCTGCTCGGCTCGGTCGGCGGCGCGGTCGCCGCGCTGGACACCCCCTGGGGCCAGTTCGAACTCGCGCGCCACTGGCTCGCCTGGCGCCACGCGCTGCCGGTCGACATCCTCGGTTTCCTCGAGGACGCCTGCGAGCGCGGAGTGCTGATCCAGACCGGCGGCGTGTGGGAGTTCCGCCATCGGGATGTCGCGGCCTACCTGGCTTCCCCGGCGGCGGACTGAGCCGTGCCCGAAACACGGCGCAGTTCTTGCGACGTGTCCGCACCGCGGCGTTCGGGCGGCCGGTCAGAAGTCCTGTCCGTCGGGATCCCGCGTGGCGGCGGGGGCGTCGCCGCTGGTCACGGCGGCCGGCGCGCCGGTGAGCTCCGGCCTGCCCGGCAGGTTCGGCTGTGGTCCGGCCCAGGTGCCCCGCAGCACGGCCACGGCGTGGTCGTAGGCATCGTGGGTCGGCAGCAGCCGGCGGATGTTCAGGGGCAGCAGGTCCTCGCGGTTCGTCCGGCCGCACCGGGGGCAGGTCTGCTGGTTCAGCGGGAGCAGCACGCCGCAGCCGCCCTCCTGCGCTCCGCAGCGTCGCCAGTCCCGGCCGACCTCGATGTGTCCGACCGGCTGCCAGCGGCGCGACGCCGTGGCTGGCCCGATCGTGGTGGTCGCGCCGGTTTCCACCAGGGCGGACGCCCCCGGGCGGAACCATCGTGCGCTCCTCCTCGCGGTCCATCGCGATGACAAGGCGCAGCGCCTCCCTAATTGTCCGGGTACTACCTATCTTGCGGTGGTTCCCTGGCCTCTCCGAGGGAATCGCCTGGCGACGCTGGAGGCAAGCGAATGGCACTTTCGGGTGATGCGTGGCCTCCGCGCACCTGCGCAATCCGGCTGGGCCGCCGAAACCCGGCAACCCCTGTGATCTGCGCGATCACCGCCGCTACCGCGTGGGCGATGCGTGCGTCGCCGCCGTGGCCGCCGAGGGACTGCGCTTTCGGCTAACCCCGATGCCGCGCCGGGGCAGCGCCCGTCATCCCAGCGGCGCGGACGCCCGCCGCACCGAAATCCTCGGCTATCACCCGTGGAATGTCGATCCCTCGCGGTGCGCCGTCCCTGAGGTCGGCGCCCACAGCGTCACGGCGCGCTCGGATGCCGGCCTGTCCGCTCGAGCGCGGTCCGGCGACCCTTCGCCGGTGGGTTCGAGGCGCATCCGGGGCCCGGATGGCGCTGCGCCGCCATACTTGTTCCGGGTCTGTGAGCGCGCACGACGACTGCACGATGACGAGTCCGACGGGGGTTCGATGGGGATGTCCGGCCACATCTTTCTGATGGCGCTCACGGTTTCGAACATGCTCGTCCAAGGTCCGTTGGCCAAGCTTGTGCGTTCCCGGTATGGCCAGGGCGGCGCAACCAGGATGCTCGATGGTGCTAGTGGCGTCTATGGATTGATCTTCACTGTCTGGGCGTCGGTCGCCTGGGGCTTCCCCTGGCCGGGCGCCGGCGTCGGCGCGGGAATGCTCCTGATCGTGCTGGGAACGTGGCTGTACCGGCGCCGCGAGGCGGGGAGGCTCCGGGCATCGGCCGGGCAACAGACTGTGCCCGGCCCGCGCGAGCCGGCATAGGCAGCCGTCGCGCGAGGCGGCCGCGAAGAAGAGCAACCACAGCGCCTGCGTTGTCCTGGGGTGAGAGGGCCGAGCCGACATCGCGGTGTCCACCGGTGTCCACCGTCGGTCCGTAACAACCAGATACATCCCCAGATCTTCCTCGACGCAACAGGTGGACAACACCGGGAAAACGCCGAGCTCCGGGCTGGAGTCGCTAGTGTGCCTGGTCGTATCCGTTCGACACTCCCGCCCCCCGGCGCCTGGGACGGCCTTCGCTTTTCATACGATATGAGCACAAGGTTGTCCGCCTGCGTCTTCATCGGAGGGCGTCGGCCTGGGGGGATGCCGGATCGGTCCGGTGGTCTTGGTGGAGGCATCGTGGGGGGAAAAGCGGCACCGTCCGGAAAGGTGGCACGGTCCGCGCCGGACGACCATTACCATCACCTGGACGCGTTACGCGGCATCTTCATGCTGGGCGGAGTCTTCGTCCACGCCTCGACGCTCGGTGACGATCCGGTCTTCCACGGGATTGCCTATGCCTCCGGTCTCTTCCGGATGGCGGACTTCTTTCTGATTTCCGGATTTCTTTCCGCGATGCTCGTCGGGAAGTACGGACCCGCGCGCACGGTGCGCCGCAGGCTCGCCAGCGTGGGAGTGCCCTTCCTGTGCACCCTGGTTCTGTTGAATCCCACCGCCCTGTGGCTGAGTTACAACTTCCACAACCCGGACGTCTCGTTCCTGGACTTCCTGCACGGCCGCACCGTCCCCGAACCCGCGGGTGAGCTGCGCTGGCTTCTGCAGCTGTGGTTTCTCGTGGCGCTGCTCGTCTACGCGCTGTGCACCCCGGCGGCCGTGAGCCTGCTGTCCCGCGTCGTGTCCAGCCCCGTCTACCGGCGGGCAACCACCGGTCGACCACGCGTCATGGCCACGATCATCGTGTCGGTCATGGTGAGCACCATCGTCATGCGCGGGGGGTACCGGGCCGCCGTCGTGCCCGCGATCGGCTCCGATCCCCTCGACCTCCCGGTCGAGGAGACACTGGACTATCTGCCGTTCTTCCTTCTCGGGGTGCTTCTCCACCTGGATCGGCGGCGACTCCTGCCGGCCTTCCAGCGGCCGGCGCCGATCCTGCTCGCCGTGGCCGGTGTCCTGCTGCTGGCGTCCACCCGGGGCTGGGTGGGCGGGCTGGCCTCGTCCACCGGCGTGGTACTCAGCCGGACCCTGTTCACCGTCGCGATCACCGTCAACCTGTTCGCCGTGGCGAGCCGGCTCGTTCCCGGCCCCCGGCCGGCCGTCCGCTACCTTTCCGACGCCTCCTACACGGTCTACCTCTTTCACTACTTCTGGATCTACGTCATCGCCACGCTTCTGTCGTTCGACCCGAGCCTGCGCTGGCCGCAGATGCTTCTGGTCACGGCCCTGACCTTCGGCGTGACCTTCGCCCTCCACCACTTCGTCATTCTGCGGTCGCCCTTTCTCCGCAAGATCTTCAACGGAAAGTTCCCCGCCGGTCGCCGTCAGGGAGGCCGCCACGGCGACCGCCGGCCCGCTGCGGCGTCCGCCGCCAGGACTGCGACCGTCACGGCCGCAGGGTCGGAGTCCGAGCGGACCCAGCCGCTGCGCTGGCTTCCCTCGGCCCCCCACCTGGACCCGGAACGGACCCAGCAGCTCCACTGGATTCTCTGATGTCCTGGCCGACAGTCGAACCTGAGATGTAGCAGCAGCGTGACGACCGCGCGCAGGCGGGCGTGGGAGATTTGCCATCCGGTCTGAGGACTCCGCGGACCCGACCTTTTGGATCATGGTCCGCGAACCGCAGGCCAGGGGTACCGACACCCTGCTGGGTGCGCCCGGCAGGGATCGAACCTGCGACCTGGTGCTTAGAAGGCACTCGCTCTATCCACTGAGCTACGGGCGCGTTGGTACAGGAGGGGCCTACCGGGAAGCTCCGCCCAGCGTAGCAAGCCCTGACCAGGTACTGGACACGCGGGGACGCGTCGCCGGCCGGTGAGTCGGGGCGACCACGTGGAGGTGCGGGGGAACGGCGAGGGACTGGGCGCGCCCCGGTTCTCTGGTCCGACCGGGCGATACCGAGGACGAGAGGCCGGGGCGCGGAAGGTTGAGGTCCGGGAGGTTGAGGCGCGGGTGGCCGAGGGTCAGGAGGCCAGGCGGGACAGGTCCTCGAATTCGACATCGGTGAGTTCGACGCCGGCAGCGGCGATGTTCTCCTCCAGATGGGCCACCGACGACGTGCCCGGAATGGGCAGCATCACGGGGGAGCGGCGCAGCAGCCAGGCGAGGGCGAGCTGGGCGGGGCTGGCGCTGTGGTGCTTGGCGGCGGCGTCGAGAACGCTGCCGGGAAGGGCGAGCCGGCCGGTGTCGACCGGGTTCCACGGAATGAAGCCGATGCCCTCGCGGTCGGAGTAGTCGAGGACGTCCTCGGCGGTCCGGAAGGCGAGGTTGTAGCGGTTCTGCACGCTGACGATCGGAACCAGGGTGCGGGCGTGGGCCAGCTCGGCGACGCTGACCTCGGACAGGCCGATATGGCGGATCTTCCCCTCCTGCTGCAGCGCGCGCAGTTCACCGAGGGAGTCCTCGACGGGGGTGTCGGGGTCGATGCGGTGGAGCTGGTAGAGGTCGATCCGCTCCAGCTTCAGCCGGCGCAGCGACATCTCCACCTGCTGGCGCAGGTAGGCGGGGCGAGCGACGGGAGCCCACCGGTTCGGACCCTGCCGGGTCAGGCCGCCCTTGGTCGCGATGACCAACCCCTCGGGGTAGGGGTGCAGCGCCTCGGCGATCAGCTCCTCGCTGACGTGCGGGCCGTAGGAGTCGGCGGTGTCGATGAAGTTCACGCCGAGCTCCACCGCCCGCCGCAGCACGGCGCGGGCCTCGGCCGGATTGGCGGGGGGACCCCAGATGCCGGGGCCGGTGATGCGCATGGCGCCGAACCCGAGCCGGGTGATCGGCAGGTCGCCGCCGAGCAGGAAGGTGCCGCTGCCGGCAGCCGTGGGGGCGCCGTCCGGGCTCGTGGTCGAGCTGGTCGTGGTCGTCGACATCGCTGTCCTCCGGATACGACGGTGCTGGTGGGGAACCGCCTCGGCGAGAGGTGACCGCCGGGCGTCGGGTGGGGCGGGTGAGCGCCGGGTCAGGCGCCGCATCGTCCGATCGGGCCATGGCCGGGCATCTCGCCGACCTACGGATCGGCAACCGGGCGTCCAGGAACGGTGTTCCCGCTCCGGTCGTCCCTACTGCTCGTCTGGCCCGGGCGGGTCCGGGCGACCGCGGGCGCAGTGGCCCGAAGCGGGGATACGCGGGGGATGGCGGGGTGTGGACGGTCGCCGGTTATCCACAGCCCGACGGTCGGGGCTTCCGGGGTCGCTCCTGGCGGCCCACAGTGGAACGACGCCGGCGCGACGCAGCGCCGGCACCTTCCTCCCTGATCCGAGGAGCACACCATGCTCGACACGACCATCACCCTCGTCGGCAACCTCGTCGAGGACCCGGAGCACCGGACGACGACGAACGGTGCGTCGGTGTGCAGCTTCCGCCTGGCCTCCACGCCGCGCCGCTTCGACCGATCCGAGAACCGGTGGGTCGACGGCGCCACCCTGTTCCTTCGGGTGTCCTGCTGGCGGCAGCTTGCCGACAACGTCGCCGCGAGCCTCGTGCGCGGGGACCGGGCGCTGGTCTACGGCCGGCTGCGGCAGCGCTCGTTCGAGACGAGCGAGGGCGAGCGGCGCGTCAGCTACGAGATCGACGCCGACGCCGTCGGCACGGAGCTGACCTGGCACGCGGCGCGCTCGCAACGGCTTGCCCGGCGGCCGGCGACGCCCGCGGCCGCACCGGTCGAGGCCACCGGGCTCAGCCTGCCCGGCGGCGGTCCGCTGGTCGACCTGCGCGAGTCGGCCGAGATCGGCCTGCCGCAGCCGGAGCCCGTCGCCTCGGTCGCGGGCACCGGCGGAGGGCAGGGCCTGGTGCCCGCCCTGACGAGGGACGTGCAGCCGATCGGGGTCGCCGCGATCGGGTCGTCGGCGGTCGGCCTGGTGCCGGGGGCGGCGGCACCACGGGCCGATGCCCTGAGCGGGGGAGGAACGGGAGCGACGCCCTTCCCGTCCGGCTCGGGAGTGGATGGCTCCCCCTGGCGCGCGTACTCCGCCGTCGCTGAGCAGCGCTAATCACTTTAAGTCCGATTGTGACTCCAATAAGTATTGGTGGGGTGGACCTGCCTCCGGCGCCGTCGGCGGCGCTGGGTACCGTGCCGGGAGTGAGCAGCCCGCACGAGAGCAGGCGGCCCGCACCCGCGCCCGCCGAGCCGGACTCCGGTCTGGTGCCGCCGGCCGTCCCGGCGCAGCGGGCGGTTCGGGGAAGGGTGCCCGCGGGCGGTGGCGGAGGGCCGGGCGGGGACGCCCTCGGCCGGCGCCTGTGGGGGCGCCTCGCCGTCGCTCCGGCCGCGGCACGGTACGTCGCGGTGCTCGCCGTGCTGAGCGCCGTCGCGGCCGTCGTGCTGCGGCACACCGTCTTCCCGCTGCTGTCGGTCAACAACGACGAGGGCATCTACCTGTTGCACGCCCGGACGCTGGCCGAGGGCAGGCTGTTCCCGCCCGCGCCCCGTCCCGCGCAGTCCTACCTGCCGTGGCTCGGCACCGTCGTCGACGACCACTACGTCCTGAAGTACACGCCCTTCGTGCCCGCAGTCTTCGCGGCCAGCCTGTTCGTCGCCGGCAGCATCGACCCGGCGCTGGCCGTCATCGCCGCGGCGGCGGTCGTCGTCACCTACCTGCTCGGCGTCGAGCTGTCGGGCAGCCGCAGGGTCGCGGCGCTGGCCGCGACCCTGCTCGCCCTGTCCCCGCTGGTGCTCCTGCAGAGCGCCATGGTGCTCAGCTATCTGCCGGCGCTGGTCCTGCTCCAGGCGACCGTGCTCGGAGTGCTCCGAGGCCGGCGGTCACACCGTGCGCCTCCCGTGGTGGGCGCCGGGGTCGCGCTGGGCGTCGCCGCGGCGGTGCGGCCGTACGACGTCGTGCTGCTGCTGGCACCCCTCGCGGTCTGGCTGCTGGTGGCCTCGGCCGGGCGGCGCTGGTGGCTGCTGCGCTGGCTGATGTGCGGCCTGGCCGCGCCGGTGGTGATCGTGCTGCTCACGAACGCGGCGGCGACCGGGAACCCGTTGCGCCTGCCGTTCGCGCTGCTCGAACCCGACGATCGGATCGGCTTCGGGCTGCGCAAGCTCTACCCGGCCGACGGGCGGCACGACTTCGGCCTCACCGACGGCCTGAGCTCCGTCGGTGACCATCTGTGGCTGCTCGGCGGCTGGGCCTTCGGCGGCGTCGTGCTTGCGGCGGCGTCGCTCGCCGCCGCAGCGCGGCGGCGGCTGTCCGCGCCGGCCGCGATGCTCGGCCTCGGCGGCCTGGTGTTCCTGATCGGGTACGTCGGCTTCTGGGGAGCGTGGAACGCCGCCGAGCTGTGGGGCGGCATCCGCTTCGTCGGCCCGTTCTACATGGTCGCCGTCCTCGTCCCGCTCGTGCACCTCGGGGCGATCGGATGCGCGTGGGGCGCGGCTGCCCTGGTCGCCCGTGGACGCCGGCTCGGGTTCGCCGCGTTCGTCCCGGTGGTGGCGGCCGTCGTCGCCCTGACGATCGTGGTCCTCACGGGGGCGGTGCGCGACAATCTGGCGTTGACCGGCAACGACCGGGACCTGCGCGCCATGCTGCGCCGGCTGCCGGATCGGCCGCTGGTGTTCGTCGCGGCGAACCCGGCGTTCCTCGGTCATCCCACCCCCGTGACGGCCAACGGCCCGGATCTCGACGACCCGGTGCTCTACGCGATCGCCCGTGGCGTCGACGACCTGACCGTGGTCGCGGACCACCCCGAGCGGCCGGCCTACCTGCTGCGCCTTGCCCCTGCGTACGACCGATCGCCCGGGTCGCCGTCCACGGCGCGGGTCGAGCGACTCGCTGTCCGCGCCGGGGATCGGGTGGCGGCGACCGTCGCCGTCGCGGCCGGCGCCGCGCCCCCCCGCAGTCGGTCCGCCCGGCTCGTGCTCACCGCCGGCCGTGACCGCCTGTCCCTCCCGGTCGACCCGCGGACGGCGACGTCGCTGACGTTCACCATCGACGACGACGGCCTCGACGTGAACGACCTTGCCGTGAACAACGCTGCCGTGAACGACCCCGCCGTCGATGACCACGACACGGGCTCGGCCCGCGCGGGTGCGGCGCGCAGACCGCCCGCTCGCCCGACGGCGACGGTGGTGCGCGGCGGTCGCGGCACCTCCGTCACCGTGACGCTGTACGCGACGGACCGCCTGGGGCGCGAGCGCACCGTCGACCAGCAGATCCTCCCCGTGCGGCTCGCCGCGGGCCGCGGCGCGCCGGACCGGGACGAGCCCGCGGTCACGGTGCTCGGGTCGGTGGGGCAGGTCGACGAGGTCGGCACGGGTGCCCGGCCACCGCTGCGGGTCACCCTCGCCGACGCCGGTGGCGCCCGAGGGGCGAAGCCACGGACAGGCGGGAGAGCCGAGTGATCAGTGGACGCGGCGGATCGGTGGCGGCGCGTACGTGCCGTCGAGCACGTCCTCGCCGGGGCTGTGGATCCGCAGCGTGGGACGGAAGTCGCCGGTCGCCGCGGGCAGCCAGTTGGCCTGCTCGGCCTCGTCGGACGGGGGGTCGCTCTGGATGAGGACACGGACCGAGCCGTCCGGGCCGCGGCGCAGGTCGCGGGTGCGACTGCCCAGGGAGTACCGGTGCAGGGGATTGTCCACCAGATAGTAGTCGGGGGCGTCGTACATCGTCACCGACCATTCCGCCGCCGGGGGCGGCGGCGCCAGATCGAGGACGTAACGGTGGGCGCCCGTCAGCCGGCGGCCCTCGACGTCCACGAGGCAGGTCGCCTCGATGCTCTCGTAGCCGTGGGTCGCGCCGATCGGCTGACGGGCCGCCATCGCCCGGGCCAGTCGCGCCTGGTCGCGGTCGGTCATCCGCCAGGCCGACTCGTCGCGGGTGCCCGGGCCCAGGCGGTCCAGGTTGAAGTCGAGGGCATGCGGGGTGCTCGACCAGCCGTTGCTCAGCGCCCGCCCGGCCTGGGCGACGCGCTCGAGCCCGTCGCGGCCGGCGCGCAGCCCGCCGCGCAGCGACCAGGTGAGCGCCGGATCGGGATCGACGTACGGCGAGGGATCATCAAAGATCCCGAGCGGGGCGAAGCGGCGCGCGTAGTCGGCCTCGGCCGGCGGCGGCGGACAGGCCCGCAGCCAGATCCGCAGCTCCTCCCAGAACCGCAGGTCGTCGCAGACGCTCTTCGAATGCTCCGGCGGTCCCTCCGCTCGGCGCGCGTCCGGGTCCAGGGAACGCAGCCGGAGCTCGTCCTGGAGCCGGTGGACCGGGCGGGCGTCGGCAGGGTCGTCGAGGCCGAAGCGGCCGATCACGGTCAGCAGCCGGGTGGGCGCCTCGAGGCGGATCAGGTCCGGTGGCGTCGGCTCCGTCCAGCCGGGCGGCACGAGCACGTAGGACCCACCGCGCCCGGCGCCGGTCCGTCGCCCCGCGTAGGCGAAGTTGTTGCGCCAGGCGTCGACGAACAGCAGCAGGCTGTACCGGTCACCGCTGTCCGGGACGGACAGGACCAGCGGGCCCGGGGCGAGGTCGACCTGGGCCAACGAGTGCAGCACGCCCGCGTTGATGCCGACGAACGCCGAGCGCGGGCCCGGAAGGTCACGCACGTGGGCGAAGGCGTTGAACCCGGCGGGTGCGAGCAGCCCGATCCCCTCGGCGGCGAACAGCCCGATCAGCCGGACGTTGCTCACCAGCGGGTAGCCGAAGACGTACGCCTCGGCCGCCAGCCCGAACCGGTGGTCATCCGCCCGCATACCTGCCCGCCCGCCGCCTCTCGCCGTCCGGTGTCGGCTCTCGTACCGTCCGTGCCCGCAATCGGGTGGCGGTATCCCACCGAGGCCGCGAGTCCGGCGGCAGCGGGCGGGAACGGGCTGCGAATCGGCGGCGGGCGGTCACGCCACCGATCACCGCCGCGAGGATGGTCGCCGCGATGCCCTAGGGTTGACGACATGGCGCAGTACGTCTTCCAGTTGCGCAAAGCGCGCAAGGCCCACGGTGACAAGGTCATCCTCGATGACGTGACCCTGGCATTCCTGCCCGGAGCGAAGATCGGGGTGGTCGGTCCGAACGGGGCGGGGAAGTCGTCCCTGCTCAAGATCATGGCTGGGCTCGACCAACCGAGCAACGGCGAGGCGATCCTCAGCCCCAGCTACTCCGTGGGCATGCTCGCCCAGGAGCCGGCGCTCGACGAGACCAAGGACGTTCGCGGCAACGTCGAGGACGGGGTGCGCGAGATCCGTCGGGTGCTCGCCCGCTACGAGGAGATCAACGAGAAGATGTCCGCGCCCGACGCGGACTTCGACTCGCTGCTCACCGAGCAGGCCGAGCTCATCGACAAGATCGAGGCCGCCAACGCCTGGGAGCTCGACAGCCAGCTCGACCAGGCGATGGACGCGCTGCGGCTGCCCCCGGGCGACGCCGACGTGTCGCTGCTGTCCGGCGGTGAACGGCGTCGGGTCGCCCTGTGCAAGCTGCTGCTCGAGGCGCCCGACCTGCTGCTGCTCGACGAACCGACCAACCATCTCGACGCGGAGAGCGTCGCCTGGCTCGAGCAGCACCTGGCCCGCTACGCCGGCGCCGTGCTCGCCGTCACCCACGACCGGTACTTCCTCGACAACGTCGCCGGCTGGATTCTCGAGCTCGACCGGGGCCGTGCCCACGCCTACGAGGGCAACTACACCACCTACCTGGAGGCCAAGGCCGCTCGGCTCAAGGTCGAGGGCCAGAAGGACGCCAAGCGGCGCCGGGTCCTCGCCCAGGAACTCGAGTGGGTCCGCTCCAACCCGAAGGCCCGCCAGACCAAGAGCAAGTCACGTCTGTCCCGCTACGAGGAGTTGGCCGCCGAGGCGGACCGGGCTCGTCCGCGCGACTTCGAGGACATCCAGATCCCGCCCGGCCCGCGGCTGGGCAACCAGGTCATCGAGGCCAAGGGCCTGGCCAAGGGGTTCGACGGCCGTCCGCTCATCGAGGACCTGTCGTTCACCCTGCCGCGTGGTGGCATCGTCGGCGTGATCGGCCCCAACGGGGTCGGCAAGACCACGCTGTTCACGATGATCACCGGGCAGGCGACCCCCGACGCGGGCAGCCTCGTCATCGGTGACACCGTCGACATCGCCTACGTCGACCAGTCCCGGGCCGGTCTCGACCCGAAGAAGAACGTCTGGCAGGTCGTCTCCGACGGCCTCGACCACATCGTCGTCGGCAAGGTCGACTTCCCCAGCCGGGCGTATGTGTCGTCGTTCGGATTCAAGGGCCCGGACCAGCAGAAGCCCGTCGGCGTGCTGTCCGGTGGCGAGCGCAACCGGCTCAACCTCGCCCTGACCCTCAAGCGCGGCGGCAACGTGCTGCTCCTCGACGAGCCCACCAACGACCTCGACGTGGAGACCCTGCGTTCGCTGGAGGACGCGCTGCTGGAGTTCGCCGGCTGCGCCGTGGTCGTCTCCCACGACCGCTGGTTCCTCGACCGGGTCGCCACCCACATCCTCGCCTGGGAGGGCACCGACGAGGACCCGGCCCGCTGGTTCTGGTTCGAGGGCAACTTCGCCGACTACGAGACAAACAAGATCGAGCGGCTCGGCCAGGAGGCCGCCCGCCCGCACCGCGTCACCTACCGCAAGCTCACGCGCGACTGACGCCTCGCCGCCACCCGGGCCGGGAAAGCAGCCCGGGTGGCGGCGGTGCTGTCGTCGGCGGTGCCGTCGTCGGCGGGCTCAGTCGGCGCGGTTCTGCAGCGAGTTCGCCGCCATCTGCAGGTAGTCCCAGAGCGTCTTGTACTGGTCGGGCGGCAGGCCCAGGGAGTCGACCGCCGCGCGCATCACGACGAGCCACGCGTCGCGCTGCGCCGGGCCGATCGCGAACGGCACGTGCCGCATCCGCAGCCGCGGGTGGCCCCGCAGCTCCTGGTAGTCGCTCGGGCCGCCCCAGTACTGGATGAGGAACAGGCGCAGGCGATCCTCCGCCCCCGCCAGGTCGTCCTCCGGATACAGCGGACGCAGCACCGGATCGTTCGCCACCCCCTGATAGAACCGCGCGACCAGCCTGCGGAACGTCGGTTCACCACCGACCGCGTCGAAGAAGGTCGTGGTGGTGGGCTGGGCCGGTGTGGGGGGCTGGCTCACGCCTCCATTGTGCGTCACATCGGCGCGCATCCGGCCCGCCGCTGCGCTCTCAGCCCGCACGGGGCGCGACCCACGCCGTGGTGTCCGGTGGCAGCGTCAGCGTCGCGCCGTCGTAAGCCACAGGTCCGCTCGCAAGCACCAGCCGGCCGCTCAGGTCGATCGTCACCTCCCGCCCCATCGCCGTCACACACGTCATACGCGCCGCCCCCACCGAGGTGGGCGACCCCGGGGTCGCCCGTTCGGCGGTCGCCCGTTCGGCGGTCGCCCGTTCGGCGGTCTCCCGGTCGGCGGTCGTCCGGTCGAAGGCGAGGCAGCCCGCGGGTGCGTCGTCGCGCCAGCGCAGCTCGTCGCCGCGCAGATGCGGCAGGGCCCGGCGCAGCGCGAGCGCCCCGCGCGTGAGCAGCCATGTCGACAGCGGATCCGCGGCCTGGGCGAGCACCGCGAACCCGGCCCAGTCGGCCGGCTGCGGCAGCCACGGCTCGACGCCGTCCACGGTGAACCCGTACGGCGGCGCGTCGCCGGACCAGGGCAGCGGCACGCGGGCGCCGTCCCGGCCCGCCACCGTGCCCCCCGAGCGGGTCCACGCCGGGTCCTGGCGGGCCGCCGGCGGCACGTCGGCCTGCGGCAGCGCCAGCTCGTCGCCCTGGTAGAGCACGGCGACGCCGGGCAGCGCGAGCAGGGTCAGCAGTGCGGCCCGGGCGCGGCGGGTGCCGACCTCCCCGCCCCCGTAGCGGGTCACCGGACGCACCACGTCGTGGTTGGCCAGCACCCAGGTGGCCGGCGCGCCGACCGCCGCAAGCGCCGCGCGTTCGGCGTCGATCACCGTCCGCCAGTCCGCCGCCGACCACGGGACGGTCAGCAGGGAGAACGAGAACGTCAGGTGCAGCTCGTCGGGGCGGACGTAGCGGGCCAGGCGCGCCGGGTCGCGCACCCAGGTCTCGCCGATCAGCACCCGGGGCCGGCCGTCCCGGGCGGCGTACTCGTCGGTGATCGTCCGCCAGGTCCGGTAGATCTCGTGCACGCCGTCCTGGTCCCAGACCCGCGGTTCGCCCTCCTCCCGGAACCCGCTGCCGTCGATCACCGGGCCGGGTGGGTTGTCGCGCAGCTCGCCGTCCTTGACCAGGCCGTGGCTGACGTCGATGCGGAAGCCGTCGACGCCCCGGTCGAGCCAGAAGCGCAGGGTCGCCTCGTGATCGGCCCGCACGGCGGGATGGTCCCAGTTCCAGTCGGGTTGCTCGGCGTCGAACAGGTGCAGGTACCACTGGCCGTCGCCGACCCGGGTCCAGGCCGGACCGCCGAAGACGGACACCCAGTTGTTCGGGGGCTCGCCGCCGTCCGCTCCCCGCCCGTCCCGGAAGATGTACAGCTCCCGCTCGGGTCCGCCCGCCGGGGCCGCCAGCGCCGCCTGGAAGGCCGGATGCGCCGAGCTGGAATGGTTCGGGACCAGATCGACGAGGACGGCGAGACCGGCGTCGGCGGCGTCGGCGAGCAGCGCGTCGAGATCGGCGAGGCTGCCGAACAGCGGGTCGACCTCGCGGTGGTCGGCGACGTCGTAGCCGTGGTCGGCCATCGGCGACGGGTAGAAGGGTGTGATCCACAGGGCGTCGACGCCCAGCTCGGCGAGGACCGGCAGGTGCTGGCGCAGGCCGGTGAGGTCCCCGACGCCGTCGCCGTCCGAGTCGGCGAAGCTGCGCAGGTAGACCTCGTACAGCACCGCCCGCCGCCACCACTCGGCATTCCGGTTGCCGACACCGGCCGGAGCCGAACGGGGGGTTTCCCCCCTGTTACCAGAACTCGATCCAATCGTGGAATAGTCAGTACTGGAATGATGTATCCCCATGTGATCCTTCCTGATGCCCTTGGTCCTGCGGGGACCGATACCCACCCGGGCGCCGTCGCCGACGCCGGGACGCCGACGGACCCGCCGTCCCTCCTGGCCTCCGGCGGCGCACCGAGCACCCCGGGCCCGCCGGGCCTGCCCCGCCCGGACCCGCCGCCCCGCCCGTACGCGGGGCCCTGTCCGGGCCGGCGGCCCCGGGCTGTCCCACCGCCGCGACCTTCCGGGTGCGGTCGGTCGGACGGCCGTCCTGGTGCGACACATGCTCCTCCGGTGGCGGCTCGGCGGCGGCAAACCCGGTCTGAGCGCGCGAAGGGATGGCGATGGGGTACTGCTCCCGGCTCGGGTCGACGTTCTCGCGATGCGCGATATCCGGTTACCGAACTAGACTTCCGCGGGTGGACGAGGTGACTGGCCGTTACGGCACAGTCCCGGGAGTCGGATTCGGTCGGGGGCGGGGGGATCCAGCCCCGACGTCCGAACCCGTCACTGGGAGTTCGTCCGGCATGTCCGCAATCACCGCCGCGGCGGATGCCGGGATCGCCCTGGGTTCGCAGGCGGCCGCCCGGATGTCGCAGCAGGTGCGCCGCTCGGCGTCCGCGGGCCTGCGCGGCGCCCGGGGGATCGTCCGCGTCCTGTGGGGCGGGCCGAGCAGCGACGGCCGGGACGGGCCGGAGGGCTCGCCGGCGTCGTTCCTGGCCGACGCCGGGCTCGTCCTTGGCGGCACCCTCGATCCGGAGCACGTCCCCGACCTGCTCGCCGGGCTCGCGGTGCCCCGCTTCGGCACCGGCGCGATGGTCTGGGTCCGCGACGGCGACGACGTGCGGCTGGGTGCCACCGTCTTCGTCGACCCGAAGGTCGACAAGATCATGCGGGCGATCGTCGCCACCCGCCCGCCCAGGCTCGCCGACGAGTTCCCGCCCGGCGTCGTGCTGCGCAACGGGCAGACCTACTGCCTGCCCGATTTCGACGATCTACGAGCCAAGATGTCGTTCCCGCACGAGCTCGCCTACCAGCAGTTCCGTCGCATCCAGGGCGGCCCGACGGTGAACGTGCCGCTGTCGGTGCACGGGCGGATCCTCGGCGCCATCACCGTCGGCCGGCGCGAGGGCTTCTACACCAACGCCGAGGTCACCCTGCTGGAGGATCTGGCCCGCCGCGGCGCCCTGGCGCTGGAGAACGCCCTGCGCTTCAAGGAGGCCCAGGAGTCGGCGTTGACCCTGCAGCGCTCGCTGCTGCCGGCCCATCCACCCGCCCTCGAGGGTGTCGAGATCGCCATGGAGTACCGGCCGGGGACGGCGGGCACCGAGGTCGGCGGCGACCTCTACGACGTGATCCCGCTGTCCGGCGGCCGGGTGGGGGTCGCCATCGGCGACGTGATGGGCCGCGGGCTGCGGGCCGCCGCGGTGATGGGCCAGCTCCGCGCGGCGCTGCGGGCCTACGCGCTGGAGGACTGGTGCCCCGCGGAGGTCCTCACCCGGCTGGACCGGGTCGTCGGCCTGCTGCCCGGCCTGCAGCTCGCCACCTGCATCTACGCGGTCTACGACCGGCACACCGGCCGGGCGACCATCGCCAGCGCCGGGCATCCGGCCCCGCTGGTGATCCTGCCCGACGAGGACCCGGACTATCTGGTGCTCGACCCCGGCCTGCCGCTCGGCGTCGGCGAGGGCGGCGGCTTCAGCGAGACGACGGTGACCCTGCCGCCGGGTTCGGCGCTGGTGATGTTCACCGACGGGCTGGTGGAGTCGCGGCGCCGGCCGCTGGTCGACGGCCTGGAGAACCTGCGCCGCGGGTTGATCGAGCAGCGTGCCCGGGTGGCCGCCGCGCGGGCCGGCCAGGCCGCGGCGAACGGCAACGCCGCGGACGCCGCAGGGGGGGACGCGTCGGGCGGCACCCTGGCCGGCGGCTCCGGCAGGCCCGGCGAGGCGTCGACCGGCGCCTGGGTCGATCGGCGGGCGCCCGGACCCTCCCTCGGCCCGCCGCCGGGCATGGCCGACCGTCGCAGCGGCCGGGACCGGCGCACCGGCCCGGATCGCCGTGTCGGGGGCGAACGCCGCGCCGGGGCGGATCGGCGCCGCCGCGCCCGCGGCGACAGCTTCGCCGCGCGGAGCTGGTTCGGCCCGGACACGGTCGCCGGCACGGGCGAGGGTCCGGCCGAGGAGACGGCCCGCTCGCTGCTCGAACGGTGCTTGATCGCCGCCGACCTGCCGGCCCGCACCGACGACGACACGGCCATGGTGGTGCTGACCACCCAGGCGGTGAACCCGCCGCTGCTCGAGCTGGCGCTGCCCGCGGTGGCCGCCTCGGCCGGCCAGGCTCGGATGGCGATGCGCGACGTGATGCTCGACTACGGCATCACCTCGGTCGAGGACGCGACCCTGCTGGTCAGCGAGGTGGTGACGAACGCGGTTCTGCACGCGCGCAGCGACCTGGTGCTGCGGGCGTCGCTGGAGCCGGGCCGGCTGCGGATCAGCGTCGAGGACCGCGAGGGCGGCCACCTGCCGCGTCCGGGTGCGGCGGCGGCGAACAAGCCCGACCCCGAGTCGGGCTGGGGCCTGCTGCTGGTGGAGGCGCTGTCGCTGGCCTGGGGCGTCGAGACGACCCCGGGCGGTAAGCGCGTCTGGTTCGACATCGAGATTCCCGACGGGCCGGGACGTGGCATCGGGGGCCGGCTGCCGGCCGGCTCCGAACCGCCGCCGATGTCGGGCCCCCCGGGGCTCGGGCCGTTGCCCCCCGACCCGCCGGCCCAGGGCCGGGGCTGGAGCTGACCACCGGGCCCTCAGCGCCGCCCGGCCCTCAGCGCCGTCCGTCTCTCAGCGGCGAGCGGTCGCTGCGGGGGACACCCGGGTCGCCTCGGCGGTACGCACGATGTTGCGCAGCATGCCGCCGAACACGGCCGCGTGGAAGGGGCTGACCGCCCACCAGTAGAGCTGGCCGGGCAGCCCGCGGGGCAGGAAGATGGCCCGCTGCCGGTAGACCGTGCCGCCGTCGTCGCCGACGGCGGCACGCAGCTCCAGCCAGCCGTCGCCGGGCATCTTCATCTCCGCCCGCAACCGCAGCAGCCGGCCGGGCTCGATCTCCTCGACGCGCCAGAAGTCCAGCGCCTCGCCGACGCGCACCCGCTGCGGGTCCCGCCGGCCGCGGCGCAGGCCGACGCCCCCCAGCACGGTGTCCAGCCAGCCGCGGGCCGACCAGGCCAGCGGCCACGAGTACCAGCCGTTCTCGCCGCCGATGCCCTCGATGACCCGCCAGAGCCGGTTTGGCGGGGCGGCCACCGGCATGCTGCGCTCGTCGACGTAGAGCGCCCCGCCGGTCCAGTGCGGATCCGTGAAGGTCGGCTCGCCGGGCGGGCGGGGGGCGCAGGTCACGCTGCCGCGGCCGGCCGCGGTCCCCAGGATCGACGGCGACAGGGTCCCGGCGGTCCGCACGGTCCCTGCCGGCTCTGCGGTCCCGGCCGCCTTCGCGGTGGTCCCCACCGGCTTCGGCCGCGCGGCCCGCCGCGCGGTCCGGGTGGGCGAGCGGGTCGGCCAGACCGCCGTCGACCAGCGGGTCTCGACGCCGCGTTCGCGGACGCGGGCGAGCGCGTAGGCGGCCGCGGTGTCGAAGGGCATCAGCCCGTCCGGCGGGTCCGGGATCCACCGACGTACCGCGTGCCCGTCGCGGACCACGACCTCGGTGCGCAGCGACCGGACCAGGGGCTTTGCGATGGCCTTGGGCACCGGGGTGACGACGCCGACCCACAGCGACGACAGCCCGGGCGACAGCACCGGCACCGGGATGATGATCCGCCTGCGCAGCCCCTCCACCGCCGCGAAACGCTGCATCATCTCCGCGTAGGTCAGGATGTCCGGGCCGCCCACGTCGAACGACCGGTTGACCTCCGTGGGCACCCCCAGCGCGCCGATCAGGTAGTACAGCACGTCGCGGACCGCGATCGGCTGGATGCGGGTGCGCACCCAGCGGGGGGTCAGCATCACCGGCAGCCGTTCGGTGAGGTAGCGCAGCATCTCGAACGACGCACTGCCGCTGCCGATGATGACCGCCGCCCGCAGCACGATGGTGGGGACCCCGGAGTCCAGCAGGATCCTCGCGACCTCCTGGCGGGAGCTCAGATGCGCGGACAGGCCCTCCTCGCCGCCCGCCGGGCTCAGCCCGCCGAGGTAGACGATGCGCCGCACCCCGGCCGAGCGGGCGGCGGCGGCGAAGGCGCTCGCCGCCTGGCGGTCCACCGCGGAGAAGTCCCCGCCCGCGTCGATGGAGTGGATGAGGTAGTAGGCGACGTCGACACCGGACATCGCCGCCGGCAGGGAGGCCGGGTCGCGGGCGTCGGCCTGGACCACCTGCGCCCGGGCCGCCCAGGGGACGCCGCGCAGGCGGGCCGGATCGCGGGTCATCGCCCGCACGTCGTACCCCTGGTCGAGCAGGCGGGGGGCGAGCCGGCCACCGATGTAGCCGGTCGCCCCGGTGACGAGGATGCGCACACCGCCTACCTGCCCAGCGCCGACGGCGCGTACCCGGGACCGGTCGGGCCAGGTGCCGCCGGTGCCTCAGGCGGAGGCGGCCTCGGTCACGTCCGTGCTCAGGTAGGCCGACCAGCGCGGATCCATCCGTCGGGACCCCAGAATGCGCCAGGCGGCTCCGCTCGGCGCTCGGGGGGCCGTGCGGAGCCGCCAGCCAAGATCAGCCACGGCGCGGTCGGCTTTGACATGGTTGCAGCGACCGCAGGCCGCCACGACGTTCTCCCACACGTGCGCGCCCCCACGGGAGCGTGGAATGACGTGGTCCAGCGATGTTGCCGGCGCATTGCAGTACACGCACCGGTGATGATCGCGCGCCAGCACACCCTTGCGGGTCAGCGGGACCTGCGAGCGGTATGGCACCCGGACGAAACGCGCTAACCGGACCACGATCGGGACGTCGACGGACGTCGTCGAGGACCGAAGAACCTGGCCCGCCGATTCGACCATCACGGCCTTGTCGGTCAGGACCAGGACAAGCGCGCGCCTTTGCGACACCACGCACAGAGGCTCGTACGTGGCATTGAGAACCAGCGCCTCCGCCACGCGCCGACCTCCTGCCCACCGAGGGCCCTTTGCGGGCCGTTCTGCCCAAGCGTCTCCGGTGACAATGGACAGTCAACCGTCTTCGGCGGCAGAACGCGAGCCTGTTTGCATGGTCATCGGCTTTTGTGCCGTGGCGCTGCACATATCTGGTGGCCTTTGTCACTCTCCGCCCATCAATCGGTGAGCTTTTGGCCACTCTCCGTCGATCCAGTGTGAGCGGGGTCATCATGGCGGCGCGTGGTCGCCCGTTGGCCTGCTCCGGGGGTGGGCACCGATGGGCCGTCCCCATGGGCGAGACTGATCTCGATCGTCGCCCCCCGAGCATGGGCGCGCCATGCCGCGGATCGGCCGCCCCGGTGGTGTCGCGACCGCCAGGGCCGCCACGACCGCCGCCCGCGGTCGCCCTGACCGCCCACGGCAGCCGACACCGCCGTGACCGCCGATGCCGCCATGACCGACGGAACCAACAGGAAGGATGACCGACGTCGTGACGCCCGCCCCGTCCCTGCTGGCCCAACCGCTCATCCCCGGCCTGGGGATGCTGCTGTCCGCCTCGCCGTCGCCCGCCGCGTCGGCGGGCCCGCTGTCCGCCGCCGCGACGGCAACCCCGTCACCCTCGCCGAGTCCGTCGGCGACGACCGATCCGCTGGTCTCGCTCGAGGGGGTCGCCAACGCCCTGCGCGACGCCTGCGGGACCAGTCCCGGCCTGCTCTGTCGGACCGTCTACAACGCTACGCACAGTAACTATCTTGCCTCCGGCGCCGAGGTGTTCCTGGGCACCCCGATCAGGATCATCCTCATCCTGCTGATCGCCCTCGTGGTGCGGGCGCTGCTGCACAGGTTCATCCGACGGACCACGGAACGGGCCGGCTCCGGGGGCGGCGGCGGGCTCTTCCGTGGTTCCCGTGCCGGGACGCTGCTGGGCGCGTTCGGGGATCCGACGGTACTGATGGAAAGGCGCCGGCAGCGGGCCGCGACGGTCGGTTCGCTGCTGCGCAGCGTGACCTCCATCTTCGTCTTCGGCCTGGCATTCCTGAGCATCCTGGGTGAGCTGGGCATCAATCTCGCGCCCATCGTCGCGAGTGCCGGCGTCCTGGGAATCGCCGTCGGTTTCGGCGCGCAGAACCTCGTCCGCGACTTCCTGTCCGGGATGTTCATGCTGCTCGAAGACCAGTACGGCGTGGGTGACGTCATCGACGTCGGCGCCGTCTCGGGCACCGTCGAGGCGGTGAGCCTGCGGATGACGAGGCTGCGGGATGTCGAGGGAACCGTCTGGTACGTCCGTAATGGTGAGATCACCCGGATCGGTAACAAGAGTCAGCAATGGGCGAGGACCGTGCTTGATGTCCCGCTCGACTACGACACCGAGGTCGGCGAGGCCAAGCGGGTGCTCGGCCGCACCGCCGACGAGTTGTGGGCGGACCCCCGATGGAGCAGCCTCATCCTCGCCGAGCCGGAGGTGTGGGGCATGGAGACCATGACCGCCGACGGCTACTCCCTGCGCCTCGCGATCAAGACCCAGCCGCTGAAACAGTGGGAGGTGGCCCGCGAGCTGCGGGAGCGGGTGCGCACGGCGCTCAGCGACGCCGGCATCGCCCTCGGCACCGTCCAGCGCAGCGAGGTGACCGTGGTCGACGACGACGAGGAGGAGCGCGACGACGACGAGACCGAGGACGACGGCTCGGGGGCGGGGCTGCCGGGCGGCTCGATCACCGAGGACCTGCCGCGGCCGCGGCTGGACCCGCCGAGCCCGTCGCGTTCCGGGTGAGCCCGTCCGGGGCCTCGCCGTGCGCCGCCGGACCGCCGCGCCACCGGCGGATCCCCGTCGCAGCCGGGGATCCGGGCCGGCGGGCCGGCTGAAGCCGGCCTGAAGATCGCGGTAGGTGTTCCTGAGACGGGCCGGCAGCCGGCCACCTGCCCCTCGTGCCCAGGCAGACTGGAACCGTGCGGGTACTGGTGGTGGACGACGACGCGGCTGTCCGGGAGTCCCTGGAGCGCTCGCTCCGGTTCGAGGGTTATGAGGTGACGACCGCGGTCGACGGCGCGGACGCCCTCGACGCGGTGTGCCGTGACCAGCCGGACATCGTGGTCCTCGACGTGATGATGCCTCGCATCGACGGGCTGGAGACCTGCCGCCAGTTGCGGGCCCGCGGCGACGACGTCCCGGTGCTCATGCTGACCGCGCGGGACGGCCTGGCCGATCGGGTCAGCGGTCTCGACGTCGGCGCCGACGACTACCTGGTCAAACCGTTCGCGCTGGAGGAGTTGTTCGCCCGGCTGCGGGCGCTGACCCGCCGGGCGGCGCTCGCCGCCCGGGCCGCCGGGGCGGGCGGCGCCGGCGGGCCGGGTGCGCTCGCCGACTCGGTGCTGCGCTACGGCGGCGTGAGCCTGGATCAGGCCAGCCGGCAGGTGACCCGGGGCGAGCGGGAACTGACCCTGACCAAGACCGAGTTCGAACTGCTGGAGCTGTTCCTCAGCCATCCGCGGCAGGTGCTGTCCCGCTCAATGATCATGGAGAGGGTCTGGGGCTACGACTTCGGCCCCACCTCCAACTCGCTGGAGGTCTTCGTGAGCTACCTGCGACGCAAGCTCGAAGCGGGCGGCGAACCGCGGCTGCTGCACACCGTGCGCGGTGTCGGTTACGTGCTGCGTGAGCCGGCGGGGGACCGCGGGTGACGCGAGCCGGCGGCGGTTCGCCGGCACGCGGTGCGGCGCCGCCGTCCTGGGGGCGGCCGTTGCCCGCCTTTCCGGCGCCCGCCGGTGCCGGCGGACCGGTCGGTGGTGCCGGCGGACCGGCCGGTGGTGCCGGCGGACCGGTCGGTGGTGCCGGCGGACCGGTCGGTGGTGGTGCGCCCGCCGGGGGTGAGTCCGGCCTGCCGGGGGGCGCCGCCCCGCGAGCCGGGTTCGCCGCCCGGGTCGGGCCGAAGCAGCGATCCCGGCTCAGGTTCTCCTCGCCGTTGGGCCGGCTCACCCTGCGGGCGCGGCTCGCACTGCTCGTGGGCATGGCGGTGGCCGCCGCCGTCGCGGTGGTCGCCGGGGTCTCCCTCGGCGCCACCAGCATCGTGCTCAACCAGGCCATCGACGACCAGCTCATCGAGCAGGCGGAGGCGTCCGCGGACACCATCCAGACCAACTCGCTGGGCCTGGGACTCGGCCTGCAGGCGTTCAGCTTCGGCCTGGAGGGCCAGTTCCTCGACGCCGGCGGCAACCCGCTGCAGAACGCCGTGTCGTCCTGGAACAGCGTGCGGATCCCGGTCGACGCCGCCGACGCCGAGGTCGCCCGCCGGGAACGGACCCAGAACCTGCGCACGATCACCGTCGACGGCCAGTCCTACCGGCTGGTCACGGTCCCGCTGCAGCGCCCGGCGTCCGGCGGGGCACTCCAACTCGCCCGTCCGACCACCGATGTCGACCGGACACTGCGCGATCTCGGGCTGGTGCTGCTCGTCGTCGGGGTCGTCGGGGTCGTCGGGGTCGTCGGCTCGGCGCTGGCCGGGCGGATCGTGGCCCGGGCGGCCCTGAAACCCGTCGACGCCGCCGCCGCGGCCGCCGAGGAGGTGGCCCGCACCCAGGACCTCTCGGCGCTGATCCCCGTCACCGGGGCCGACGAGATCACCCGGCTCGCGGAGAGTCTCAACAGCATGCTGCGGGCCCTGGAGGCCTCCAGGGCCCGCCAGCGCCAGCTCGTCGACGACGCCAGCCACGAGCTGCGCACCCCCCTGACCAGCCTGCGGACCAACATCGAGCTGTTGCTGCGCGCCGAGGCGAACCCGCACCGTGCGCTGCCCGCGGCCGACCGCGCGGCTCTGCTGCGCGATGTGGACGCCCAGATGCGCGAGCTGTCCGGGCTGGTCAGCGAGCTCGTCGAGCTCGCCCGGGACGAGGTGCCCACCGAGGATGTGGAGCGGCTCGACCTGGCCGAGATCGTCGCCGCCGCCGCGGAACGCGTGCGTCGACGCGCCACCGGCAAGGGCATCCGCATCGAGGTCGACGCCGCGAGCTCCCCGGTCGACGGCCGGGCGAACATGCTCGAACGAGCCGTCACCAACCTGCTCGACAACGCGGTGAAGTTCTCGCCGCCGGCGTCGGTCGTGCGGGTGCGCACCCGCGACGGCGAGGTCACCGTCGCCGACGACGGCCCGGGCATCGCCCCGCAGGAGCGGGCTCAGGTCTTCGATCGGTTCTACCGGGCCACCTCGGCGCGTGGGCTGCCGGGATCCGGGCTCGGCCTCGCGATCGTCGCCGACGCCGTGCAGACCCACGGCGGCACCGTGGTCGCGGAGGGCTCACCGAGCGGCGGGGCCCTGCTACGGATGCGGCTGCCGCCGGCGATCCCCGACCCCTCGGACCCCCGAGACGCGCTGACCCTCGCGGGCGGCCTCTCGGCCACGGATGCCGATCTGGCGTGGCGGCCGCCGCCGTCTCCCGACCCGGTCTCCTCGCCCTGGAGCCGCACCGGCGCCGCTCCTACCACAGGCTCGCCGGCCCCGACGCCGGCGGACGGTGCGTCCCGGCCGGGTCCCGCGGCGGAGAATCCTGGTCCGTGAGCCCAGACGATTCCGCCCGGTCCGTGCCGCCCGACCATTCCGTGCCCGTGCGGTCACGTGCGGCACCTGGCCCGGGAGCACCTGGGCCGGCGGTGGCCGGTCCGGTGGCACCGGCCCCGGCGGCCCTGGGTGTCGATGCGGCGGTGGCGCAGCCCGCGGATCCGGCCGAGGAGTGGACGGCACCGGCCGTCCGGGAGCTCGCCGAGCTTGCCGAGGTGGCCGGAGTCGCGACCTCGTACCGCGACGCCGAGGGGGCGCTCGTGCGGGTCGCGCCGCAGACCGTACGGGCGGTCCTGCGTCTGCTGGGGATCGACCCGAGCGACCCGGCGGCGGCCCTCGCCGAGGCCCGGGAGGCGCCCTGGCGGCGCCGGCTGCCGGCCTGCGCCGTGGTGTCGGCCGCCGCGCCGCGCCCGATCGTCGTGCACCTGCCCGCGGGCGCCGTGGCACGGGCCGAACTGGAACTCGACACCGGCCGGCGGATCCCCCTCGACCCGCCGGGCGAGCCCACCGAACGCCGCAGCCTCGACGGCGAGTCGTGGGAGGCCCGGCCGCTCGCCCTGCCCGCCGGGCTGCCGCTGGGCGACCACGTGCTGCACGTCGCGGTGGGGGCGCGGCGTCTGCGCTGTGCGCTCGTCGCCGTGCCGGACGCGGTGCCCGGGCCCTCGGCGCTCGCCGAGCCGGCGCGGGCCTGGGGCTGGATGATCCAGCTCTACGCGCTGCGGTCGGCGTCCTCCTGGGGCATGGGTGACTACGCCGACCTCGCCGACCTCGCCGACTGGTCCGGCCGGGCGGGTGCGGACGTGCTGCTCGTCAATCCCCTGCATGCCGCCGCCCCGACCCTGCCGGTCGCCGCGTCGCCCTACTCACCGGTCAGTCGCCGCTTCGCCGCGCCGCTCTACCTGCGACCCGAGGCGACGCCCGAGTACGCGCGGGTCGACGAGCAGACCCGGGCCGCCGTCGACGAGCTCGCCCGTGCGGCCCGCCGGGACGGTCGCCCGGACGGCCTGCTCGACCGCGACGCCGTCTGGCGGGCGAAGTCCACCGCGCTGGAGCTGCTGTTCCGGGCCGCGCGCGGCGCCGCCGACCCCGACGCCGTCGACCCGCAGGCCGTCGACCCGCAGGCCGTCGACCCGCAGGCCGCCGACACGGATGCTGCCGTTGCGGGGCTGGCCGACTTCGCGACCTGGTGCGCGCTGGCCGAGCGGCACGGGCCGGACTGGCGGGCGTGGCCCGCGCAGCTCGCGCATCCCGGCACACCCGCCGTCGCGGCCGCCCGCGTCGAGCTGGCCGACCGCATCGCCTTCCACGCCTGGCTGCAGCGGCGCTGCGACGACCAGCTCGCCGCGGCGCAGGCCGCCGCCCGCGGCACCGGGATGGCCGCGGGGATCGTGCACGATCTCGCGGTCGGGGTCGATCCGGGCGGGGCGGACGCCTGGGCCCTGCAGGACGTCCTCGCCGTCGACGCCACGGTGGGGGCCCCACCCGACACGTTCAACCAGCAGGGCCAGGACTGGGGACTGCCGCCCTGGCGACCGCAGGCGCTGGCCGACACCGGGTACGCACCGTTCCGGCAGATGGTGGCGGCGGTGCTGCGCCGCGGCGGGGGGCTGCGGGTGGACCACATCCTCGGCCTGTTCCGGCTGTGGTGGATCCCGTCGGGGGCCGGAGCGGCGAACGGCACCTACGTCCGGTACGACGCCGAGGCGATGCTCGGGCTGGTTGCCCTGGAGGCCGCGCGGACCGGTGCCGTCGTCGTGGGCGAGGATCTGGGCACCGTCGAACCGTCCGTGGCGACCACGCTGGCGCGTACGGGGGTGCTCGGGTCCACGGTGCTGTGGTTCGAGCAGGACGACGCCGGCCGCCCGCTGCCGCCGGCGCGGTACCGGGCGGCGACGATGGCCAGCGTCACCACGCACGACCTGCCCACCGCGGCGGGCTATCTCGAAGGTGAGCACGTGCGGCTTCGGGCCGGGCTGGGCCTGCTCGGACGGTCCGAGCAGGCGGAGACCGCCGGCTGGCGCGCCGAGCGGGACGCGTTGCTCGACCTGCTGCAGGCCGAGGGGCTGACGGGGCTGGCCGAGGTGACGGGGCCGGCCAAGGTGACGGGGCCGGCCGAGGTGACCGGGGGCGGGGCGCAGTTCACGACAGCGGCCCGTACCGAACTCGCCTTCGCCCTGCACCGGCTGCTGGTGCGCTCACCGTGCCGCATCGTGCTGGCCGCCCCCGGCGACGCCCTCGGCGACCTGCACCAGCCCAACCTGCCCGGGACGGTCGACGCCTACCCCAACTGGCGGCTGCCCGTGCGCGACGCCGACGGCGAGGAGGTCACGGTGGAACGCCTGCGCACCGACCCCGCGGTGGCGCGACTCGGCGCGTTGCTGGCCGAGGTCCGCGGCGCATCCGGTACCGGTGGGGCCTTTCTCACCCCCGGGCGGGGACCGTCGGCACCCCTGAAAGAGGACCCTCGACCCACTTCCCGGTAACCTTCGCTGCGTGACTCCACGCCAACCGCGCTGGTCCCGCTGGCTGCCCCTCGCCGGTATGTTCCATTCGCCGCGAGGGTCGGGCGGCCGCCCGGCGTCGCGTCGCGGCACCGCCCTGCGCCGGGTGTTGACCATCGGCGGCCTGTCGCTGTTCGCGCTGCCGGTCTTCGCGGCCACCGCCTCCGCGGGGGAGATCGGAACCAAGTACAACCCCGACCCGCTCACCGCCCTGCAGACCTGGGGGATCTACGGTGGCGCGATCGTCGGCGGGTTCCTGGTCGCGATCCTGCTCGCCGCCTGGTCCAGCCGCAAGAGCGGGCCGACGCGCTACCGGCCGGGTCAGCCCTGGGAGCACGACGAGGTCTGGATCGGCACCAAGCCGGAGGAGATCGAGGGCGAGCGGACCCCCAGGGCCGTCCCCGGCGCGGGTGGTGCCAGTGGCAACTGGTGAGGCGTTCACCTCGGAGCAGCTCGAGCGGCTGAACCGGGCGCTGGAACTCGCCCAGAAGCACAGCGGCGTCCGCTTCGGCGTCCGGCTCGGGTCGGTGCGCGGCGACGTGCGGCTCGCCGCGGAGCGGATCCTGTCGACCCTCGTCGAGGACCCGGCCCGGGATCCCGCCGTGCTCATCCTCGTCTCGCCGGGGCAGTGCTTCGTGCGGGTCGCCACCACGCCGGCCGCCCGCAAGCGCATCAGCGACTCCGCCTCCGGGCTCGCCGCGCTCACGATGACGTCCAGCTTCTCCCTGGGAGACCTGGTAGGCGGCCTCACGACCGGCATCCGCCAGCTCGGCGAGGCGGCCGGCCCGGCCGCCCCCGCCCACGCAGCCCCCATCTCGTCCCCCGCCGCCGGCAGCCCGGCGGCCCACTGACGCGGCGAGTCGCGCCGGGCCCACCGCCCGGCGACTCGCTCGTCCGCACCTGACACGCGCGACGACCGTCCCGCCTGCCACGCGCCGCGATCGCCGCGTCGGCCTCGCGGTCGTCCCGGGCCGGTGCACCACCGCGGGTTTCTCGGACCCGCTGGATTGCTGTGCCCTCCGGAGTGACCATCGTCGACGCTGGCGGTGTACTCCCTGGGGCTTCGCCGCCAGTTCCTTCTGCTCGCTGTCCGCCGATCCGCCACTGGCGCTGGTCTGCCTGACCAGGACCGCACAGTGCCACGTCGCCTTCGCCACCGCGACCCAGTGGGCCAGCCAGGTGCTGGCAGACCGGCATGCCGGCATGCTTCGACGGTGCGCGACCCGGGATGCGGACAAGTCCGCCGGCGTTGAGTTCCGGCTGGACGGACGCGGGGTGCCGGTCCTACCGGGCGCCGTGGTCCTACTGGCCGGCGCCGTCGGAGCGCAACACGGCCTCGAGCAGACCTGGAAACCTGACGGCGAGATCTTCCCGACGCAGAGAGAGCAGGTTCTCCCGGCCGGCGGGGCGCTGCCAGATCACGCCGCTGTCGCGGAGCACCCGCCAGTGATGGGTCAGGGTGGACTTGGAGATCTCGGTGCGCAGGCTCGCCCCGACGGTGCCGCAGGAACGCTCGCCCTCCTCGTCGAGGATGCGGACGATCTCCAGCCTGATCGAGTTGCCCAGCGCCGTCAGGACGCTCTCCAGCCGGATCTGCTCACGGAGCGGGTGCTGGCTCAGCATGACGGCCAGCGTAGTCGAACGATACGACGGTACGCGAACGGCAGGACTGCAGGGAAGCGGTCGCGGCGCGGACAGATCGCCGTCCGAGGACACTGCGTCGACATCGACCTGCGTCACGGTCCGGTCAACTGTACGTTTGAACTCGTACAGTCGTACTGACAACGGATCTCGTCGAACAGGGGTGCCCGCGACATGTCCACGCCCTCGACCGCGCCGGCCGGCTCGCCCACGACCGGTCATCGCCATCTCGGCCTGAGCCTCGCGCTGTTGGCCCTCGCGCAACTGATCTTCTCGCTGGACCTGAACATCGTCTTCGTGGCCCTGCCCGACATCAAGGAGACCCTGCACTTCTCGGGGCAGACGGAGCAGTGGGTGGTCAGCGCCTACGCCGTGTTCGCCGGGGGGTTCCTGCTGCTGGGGGGTCGGGCGGCCGACCTGCTGGGCCGGCGTCGCATGTTCGTGCTGGCCCTGGCCATCTACGCCGTCTCCTCCTTCGTCGGCGGCCTGGCGGGCGCGCCGGCGGTGCTCGTCGTCGCCCGCGCGGTGCAGGGAATCGGCGCCGCGTTGCTGCTTCCGTCGACGCTGTCCCTCATCAACACCCTGTTCGAGGAGGGTCCGCGGCGAAACCGGGCGCTCGCGGTCTGGGGCGGCGCCGGAGCAAGTGGCCTGACGGTCGGCGCGCTGCTCGGCGGCGTCCTCACCCAGGCGTTCGGGTGGTCCGCCGTCTTCTTCGTCAACGTGCCGCTTGCGGTCCTCGTCGCCCTGGCGGCCCTCGCCGTCATCCCCGCCGACGCGCCGCGTCACGCCGCCCGGCGCTTCGACCTGCCCGGGGCTCTGACGGTGACGGCGGGCGCGACGATGCTGGTCTTCGTGCTCGTCCAGGGCCCGGAGTCGGGCTGGACCTCGGGTGGCGTCGTCGCCGGCGTCGTCGCCGCCGCGATCCTGCTGCCCGCATTCATCGTGCTGGAGGCCCGCACTGCGGATCCCCTGCTGGCGCTCCGGTTGCTGCGCAACCGCCCGCTGACGGTCGCCATCACGGTGACCTTCATCTACATGGCCACGTTCGGTACGTTGCCCTACTTCCTGACGCTGCTGCTGCAGGAGGTGCACGGCTACAACGCGCTGCGCACCGGCCTGGCCTTCCTCATCCCGTCCGTCGCGATCGCCACGGGCACCCAGGTGGGCGAACGGATGACGAACGCCGTCGGCGCCCGCCTCACCCTGCTGGCCGGGTTCGCCTTCGGCGCGGTGGGAACCGCCGTGCTCGCGCTGGGCTTCGACAGCGCGCGGTCGTTCTCCGTCCTGCTGCCCGGGCTGATCCTTTCCGGCATCGCCCAAGGCGTGGTCTGGACGGCGATGTGGATCGCGGCCGCCTCGGGAGTGGCAGCGCGGGAACAGGGCGTCGCCTCCGGCATGGCCTCCACCACCCTGAACATCGGCAACGCCGTCGGGCTCGCCGTCCTCGTCGCCGTCGCCACCGCGGACATAGCCGACCAGCAGGGAGATCGCCTGCGCGCCGATCTCGCCGACGGTGCGTTCACCGCGGTCCTGCTCACGGCCGCCGGTATGGTCATCGGCCTGCTCCTGGTCGCGTTCGCTCTGCCGCGGACACCGGCGGCGGCGACCGTGCCGGCGCTCGACCTCGACGAGCCGGTCCCGGTCACGGAGGCGAGGTGACCCCAGCGGTGGGACACGCCGGCGGGGCGGACCCCCCGACCCTGCGGATCGCCCTCCTCGGCCGCCCGGCTTCCGTACGCCCGCGCGGCGGGCACGCACGATCGGTTCCGGCCCGCTCGACGTCGGCCGAGACGCCTGCTACGGCGTCTCGGCCGACGTGGGCCGAGTCGCGGTCGCCTACGCCCCGGCGGCGGCGTCCTTGGCGCGGGCGGCCAGCGCCCGGACGAGGCCGTCGCGGCCCTCGAGCAGGGCGCGGCGCAGCGGCGGTGTCGGGTTGCGGTCGGCGAGGTACGCGTCGACCCTGGCCACCGTCTCCGGCTCGATGACGGAGGACGGGAAGAGCATCTGGGTGATGGTCGAGGCCGTGTCGAAGCTGCGGGTCTCCCAGATCCCGCCGATCTCGTCGAAGTAGCGGTCGACGTACGGCCGGGTCACCTCGAGCTGGTCGGAGATCCAGAAGCCGCTCATCGTCGCGACGGCCAGGTGGTTGGACAGCTCGTCAGAGTCCATCACCGCGGACCACGCGGCGGCCTTCGCCTCGGCGCTCGGGCGGGCGGCCCGCGCGGTGGCCGCGCGCTTCTCGCCGGTGGCGGTGCGGTCGCGGGCGAGCTCGGCGTCGATCTCGGCGTCGCCGTAGACGCCGCGGGCCACGAGCTGGGTCAGCAGCGTCCAGCGCAGCTCGGTGTCCAGGACGAGACCCTCGATGACGTCGGTGCCCTCGAACAGTGCCCGCACCCGGGCCACCTGGTCGGCGTCCTCGGCGCGGGCGAACGTGGTCGTGTAGACGAGCTGCACGTCGCTGCCGGGCGGCGCGGACCGGGCCAGCTCCTCGGCCCGCTCGGTCAGCGCCCGCAGGGCCGGCGTCCGGTTCGCCGGCTCGCCGTAGGCGTCGATGGTGAGGTCGGCCTTGGCAAGCAGCGACTGCACCACGCCGATGTCGTCCTCGGCGGTCACCCCGGACAGCACGAGCCGGACGTAGTCGCGCGCGGCGAGCTCCGCGTCGCGCGTCATGTCCCACGCCGCCGCCCAGCACAGCGTCCGCGGCAGCGACTGGGAGATCGCGCCGATCGACTCGACGAGGGTGGCCAGCGAGCGCTCGTCGAGCCGGACCTTGGCGTAGGTGAGGTCGTCGTCGTTGAGCAGGATGAGATCCGGCTGGCGGGCACCGACGAGCTTGGGCACCTCGGTCAGCTCGCCGGTCACGTCCAGCTCGACCCGTTCGCGGCGGACGAGCGCACCGGTGGTGTCGCGGTCGTACAGGCCGATCGCGAGCCGGTGGGGACGCAGCGCCTTCGACGCGGTCGGCGGGGCGCTCGGGGGCTCCTGCACCACGTCGAACGAGGTGAACAGGCCCGAGGAGTCGGTGAAGAAGCGCGGGCGCAGCGTGTTGACGCCCGTCGTCTCCAGCCACTCGGCGGACCAGCTCGTCAGCTCCCGGCCGCTGGCGTTCTCCAGCTCGTCGAGCAGGTCGCGCAGGGAGGTGTTCGCGTACTCGTAGCGGCGGAAGTACGTCCGCAGCCCGGACAGGAACTCCTCCTGCCCGACCCAGGCGACGAGCTGCTTGAGCACCGAGGCGCCCTTGGCGTACGTGATGCCGTCGAAGTTCGTGCGCACCGCGTCCATGTCGGGGGCGTCGGCGACGATCGGGTGGGTGGAGGAGAGCTGGTCCTGCCGGTAGGCCCAGCCCTTCTCCGCATTGGCGAAGGTCGTCCAGCCGTTGGTGAACCGCGTGGAGCTCACCTGCGCCAGCACCGACATGTAGGTGGCGAACGACTCGTTGAGCCACAGGTCGTCCCACCAGCGCATGGTGACCAGGTCGCCGAACCACATGTGCGCCATCTCGTGCAGAATCGTCTCCGCGCGGCGCTCGCGGCGGGCCTCGGTGACCTTGGCCCGGAAGACGTACTCCTCCAGGAACGTCACGCAGCCGGCGTTCTCCATCGCACCGGCGTTGAACTCCGGCACGAAGAGCTGGTCGTACTTGCCGAACGGGTACCGGTAGTCGAACACGCGGTGGTAGAAGTCGAAGCCGGCCTTGGTGATCTCGAAGATCTCCGCCGGGTCGAGGAACTCGGCCAGCGAGCGCCGGCAGTACAACCCGAGGTCGATGCCGTCGTGGCGGTCGCGGACCTCGTGGTAGGGACCGGCGACGAGCGCGGTGATGTACGTCGAGATCACCGGCGTCGGGAGGAACCGGATGGTGCGCACGCCGATCGCGGCCTCCGCGACCGCCGCGACCGCGCTGTTGGAGATGGCCGACCACTCGGCCGGCACCGTCACCGTCAGCGTGAACGTCGCCTTCAGGTCGGGCTGGTCGAAGCAGGCGTACATCCGGTGCGCGTCGTACGTCTCGAACTGGGTGTACAGGTAGACGGCCTCGTCGACCGGGTCGACGAAGCGGTGCAGCCCCTCCCCGGTGCGCGAGTACACGCCGTCGCCCACCACGGTGAGCCGGTTGGACTCGGCGAGGTCGTCGAGCCGGATGCGCTCGCCGTCGAACACGGCGGCGGGGTCCAGCGACCTGCCGTTGAGCACGACCTCGTCGACCTTGGCGGCGGCGAGCTCGACGAACGTCGACGCCCCCGGCTCGCGGGCGGTGAAGGTGACCGCGGTCGACGTGCGGAAGGTCCCGGGGCCGGTCGTCAGGTCGAGTTCGACGTCGTAGGACGCCACGTTGAGCAGGCGGGCGCGCTCGCGCGCCTCGTCGCGGGTGAGATTGTTGGGCACCCGGTTCCTCTCGGCAGGCACGGACTTCTCGGCTGGCACTGCATTCCCGCGAAACGTACCCGCGAACGGGCGCGTTCGGCGTGTTGTCGGGCACGCGACCGCGCCGGCCGGGGCGACCCGCCGCGGCGGCCCGTGGCCCCGGACCCGCACTCCCGCGCCCTGGACCCGCGTGTTCCCCCGCGGCGCGCCGCCACGCGGAACCTTGCCGCCACGTGGAACACCTGCCGCCGCACGGACCCGCCGCCGCACGGACCCGCCGCCGCACGGACCCGCCGCCGCACGGACCCGTCGCCACACGGACTCGCCGGCGTCGGTCGGCCCAGGTGGCCGCGGCACGGTCGTTGCCGTCGGCCCAGTCTCCCACGCGACGGGCAGGGTCTCCCGTGTGACGGGCGGGGCCGGCCACGTGACGGGCGGGGTCGGCGGGGTGACGGACGGGGTCGCTCACGTGCCGGGCCGGTCCGGATGCCGCCGGTGGAGGTGGTCCGCCGGGGCCACGCCGGGCGGCGGTGCGCCGGGGCAAGCTCCGGATTGTGGCGATTCACGCGGGGTAGGTCCTCCGTCCCCGGGCCCGGTGCGGCACCATGGCGACATGTCCCGCACGCGCGGGGCGCTGTGGGTACGGGAGCCGGAGGGGGCGCGGGTGAGGCGGGTGGCCGGGCTGGGCCGCGTGCCCGTGCGTCGGCGTTCGGACGGGTCCGGGACGGGTGCCGGGGGAGCGCCGGCCGGCCGACCGGACCCGGGCACCGGCGGCGCGCCACCGGACTCGCGTGGGAATGCAGGTGCCGCAGCGGGCGGCGGTCCGGGCACCGGCGGCGGGCCCGATTCGGCCCCCGGCGGTGGTACTGCTGTCGGCGGTGGTACTGCTGCTGGCGGTACTGCTGCTGGCGGTGCGGCTGCCGGCGGTGCGGCGGCGGAGGATCCCGCGCGTTCCACGGCGCACACGAGCTCCGGGGCGCATTCGATGAGCTCTGGGGCGCATTCGGCGAGCTCTGGGACGCATCTGGCGACCGAGGCCGCGGGCGATCCCGGGTCCGGGGCCACCGTGGCCGGGGTGGGCAGCGGCCTGCGGCAGGGGATCGTCCCGCGCCGGCTGCGGATGCTGCGGGCCGCTCGGGCGGCCCGGCTGGACGAGTCGGGCGAGACCGGGTCGTCGGCCGCCATCAGCTCCGCACAGGGCGCCGCCGCCATCGGCTCCGACTCGTCACCGTCGACCGCCGCTCGCGCCGAGGAGCACATCCCGGTCTCGCTGCGGGTGTCGGCCGGCTGGTCGTGGCGCCTGATCATCATCGGCGCGGCCGTCTACATCCTGCTGATGGCGATCGGCCGGGTCCGGGTCGTGGTCATCCCGATCATCGCCGGGCTGCTCATCGCGGCGCTCATCCACCCGCTGGCACATCGGTTCCAGCGGCTCGGCCTGCCGCGGCTCGGTGCGGCGTTCGCCGCGCTGTTCGTCTTCTTCGCCGTGCTCGCGGGGGCCGCCGTCGCCGTCGGGTTCAACGCCGCTAACGAGATCCCGACGGTCAGCGACCAGGTCAGCGAGGGCGTCGAGCAGATCCGCGGCTACCTGACCAACGGGCCGTTCCACCTGTCCCAGAGCCAGATCGACGATCTCGTCGACGACATCCGTCGCAACCTGGCGAACAACCGGGGACGGCTGGTCTCCGGGGTGATCTCCGGCGCGTCGGTCGCGGCCGAGGTGATCACCGGTCTGCTCGTCGCGCTGTTCTCGACGTTCTTCTTCCTCTACGACGGCGATCGGATCTGGGACTGGATAGTCACCCGCTTCCCCGCGGGGGCGGAGGACCGGGTGCGCGGTGCCGGCCGGGAGGCCTGGCTCACGATCACCGGCTACATCCGCGGGACCGTCTTCGTCGCCGCCGTCGACGCCTTCGGCATCGCGATGGGGCTGGTCGGTGTCGGCGTGCCGCTCGTCGCGCCGCTGGCGCTGCTGACCTTCTTCGGCGGTTTCGTGCCGATCATCGGGGCGACGGTGGCCGGCGTGGCGGCGGTCCTGGTCACGCTCGTCTCGGGCGGGGTGACCGACGCCTTGATCATTCTGGCCGTCGTGCTGGCCGTGCAGCAGATCGAGGGGCACCTGCTGCAGCCGCTGGTCATGCGCCGGGCCGTGCGGCTGCATCCGCTCGCGATCGTGATCGCGCTGTCCGCCGGCGGCGTGCTGGCGGGCATCCCCGGGGCGATCGCCGCCGTGCCGTTCGTCGCCGTGGTGAACCGGGTGGCCGGATATCTCGCGGCGACCGGGAAGCGTCCACCGCCCTGACCGGTTCTACCCCGGCGAGCGCAGTCGTCGATCGAGGAGGCCTTCCATGACCACCGAGACCCTGTCCACCCCGGCGCCCGCACCGGGAGCGGCGGCAGCCGAGGACGATCCCGGCACGGTTGTCGCCGACCTCTGGTTCGACCCGCTGTGCCCGTGGGCGTGGTTGACGTCGCGCTGGCTGCTGGAGGTGGAGAAGGTCCGCCCGGTCCGGGTCCGCTGGCACGTGATGAGCCTCTCCGTGCTCAACGAGGGGCGCGACGACCTGCCCGAGCAGTACCGGGAGTTGCTGGCGAAGGGGTGGGGCCCGGTGCGGATCTGCATCGCCGCCGCCGAGCGGCACGGTGAGGGCGTCCTCGCCGCGCTGTACACCGCGCTCGGCCGCCGCCGGCACGTGGAGAAGGCCGAGTTCGACGAGGCGACCTTCGTCGCCGCCCTGACGGAGGCGGGCGCGGATCCCGCGCTCGCCGCCGCGGCGAGCTCGACCGAGTGGGACGCGAAGGTGCGGGCCAGCCACGCCGACGGCATCGGCCGCGTCGGCATGGACGTCGGCACCCCGGTCGTCGCGGTCGGCGAGAACGCGTTCTTCGGGCCGGTCATCACCCCGGCACCCAAGGGCGCCGACGCCGGCCGGCTGTGGGACGGAGTGCTGCTGGTCGCAGGCACGCCCGGCTTCTTCGAGCTCAAGCGCTCCCGGGACGTGGCACCGATCTTCACGTGATCAGGCATGATGACGCATCATGCGCGTCCATCTAGGTTCCGACCATGCAGGATTCCACCTGAAGGCGGCGCTCGCCGAGCGCCTGGTGGAGCTGGGCCATGCGCCTGTCGACCATGGTCCCGTCGAGTACGACCCCGACGATGACTACCCGCCGTTCGTCCTGGCGGCGGCGCGGGCCACCGCGGCCGAGCCGGACAGCCTCGGCATCGTCATCGGCGGTTCCGGCAACGGCGAGGCGATCGCGGCGAACAAGGTCGTGGGGGTGCGCGCGGCGCTGGTCTGGAGTGAGCAGACCGCGACGCTGGCCCGTCAGCACAACGACGCCAACGTGCTCAGCCTCGGTGCCCGCATGCACACCGTCTCCGAGGCGCTGGCGTTCGCGGAGGTCTTCCTCACGACGCCGTTCAGCGGCGAGCAGCGGCACGTGCGCCGGCTGCGGATGCTCTCCGCCTACGAGCGCACGGGCGAGGTCCCCTCGGCGTCCGGCACCGCCTCCTCGGCGTCCTGACCGGCCGGCCGACCCGGCGGGGCGGGGGCCGGCGGGCGGGGCGCGGGCGCGGGCCGGCGAGGTCCGGCGGACCGCCCATCGGGTCGCCGCGGTGGCCGCGGTCGGCGGCCTTCGCCCCGTCCGTCCGCCGCAGCCTGCCCGTCCGCCGCGGCTGGCCCGGCGGCCGTCGCCTGCCCGGCGGCTACCGGGGTGGTGCGCTGGCCACGGCGCAGCACGACCACCCGCTCCGCCTCGGCGAGGTCGTCCTCGCTGGGCTGGGCGGCGTCGCGCGCCCGCATCGCCGTCGCCGGGGGCAGCCGCGAGCGTCCGGCGCCGACCAGGCCGCGTAGCTGCGCGTCGGAATCGCCGACCTGGGGCGAGCGCACGCGCGGGCGGCCGGCGCGTTCCGACTGCGGCATGGACCCTCCTTCGGCTGCCGCCCCGCGGCGCCACCGGGCGGGCGCGGCCACCTCGACGAGTCTCGCGCCGGCCGCCGGCGACGTGATCGTAGCCCGCGGCCGTGTGATACGCCGGTCACATGAGCGGAATCGGGGTCCGATATGGCGCCCCGCGCTGATGACGCTGATGACGCTGATGACGCAGTGCGATGCCAGCTGCCGTTCTCGTGCCTCGTCGGAGGTCCCGCCCTCGCTCGCGGGCACCCGGACGCCGGGGCGGGAGACCGCGTCGAGCTCGGTGCGGCCGCTGTGATCGGGCTCGAGCGGCGTGGGTGACGTGGTCGTCCACGGCGGGCGTCGGCCCTGGCGGCGTCGGTCTGCCGGCAGTCGGGACGCCCCTGCCGCGGTGGGAGGCCGTGGGAGCGGCGGATTCCACCAGCCCCGTGGCCGTGGTGAATCGGCGCGAGGAATGCCTGCATAGTGCTCCAGGTGGTCATTCCTTGTTGGTGGGGAGACCGGGCGGATATCTGACCGTCGGGAGTTCGTCGCTTTCCGTGATTGATCATTCTCGTCCGCCCGCCCTGGCGCCGTCCACCCGCTGTCCGATCTGTTCTTCGGTGTCCGTATGCTGGGCGCCGCTGGGACGCCCGATAAGCAATGTATGGCCGATAAGTGCCTGTCGCGGAGCGAAGGGGACGAAGGTCGGGATGGTGGACTTTGGTGCTCATACATTGACACTCTTGGTGAATCGTCTGAAACTGCATGCTGATCTCGTCCAGCCGTCACCAATCGCTGCGCCCTCGTCGGCGTCTGTCACCGGTCCGCCGTCGCAGCCTAGGAGTTGAGTCTTGGACAGCGTGCCCGTCAGCGTCATCATCCCGGCCTACAACGAGGCGATGCGCCTGCCCGGTTTGCTGGCCGAGCTGGTGTCGGTGATGCGCAAGATTCCCGACGCCGAAGTGATCTTGGTTGACGATGGGAGTACCGACGGCACCGCCGCCGTCGCGGAGGGGTATCTCGCCGAGGTGCCGGGTGGCCGGGTGCTACGGCTACCGTGGAACTCGGGCAAGGGTGCGGCGGTGCGCGCCGGTGTGTCGGTTGCGCACGGTGCCTCGATCGTCTTCATGGACGCCGACGGCGCCTCGGACGTCAACGACCTGCCGTTGTTGCTGGCCGCTCTGGAACATGCCGAGGTGGCGCTCGGCTCGCGCCGCATCGGCGCCGGCGCGGTGCGTAGCAGCGGTCGCCGGGTCGGTAGCTGGGCCTTCAACCAGATCACCCGGTCGCTGGCGAGCCTGGATGTCGCCGATACCCAGTGCGGATTCAAGGCGTTCCGGGGGCAGGAGGCGAAGCTGCTGTTCAGCCTCGCCCGCTCGACGGGATTCGGCTTCGACGTCGAGGTGCTCTCGATCGCCCGCTCGATCGGCTACCGCATCGCCGAGGTCCCGATCCACTGGGCGGAGATCCCCGGCGGCACGTTCCGGGTGACCCGGCACACGCCGGCGATGATCGTCGACGTGGTGCGGGCCCGCCGCTACCTGGGCCGCGCCGCGCCCGGCCTCGTGGTGCCCGCCAACCCTGTGTCGACCGTCCAGCCCGTCCCGACCGTCCAGCCGGTCCGGCCCGAGTCGGCCGTCCAGCTCGGTGCGGCCGGCCAGAGCCACTCGCCTGCCCAGCCCGCTACGGCCGCTCAGCCTGCCTCCGCTGTCCCGCCCGTCTCCCGTGACCCAGCCGTGTCGCGTGGCCCGTCGGTCCCGTCCGACTCGTCCGCTGCGCCGGCGCGCGGGGGCGCGGCGCGGCGCGGGGCCCCGGCGGCGCGTCCCGACCGTGCCGATGGGCTCGGTCGGCCGGTTGTCGGCGCGGTTGCGCGTGGCCCGCTGTCGCCGCCGCGCCGCCCGAGGCCCGAGACGGTCCAGCCGGCGGCGGCGCGCCGGGGGGACCCGCCTGCGGGCGTTGCGGGCTCCGATCGCTCCGCGGCGGACCGCTCTCCGGCGGACCGCTCTCCGGCGGACCGCTCTCCGGCGGACCCGGTCGTGCTCGGCTCGGCCGCCGAGCCCGCCGGCGCGGGCCGCACGTCGGACGCCGGGGGTGCCGCGTTGGTGCTTCCGAGTGCCACGATGAGCCTCCCGAGCGCGGGTGTGAGCCGGCTCGCTGGCTCGAGGGTCGCCCTCGCGCACCCCGGGGAGACCGTCGAGGAGCCCGTCGTGACCATCCCGACGCCGGGCGGGGAGCCGACGACCGCCGCCACGGCCGCGCTGGCCGCGGTGCTGGCGACGACGGTGGGCCGCGGCGAGCTGTCGGTGCGTCCCGCGCCCGAGCGGGACGGCGCGGCCCGCTCGTCGTAGCGGTCGCCCCACCGGCCGCCCGACCGTCGTCGCCGTCGTTGCGGCCGTTGTTGCTTCCACGCCGGGACGAGATGCCATCGGGTGTTATCGGCCGGGGAGGGGCGAGACATCCCGGTTCCGGTGCCCTGGGTAGGGTCGGGCATACCTGTTCTCGACCCTGGAGTCAGCGATTCTCTCCCCCGCCCGCGGTCCCGTCGCGACGGCGACCGGCCCGCGCGCGTACCGGTCATCCGCCGCCTTCACCTCCGCCGCCTCGTCGCCGCGCGCCCGCCGGACCTCGCGGTGGCCGCTGCTCGGGATGGCGGTGGGGTTCGCGGTGCTCTACCTGCTCCAGGCGCCCGGCCGGCTGACCGCGGACACCAAGCTGGACGTCCCCCTCGACCCGTGGGGCTTCATGGGCCGGGCCACCCATCTGTGGAACTCCCTCGCCGAGTTCGGGTACCTGCCGAACCAGTACGTCGGCTACCTGTTCCCGATGGGGCCCTTCTTCGGCCTGGGCAAGCTGGTCGGCCTGCCGCCCTGGGCGACGCAGCGGCTGTGGATGGCGCTGCTGCTCACCGTCTCGTCGTGGGGCGTCGTGCGCCTCGCCGACGCGCTGCGCCTCGGCGTGCCCGCCACCCGGGTGCTGGCGGGGCTCGCCTACACGCTGTCGCCGATGTTCCTCGGCAAGATCGGGGCGACCTCCGTCGCGCTCGCGGGCGCGGCGATGCTGCCCTGGATCACCCTGCCGCTGATCCTCGCGCTGCGCCCCGACGGCGCCCTCGGCGCGGACACCGGCACGGCCGCGGCCCCCGGCCCGCCGGACGGCTACGGGTATCCCGACGGGCAGGATCCGGCCGCCGACCCGGCGCGGCGACTGTCCCCGCGGCGCGCCGCGGCGCTGTCGGGCCTCGCCGTCGTGGGGACCGGTGGCACCAACGCCACCGTCACCCTGTGCGTGCTGCTCTGTCCGGCGGTGGTGCTCGCGTTCGCGGGCGGGACCCGCCGGGCCTGGGCGCTGCGGGCCTGGTGGGTGGTCGCGGTCATCCTCGCCACGATGTGGTGGCTGCTGGCGCTGATGGTGCAGGGCCGCTACGGGCTGAACTTCCTGCCGTACACCGAGACCGTCCAGACGACGACGGCGACCACGTCGGTCGCCGAGACGCTGCGCGGCGCGACGGACTGGATGGCCTACCTCCAGCTTCCGCGTCCCTGGCTGCCCGCGGCGACCGAGTACGTCTCCCGACCGGTGCCGATCGTCGGCTCCGCCGCCGTCGCCGCGATCGGGTTGTGGGGCCTGTCCCGGCCGGACCTGCCGGCCCGCCGGTTCCTGCTGGTGACGCTCGCCGTCGGCACCGTCTCCGTCGCCGCCGCCTACCCGGGCGACCCGGGCAGCCCGCTGTCGGGCGTGGCGCGCGACCTGCTCGGCAACCAGCTCGGCTTCCTGCGCAACGTCTACAAGTTCCAGCCGGTGGTGCGGCTGCCGATCGCGCTGGGCGTCGGGCACGCGCTGGTAGCCCTGCCCGTCCGGGTCCGCCGCGCGCCCACGCGGCTGCGCCGCGCCGCCGGCCGGCGGGGCTGGGCGCGCCCACGGGCCGGCGTCACGACGGCTGCCGCCGCGGTGACGGTGGCCGCGCTCGTCTGCGGCATGACTCCCGCGCTGTCCGGCCGCGCGTTGCAGCCCCGCCCGTTCACGCAGGTGCCCGACTACTGGGTGCAGGCCGCCGACTGGCTCGGCGGGAACCCGCAGGGCGGCCGGGCGCTGGTGCTGCCCGGTTCGCCGTTCGCCGAGTACGACTGGGGCCGCCCCCTCGACGAGCCGCTGCAGTGGCTGGCGAAGACACCCTGGGGGGTTCGCAGCCTCATCCCGCTCGGCGGAGCCGGGGTGACCCGGCTGATGGACGGCATCGAACGCGAACTGGCCGCGGGCTCCGCGCCGGGGCTCGCCGACGCCCTGGCCCGGGCCGGCATCGGGCAGATCCTGCTGCGCAACGACCTGGAGCAGAAGGACTGGGACATCCCCCCGTCCACCGACGAGCTGCACCGGGCGCTGCGTTCCTCCGGACTGACGCTGGCCGCCTCCTTCGGCCCGCAGGTGCCGGCACGCGCCTCGGCGAAGGAACGGCTCGTGCCGGAGCTGCGCAACCCGAAGCAGAAGGTGCCGGCGCTGGAGATCTGGACGGTGCCGACGGGCGCGAAGCTTGTCCAGTCCTACGCCGCCGACAGCGCCGTCGTCGTCTCCGGCGGACCCGAGGCGACGGTGCAGCTCGCCGCGCAGGGCCTGCTCGGCGCGGACCGGCCCGTCGTGCTCGCCGCCGACCTCGCCGGCCCGTCGGCCGCGGCGACGGCGCCGACGAGCCCGAACGCGATCAAGGTTGCGCCGGGGGAGGTGATCGGCCCGTCGACCGCCTGGGTCGACACGGACACCCTGACCCGCCGGGACAGCACGTTCGGCATCGTCCACGACGCCACCTCCTACCTGCTCGGGCCGACCGGCAACGCCGTGGGCAGGACCGGGGAGCCCAACCAGTGGGCCGAGGACGACGTGGCCGGTCACCAGACCGTCGCCGGCTTCGTCGGTGGCATGTCGGTCACGGCCTCCTCCTACGGCTACGACCTGCTCGCCGCGCCGGATCTCGCGCCGCCGGCCGCCGTCGACGGGTTCACCGCGACAGCCTGGACGGCGATGCGCAAGAAGGGCACCACCTCCGCCGGCCAGTGGATCCAGCTCGACGTCGGTCACCGGATGGCCGTGCCCTACATCGACATCCGGCTGCTGTCGGAGGGCCCCTGGCGACCGGCCGTGCGGGCGATGCGGGTGACCAGCGAGTCCGGTGCGGTCGTGACCGAGGTGTCCCCGGTGGAGGACGTCCAGCGCCTCGCCGTCCCGCCGGGGGAGAGCCGCTGGTACCGGATCACGTTCGAGCGGGTCGACCGGGAGAACGACGACACCCTCGGCGCCGGCATCCGGGAGATCACCATCCCCGGGGTCACGTTCGAGCACTACGCGCAGCTCCCCGACGACGTCGGCCGGCTGTTCGCCGGGGCCGACCAGGGGACCGTCGCCTTCTCGCTGGCGCGGGAGCGGGTCGACCCGGCGCAGCCGTTCGGTGGTTCGGAGGAGCTGGCGCTGTCCCGCCGCTTCGACGTGCCCCGTGAGATGACGTTCACCGTGAACGGTACGGCGAGCTTCCTGCCGCCCCCCCGGGGGACCCCGCCCGCCGACGACGAGCCGCTGGTCGTGCCCTGCGGTAGTGGTCCCAGCCTGATCGCCGACGGGAAGCGTTACCCGTTGCGGATCACCGGGCGCAACAGCGACGTCACCTCGGTGCTGCCGGTGAAGGTCTCGCTGTGTACCGACGGGGGCCGCCTCGCGCTGCCTGCCGGGACCCACCAGCTGCGCGTCGACCAGGGCCCGACCTCGATCCTCGTCGACTCGCTGGCGCTGGTCGGCGCCGGGCGCCAGCCGGATGGGCAGGCGGCCCGCGCGACGCAGGTGCGCCAGTGGGGCGCGGAACACCGCAGCGTCCAGATCGGGGCGGGTGAGCGGGCGTTCCTGGCCGTGCGGGAGAACGCGAACACCTCGTGGACCGCGAAGCTCGACGGCACCACGCTGACGCCGGTGCGTCTCGACGGCTGGCAGCAGGGCTGGATCGTGCCGGCCGGCGCCGGCGGCACCGTCGTCATCGACAACGTCCCCGGCACCGAGTACCGGCGCAACCTGATCGTCGGGCTGCTGCTGCTCCTGGTGCTCGTCGGGCTCGCCGTGCTGCCGGAGCGGTTCCGGCTGCGGCGCCGCTCCAACGAGAACGGGTACCCGGCCTTTCCCCCGCTGCCGCGGGCGACCCGGCTGCCGGGGGCAGCGTCGCCGGGCCGTGCCGTGCGGGTGCTGTGGACGGGGCTGGCGATGGTCGCGCTGGCCCTGGTGGCCGGCCCGGTCGCCCTGGCGGTGCCGGTGCTCGTCTGGTTCGGGCGGTCGCGTCCGCAGGTGCTGGGGTGGCTTGCCGCGATCGCGATGCTCGGCGCGGGCATCGGCGTCGCGGCGGAACCGAACAGTCAGCCGGGGGCGGGGCACGGGGCGTTCGGGGTGCCCGTGCAGGTGCTCGGCGCGCTGGCGTTCGCCGCGGCGCTCGCCGCGCTGGTCGTCTGGGTCTGGCAACGGCCCACGGACCCGGACGTTACCGAGGCCGGCGGTGGCGGTGGCGACGGTGCTGGTCTCGGGGGTGCTGGTCTCGGGGGTGCTGGTTACGACGGTGGGGGTTTCGTCGCTCGGGCTGGCCGTGTCGGGCGGCGGACTTCCGGTGGCGGCCCATGGTCGGCAAGCAAGAGACTGGACTAGCGGCGCCGCAACACCGGCAGTTCGAACCTCGGCCGCCATCCGTTTCAGAAGGAGTCACCGGGCCATGACAGTGGTTGTGAGCGGATCCTCGACCCGGCAGTCCGCAACGGCCCCCGCATCCGTGGCGGCCACCCCACCGCTGTTCGACGTGGGGTGCGTCGAGCGGATGGCGCAGGCGATCCACCGCCGCTACCTCGACCATGAGCTCGGCAAGCGGCACGAGGCGGGTTCACGCCCGGGCCTACGACCGTGGGCGGAGCTGGCCGAGCCGCTGCGGGAGGCCAATCGCGCGCAGGCCGCCCAGTACGCGGCGATCGCGCAGGCCCGTGACTGGTCGATCGTCTCCGCCGCGGCGGACGGCGACCCGTTCACCTTCACCGACGCCGAGATCGAGGAACTCGCCCGCGACGAGCACGTGCGGTGGCGCCGCCACAAGGAGCGCCAGGGCTACTCCTACGGACCGCTGCGCAGCGACGCCGGGCCGGACAAGCGACACCCGTCGATGGTGGACTGGGAGGAGCTCACCGAGGAGGACCGCGACCGCGACCGTGACGTGATCCGCAACATGCCCGCCGTGCTGGCACACGCGCGGCTGCGGGTGACCCGCCGACCGGAGGCCGACGCGGGCTGAGCCGCCTCGAGTCGGTCGGCTGAGTCAGTCGAAGCCGTTCGCGCGCAGCCACCGGCGCCGCCGGCGGGCGAGCAGGAGCCGGATGACGCGGGGCCGGCGGGCGTGGTCCTCCTCGAGGATGCGACGGACGACGGTCGCGTCGCTGACATAGCGGAAGCCGTCCTCGTCCGCCGATTCACCAAACCCCATCTCGGCCAGATCCTGCCGGTCCGGGGTCCTGTCCACCCAGCCCAGCAGGAACTCGGCGGCGGCGGGGAGTTCCACCGCCGCGGCGGTGAACTCGTGGGAGGGCTCAAGACGCAGCAGGCTCGCCGTCCGCCAGAGCGGGGCGAGCGCGCCTAAGTCGTCGCGGCGGTCCATGCTGCGCAGGCTGGCGAGGGCGACGGCGAGCAGCCCGAGGCGCAGCAGGTCGGGGTCGCCACGGCGGACCGCGAGCGAGGCCATCCGGATCCCGAAGGCCCGCAGGGTCTCCGCCTCCACCTCCGGGCGGATCAGGTCCAGTAACTGCTCGAGACCGCCACCGCGCCGTACCTTGCGCAACAGTGTGACGATAGCGAGGTCGCGTTCATGGGGGATTGTTTGGTCGGCGTAGTGCGCCGATGATTCTCCAGTGAGGCAGACGAGGTCCGCGAGCTCAATCCGGCCCGACGGGCACCTCTCGTCCCCGGTCATGGCGCTCCTCTCCGCAATGGGTCGGTCGGCGCTCGCGCCAACCCTGGACGCCCCAGCCTGCGATGGCGGCGACCGGCGCCCACCCGAACGGCCGCCACCGGTCCGTGCCCGGGCGGGCTCGCCGGTGCGGTCCTGCGACCCGGTGGCCGAGCGCCCCGATCGCGCAGAGTGTCGCCACGATGACCGGGAGGATCATGGGGGCATCCTCTCAGGTCCCGCCGGAGACGACCAGTAGGTAGCACTGGGTGACAGGGTGCCCGTTTCGGTACGGGGGGTAGGACGACGGTGCGGGCCGCACGCGACCTTTGGGATCTGTTACGCCCACATATTGGCTACTTTGCGTGAGTGGCGGCCCGGCGTGCGGAGGGGACATGCGTCCTGCTCGGCGCCGTTTTTGTGGCCTCTGCCTGCCATGTCCCGGTTCGGGGTCACCTTCCGGGGGCGGGTCCGGATGGTCCGGCGGTGGGTGACCTCGGCCCCGAGCGGGCGATTTCTCCTGGTTACGCTTGACCTGCTCCTCGACGGCGACGCGCGCCATCGCCGTGAAATCGCGAAATCCCCTGCAGAGAGGCCGGCCTACGACAATGGGATTGGCGCAGGACGGCGGGGCTCCGGCACCGCCGATACCCGATCGGGTGTTGACTCCCGGTGAGCAGATTCTCGCCGCGTCGGACCGGGCGAGTGCGCCGCTGACCTGCGGGCTGTTCGTCCAGTCGACGGGGCGGCTGGACCCGGCGCGGCTGCGGGCCGCGGTGTGGACGGTGATCCGTCGTCATCCGATGGCCCGCGCTGTGCTCTACGGATCCCGCCAGCACGCCTGGCGGTTCCCCGCCGAACCGACGGCAGATCCGGTCGGTTTCGTCGACGACGGAACCGACGGGTGGCGCATCCACGAAATCCTGTCCTCGGCGCCGTTCGACCTGCACCGCTACCCGCCGATCCGGGTGGCGCTGATCCGGCGGGCCGACGGCGACCAGCTCAGCGTGGTGGCCCACCACCTCGCCTTCGACGGCCTGCGGCTCGCCGCGCTCGTCGCCGAGATCCTCGACCACTACCGGGAGGCGGCCTACGACGCCGACCGCGACGGCGCCGTCGCGTCGGGCGAGGGACACCGCGGCGTGCCGGCGGGCGTGGCGCCGCTGGCCCGGGCCGGGGTGCCCGGCTGGGCCGCGCTCGTCCGCCGGTCCGGGCGCTACATCACGCCGCTGGCGGTGGGGGGCGACGGCTACGGCTTCCACCCGCTGATCCTGGCGGCGCCGGACGAGCGGCGGACGTTGCCGGACGGCCGGCGGATGACCATCAACGACCTGCTGATCGGCGCGGCGCACCTCGCGATCGACCGGTGGAACTCCCGCCGGGGCGGCGAGTCCAGCCGGCTGCGGATCCGGATGCCGATCGACCTGGGGTCGGCGTCGTCGTTCGCCGCGGTGCCGTCCTCGTCGTCCTTCCCCGCGGCGTCCGAGATCAGCGGCAACCGGACCGGTCAGACGATCATTTCGAGCGAGGTCGCCGACCGGGTGGACTCGCTGCAGCTCGCCGTGCGCGTGGTGGACCAGACCGACCTGGCCAAGCAGGTCGTCCCGCCGGCCGTGCCGGGGCTCTCCGGCGCGCTGGGGATCGCCGCGGCCCGGTTCGTGCCCGGCCCGTGGCGCAGCACGCTGCTGCGCTGCGGGGTCGCCGCGGGGCGCCCGGTGCTTGCCCCGACCGCCGCGGTCAGCAACCTCGGTCGCTTCGACGAGCTGGCTGGCGCCGCCGGGCGGCCGATCAGCGCCGTGTACTTCACCGGGACGGCCGGGATGCCGCAGGGGTTGTTCATCGGCGTGCTCGGGATGGGCGACAGCCTGCACGTCACGTTCGGCTACCACCGTCACCTTCTCGGCCCGGGCTCGGTGCCGACCTTCGCGGATCTGTACCGGGCCGCCTTCGTCGAGCTGAGCGACACCGGTGCGGCCGTGCCGGCGGCGGCGACCGCGCCGACCCCCGCCGTGGCCAGGGCCCCGCGGCCGGACCGCGCGGCGGCCCCCGCGGTGACCACCCGCCGCGGCGGGGCCGTCCCGTCGCGTTGAGGCGAGGCCGGGCGGCGCGCCGACGGGCCGCAGGCGCCGCCCGGCCGGGCCGCTCACCCGCGGCCGGCGGACGCCCCCCGGCCGTCGGACACTCCGCCGCCGGCGGACACCCTGCGGCTGGTGGGCACTCGGGCGGCCGGCGGGAAACCGGAGGCCGGCGGTGCGTCGGCCCCCGACGCCAGCTCGCGGCTCGCGGCGAGCAGCAGGTCCTCCCCGGTGCCGGGACGCAGCCGAGGCTCGGCGGACACCCCGGCCCGGGCCAGCGCCGCCCGCGCGGCGGCCTCGCCGGCGCCGTAGAGGACGGCGACCGCCTCGGCCCCGTCGGGATCCGGCCGGTACACCAGGTCGGTGCGGCGCAGGGCGGGGCGGGGCGCGCCGGCCGGCAGCGTGAACGTGGCGTGGGTGAGCTCGTCGTCGACCCGGCGGCGATCGCGTGCCACCCTCCGCCCCCGGCCCGCGCTCGACGGCCGCGCCTGCCGGTCGATCTCCGCGGTGACCACCCGGGCGAGCAGCTCGGCGCCGGCGTCCCAGGTGAAGCCGGCCGCCCAGGCGCGCGCGGCCGCGCGCAGCCGGGCCGCGGCGGGTGGATCGGCCAGCGTCCGCAGCGCGGTGCCGATCGTGCCCGCCAGCGGCACGCCCTCGTCGACGAGCCAGCCCGTCGTCCCGTCCCGGACCGCGTCGCGCAGCCCCGGCACCCGGAACGCCACCGCCGGCACCCCGAGGGCGGCCGCCTCCAGCACCGACAGCCCCCAGCCCTCCCCGTGCGAGGGGTTCACCGTCAGCCAGGCCGAGGCCAGCAGCCGGTCGCGGGTGGCCGCGTCGGTGTAACCATGCCACCGAACAACGTCGCCGCCGGGGGAGTCGCCGCCGGGGGAGTCGCCGCCAGGGGAGTCGCCGCCGGGGGAGTCGCCGCCGCGGGCGTGGCCCTCCCCGAGGGCGCCGCCGGCGGAGGCGGTCGTCAGCCCGAGCGCGACCGCGCGGGCGACCAGTCGCTGCCGGTCGGGGCCGTCGCCGACGACGTGGACGGTCAGACCCGGATGGGCGGCGACCAGCGCCGGCAGCGCGTCGAGGAGCAGGTGCAGCCGCTTGTGCGGCACGAGCCGACCGACGCACACGATCGTCGGCTCCGCGGCGGGACGCCCCGTCCCCCGGTCCGCCCCATCCGCCGAGGACGCCAGTCCGCCGGTGGTCATGGGGGAGGGGACGGAGGCGGTCATGGGGGAGGGGACGGAGGTGGTCATGGGGGAGGGGACGGAGGCGGTCACGCCGTTGGGGACGAGGAAGCGCGGGCCGGGCAGGCCCAGCACCTCGCGCGCCTCCATCCGGGTCGAGGGGGAGACGACGACCACCGGGCGACGGCGGTAGACCAGCCGGCTGCCCGGCGCCTCCAGCACCTGCCCGACCCTGGCCACCGGACCCGGGAAGTACAGCGGGAACTGCTTCTGGTGGACATGGTGCAGCACCTGGACGATCGGCGTGGACGCCGGCAGGACCAGCGGGCTGAAGAACGGGATCCCGTTCTGACAGTCGACGACCGCGTCGACCCGGTGGCCACCCCGGCCGAGGCCCGCCAGCCGGCCCAGCACGGACGGATAGACCCCGAAGGTGCCACCGCCCCGGCGGACGTCCACCCCGGCCACGTGCTCGGCCACCGGGAGCGACTGCCCCTCGCCCCCGGCCGGCCGGGAGGTCAGCAGCGTCACCCGCGCGCCGGCCGCGGCGAACCGCTCGGCGATCGACTGGCAGAACAGCTCGGCCCCCCCGGCCTGCGGGTGGTCCTGATCACGCCAGTTGAGGAAGACGACATGCCGGCCGGCGAGGGTGGGCAGGTACCGGTGCTCCCCGAGCCTGGCGGGATGCGGCGTGCTGGGGCTTCCGATCACCGGTGGCGTTCCTCTCGGTCCGATCGACAGGGCTTAGCATGTTCGCCTGCAACCTACAGATGTCGGAAAAATCGGCGGGCACATACCATTGCCGGTGTTCCGCCACGGGTGATCGACGTGTTCCGTTCCCGATGGGGAGACTGATGGCGAAGCCCTCGCGAGAGGCTGTGTCCGGCCTGTTGGCCGGCCCGGCAGCCCTGGCGGTCGCCGGCATGCTCGTCAACGGCTGCAACCTGCTGATGAACCTGATCGTCGCGCGCGCCCTGGACTCCGATTCCTACGGCGCCGTGTCCGTTCAGGTGAGCATCTTCCTGATCCTGTCGGTCGCCGGAAATGCCCTGCTCATCGCCGTTGTGCAGCACGAGACGTCCGGAACCGGTGACACTCGCCGCGAGCAGTGGTCCTGGATCCGCCGGCTGCGCGGGGCCTGCGGCGTCGCGATCGTCGTCGCCACCGTCGCCGCCCTGGCGCTGTCCCGTCCGGCGGCGGCGCTGATGTCCTACCCCCACCCGGTGGCGATCGCCGAGGCCACGATCGGGGCCGCGTTGTGGACGCTGCTGTGCGTCGAGCGCGGCCTGATGCAGGCCCGCGGCGCCTATCCGCGGCTGGCCGTGAACTTCGTGGTCGAGGGCTTCGTCCGGATCGGTCTGGTGATCGCCTTCGTGGTCTCGGGCATGGGGGTCAACGGCGCGGGGCTCGGCATCGTCATCGGCGTGATCGTGGGCGCCGAGCATGCCCGCTGGGCGGTCGCCCGCACCCCGCGGCTACCCCGTCCGGCGACCGTGCGCACGTGGTCGGCGCCGCTGCCCGACGACGGCACCGCGGCGGCCACCGGCCCGATTCCGATGCCGATTCCGGCCCCGCGGGCCAGCGCCCGCCAGAGTGTCATCGCCGACACCACCGTGGCGCTCGGTGCGCTCATCCCGCTGGCCCTGCTGCAGAACATGGACGTCGTCATCGTCGGTTGGCTGGGTACGGACGGGGTGGGCGGCTACGCGGCGATCTCGACGGCCTGCAAGGTGCCGGTCTTCATCGGGCTGGCGGTGGCCAACTTCCTGCTGCCCGAGGCGGCCCGGCGGCGCAAGGAGGGCCGTCCGGCCGGGGCGACCCTGGCCGTGGCCCTCGCGTTCGTCGTCACGCCCGGCCTGTTTCTCGCCGCGATCGGTCTGGTCGGGGCGAAGTGGCTGCTGGGCCTGGTGTTCGGGCCCCACCTGACCGGCGCGGCCCCCGCCCTGTGGGTGTTGGCGCTGAGCATGACGCTGTTGGCCGTCACGCTCATGTTCACCACCTACCTGCTCGGCGCGGGGGTGCGCCGGGTGGTCGGGGTGCTGGCGGTCGCCACGGTGGCGACGGCGGGAGCGCTGGTCTCGGCCGGCGGCGGCTCGATGGCGACGGCGACGGCGGCGCTCGCCGCCGAGTCGGTGACCGCACTCGCGGTCGGGCTGCTCGTGGTCCAGCTCCATCACGCCGACCGGCAGGCGGCGGGCAGGCAGGCTAGTGAGGCCGGGCGCGGCGGCGAGGACGCGCCGCTCGGCGCCGTCTCGATCAGCGACGCGCGGCCCGAGGAAGGCTTCCCCGCGCCGGTCTAGGCGCCCCCGGACGGGCGTGGTCCAAAGACCATGTCCGATATGTCGTCCTGATCTGTCGGGTACGGTCGTCCTACTCGGCCGGGGCCCCCCACCCTCCGGCCTCGAGAGGGCCCACCGGCGTTGAGAGGCGAGGCCACCGTACATGCCAGCCAAGATCCGTTCGGATGCCGACGGCGGTGAGCGCGGGCGCACCACAGTCGGCAGATCTGGCCGCCGTCGCGGCAGGGACACCCACGACGGCCATGACCGAGCAAGCCGTCCCGACGCCGCTTCTGCGGACGCCCCTGACCCGGACGCCGTTGCTTCGAATGCCCCTGACCCGGATGCCCCTGACCCGGACAACCCTGACCCGGACAACCCCGGCCTGAACAACCCTGGCTCGGACGCGCGCGATGCGGACCCCGCGGCCCGGGATCGTGACCCCACTCGCCGCAGCGCCACCCCCGGCGACGGCAACCACGACCACGACACCCTGCCCGGCCGCGGCAAGCAGGTCCGGATCGGCAGGCAGGTCCGCTTCGGGAAGGGCCACGCCTCCGCCAGCGGCCAGGCCTCCCACGACCGCCCTGGCTCCCACGACCGTCATGCGCCCGGCGACCGCGCCGCCGGCGACCGTCATGCCGCCGGCGACCGTCATGCCGCCGGCGGCGGCCGCGCCATCCACGGCGGCCACAGTGCCAAGGACGGCGCCGACGGCGGTGCGAGCAGCGATGATCACGACACGCTGCCGGGTCGTACCGGTGCCTTCGTCCTCGCCGACACCGACCAGAACGAACACGGTCGCCGGGCCCGTCGCCGGGCCCGCGCCGGTCGGCGGGACCGTGCCACCGAGGCCACCTGGATCGGGGCCGCGGACCTGCCCGGCGCCGACCAGCCGGAGAGCTCCGCCAAGCCGGCCGCGGCCGCGGCCCCGGCTCCGGCCGCGCCGGGCGACGGGGCGGGCGAGCAGGCCGGGGCGGGCGACAGGGCCGCGGGTGCGGAGCACGCCCGGCTCAGCCGCCGGCGGCTGCTCGTGACCGCCGTGGGGCTCGGCGCCGCCGCGGGTGGCGGGCTCATCGCCGGGCGGCTGCTGTCGTCGGATGGGTCGGTGCCCGGCGGCCTGCCCCGGGGCCAGCCGTCCACTCCGGTCGGCGGGGTCACGGCCGGCCCCTCGGTGCAGGCCGGCTCGGTGACGAAGCTGCCCGAGAACCTGCTGACCATCTACGGCGCGCCCGGCAGCTTCGGCAACTTCGACGGCGGCCAGACGACGGTCCGGGTCACCGAGGTGCCCGGGTGGGGCTTCGGCCCCGGTCAGGCCGCGTTCATGTCCGCGGTGTCGGCCGACGGGACCGTGTTCGTGACGACCACGCCGTTCTCCGACGACCAGTCGAAGCTGACCGGTACCGACATGGAGATCGAGGTCTTCGAGCCGGACATCGAGCGGTTCACCCGGCTGGTGATCCCCTCGACGAAGGGCCGGCTGAGCCTGCCCCGGCTCGATCCGAACTACCGCGGCGTCGGCGGCGGGGACACCTCCGACGTGATCGTCGTGCCCGGCCCGGACGGCGCCCAACGGGTGCTGTTCACCTCGCTGATGCCCTACTTCGGCTGGAACACGGCCGTCGACGGGGAGCTGCCGAGCGTCGGCCAGCTCCGCCGGGACCAGCCGACCGCACGATGGGTCTACGACCCGCAGGAGTCCTGGACGGCGCAGCAGCTCGCCACCGCGACCTCGCCGTCCCTCGCCGCCCGGGCCTTCCCGGTGCTCGGCCCGCTGCAGCCGCGTTCCTCGCGCGGCCCGGCGTCCATCGCCCGCCTGCCCCGCAGCGGGCACCTGGTCATCGCCCAGTACCTGGGTGCCGGCGGCGGCGGAACCGACAACGGGGCGCTGCTCGTCGTCGACGTGGCCGGCCGGGTCCTGGCGCACTGGCAGTATCCGCAGGTCCGGCCCCTGGGCATCGCCCTGGTCGTCAACCCGCGAGAGGTTGTCGCCGACCCGACCAGCGAACCGGACGACGAGCGGTTCGTCCTCATCAGCGACGTGCGGGGCCTGGACTACAGCACCCAGCCGTTCCCGATCCAGGAGTTCTCCTACTCGGCGTCCCGCGGCACCATCACCCCGTGCAGCACCGCGGTGCGGGCCGTGCAGGACGGGTCCCGGATGGAGTCGGCCGTGTTCGGCGCGGACGGCACGCTCTACGTGGCGCGGACGAAGAGTGACGGCCTGCGCGCCGAGACCGTGGCCGTCTACCCGAAGCTCGGCCGCGAGCGCGGCCTGGTGACCCGCGCGCCGGCGACCGGCAACTGGCCGACGGACACCTGGGGCATCGCGAACCAGCCCGACTACCTGGTGGCCGGCACCGACCAGGGCGGGCTGGTCCGCAGCATCACCCTCGATCCGCGGACCGGCGCGATCCTGCTTGCCGGCCTCGACGGGCTGGTGCAGGTCGTGCGGCCGGCGGGGCGCGGCGCACGGATGACCTTCCGCACCGAGCCGCCCATCGACGTGGGCCTGAACATGCTGCGCGGTCCGTCGACCCGCTACGTCGGGGTGCGCCGCGGCGCGGTCGACCCGTTGCGGCGCAGCCTGTGGCTGCCCGTCAACCAGATGGTGCTCGACGGCCTGCCCTGGCCGTACCCGCCGTTCAAGCTCGACCAGTGGCTGATGCGGGTCGACCTCGACGTCCTGCTCGGCGACGACCAGGGGTGACGGCTGCGCGGGCTCAGCCGCCGGCCACGGCGCGCAGCGGCAGCGCCAGCAGGTGGGGATCGAACCGGGCGTCCCGGAAGCCGACATGGCGGTAGAAGGCGCGCCCGGGCTCCCGCATCGCATGGGCGAGCAGCAGGGGTAGCCCGACCATCCGATGCACGGTGAGGGAGCGCATCACCGCGTCGCGGACGAGTCGGGCGCCGATCCCGCGGCCCTGGTGGCGCAGATCGACGGCGAGCCGGCCGACGAACATGGCCGCGACCGGCTCGGTCGGCCGCCGCGAGCGCCGGCGCGAGCCGGGGATGCGTTCCACGGCGGCCGTCGCCAGGCAGTAGTAGCCGGCGATCCGGTCGGCGTCGAGGATCACGAACGTGTTCGTGGTCCTTTCCTGCTGGTGTTCGAGGGCGTGGTGGCGCAGCCAACCGTCGAGCAGGTCGTCCCCGCTGTTGAAGGTCGTGCGATCCATGGCCTCGGTCAGGGCCGCGGGTTTGGTCAGGGGCACTGCGTGACATCCTTCTTGCCGGGTCGGGGACGCGGTCGGGAGGCGGTGGGCGGTGGCGGACTACTCCGCGCCCGGCTCGTCGTCCAGCAGCCGGCGCAGCCGGGGGGTGTCCGCCGGTGGCCCGTCGAGCAGCGCCTCGAACGCGCCCCAGTCCGTGTCCGCCACGCGAAACAGCCGACGGTCGGCCAGGACCTCCTGGGCGTACCGCTTCATCGCCTCGACGGCGAAGTCCTCAAGCGACAGGCCCTCACCCTCCGCGGCGGACCGGATGACGTCCGCCGAGTCCGCGGGTAGCTGCACGGCGAGTCTGTCGTCCCTGGCGGCACTCATGCTGGCAGTCTGCTCCCCGCGCGTCCGGGCTCGCTCGCTGGGTCTGCCTCACCGTGACAGAAAGGTCTGCGCGCCGTGCCGCCTTCGCCCGTTCCCACCGTCCCCCTCGCGCACGGCGCCCGGATGCCCCAGCTCGGGCTCGGGACCTGGCCGCTGGACGACCACGCGGTCCAGGGCGTCGTGGAGCAGGCGATCGGGCTGGGCTACCGGCTGATCGACACCGCCCACAACTACGGCAACGAGAAGGGGGTCGGCGCCGGTCTGCGCGCCGCGGGGGTGGCCCGCGAGGAGCTGTTCGTCACCACGAAGTTCAACAAGCGCTCACACAGCGTGCGGGGGGTGCGTCGGGCAGCCGCGGAGAGCACCCGGCGCATGGGCCTCGACTACGTCGACCTGTTGCTCATCCACTGGCCCAACCCGTGGCGGGACCGGTACGTCGCCGCCTGGAAGGGCCTCGTCGACCTGGTGAAGGACGGTCAGGTGCGGGCCATCGGCGTGTCGAACTTCAAGACGACCCACCTGGACCGGCTGCTGGCCGAGACCGGGGTCGCCCCGGACGTCAACCAGATCCAGCTCGATCCGCGGCTCGGCCGGGGCGCGATCCGCGCCTACCACGCCGAGCACGGCATCGTCACCGAGGCCTGGAGTCCGCTGGGTGCCGGCACCGGCCTGCTCGACGAACCCGTCATCGCCCGGATCGCCGCCGCGCACGGCCGCACACCCGCGCAGGTCGTGCTGCGATGGCACGTCGAGCTCGGCGTGGTGGCAGTGCCGAAGTCGGCCAGCCCCGCCCGGCTGGCCGAGAACATCGACGTGTTCGACTTCAGCCTGACCGCGGCGGAGATCACAGCCATCTCCGACCTCGACCGCGGGGCCGCCGGCGAGGCCGACGCCCTGGACTCCGACGTCTTCGGCCACTGATTGATCAGGCGGTCATGTCCCGCCGCCGGAAGACCACCAGGGCGAGCAGCACCATGGCGCCGGCGTAGACCACCCCGCGCAGCAGGGCGTCGGCGTAGGGCGTGGGGTCGGCGGCGCCGCCGGTGGCGATCTCCTGCATGAGCTGCACCGGCAACCAGGAGCGCGCCGGGTGGTAGATGCGCGCGATCAGCATCTCCACCGGAAGCGCGTAGGCGAGCGCGACGGCGATCGCGGCCGCGGGCCCGCGCAGCAGGATCGCGGCCAACGCCCCGATCGCCGCGTAACCCAGCGAGCCGAGGCACAGGTTGACGAAGCCGGTGCCGAGATCGGCCAGCCCCGCCCCACTGCTCCAGGCCGCGGTGGACACCCCCCGGGCCGGCGCCAGCAGGAACGACAGCCCCACGGAGACGGCCGTGGCCGCGCCGACGACCAGGACGACGAAGGCCGCCAGGGCGAGCAGCTTGCCGGTGAGCAGCCGGGCCCGGTGGGGTTGGGCGACGAGCTGGTTGCGCAGGGTGCCGTGACTGTAGTCGCCAGCCAGGGCGGCGGCGACCACCGACAGCGCCACCACCCCCAGCAGGATGCTGACGGCCTGCACGCCCTGGATCAGGCCGTCCGACCGGGACAGGGCGACGGCGGTGACGGGATCGCCGTCGAAGTCCCGGTGCCCGACCGAGAAGAAGGTCAGCACGGTGCCAAGGAGGGCACACGCGATGACGGCGCCGAGCGTGCCCAGCAGGAACCGGGGCCGCAGCAGGGGCACCCATTCGGCCCGGAACGCCGTGATCACGTGGCGCCCCCGCGGCTGTGGGCCGGGTCGAGCCCGGCGCCCGCGGGCGGCGGCACGCTCCCGTCCGGCGCCTGCCCGGCCTGGGCGGTACGGACCAGGTCGCCGTCGATCTCTCCGGTGACGCGCAGGAAGGTCTCCTCCAGGTTGGGGCGATGGGTGCGCAGCGAGCGCAGGGTGATACCGGCGTGCATCGCGAGCCGGTTGAGGTGGGCGGCCAGCCCCTCCGGGGCGTGCGCGGTCACGACCGGCAGGCGACCCCGGGTGGCCGAGGCGTTCGGGGGGCCGGTGCGCAGATCGATCTCGACGCGCAGGCCCTTGTCACCGAGCAGCCCGGCGAGCCGGCGCGCGTCGCCGTCGTGCTCGGGGATCATCAGGATGCGGGGGTCCTCGGCCGCGAGCAGGTCGGTGACGTGGCCCTGGAACAACATCCGCCCGCCATTGATCATGACGAGGTGGTCGCAGATCTGCTCGACCTCGGTGAGCAGGTGGCTGGAGACGAAGATGGTCATCCCCCCGCCGGCGAGCTGGCCGAGCAGCGCCCGGATCTCCCGGATGCCCGCCGGGTCCAGACCGTTGGTCGGCTCGTCCAGGATGAGCAGGCACGGGTCGGGCAGCAGGGCGGCGGCGATGCCGAGGCGCTGCTTCATGCCGAGGGAGTAGGTGCTGAACCGGTCGTCGGCCCGTTCGCCCAGTCCCACCTGCCCCAGCACTTCCTCGACGCGGCGCTGCCGGCGGGCCCGGTGCCAGCCCCCGATCCCGCGCAGGACCGCGAGCTGATCGAGGTTGCGCCGGCCCGACAGGCCCGGGTGGAACGTCGGGCCCTCGATCATCGCGCCGACCCGGTGCAGGTAGCGGTCCGGCTCGGTGATCGGCTCACCCAGGACGTGGCCGTGGCCGGCCGACGGTCGGATGAGGCCCAGCAGCATCCGCAGGGTGGTGGACTTGCCGGCGCCGTTGGGCCCGACGAAGCCGGACAGCGCCCCGCGGGGCACCTGGAGGTCGAGATGGTCCACGGCGCGCCGGGCGCCGTAGCGCTTGGTCAGCCCGCGGGTCCAGATCGCCGTGTCGACGTGGGCCAGGCCCGCCGACCCGGCCGAGACGGCCGGCGAGGCGGCCCTCCCGTGGGCCGGGTCGTGGTGCGAAGGGGCCGGGTCGTGGTGTGCGTGGGCCGGGTCGGTGGCCGAACCGGAAGTCATCGTGGTGCTGCTCCCACCCTGTGTGTCGGATGCCCGCCGCAGGGGCGCCCCGCGACGGCGAGCGTCGGGGAGTGCGACCGGGGCGGCCCAGGAGCGCTCGTGGCCCGGTCGAGTGGCGTGCACCCGCGAAAGTCAGGGGGCGGCACGTCCACGGATGTCAACGACCAGCCCGCGGGCCGGGTTCCGGCTCCACGGCGTCACCTGTTGTTTTCCCGCCGGTTGACCTCGTCACGCGCCGAGGTTCGGCGGAGAAGAGTAAATCGGCCATTTGGCTGCATTGCCTGACCGACTTCGTTTTTCGTACCACCGATGACTCGGCTGCCTTTCTGGACGCGATCTGGCGGTACCGCCGGGCATGTTCCCGGTCGCCCGGTCCGCATTCCTCGGCCGTCGGGTGCTCCGGACCCGTCGGGTTGCACGTCGGGACTGCCCGCCGGACGGCCGCCGGGTCAACCGGGACGCCCGTCACCCGGCACAACCCGCCCCCGACGGGTGGACGACAATCCTGGCGTGGGCGAAACGGCTGGCCTCCGGCGCGGCATCCGGACGCTGACGCTGCTCGCCAGCGTCGCGATCATTGTGATGCTGGTGCTGGCCGTGGCCTCCGCCCTGCGGTCGCAGCACGCCGCCACCGAGCGGGGCAAGCACCTCGACCCCGCGGCCACGACCACCGCGATGCTCCTCGCGGACATCGTCGATCAGGAAAGCGCGCTGCGCGGCTACATCGTCACCCGCGACCGCGGCTTCCTGAAGCCGTTCGACGACTCCCGGCGTTCGGTCCCCGCGCTCAACGCGCGGCTGGACGACCTGCTGGCCGACTTCCCCGACCTGCGGGCGCAGCGGACCCGGGTGGACGTCGCCTACGGGACCTGGCGGCGCGAGGTCGTCGAGCCGGAGCTGGCCGCGATGGCCCGCGGCGACGTGGCCGGGGCCGCCGGCATCGTCCGCGCGAACGCCCGCCGGGACTTCGACGAGCTGCGCCGCCAGACCGCCCGCCTCGCCGGACAGATCGACCGCGAGCAGGTCGAGGCGTCCGGGCGGGTCGAGAGCTCCTCCGTGCTGCTGCTGAGCTCGCTGGCCAGCGCGATGTTCGTCATCCTCGGCGTCCTGGTGACGATCATGATCGTGCTGCGCCGCTGGCTGCTGCGCCCGATCGGCGCCCTGCAACGGTCGGTCAACTCCGTGGCGGCCGGGCGTTACGACACGCGGATCCCCTCGGTGGGCCCGGCGGAGATCGTGGCGCTGGCGGCCGACGTCGAGACGATGCGCGCCCAGCTCGTGCGCCTCGTGCGGCAGAACGAGCGGTCCTGGGAGGCGCTGGCGCAGCAGGGGCCCGCCGTCATCGCCCTGCGTGACGCGCTCACCCCCTCCCTGCTGCGCGCCCGCGGGCTGATGCTGCACGGGCGGGTCGACCCGGCCCAGGGGGAGCTCGCGGGGGACTGGTACGACGCCTTCGAACTGCCCGACGGGCGCGTCGCCGTGGTCGTGGGCGACGTCTCGGGCCACGGCGCCGCGGCGGGCGTCTTCGCCCTGCGGCTCAAGCAGCTCCTCGACGCCGCACTGTCCACCGGCGCCGGGCCGGCCGCCGCGGTGGAATGGGCGGTGGAGAACCTCGGCGAGACCGAGGAGATGTTCGCCACCGCCATCATCGCCGTCGTCGATCCACGCAGTGGGGAGCTGCACTACGTCAACGCCGGCCACCCGGACGCGCTGCTGCTGCGCCGGGCCGGGCCGGCCTGGGCGATGGCCGCGCCGACGACACCGCCGACGACACCGCCGGCCATCGGTCTGGTCACGGCGCCGGCGACACCGCCGTTCGGCGCGGCCCGCCCGGCCGCGCCGCCGGCCATTCCCCGCCCGGCCGCGCCGGCCGACCCGACGCCCGTCTCCGCGGCCGACGCCAGGGCCGACGCCGCGGTGGACGTCCCGGTCGACGTCTCGGCTGACGCCGCGGAGCCGGCCCGCAGGCGGCCGGCCGGCGGCGCGGCGGGCAACGCCGGCGCCGGTGGAACCCGGCCGTCGGCGAACATCAGCGCGATCGTGGGGCCGGCGGCCGGTGCACGCCGCGGGCCGGCGAACCCGCCGCCCGCGCCGAAGGGGGGCCGCCGGCACGCCGCCGCCCAGATCGTGCGGCTGCCGCCGACGGGTCCGCTGATGTCGGGACTGCTCGCCGCGCCCGGCGCGTGGGAGATCCGGACGTTGCACCTCGAACCGGGGGACGTGCTCATCGCCTACACCGACGGGCTGGTGGAGGCACGCGACGCCGCCGGGAGCCAGTTCGGCGCGCACCGGCTGATCGCGGAGATCCTGCGTGACCCCGGCCGCACCCCGGTGGGCCTGCTCGACGACGCCTTCGACGCCGTGCGCCGGCATGCCCCGGGCCGGCAGGGCGACGACCGCACCGCGATCATCCTGGCTCGCACCAGCGAGCCGGCGACGATCACCGACGGGCGGTCGTGACGCCGACAATGGCGTGGTTACCGCGGTTTTCGGGTACATCAACGACTATGAACGACGAGCCCGGCACGGACCGGCCCACCCGCTCGAACCGGACCCTGCGCTCCCTGCCGACCCGCTTCAGCCCGCTGCGGCTGATCGCCACCATCCTGCTCGCCGTGCTCGTCGTCGGGCTGATCGCGGTGGTGGCCGGGTGGCGGCCCAGCCTCAACCCGTTCAAGGAGCGGACGATCGACCGCAGCTCGCCGGCGGTGCTGCGTTCCCTGGAGGACCTCAGCTCGTACCATGCCGCCGGCGCCCACTTCGAGGTCGTCGTCGATCTCGAGGACGACACCAAGTGGATCCCGGCGGCACTCAAGGGCGAGCGCACGCTGTTCGTGGGGGTCGGCACGGTCGACTCGACGGTCGACTTCGGTCACCTCGACGCCGATGCCGTCACGGTCTCACCGGACCGCCGATCGGTGACCATCGAGCTGCCCAACCCGACCCTGTCCACGCCGGTGCTGGACCTCGACCACAGCTACGTCGTCGCCCGCCAGCGCGGCGCGCTGGACCGGGTCGGCGGCCTGCTCGGCGGGGTCAGCAGCGACAAGGCGCTGTACCAGAAGGCCTCGTCGAAGATGACCGACGCGGCCAGGACCGACGGCCAGGTCATCGAGCTGGGCAAGAAGAACACGACCGCCATGCTGCGCGGTCTGCTGGGCGCGCTGGGCTTCACCGACGTCCGCGTGACCTACGCCGCCGACCGCCGCTAGCCACGCGGCGTCCCGGCACCGCCCGATCGCCGGGCGGTGCCGGGACTCGGCCGCCGAACCCGGCTACCGAACGCGGCTACCGAACGCTCAGCGCCGAGCCGCCTGCTCGGCCACCACCCGGTCGATCTCCGCCTGGAAATGCTCGGAGATCTTTATGACGTGCGGTTCCCGAAGCAGATAAAAATGTTCACAAGGGACGTAGTGCGTGTCGTGGCTGCCGGTGAGGAAGGCCGACCACGCGTCCGCCGAGTCCGGATTCTCGGCCGATCGGTAGACGAGGGTCCGGCCGGCCCACGGCTGCGGCCGGTAGAACCGCTCGAGCAGCCTGCCGTGATTGAAGAAGACGTCAAACTGCTCCATTCCGCCAAACTGCACCACGCCGGTCAGCGGAATCTGCACCATTTTTTTGAGCGTCGCGATGTTGGTGAAGTTCGCCCGCTGTTCCGGCAGCAGCCGCTGGGTGAAGCGGGCCAGGCGGTGGCGGTAGGCGCGGGCGTGCTCCTGCGCTCCTCCGGGCGCCGTCGGCGCGTCGACCGCGGTCGCGGTCTCGGCGGCCGGCACCGCGCCGTCCTCCTCACCGGGCGCGATCCGTAGGGAGGACGGCATGTAGGTGTCCATGATCGACAGGAAACCGACCTCGTCGCCGGCCGCAGCGAGCTGCTGGGCGATCTCCATTGCGATCAGACCGCCGAGGGAGTGCCCGGCCAGCAGGTAAGGGCCCCGCGGCGCGATGATCCGGATGATCTCCAGATGGCGGCGGGCGGTCTTCGCCACGCTCCAGTCGGGGAAGCCACGCCGTTCCAGCCCGTGCGCCTGGAAGGCGTAGACCGGCTGGTCGTCGCCGAGCCGGCGGGCCAGCGAGTGGAAACCGAGCGCGAGCGCGCCGGCTCCGGCGAAGCAGAACAGCGGCGGGCGCGAGCCGGTGGTGCGCAGCGGCACAACGGTCGGGTGGCGGGGGCCGGCCTGCTGGGCCAGCGAGACCGTCCGGGCGAAGGCGCCGAGCGTGGGGGAGTCGACCAGGGCCGACGAGGGCAGGGACACCCCAAGCTTCTCGCCGACGAGGGTGAGCAGCTCGTTGGCGGCCAGGGAGTCGCCGCCGAGCTCCATGAAGTCGTCCTCGATCCCCACCTCCTCGAGGTCCAGGACCCGGGTCCAGATGTCGGCGACGACGATCTCCCACTGGGTCCGCGGCCGGGCGGAGCCGGCGGGGGCCGCGGGCGGGGGCGGCAGGGCACCGCGGTCGACCTTGCCGCGCTCGTTGCGGGGCATCTCCGCCAGCGCCACGATCGTCGTGGGCACCATCCACACCGGCAGCCGTTCGCGCAGCGCCCGGCGGATGCGCACCGGGGACAGCGTGTTGCCGTGCACCGCCGGGACGACGTAGGCGACCAGGCGGTTCTGTGACCCGGTGGTCACCGCGGTGACCACCGCCTCGGCGATCTCCGGGGAGTTCAGCAGGGCCGCCTCGACCTCGCTCGGCTCCACCAGGTACCCGCGGATCTTCACCGCGGCGTCGCGCCGGCCGAGCAGCACCACCGTGCCGTCGGGCTCGAAGCGGCCGAGGTCGCCGGTGCGGCAGGTGGTCCGGCCGTCCGCGCGCGGGGTGAACTTCTCCGCCGTCAGCTCCGGGCTGCCCCAGTAGCCCGCGGACAGGTACGCCGAGGTCACCTCGACGTCGCCCGACTCGCCGGGCCCGGCGATGGAGCCGTCCTCACGGCGGAACACCACCTCCTTGCCCGGTGCGGGCAGCCCCGCCGGCACGGTGCCCGCGGGCACCGGCGCGTCGGGGGGGATCTCGAAGAAGCCCAGCGAGGCGATCTCGGAGGCACCCGACCAGTTCACGTAGGTACACGACGGCGGCACGTGCGGGCGCAGCGCGGCGATGTCGCGGCCGTACGCGGCCTCCCCGCAGGTGGTGACGATCCGCAGGTCGGCGAGGACCTCGTCCGGTCCGAGCGCGCCGAGCAGCGCCCGCAGCAGCGACGGGGTGGTCTGCAACGCCGTCAGCTGCTGGGAGTTGATCCAGTCGCCGAGACCGGCCAGCCCCGCCGACCGCGGGTCGTAGGCGTAGAGGCCCGCGCCGTTGAGCAGGCCGAACACGACGACGGTGATCCCCGCCGCGAACGAGTACGGCAGCACCAGCGCCAACCGGTCGCCGGGCGCGAAGCCGAGGCGCTGCGCGCCGGCATAGGCGTCGCACAGGAATGTGCCGTGGCTCCACACGACGCCCTTGGGTGCGCCGGTGGAGCCGGAGGTGAACACGATGCAGGCCGGGTCGGTGAGCTGCGGCTCGGGCCACCAGACCGCGTCGGCTCCGTTGGCGGCGATCCACTCGGCGCCGTCGCTGGCCGCGGCCGCGAGGTCCAGCACCAGCCGGGGACCGTCGCCGGCCAGCAGCTCCAGCAGCGGCTTCGGGTCGACCGACGCCGCGGCGCTCGCCTGCGCATCCGACGATCCCACCGGCCGCAGGCCCACCGCGGAGCGGGCCACGGAGCCGTCGCTCAGGTCGGTGATCAGCGCGACGCAGCCGGCCTGACGGATGATCTGAGCCATCCGTCCCGCCGGCACCATCGGATCGAGCGGGACGACGGGCCGGCCGGTCTTCATCGCCGCCAGGACGCCGAGCAGCCCCGGGACCCCGTGCGGCAGCAGCGTCGCCACCGGGCCGTCCTCGGTTGCGTCGAGGCGCCCCAGCACGGCCACCGCGATGTCGTCCGTGCGGCGGTCGGCCTCGGCGAACGTCATCGCGACGCCCGGGGACACCACCGCCGGGGTGTCGGGCAGGTGCGCGGCGACCTCGCGGAACCGGCTGACCACCGAAGCCGGTAGATCATCGAAGTCCAACGCGGGGAAGGGGATGTCACCCCCGGGCGTCGCGACCGCCAGAGCCGCGCGCCGATCGCTCTCGTTCAATGCCACTCCTTGTCCTCTGTGCTGCCGGCGCCATCGATCCGTGACAGATGACCCTCGACCACGTGCACTCGCCGATCGTGGGATCGTCAGTCGCGCGCGATCGGGCGGTCCGTCGGAAACGCCCCGAGGGGCCGTCGCCGCGGCGACGGACGGGCGGGGCTGTCGGCGGGATGCCGCCTGACGGGAGTGGGTCGTTCTGGGCGACCCCGCCAAGGAAACACGTGCGGCGCTGCAACCGTTCGCTCGAGGTACACGAACAGCCTCCCCAGCATGCAGTCCGGTATAGCGTGGGACTTTATACCACGATGGTGTGGCTTACTTGTCGTCACCCCTCGTAACCTTGACGGAAGTGTCGGTTTACCCGCTCGTAATCGGGGCCGACCTTTCTCCACTCCGTAAGGATTTGCTGGTCTTGCCGGGTATTCCGGCTACGGCGCGAACCGGTCACCCGGTGCTGATCTGCGCTCCTCGGGCATTCTCCCGTCGGGCGCGTCGCGGCCCCCGGGGCCGCCATCCCCGGAGCTGGCGCTCCGGCGGTCGGCGTGTCCATCGGTCGCCGGCGGGTCGCCCCCGACCGCTCCCGGCCGTCCGAACGCCCCTCGAAAGCTCCCGAACGTCCCCGAACGTCCCCCGAACGCCCCAGGCACCACCGGCGGCCGGCGGCGGGTGGCTGACTCCCGCGCCCGCCCGGAGGTGCGGGTCGTTCCGGGTACGCGGGCCGCGCGGGCGTTCCCTCGTGGACCTGCCCCGGTCGGGGGAGGGGTGAGCCCTTCTCGGGTCAGCCCGAACGGGCCGGGCGCGGTGCCGCGGCGGCGGGGTTCGGGTACCCCCGCGGACGATCGTGGAGGTCGCCCCGGCGTCCGTGGGGCCGCGGGATCGCGACCTCGGTGTCACCTGGGTCACTCTCCACCAGAAGTGCTGCCGAGGCTTGCATCCCGAAGATTGAGCGTCCTAGACTCATGAACTGTGAACGACGGACGGGCTGAAAGCGAAGGCGGCTCGGCGAAGGATCGCCGGGATGCGCCTCGAGGCGGCCCGGTCCGCCGTGGCACCCAGAGATCGATCGAGACGAGGGAGGCCCTTGTGAGCACCTACCTGTGGGACCCGTTCGCGGCGCTGGGGCGGATGGACCGGGAGTTCGACGAGATCGTTCGGCGCGCGTGGGGCACCCGCCGCCCGGCGCTCGCCGGCCGCTCCTCGAGCGCGGAGCTCGCCGTTCCCTCGGCCGACGTCGTCACCGAGGGCGAGGATGTGCTGATCAACCTCGAGCTGCCCGGGGTCGACGTGGAGCGTGACGTGGTCGTCGAGATCGACCGCGGCCGCCTGGTCGTCCGCGGTCAGCGCGGCGGGCAGCGCGAGCAGGAGCGCGCCGGTCGTGTCCACCGCGAGAGCTGGTCCGGCAGCTTCCGCCGGGAGTTCCGGCTCCCCGAGCGGGTCGACGCCTCGCGGATCTCCGCGGGCTACGACCGGGGCGTGCTGACCGTCCGGCTCGCGGGCGCTGCGGCCGAGCCGAAGGCGACCCGCATCGCCGTCACCGCGGCGAGCGGCGACCACAAGCCGACCTCCGTGGTGCAGCCGACCTCCGTGGTGCAGCCGGTCGACGCGGCGAAGGCGGTCGACGCGGCGAAGCCGGCCGGCGTCGCGAAGCCGGCCGAGGTCGCGCCGACCCAGCCCGGCGAGGTTCCGACCGCGTCGGCGTAGCCCGCGGCGCAGCGCGAGAGTGGGCGGCCCGAGTCCGCGGACCCGCCGTCCGCGTGGCGGCGCGCCCGGGGTGCGAGTCCCTCCGCACCCCGGGCCGCCGCACCCCGGGCCGCCGCGGTATCGGGCCCGGGTCGGGTGACCTCCCGGGCCCGCGTCGGCGTCAGCGGCGGCGCAGCGAGTCGCCGGTGGCGGACGACGACCGGCCGCCGCTCGCCCGGCCCGTCGAGCCGCGGCTCGACGGCGGCGGCACCATGGGGCCGACGTCCCCGTCCGGCGCGACGTCCAGGTCGACGATCACCGGCGCGTGGTCGCTGGTGCCGGTTCCCTTGCGGGCCGCCCGGTCCACCCACACCGCGCGCACCCTGTCCGCCACGTCGGCGGACGCCAGCGTCAGGTCGATGCGCATGCCGAAGTTCTTCGGGAAGCAGAGCTGGCGGTAATCCCAGTAGGTGTAGACGACGTCGTCGGGCCAGCGGGTCCGCAGGACGTCGACGAGACCGGCGTCGACGAGCTCGCCGAGGGCGGCGCGTTCGGCCGGGGTGACGTGCGTGGCGCCCTCGAACTGCGCGACGTCCCACACGTCGGCGTCCGTCGGGGCGATGTTGAAGTCGCCGAGGGTCATCAGGGGGCCCCGGGTCACCTCCGCGGCGACGACGTCGCGCAGGGCGGCGAGCCAGGACAGCTTGTAGGCGTAGTGCGGGTCGTCGACGGTGCGCCCGTTCGGCACGTACAGCGACCAGACCCGAACGCCGTCGCAGGTCGCGGCGATCGCGCGGGGTTCGGGATCGGGGAAACCCGGGCCGCCCGGCAGGCCCCGTACGACGTCGTCGAGGCTGCCTCGCGACAGGATCGCCACGCCGTTCCACCGGCCGTCGCCGTGATGGGCGACCCGGTAGCCACGCCGGAACAGGTCCTCGTCGAACAGCTCGAGGAAGGCGTCGTCCGACAGCTTCGTCTCCTGCAGGCACACCACGTCCGGTCCGGCGCGGTCCAGCCACTCGATCAGCCGGGCCTGCCTGGCCTTCGCGGAGTTGATGTTCCACGTCGCGATCCGCACAGCAGGTCACGGTAGTCCCGTGCCGCGGCGGCCCCGCGGCCGCTCCCGATCGGCATGCCATGCTGACGCGCGTGGACGGCGTACGCACGGTGGTGGGGCGCCCCCCGGCGCTGCGCCCCTACGTGATCTGTAGCTGCGCGATGTCGCTGGACGGCCGGATCGACGACTGCTCGCAGGCGCGGCTGATCCTCTCCGGCCCGGCGGACCTCGAACGGGTCGACGAGGTGCGCGCCGGGTGCGACGCGATCCTCGTCGGAGCCGAGACCGTCCGGCGGGACGACCCTCGTCTCGCGGTGCGCGCCGAGCATCGTCGTGCCGCGCGGGTCGCCGCGGGCCTGCCGCCGACGCCGGTCAAGGTGGTGCTCTCCGGCGGCGGCGACCTCGATCCGCGGTCCCGCGTGTTCGGCACCGACCCGGTCGACACGCTCGTCTACCGGCGCGCCGGCAGCGCCGCCCCGCCGCCGTCCTGGTCCGCGGCGCCGCGGGTGAGCGTCGTCGACCTGCCCGGTCGGCCGTGGGTGGACGTCGCCGCGGTGCTCGCCGACCTCGACCGCCGGGGAGTGCGCCGCCTGCTGGTCGAGGGGGGAACCTCGGTGCACACCGCCTTCCTCACCGCCGGCCTCGTCGACGAGCTGCACCTGGCGGTTGCCCCGTTCTTCGTCGGCGAGCGGGACGCGCCGGCATTCGTCGGCCCCGGCGCGTTTCCCCAGGACGTCCGCTCCCCGCTGCGGCTGGCCGAGGTCCGACAACTCGACGATGTGGTGCTGCTTCGGTATCTGGCGCCGACGTCGGCCTGACCGGGCCTCGTCCGGTCGTCTCGTCCGGTCGCCTCGTCCGGTTTTGGGCGGCCCCGGTTTTGCGGGTCCCCGGCCGGGCATCGCTTCCTCCGGATCAACCGATCCCATGGTCCGAGGGAGTGATCACTGTGTCGGTGCAGACCGGCGGCCGGCTGCGGCACGCCGTCACCAGCGGCGGCGACGCTGGCAGCCAGGCGAAGGGCGCGGCGCGCCAGGCTCGCCACAGCCGGACGGTCGACCTCACCGCCCGCATCGGACTCGCCGGACGGGGCCTGGTCTACGTCCTCATCGGCGTGCTCGCCCTCCAGGTCGCCTTCGGCCTGAGCAACGCCCAGACGAACCGCAACGGTGCGCTCGGGGAGATCAAGGACAAGCCGTTCGGGTCCGCGGTGCTGGTCATCATGGTCATCGGCTTCCTGGGGTACGCGGCCTGGCGGCTGCTCGAGGCCGCGGTCGGCGTGCAGGACGAAAGCGACGAGAAGAAGCGGACCGCGAAGCGGGTGGTCTCCGCGGCGCGTGGCGTCGTCTACCTGGTGATCGCCGGCAGCACGATCAGCTTCCTCGTCTCGGGCGGCGGCGGGTCCGGCGAGCCGGCGCCCTGGACCGCGCGGGTCATGCGCAACGACGCCGGCCGGGTGCTCGTGGGGATCGTCGGCCTCGTGGTCGTCGGCATCGGCATCGGCATGATCATCCGTGGGGCGAAGCGGAAGTTCGAGGAGAAGCTGAAGATCGGCCAGATGGGCTCCCTCGCCCGGAAGATCGCCAAGCCCGCGGGTCTGGTCGGGTACATCGTGCGCGGCGTCGTGTTCGGGCTGGCCGGGGTGTTCGTGACCAAGGCGGCGATCGAGTTCGACCCGAAGGAGGCCAAGGGCCTCGACGGCACGCTGAAGACCCTCGCCGGGCAGGCGTACGGCCAGTGGCTGCTCACCGTCTGCGCGATCGGCCTGGTGCTGTTCGGTGTCTACTCCTTCTTCGAAGCCCGTTACCGCAAGCTCTGAGCGGCGGCGGTCCGCGCGGCGGCGGCCCCGATCGGTGCCCACGGGTGCCGGCCGGGGCCGCCGTCGTGTGCCCGGGACCACGGGCGGATGTCCGGTTGGGCGCGGTAGCGTGCGTGCTGCCCGGGACCGGCGACCGCCGAGCCGTGGATCGGCTGAGCGGAGGGGACGCGGGTGCGCGCAGGCCGGTCGCCGGACGGGGCATCCCCGCGACGGCGCCCGCGCCCGGCCGCGCTGCTCGCCGACCTCTCCCCGCTGCGGGAGCACCCGGCCTACCGCCGGCTGTGGGTCGGAGAGACGATCTCCGCCCTCGGCTCCCAGATCACTGCCACCGCGGTGCTGCTGCAGGTCTTCGCCGTCACCCGCTCGTCGTTTCAGGTCGGCCTGGTCAGCCTGGTGGCGCTGGTGCCGCTCGTCGCCGGCGGGCTGTTCGGCGGCGCCATCGTGGACGCGGTCGACCGCCGCCGCCTCGCCATGATCACCTCTGGTGGCCTGGCAGTGGTCTCGGCGGCGTTCCTGCTGCTGACACTCGCCGGCGCCGTCGACGACGTCGCCTGGCCGCTGATGTGCCTGGTCGCCGTGCAGTCCGCGCTGCTGGCCGCCGACCAACCGGCCCGCCGGGCGATGACGCCCAACCTGATCCCGCTCGAGCACCTGCCGGCCGCCAGCGCCCTGGCCCAGATCGGTGGCACGGCCGCCGGGGTGTTCGGCCCGCTCATCGCCGGCGTGTCCGTGGCCGCCGGCGGCTTCTCGATTGCCTACGCGATCGACCTGGTCACCTTCGCCGCCCCGCTGTACGGGCTGGCCCGGCTGCCGGCGATGCCGCCGCGCGGCGGCGGGCGCGGCGCGGGGGTGGCCAGCGTCGCCGAGGGACTGCGGTTCCTGCGCGGGCAGCCGGTGCTGTTGATGACCTTCGTGGTCGACATCATCGCGATGGTGTTCGGGATGCCGCGGGCGTTGTTCCCGGCGCTCGCCGAGGGCCGCTTCGGCGGGGGGAGCGCGACGGCGGGCGCGATGTACTCGGCGGTCGCGGTCGGCTCCCTGCTCGCCGCCGGGCTGTCCGGCCCGCTCGGCGGAGTCCGCCGCCAGGGGCTCGCGGTGGTGGTCTCGATCGTGCTGTGGGGCGGGGCGATCGCCGGCTTCGGCCTGGCCCACGACATCGCGCTCGGCCTGGCGCTGCTGGCGCTTGCGGGCGCCGCCGACATGGTCAGTGCCATCCTGCGCAACGCGATCCTCAACGTCGCGACCCCCGACGAGATGCGCGGGCGGCTGCAGGGCGTGTTCCTCGTCGTGGTCACCGGCGGGCCCCGGCTGGGGGACCTGGAGGCCGGCAGTGTCGCGGCGGTCACCTCACCGGCGTTCTCCGTGGTCAGCGGGGGGCTGGCCGGCATCGGCTGCCTGCTGCTGGCGACAGCCGCGGTACCCGCGCTGATCCGCTACGACGCGAGGGCCGCGGTCGCGCAGGCACGGGCGCGGTCCTCGCCGCCGCAGGTGCCCCGTCCGTCCGAGGGCGGCGCGCGGGACGCCCTCGATCCAAGCGCCTGACCCTTCGCGCGGACGAGGGCTCCGGGCCGTGGCGACACGCGGGGCGACGCAGCGCAACGTTACGGAATCGTTACTGTGGCGCCGTTCCGCCGACATGGTCCTCTCGTCGAATGTCAGTTGACGATGGTTCATGTGGGGAGACATGTCGGGGGTGGTCGACCGTGGCCGGCACGTCGGGCTCCCCGGGCGTGTCCCGCTCTGCGGGCGTGTCCCGCTCTGCGGGCGTGTCGCTGGCGGAGCGGGCCGCCGCCGACGGCACGACCTTCGTCCTGGCGACCTTCGTCGACCTCGACGGCAAGCCGTGCGCCAAGCTGGTCCCGGCCGCGGCGCTCGACCGCGCCCAGGCCGACGGGGTGGGGTTCGCCGGCTTCGCGGCCGGTGGCACCGGCCAGGTGCCGAGTGATCCGGACATCATCGCGATGCCCGATCCGGACTCGTACGTGGCACTGCCGACCGTCCGGCCGGGGCTGGCGATGGTGCAGTGCGACCCGCACGTCGACGGCGCGCCGTGGCCGTTCGCGCCGCGGATCATCCTGCGTCGGCTGCGCGAGCGCCTCGCCGGCGCCGGGATGTCGATGCAGGTCGGCGCCGAGTGCGAGTACTTCCTCGTCCGCCGCGGACCCGACGGGACGATCGTTCCCGCCGACGCCGAGGACGCCGCCGCGAAGCCCTGCTACGACGCCCGCGACCTCACCCGGATGTACGACCACCTCACCGAGGTCTCCGCCGCGCTGAACTCCCTGGGCTGGGACAACTACGCCAACGACCACGAGGACGGCAACGGCCAGTTCGAGCAGAACTTCGGCCACGCCGACGCTCTCACCACGGCCGACCGGGTCATCGCGTTCCGTTACCTGGTCCGGATGACGGCCGAGCGGCGCGGGATGATCGCCACCTTCATGCCCAAGCCGTTCACCGGGCTGACCGGCAGCGGCATGCACCTGCACGTCTCCCTGTGGGCAGGCGAGCAGGCGCTGTTCCCGGACGACTCCGACCCGCGCGGCCTGGGACTGTCCACGCTCGCCTACTCCTTCGTCGGCGGGGTGCTCAGCCACGTGCCGGCCCTGCTCGCGCTGCTCACCCCGACGGTGAACTCCTTCAAGCGGACGGGCGCGCCGCCGCCGAACTCCGGCGCCACCTGGACACCGAGCCGGGCGACCTACGGCGGCAACGACCGGACCCACCTGATCCGGGTACCGGACGGGGATCGGGTGGAGATCCGGGTGGTCGACGGCGCGGCGAATCCCTACCTGGCGATCGCCGGGCTCATCGCGGCGGGCCTCGACGGCATCGACGCCGGGCTCGACCCGGGCCCGGTCGGCGGACTCGCCGGGCCGGGCCGCGCCGCCGCCGTGGCCGCGGAACTGCCGCCGACGCTGCTACATGCCGTGGAGGCGTTCGTGGCCGATCCGGTGATCACCGGGGTGCTCGCGGCCGCGGGCGGCGCCGGCGTCCCGGCGTACTACGCCGCGCGGCGGCGGGCGGAGTTTCTGGACTGGCACAGCCGGGTGGGTTCCTGGGAGACCAGGCGTTACCTCACGGCGTTCTGACGGGCGTTGCGCCGGTCGCGACGTCGGCGGGCGACGGGAGTGTCCGCGGGCGAGAGGAGAGGCGTCGGCATGTGTGGCATCGCGGGCCTGCACCTGAAGGACGACACCTACCGGCATCGGCTCGGCGCCATGATCGCGGGCATGCTGCGCGGTGTCGCCGAACGCGGCCCGGACTCGGCGGGGGTCGCCATCCACTCCGACGGGCTGGAGGTCCTCAAGGCGGTCGGTGACCCGGTCGCGTTCGCCACCCGGATCGGCCTCGCCGGCCGGTCCGGGGTCCGCGCGCTTGCGCACACCCGGATGGCGACCGAATCCGCGGTCACCGCCGCGCACTGCCACCCGTTCGCGGTCCGTCCACCCGCGCCCGCCTGCGGCGCACGGGCGACCATCCCGGCGACGCCGATCGGCCCCGCCTCCGGTGCCGCGACGCCGATCGTCCCCGCCGCCGTGCCGGGGCTGGGAGCGACGCCGGTGGACACGACGCTCTGCCTGGTCCACAACGGGTCGTTCGCCAACCACGCCACCATCCGGCGCCGGCTCGCCGAGGCGGGCGTGACCACCGAGACCGACAACGACTCCGAGGTCGCCGCCCACTACCTCGCCGCGCGGCTGGCCGCCGGCGACGACCTGGCCGCGGCCCTGCGCCGGCTCACCGCGACCTTCGACGGCTTCTTCACCCTCGCCGTGACCACCGCGGACAGTTTCGCGGTCGTCCGCGACCCGATCGCGTGCAAGCCGGCGATCATCGCCGAGACCGACCGGTGGGTGGCGATGGTGTCGGAGTACCGGGCCCTGCTCGGCCTGCCGGGACTCGCCGACGCGGCGGTGTACGAACCCGAGCCGGAGGAGGTCTACCTGTGGGCGAACTGACCGGCGCCACCGGTGCTGGCGCCGAAACGGCCGAGAGGGCGGCGCCCGCAGAGCTCGTCCTCGACCTGGCCGAGATGGCGACCCGGCACGTCAACGCGGCGCTGCGGTCGCTGCCGGACGGCGCGCGGGCCCGGCTGGTCAACCCCGCCGGCCGGCACAACCTGGCGGTGGGGCTCACCCGGGCGGTCCGGGTGACGATCGCGGGACCCGCCGGCTACTACGTCGGCGGCCTCGGCGAGGCGGCCGAGGTGACCGTGGACGGTCCGGTCGGCTGGGGCGCGGGGGAGAACCTGATGTCCGGCACCGTGCGGGTCCGGGGCGCGGCCAGCCAGAGCGCGGCCGCGTCCGCGCACGGCGGGCTCGTCGTCGTCGAGGGCGACGCGTCGCTGCGCGCCGGGATCTCGCTCAAGGGCGGGCGGCTCGCGGTCGCCGGGGACGTCGGCCGGTACTGCGCGTTCCTGGCCCAGGCAGGAACGATCCTCGTCGGCGGCGACGCGGGCGAGGCCCTCGGCGACTCCCTCTACGAGGCGGTGATCTACGTGGCCGGGCGCGTGCGCAGCCTCGGCACCGACGCCCGGATCTGCGACCTCACCGCCGCCGACGTCGCCGCGGTGCGGGTCCTGGCGGCGCAGGCCGGCTTCGACCACGTCGATCCGGAGAACGTCACCCGGGTGGCGTCGGCCCGCCGGCTCTACCACTTCGACACCGCCCATCACGGCGCCTACTGATCGGAGTCGACGATGCCCCACCCCGACACGATCGACGGTCGGCACCCGCAGCCGCACCCGCAGCCGCCGCCCGCGGACGAGCGGTACCCGCCGCACCACACCTTCGGCCCCCCGGTGCTCGCCGAAATCCGCGAGCGGGCGGAGCTGGGGCGCTACCCGATCCGCGGCTGGGGCGCGCGACGCGCCGTCCCGGACTTCGACGACCTGCTGCTGCTCACCGCCAGCGCCTCGCGCTACCCGCTGGAGGGCTACCGGGAGCGCTGCGACACGCGGACCGTCCTCGGCGCCCGCCGCGCCGCCCGCCCGGTGGTCCTCGACATCCCGATCACCATCGCGGGGATGTCGTTCGGCTCGCTGTCGGCGCAGGCGAAGGAGGCGTTGGGCCGCGCGGCTTCGTTGGTCGGCACGTCCACGACGACGGGCGACGGCGGAATGACGCCGGAGGAGCGGTCGGCCTCGACGACTCTGGTGTACCAGTGCCTGCCCTCGCGCTACGGCTTCAACCCGGCGGATCTGCGCGCCGCCGACGCGGTGGAGATCGTGCTCGGTCAGGGGGCGAAGCCGGGCGGCGGCGGGATGTTGCTCGGGCAGAAGGTCGGTGCCCGGGTGGCGGGAATGCGCACCCTGCCCGAGGGGGTCGACCAACGCTCGGCCAGCCGGCACCCGGACTGGACGGGGCCCGACGACCTCAAGATCAAGATTGAGGAGATCCGCGAGGTCACCGACTGGCAGGTGCCCGTCTACGTCAAGATCGGCGCGACCAGGGTGGACCACGACGTGCGCCTCGCCGTCGCCGCCGGGGCCGACGTCGTCGTCGTCGACGGGATGCAGGGCGGCACCGGTGCCACCCAGGACGCCTTCATCGAGCACACCGGGATCCCCACCCTCGCCGCGGTGCGCCTCGCCGCCGCGGCCCTGGCCGACCTGCGGCTCACCGGCGAGGTGGGACTGATCATCTCGGGTGGCATCCGCACCGGCGCCGACGTCGCCAAGGCGCTCGCGCTCGGCGCGGACGCCGTCTCCCTCGGCGTCGCCCCCCTCGTCGCACTGGGCTGCAACGCCCCGACCTACCGCCGCCTCGACGACCCGGACGAGACCCCGGCCGACGCGACCCTCGCCGGTGTGCCCTTCCCCGGCGTGGAGGTCGACGTGACGCCGGAGTACGCCGCGCTCGGCACCGCGCCGGGCCACTGCACGCACTGCCACACCGGCCGTTGCCCGGTCGGCGTCGCCACCCAGGACGACGAGCTGACCGCCCGCCTCGACCCGCGGCTCGGCGCCCATCGGGTGGCCAACTACCTGCGGGCGCTGGCGATGGAGACGACGATGCTGGCCCGCGCCTGCGGCAAGAGCGACGTGCACCGCCTCGAACCCGAGGATCTCGTCGCGCTCACCGTCGAGGCGGCGGCGATGGCCGGGGTGCCGCTGGCCGGAACCGACTGGATTCCCGGCCGATGACCGTGCAGGGGAGCGCCGACGTCGTCATCGTCGGCGGCGGCATCGAGGGGGCCGCGGCCGCCTGGGCGCTGACGCGCAAGGGCGTGTGCAACGTGCTGGTCCTCGAACGGGCCACCGTCGGCTCCGGGGGGACGGGCCGGTCCAGCGGCATCGTCCGCTGCCACTACGGGGTGCGTTCGCTCGCCGTGATGGCCTGGCACGGCGTGCAGCTGTTCACCCACGCCGCCGAGATCCTCGGGGTGGCCGACGGGGTCGGCTTCGAGCAGGTCGGCTATGTCGTCGGGGTCGGGCCGGGGGACGCCGCGGCGCTGGCGGCCAACGTCGAGGCGGCGGCGGCGGTCGGCATCGACACCCGCCTCGCCGATCCCGCGGAGGTCGCCGAGCTGTGGCCGGCGGCGAACCTCGCCGACTTCGCCGCGTTCGCCTACGAGCCGCGCGGCGGCTACGGCGACGCCTACCGGACCTGCCACGCCTATCTGGCCGCGGCCCGCCAGGGCGGGGTCCGGGTCCGCCAGGGCGCCCCGGTGACACGCATCCTGACCTCGGGTGAAGGCAGGGGCGAAGGCGGGGATGGGGACGGGGGCGCCGGCGTGGGCGAGAGCGGGCGAGTGGTCGGGGTCGAGCTCGCCGACGGCAGCCGGATCGCCGCCGGCGCGGTCGTGCTCGCGGCGGGCGTGTGGTCGGCGGCGCTGGCCGCCGGGGTCGGCATCGACCTGCCGTTGCGGGCCCAGCGGGAGCAGATCCTGATGGTGGCGCCGGGCGCGCCGGTCGGGCCCGTGCCGGTGCTGTCCGACCTGGTCGGCCTGCAGTACGTGCGCCCGGAACCCTCCGGCGACCTGCTGGTCGGCAACAGCGACCACAGCCGCCCGCAGTGGGTCGACCCCGACGCCTACCCGGGTGTCGCGGACCCGCAGTACGTGGAGCGTGCCGTCGGCCGGTTCGCCCATCGCTTCCCAGGCCTGCCCGAGGTGGCGCTGTCGTCGTCCTACGCCGGGTGCTACGACGTCACCCCCGACTACAACCCGATCATCTCGGCGACGCCGGTCGACGGACTGTTCGTCGCGGCGGGGTTCAGCGGCCACGGGTTCAAGATTTCGGTCGCGGTCGGTGAGCTCGTCGCGGATCTCGTCGTCGACGGGGACTCCAGTCATCCCCTCATCCCCGCCGCCGACTTCCGCCTCTCCCGCTTCGCGGAGAACGCCCCCCTGGTCAGCCCGCATCCCTACGCCTGCGCCGGCCAGATGCGCTGAACCGGCCGCGCGGTGCACGCGGCAGGGCGTCAGGCGACGTCGTGGGAGCCGTAGGCGGTGACCGACAGGAAGCGGATCGGGAGCTTCAGCAGGCGGACCGGGCCGTGCGGGCCCTGGCCGTCGAACATCAGCGCGTCGCCGGGGTGCAGCACGTAGCGAGCCTCGCCGTGGCCGTACTCCAGCACGCCGTCGAGGACGTAGAGGAACTCGGTGCCCTCGTGCTGGAACAGCGGGAAGACCTCGCTGGCCTCGGTCAGGGTGACCAGCAGGGGCTCCATCCGCCTGCTTCCTTCGCGCAGGGTGCCCAGCAGCTCGTAGAGGTGGCCGACCCGGCTGCCGCGGCGCACGATCCGGGCGCCGTGCCCGGCGGGCACGAACACCGCCTCCCGCTCGTCGTCGACGCCGCGGAACAGCGCCGTCACGGGGACGCCGAGTCCGGCGGCGAGCCGGCCCAGGGTGGACAGGCTGCAGGACGTCTGGGCATTCTCGATCTTCGAGAGCATCGCCTTGGACATCTCGGTGCGCCGCGCGAGCTCCGCGACCGACAGCGCGGCGGCGAGGCGGTACTCGCGGACCCGGGCGGCGATGACCTGTTCGAGGGCCTGCTCGCCCGGCTCGGTGGACACAGCATGCAGCGTAGGGCGTGGCGACGTGCGCGTGGCCGGCCCGGCATCGCTGCGCGGCCACGCGAGGCGGGCCGGCCGGGATCGCGCGCGGGCGGCCCGGCCCGCGGCCGGTGCTCGGACTGGCCGATGTGGCCGAGGCTGGGACTGGCAGAATCTGCCGGCCGCACCGGTCAACTCGGCACTTCGCGGGAGTCCGTGAGCGTGGCTGAGCCGGCACGCTCGGAACATATGGAACAGATGACGTTCGCGGCCGCCGTCCGCGCGGTCAACGACACCCTGTCCCGCCGGTCGGCGCGCCACGGCGGGACGCCCTGTCCCGCCGGGCCGCGAGCGGTCCAGACCGGCGTCCTCGCCGCCTGCGACCTCGGCTGCTTCGACGACGCCGTGCCCCTGCTGGAAAGGGTCGTCGACCGTCTGGGCCGGCGGGATCCTGTCGTTGCGCACGGCTACCTCGTCCGGGTCGTGCGCTCGGCCCTCGGCGAGCTGCACCGCGACCGGCGGCGCGCCCACGGCCTGCAGCAGCGGCCCGAACGGGTGCCCGACGCGGCGTGGGCGCACGAGGCGCTGCCCGAGCCCGCCGACCGGGCCCTGCTGGCGCACCTGATGACGTGGCTGGGCAGCGATGTGCCCGCCGTCGACGGCACCGGCTGGCCCCTGTCCGCCTGGGCCGACCGCTACGGCACCACCCCGGCCGAGATGGCGGCCTGGATCCACCGGGTGACGGCGGCCGTCGAGGCGACCTCGCCCCGGCGCCACCGGCGCTACCTCGCGCGACCGCTGGCCGACAAGGCGCCCGTCGTGCCGCCGGTGAGCGCCTTCGCGGGCGGCGGCGCGCGGCTCGACGGGCGCACCCGGGAACCCGACCGGTGGGATGACCGATGGGGCGGCCGGTGGGATGGCGAGACTGACGGGCGCGCCGGGCTGGCGTCGGCCCGGGCGCTCTGGCCGGCGGACGGTGAAGCGGCGCCGGCCGCCGAGGCGGTGCGGCGGGAGGTCGCCGGCTACCGGATCGTCGGGCTCACGGCGACCGTCGCCGGCCTGCACGGCACGGGCGCCGTCGCGGTTCGCGCGCTGCGCGTGGCGCTGGTCGAGGCGTTCGGCCCGGCCGCCGCGCGGGCCGCCGACGACGACCTGGCCGACGCGCTGCGGCGCGCCGCTCAGCCCGCGGCGCCGATGGCCGAGGGCAACGGACCCGCTGACAGCGGTGTCGCCGGAGATGCCGGTGCGGCCGGTGCTGCTGAGGTCACCGGTGCTGCTGAGGTCACCGGAGAGGCCGAGGTCACCGGTGCTGCCGGCGGCCGTGGCGTGGGATCGTTGCTGCTCGCGGCCTGAGCGCCGCCCGTGACCAGAGCCGCGAAAGGGTCGCTCAGCCGAGCCTGCGCCGGGACGAGCGTGCTGACCGGCCGGTCGCCCGCGAGCTGGCGCAGGGCGTCGAACGCCGCGTCGACGGAGGCGTCGAAGTAGGCGTCGAGGAAGCGGGGATCACCGGCCCGCAGCACCGAGCCGTCGGGCGCGCGCGGGGCGGGCGCGGGCACGTGCAGCAGTCGGGGATGCGGCGCGAGCAGCTCACCCCAGGCCCTGCACTGCGCGGCCAGCTCCGCCGGAGCACTACCCGACAGCGCCGCGATGATCTCGATGAGCTCCGGCTCCGGCACCACCATGACCACCCGCACGTCGGGCCCGGCATCCCCGAGCAGCCGCGCGCTCGGCGCGCTCGGCTGCGGTGGCTCGGTGAGCACGTGTGCCCAGACCCGGCGCGGGGAGTTGTCCGGGCGGCGCAGCCAGTCCTGCATGATCTCGTCGGCGAGGGCGAAGTCGAGCTGCGCCCCGCCGTGCACCGACCGGGCCGCCCGGGCGAAGCTGCCCAGGCCCCAGCCGAGCGCCTTGGCCAGCAGCGCCGCGACCGTGTAGGAGCCGGTCCACTGCAGGCCGGTGACGACGATGCCCTGCGCGCCGACCCCGGACGCATCGGTGGGGGCGTGGTGGGCCGTGGGCTCGTGCGGCGCCGTGAAGCGGTGGACGATCAGCGGCGGCAGTGGGCCCGCGGGCAACCCCTCGACCAGCAGCGGCGTGGCATCCCAGCTCGCCGCGGTCCGCTCGAAGACCTCGGCGAAGTCCCGCTCGGCGTCGGCCCGCTCGCTGATCGCGTCGACGCGTTCGAGCAGGACGTGATCGGCGAAGTGGCAGCGGTGGCGCCGTCCTCGCCAGTGTGGCCGCACGGTCACCGACCATCGCCCGTCCGCCGCCGCCGCTGCCGCGAACAGCGCGCCGCCGGTGGTCCGGCCCTCCTGAGCGGCCCGGACGCGAAGCTGCCGCTCCCGCTCCTCGGCCTCCTCGGCCCGGCGGACGAGTTTGCTGATGGAGGGGCTGCGCAGGCCGTAGGAGGCGAGCATGTCGCTCTCGTGGCCGCCCACCGCCCGGGCAAGCTCGATGATCGCGTGCGCCGGAACGGTCGTCTCGTTGCTCAGCCAACGGCGCAGCTTGTGGGTGCCCTGCAGATCAAGCGGGCCGGCCACCCGTTCGGCGAGCGCGGGCAGGCTGATCTGCTCGAGGTTGAGCACCGTCTTCATCGCGTCTGCCCAGCGGGCCTGCCGCGGATCGTCGCCGATCCGGGTCGGCAGACTGTGCGGCTGGAACCGGCGCGCCTGTCGGGCGGAGCCGCGCTGCGGCGACCCCCTGCCGCTCACCGACTCCGCCCCACCGCTCCCAGCCCTCTCACCGCTTCCGGCCACCCCGCCCATCTCCGGCCACACCTCACTCCCCGGCCACGCCACCATCGTGACTGATACCACCGGTTTGCCGGCCCAGAGTCGCCGGGTATCGACCCGAAGGTAGTTACCCATTCACATTCTGTGATCATGATGGAGGTGGGAGTGATGGCACTCTCCACCCGAGGCACGCCCGACAGCGGGGCCACCCTGGGCCGCTGGGATCCCTTCCGCGAGATCGAGGAGGCCTGGAGCCGGATGGGCAGCCTGCTCGGTGACGTCGCGGGCGGCTCCGGCCGGCCGCTGGGCGTGCTGGCGGGGGCGGCGCTGCCGGTCGACATCGAGGAGACCGACGACGCCTACGTCGTCGAGCTGGAGCTGCCCGGCGTCCGCCGCGAGGATGTCTCGATCGATCTGCGCGACGACGAGCTCCACGTCACCGGAGAGATCGGCGAGCGTGAGCGGACCGGTGTCGTGCGCCGCCGGTCCCGCCGTGTCGGCCGCTTCGAGCATCGGATCGCCCTGCCCGGCGAGGTCGACATCGAGGGTGTCTCGGCCAACCTGGCCGACGGGATCCTCACGGTGACCCTGCCCAAGGCGCGCCGCAGCCGGCCACGACACATCGAGATCACTGTGGGTGACCGCGATGAGATCGGGGCGGGCAGCCGGCGCCCCGCCGAGTTCTCGGAGGGCGCGACGCCGACGGCGTCCGGACGCGTCGGTCAGGGCGGTCTGACCACCGGTGACGAAGGCGTCGACCGCGGGCAGGCAGGCGGTCAGGAGACCGGGTCGGACGCCCGGTTCGCCGGTTCGACGGGCCGGGAGGCCGAAGCGCCTGGCCGGGGGGCTGGGGCAGCCGGTCGGGAGCCCGGAACTCCTGGTCGGGAGGCTGGTTCCGGGGGGCGGGAGTTCCGCTGATCCGCCGCTTGGCGGCCCTGCCGGGTGGATGACGGTCGGCTTTCGGACATGTAGCGGAAGGAGGCCAGAAAACGACCCTCGCGCAGGCACACTATGGTGCGTCTGGCGATCGAGGGAGAGTGCTGGTGTCTGGGACCCCGTTGCGCGTCCACACCCCGGCCGGGGAGGTGACGCTCACCGGCGACGTGTCCGCCGTGGTGGGGCGGGCCCGGTCGGCGGACATTGTCATCAACGACGGGCGGGTGTCGCGGCGGCATCTGGTGCTGCACCCGACGGCGGTCGGCTGGCGGGTCGAGGACATCAGCGCCAACGGGCTGTGGTGCGAAGGTCGCCGGCTGGGCAACGTCGACATCGTCGGTGAGCTGCGGCTACGCCTCGGCGCCGCGGATGGCCCGGAGGTGGTGCTCCTGCCCCAGCCGGTCCGGCCGGTCATCCCCCCGACGGCCCCGACCCGCGGGCCGGACGCGGCACCCATCTCCATCGAGGGCCTGGCGGCCTTCGCGCCCACCCCGGTGACATCCGCGCCGGTGGGATCGGTCGGTCCCGGCGGGAACAGCGGCGGGCCCGGGGACGGCGGCGTGGGGGGAGACGCGGTGCCGGTCGGGGCCGGGGTGCCGGTGGCGGCGGGCGTGCCGGGGCAGCCGTCGGGTCCGGGCGGCGTCGCGCCGGGGGTCTCGGGGGGCCTGTCGATCGATCAGGCGACCGCGCAGAGCGCGGTGGTGCACGATCGTCGCCGCGTGCATCCGCTCCGTCCCGGCCGGATGCGGATGGGGCGCTCCCGCGACAACGAGATCAACGTCGGGGACCTGCTCGCCTCCCGTCACCATGCCGAGCTGCACATCTCACTCGGCGGGGTGGAGCTGGTCGACCTCGCCTCGGCGAACGGCACGTTCGTCAACGGCCACCGGATCGGCCGCGCCCCGGTGATGCAGCGAGACGTCATCGCCATCGGCCATCACCTGTTCCAGCTCGAGGGCAGCTCGCTCGTCGAGTACGTCGACTCCGGGGACGTCGCCTTCGAGGTCCAGGACGTCTCCGTCTTCGCCGGCACCAAGCAGCTCATGCACGACATGACCTTCCGGCTGCCCGGCCGGTCCCTGCTCGGCGTGGTCGGCCCCAGCGGTGCCGGCAAGTCGACCCTGCTCAACGCGCTCACCGGCTTCCGGCCCGCCGACCGCGGCTCGGTGCGCTACGCCGGCCGGGACCTCTACGCCGAGTACGACGAGCTGCGCCGCCGCATCGGCTACGTGCCCCAGGCCGACCCCCTGCACGACCAGCTCACCGTGCGCGAGGCCCTGCTCTACGGCTCGGAGCTGCGCTTCCCGGCCGACACGACCGCGGACGAGCGGCGCGCCCGGGTCGAGGAGGTCATCGGCCAGCTCGGGCTGTCCGCGCACGCCGACACCCGGGTCTCCCGGCTCTCCGGCGGCCAGAAGAAGCGCACCAGCGTCGCGCTCGAACTGCTCACCCGACCGTCGCTGCTCTTCCTCGACGAGCCGACCTCCGGCCTCGACCCGGCCAACGACCAGTCGGTGATGGAGACGCTGCGCGGCCTCGCGAAGGGCGGCGGCGCCGGGTCCACCGACGAGAGCGGCCGGACCGTCATCGTCGTCACCCACAGCGTGCTGTTCCTGGACCTGTGTGACTTCATCCTGGTGCTTGCGCCCGGCGGTCACGTCGCCTACTTCGGCCCGGCCGACGGGGCGCTACGCTTCTTCGGCAAGCAGGACTTCCGCGAGTTCGCCGCAGTGTTCCGGGAACTGGAGGCCACCCCGGGCGAGGAGATGGCCGCCCGCTTCCGGGCGTCGGAGTTCTTCGTGCCCTCCGCGGTCGTGGCGCCGGCGGTGCGCAAGGCGCCACCGGAGCTGCCCAGCGTCCGCCAGCAGCCGGTGACCGCGCAGCTGTCGACGCTGACCCGCCGGTACTGGCGGGTCGTCCTCGCCGACCGGTCCTACCTGCGACTGATCATCGCCTACCCGTTCCTGCTCGGCATCGTGCCGCGGGTGCTCAAGGCTCCCGACGGCCTGGGGCCGCTACCGCAGTCACCGAACCCCGACGCCACCAAGGTGCTCGTCGTGCTGGTGCTGTGCGCCTGCTTCATGGGGATGGCCAACTCGATCAGGGAGATCGTCAAGGAACGCGCGATCTACCGGCGGGAGCGGACGATCGGGCTGTCCCGCACCGCCTACCTCGGCTCGAAGATCATCCTGATGACCGCCATCACGACCGCGCAGTGCCTGGTCTTCACGCTCATCGCCGTGGTGGGTCGTACTCCGCCGCAGGCCGCCGCCCTCGGCTCGCCGCTGCTGGAGTGCCTGCTGGCGGTGATCGTCGCTGCGCTGGCGTCGATGATGATCGGCCTGTTCGTCTCCACCCTGATCGACAACGCGGACAAGGCGATGCCGATCCTGGTCCTGGTCACGATGGGGCAGCTCGTGTTCTCCGGCGGGCTGACCTCCATGACCGGGCGGCTCGTGCTGGAGCAGATCAGCTACCTCGTCCCGGCCCGGTGGGGGTTCGCGGCGCTGGCGTCCACCGACGACATCAACGTGGTGAGCAAGCTCGGCAACCCGACCCTGCGCACCGATCGTCCCGACCGGCTCTGGGAACACACCGCGGGTACCTGGGCGCTCGACATCGTGATCGGCATCGGCATCGGCGTGATCGCGCTGCTACTCACCACGGTCATGCTGCGCCGGATCGAGCCCAAGGTCACCCGGGCGGCGGAGGCCGCGCCGGCGGAGGGCACGGGGCCGCCCGGGTTCAGGCCTGGTCCGATCCGCGGCCAGTCGCAGCCGCCCACGGGTCGGCTGCCCCTGCGCGGCTGACCAGATCGGCTGCCCCAGCGCGGCCGACCAGGTCGGCCACCTCCTCGCACCAGTTGGCCAGACCGCAGAGCTGGTAGGTCAGGGGGCCGTCGGCGAGCGCGGGACGGTTGTGCTCGAACAGCACGTGCCCGGCGATCTGCACGGCCCAGCTCGCCGCGAACACCGGCAGGCCGATCCGGGGCCGGGCGAACACGACCGGCAGCGCGAAGGCCACCCCCGGGATGCCGACCAGGTGGGTCAGCCGGATGGCCCGACCGGTGTGCTGGGACCGGTAGTACGCCATCTTCTCGGCGAACGGCGCCGAACGGTCGGGCACCGCCCTGCCGGCCGGCCCGGATCCGTGCGTCCCGCGTCGCATGGTCATAACCGCTACCTCCCACGTCTCGCCGGCCGTGGCACCGAGGTCAGGTCCCCGCCGGGCCCGGACCGGCTCGCCCGCCGGTCTCTCGCCCGGCCGTATCCACGTTGCCAGGTGCCGCGCCCGCGGGGTAGGACCCAGAGATGGACAAGGCGAGCGCATCGGCGCAGGCGGGTCCGTCCCGCCCGGGCCGCCTGCTCGCCGTCCTGACGGCCGCGACGCTGCTGCAGTGGCTCGGTTCCTTCGCCATCGCCCCGCTGCTGCCGCTCTACCTGGCCGACCGGCACATCTCCGCCGCCGGCGTCGGGGTCGTGATGGCGGCGTTCTTCCTTGGGGCTCTGCTGTCGCAGTACGCCGCCGGGCGGGCGGCGGCGGCCCGCGGCCACCGCGGGGTGCTGCTCGTCGGGCTCGCCGCCTACGGCGCGGGCTGCCTCGGCCTGTTCGCCTCGACGGGGATCGGGATGGACGCGGCCATGCGCGTGCTGCAGGGCGCCGGCGCGGGCGCGTTCGAGGTCGCCGCGCTGACCGCGGTCGCCGCGACGGTCGCCCCCGGCGCGCAGGGCCGCGCGTTCAGCGCCATCTACACCGGGCAGCTTCTCGGCGTCGCACTCGGTCCGCTGCTCGGCGGATTCGCGGGCGAGCACCGGATGGACCTGGTGTTTCTGGGCAGCGGCGCGGCCGCGGTGCTGGCGTCGCTGCCGGTGCTGTGGCTCCTGCCCGCGACCGTCCGCGCCCGATCGGTTCCCGCCGTTGCCACGGCTCCTGCGCCCGCCCCGGTTACGGGTGAACCCACGATCTCGACTGCCGCCGCGGGGAGCAGCACCTCGCCGGGTTCGCAGGGCGGTGCCCCGCCGGCCCGGCTGCTGCTGCGCCGCGGCGTCCTCGGGCTGCTGCTGGTCGCCGGGTGCGACGGGTTGATCAGCGGGGTCTACGAGACCTGCTGGAGCCTGCTGATGGAGCGCGACGGCGCGTCCACCACGCTGATCGGCCTCACCTTCACCCTGTTCGCGCTGCCCTACCTCGTCTTCGCCTGGCCCGCCGGCTGGCTCGCCGACCGGTGTGACCGGCGCCGGCTGATCGGGGTGACCACGCTCGTCCTGTCGGTGACGGTCGCCAGCTACCCGTTCCTGCACTCGATCCCGCTCATCATCCTGCTGAGCTGCGTGGAGGCGGTGGCCCTCGCCGTTGCCTACCCCGCGGCCCAGTCCCTGCTCGCCCAGGAGAGTGCCGCGGGGGACGGTACCGGCCGCGGCCAGGGTCTGTTCGCGACGACGCAGACCGCCACAACCGTGTTCGCGGCGCTGGCCTCCGGGGCGCTGTTCGCGGCCGATCCGCGGCTGCCGTTCGTGCTGGCCGCGATCGCGGCGCTGGTCACCGCCGCCCTGCTGCCGCCGCTGTGGCGGGAGGTCGCCGGCACCGTGGCCCAGATCCAGGTCCAGGTCGGATCTACGGCCCGGGGGGCGCGTCCGGCCGGGACGGCCCCGGGTCGGGAGGCCGCGGCGACGCCCGGCCGGCCGTAGGCCCCGGGTCGGTCCCGGCGGCGGCGTTCGTGGATCAGTTCGCGAATCCGGGCGTCCGTTCGGCCACCGCGTGCACGGCCTGCGCGAGCAGGCTGACGGCGGTCGGGATGTCCTCGCTGCGGATGCCCGCATAGGACAGGCGAAGGTGGCCCGACTCCTGCTCGCCGATGGTGAAGAACCGGCCCGGGGCCACCGCCACCCCGAGCCGCCCGGCGCTGGTTGCCACCGCGAGGTCGTCGATCCCGCGGGGCAGGCGCAGGAAGAGGTTCACCCCGCCGCGCGGCGGGGCGAAGGAGCACTCGGGCAGCTCGCGGGCGAGCGCCGCGCCCAGGGCCGCGGCCCGCTCCCGCAGGGCGCCGCCCACCGCCCGGACCTGCGCCGCCCAGGCGGGCCCGCTGACCAGCTCGATCGCCGTGTGCTGAACCGGGCGGGCGACGAAGGAGTCGTCGACGATCCGCATGGCCGCGATCCGGCTCATCACCGGTCCGCGGGCGATGACCGCGCCGACCCGCAGGCTCGGGGCGAGCACCTTGGTCAGGGAGAGGATCGTGATGACCTGCCCGTGGTCGTCGTCCTGCCACAGCGGGGGCGGCGGCGTCACGGCGGCGAAGCCGAGCCAGCGGGCGAAGTCGTCCTCGACGATGAACGCCCCGGCCCGCCGGCAGATGTCGAGCACCTCGCCGCGGCGCTGCGCCGCGAGCACGCTGCCGTCCGGGTTGGCGTAGGTGGGCTGGATGACCAGCAGCCGGGCCGACGTCCGCGCGAACGCCTCGCGCAGCAGCTCGGGCCGGATTCCGTCCCGGTCGCCGGGTACCGGGATGGGGATGTGCCCGGCGCTGCGGGCGACGGCGAGCGCGCCGGGGTAGGTGGGGGTGGCGAACAGGACGGGATGGCCGGCGGGCAGGATCGCGCGGAACGTCGCCGACAGCGCGCCCTGGCTGCCCGGGGTGATCAGCACGTTCTCCGGCTCGGCGCCGATCTGCCGGCCGAACCAGCTCCGCAGCTCCGGGATGCCGGCCGTGGGGGAGCTGGCCCACGCGTCCGGCCGCCGCGCCGCCCGGCTGGCGGCGGCGGCCAGCCGGGTGTCCGCCCGCAACCCGGGATCGAGGTAGCCGGCTCCCAGCTGGAATCCCGGGCTGCCCATGAGTTGGAACAGCACGTCGAGGCCGGAGGTCTGCACGGGGCTCGGACCGAGTGCGACCTGCTGCCAGTCGGTGTCGCTGGCCTGGACGGTGCGTCGCGCCGAGACGAACGTGCCCGCGCCGGGCCGGGTCACCAGCCGGCCCTCGGCGACCAGCCGGCCCAGCGCCCGCTGCACGGTCACCGGGCCGACGCCGAGCCGTTGCTGCAGCGTCCGCGTGCTGGGCAGCTTCTCGCCGACGGCCCCGTCGTCCGCGAGTCGGCGAAGCTCTCCCACGACCCGATCGATACTGCTATCGTTGACCATGACAATGGACAATAGCGCTATCGTCTGCCGGCTCGGGGTGCTTTCGCATCTCGACCATCTCGGGCGGGTCCACGATGCCTGAACTCCTGCTGCTGGGGCTGTTCGCGGCGCTTGTCGGACTGGCCGCGATGTACGGGCCGGACACCCGGGACCGGGGCTACGGCCTGCCCGCCCCGCGGCCCCGCCGTCGGGTGTTGCGGCCGGGTTCCGACCGCCGGGCTGCCGGTCTCCGGCTGGTGTCGTCCCGCTGACCCGCCGCTGTCCGGCCGGTATCCACCGCTGTCCGGCCGGTGTCGGCCGGTTTCGTTCGGTGTCCGTCGCCGTACGGTCGGTCTCGGCGCCATCCGGGGAAAGCCGTGGTTGTCCGGGGAGCTGTGCCTGTTCGGGGTGTGCCGTGGCTGTCCGGACGGTGTCGCCTGCGTGTCTGTGTGCGTCCGGTCGACCCGGAGGGGAAGGCATTCCGGCCTGGTGGCCCCTGGTTGGGCCGCGGGCTGAACGCGCAGGTCAGACCGTGTCCGAGCGTTGCTTCTCTTACGTCAATGTTAAGATCCTCAGCGTTTGCTAATGGCCGAAACCCCCCGCGGGCGCTCGATAAGCTGGCGCTATGGTGAGCCGTCCGGAGTTCGCCGCCGTGGGGGATGGGTATGGAGATCGTCTTCTTGTGCGAGCAGTATCCGCCGATCATTTGGGATGGGGCGGGTGTCTACACGCACGACATCGCTCACGCGCTGGCCGCGCTCGGTCATCAGGTCCATATAGTCTGTGCACAGGGGCGTCGCCGCACCGACGAGGACCATGACGGCGTCAAGGTGTACCGGCGTCCGTTGCTCCGTTTGCCGGTGAGCAGATATCTGGGCCCGCTGGGCCGGTCGTTTCAGGGCAAGAACCATCCGCGCGATTCCCTGTCCCTGCGTGTGGTCCTCGCCGTCTCCTACGCTTTCTGGCTGCGCCGCCTCGGACTGCACCCCGACGTCATCGAGACTCAGGACGGCGAGACCCGCGGCCTGCGCACCGCGGTGCGCCGCGACGTCCCCCTCGTGATCCACCTGCACACACCGACGATGATGGACGTCCGCCTGCGTGAGGGTGAGCTGCACGGCAGGGGCGCGCTGGCGGACCGGATCGACCGGTTCTCCGCGCTGCGCGCCGACGCGCGGACGGCTCCGTCCGAGCTGATCGTCACCACCCTGCGCGGCTTCGGTTGGCTGAAGAAGAACACCGACGCCGACGTGATCCCCTACCCGTTCGACCGCTCCTCGTACGTCGCCGTGCCGCCGCCGCAGCAGACCGACCCGACGCTGCTCGTCGTCGGCCGGCTCGAATGGCGCAAGGGCCTCGACGTGCTGATCGAGGCCGCCGCGCTGCTCGGCGAGCGCGGCGTCAAGCCGACGGTGGTCTTCGCGGGCCAGTCGTCCGGACTCATCGACGACATCCCGACCGGCACCTGGCTGGCGCGTCGCGCCGCCGAGCTCGGCGTCACCTGCCGCTTCGCGGGCCACCTCACCCGGCCCGAGCTCGTCAAGGCGTACGAGGAGGCACGGGCGGTCGTCGTCCCGAGCCGGTTCGAAAGCTTCTCCATCGCCGGCCTGGAGGGTATGGCCTCGGGTCGGCCGGTCGTCGCGACCGCGACCACGGGCGTCGCGACCTGGGTGGCGAAGTGGGAGGGCGGCACGGTCGTCCCGCCGGAGGACGCACCCGCCCTGGCCGACGCGCTGGAGCCCTTCCTCACCGACCCGGAACTCGCCGCCGCGGTGGGCGCCCGTGGCCGGGTCGGCACCGAGGAACTGGAACCGAAGCGGATCGCCGCCCTGCGCGTCGCGGTCTACCAGAAGGCCATCGACCGCCACCGCACGCGTCGCCGCTTCGGCCGCAGGTCGACGGCTGTGGCCTGACCGGCTGTGGCCTGACCGGTGTGGCCCGCGACCGGTGTGGCCTGAGAGCGGCGGGCGTCGCGGAGGCGCCCCTAGGCTGGCGGGCATGAGTGCTCTGGCGGGCGTCGCCCTGGAACACCCGGTCATGAACGCGGCCGGCACGTGCAAGTCGGTGGAGGAGGTCGACTCCTTCGCCCGGTCCGCGGTCGCGGCGATCGTCGTCGGCTCGATCACCCGCCAGCCGCGGACCGGCAACACCGGCAATGTCTACTGGCCCGGGCGGGTCTACTCGATCAACGCGCTCGGTTTGCCCAACCGCGGCCTGGCCTACTACGGCGAGCACCTACCCGGGATGGTCGAGCGGGCGCACGAGGCGGGCAAGCCGCTGATCGTCAGCGTCGCCGGGTTCGACGTCGGGGAGTACCAGGAGATCGCCGAGGTTGTCGCCGACGCCGGCGTCGATCTCGTCGAACTCAACCTGGCCTGCCCCAACGTCTGGGACGGCGGCGCCCAGAAGCGCATCGCCTGTTTCGACCCCGGCCAGACCGCGGCGATCTGCACCGCGGTCGGCGACGCACTGCTCGCGCGGGCCGGCGGTGATCAGGCCGGCCGCGTCCCCTACGGCGTCAAGATCTCGCCCTTCTCCGATCCGGCGGCGCTCGCCGAGCTCGCCGCGGTGCTCGCCGAGCTCGCCGGGCGCCCCGGTGGTCCGCGCTTCGTCACCGCGGTGAACACCTTCCCCAACGCCCTGGTCGTCGACGCCGACCACCGTCCCGTCGTCGACGTGGAACTCGCCGGGATGAGCGGACCCGCGCTCAAGCCGGTCGGTCTCGGCCAGGTGCGCCAGCTACGCCGGCTGCTGCCGGACACCGTCGACATCGTCGGGGTCGGTGGGGTCGGCGAGGGACGGGACGTCGCCGAGTACCTGCGGGCGGGGGCGGCGGCCGTCCAGGCGGCGACGGCGTTCTGGAATCGCGGCGAGGACCCGTCGGTGTTCGGGTCGATCCTCGCCAGCTGGATCGACGCCGGTGGGATCGATCCGGTGGACTCGGCGATCCGCTGACCCGCCGCGGGCGGCACTCAGCCGCCGGCGGCCAGGCTTCTCGGCAGCTCGACGTCGGTGGAACTCGCGGGCTCGGCGGCCGGCTCCGGACCGCTGCCCGGCACCAGGGAGATCCGCCGATCCGGCGGGGGGAACGTCAGCCGGAAGGTGAACGCGGTCGCGGTCGGCCCGTGCGTGCGCAGATGCCGAACCCGTTCCTCGGCCTCCGGCGTGCCGGGACGGTGCCCGGCGGGCACCCACCACAGGGCGTTGGTGGCCCGGGCGGTCGGATGGAACCACTCCCGCCGGCGCCGCAGGAACGCGCCCTGATCGTGGCGGAAGACGAAGTCGGCGAGGGCGTCCGCCGACTCCCAGACCGTCAGGTTCACGATGACGGTGAGGTCGGCCTCGGCGTCGAGCCGGAACGTGTGCACGGCCGCGGTGCCCTGCGCGGGCTGCAGCCGCCAGACGAAGCCGGGCTGCCCGTCGCCGAGGTCGCTCACCGGCGCGAGGCCGGCCAGGATGTCATCCGGCGCGGGGGAGTCGAGCGGGGCGAGTACCCGGGCGATGTTGACCTGGGCCAGATGGTAACCCGTCATGAAAGTAGCCTAGGGACGTCGCCCCGCATCCGCCAGGAATGACCCGCACTCACCCCCTGATGGAGACCGGCGTGCCGACGGGGAGGATTCCCGCAAGTTTTTCGATGTCGGCGTTGCGTAGCCGGATGCAGCCGTGGCTGGCGTCGGTACCGACCAGGTCGGGGCGGTTCGTGCCGTGCAGCCCGATGATCCCGTCGGCGCCGTTGAAGCGGGTAATCACGTCCGAGAAGCCCGACAGGCCGAAGGCGTAAGGGCCCCACGGCCCGTTCGGATCGGCGGGTCGCAGCAGTTCGGTGAGGTAGAACCGGCCGGACGGCGTGGGGGTACCGCCCGCTCCGATACCCACCGGCAGGCGAGCGATGACCGCGCCCTCCCGCAGCACGGTGAGCCGATGCGCGGAGCGGTCGACCTGTAGGTCGTACGGGGTCTCGGTGACCCGGGTGTCCTCGGCCCGTAGCCATCCCCGCGACCCGTTGGGTCGCACGGGCAACTGGACCAGCAACCAGTGGGCCCGGCGTTGCTCCACCGCGAACACCAGCGGCACGCCCTCCCGGTTGGGGTTGGCGAGCCGCCCCTGCGGCGCGCCGGTGTCCGGGGACGCGAACCAGGTGATCTCGGGGACGACGGCCTGGGCGACGAGGTGCCGCCCCGCCGCGAGGCCGGCCGGTTCGGTGCCGGCCGGTTCGGTGCCGGCCGGGGGAGGCGTCGCCCGGGCCTGCGACGCCGGGGCGGCGGGTCGCGCCGGGGCGGCCGGTCCGGAACAGGCGCCGAGCAGGCAGCCCGCGGCCAGCAGCGCCGCCGCCAGCAGCGCCGCCGCCACGGATGGGCTGCCGCCCCGGGGCGGGATGCGGGTCGGGAGCGCGACGCGGGTCGGGAGCGGCCTGTCGACTGGGGGCGGGATGCGGGTCGAGGGCGACCTGTCGGCAGGGAAGAGGAGGCCGGCCAGGCGCCGGACCGTGCGGCGCCGAAGCGACCTGCCGAGGCCCGGCGTCGGCGGACGGCTCGTGTCGGTGCTGCGCATCCAAACCCCCTCGGCCATCGTGCGATTACTTTACGTAGCCATCCGGGTGCCTGCACTCGCGCCGGCCGAGAGGGCTTCGACGGAGTCGCCGATCATGTCCGGCGGACCGGGCCGGACGAGGCCGGATCGGGCCGGACCGGGGTGGGTCGGGACGGGGCGGCCGAATACGCCGGACGACTGCCGCCCCCGCCGCGCACTGCGCGCGGGTGCCAGCCGGTCGTCGCGGGGCCACGTGGTCGACACGCATTTCCGCTCATTCTCCGGTCATCTGTCGGTGCGCGTGAAAATGAGGACGGAAAGCTGAAAAAGACCGATGGCGCGCCGCCGAGTTTGCGCTTCCCGGCGAGCTGGATACGCTTCCCGCGGCCTTGGTTGGTTGCTTTTCCGAAACCGTGGGGGAGAACTGTGCGGAGATCGATGAGGACCCGGGCGGCAGTGGTCGCGCTGTCGAGCATGGCCACTATTTTCGTCGCGCTGGGACCAGCCGCCTCGAGTGCCTGGGCGTCCGGCGAGGGAGACACGGTCAAGCAGGCCCAGAGCTGGGGCGGCGACGACTGGCGCAAGGACGACTGGCGTAAGGACGACTGGCGTAAGGACGACTGGCGCAAGAACGACTGGCGCAAGGACGACAAGCGCAAGGATGACTGGTTCAAGGACGACTGGTTCAAGGACGACAAGCGCAAGGACGACTGGCGTCACGACGACTGGCGTAAGGACGACAAGCGTAAGGACGACTGGCGTCACGACGACTGGCGTAAGGACGACAAGCGTCACGACGACTGGCGCAAGGACGACTGGCGTAAGGATGACTGGTTCAAGGATGACAAGCGCAAGGACAACTGGCGTCACGATGACTGGCGTAAGGACGACTGGTTCAAGGACGACAAGCGCAACGACCGGTGGAAGGACGACGACTGGGACTGGTGAGGCCAACCGCCGCGTCGGTCCGCTCCACTCGACAGTGCGCCGACCGATAGACGGGTGAGCTGATCGCGTTGCGGTGACATGCTGGTCGCGAATCCGTTCAGCGAGACCGGCAATCACCCGCCGGGCGGCCTGGCCGCGTGGCCGGGCCCGCAGGAGATGGTGTCGGTCGTCCGTCCCGACGGCCGACACCATCGACCGGTCCCCTAGAGCCGGCGGGCGAGGATCCGGTAGGCGTTCGCGCGCGAGCCCGACGTCAGGTAGGGCCGGCTCACCTCGTCCAGGACCAGGCCGCCCGCGAAGGCCGGCACCAGCGCCGCCGCGGTCAGGGCCCGCACGGCCCGTGCCCGGCGGGGAACTGCGGTGGTGCGCCAGGCGGCCGACGGCGACGGCGCGAGCCGTTGCAACAGGCCGTACAGGGCCATCACCGGGTCACCCTTCTGGTGCACCTCGCCGAAGCGGGTCTCCTGCACGGCGAAACCACGTTCCTGCAGTGCCGCAGCCACGTTGGCGGCGGGCATCAGGTGCTGGTGCTGCGGGATCAGCCAGCCCGGCCACAGCGCGCCGTACAGCCGGGCCGCCGGACTGTCGGGATTCGGCACCTCGATGAGCAGATGACCGCCCGGTTCCAGCACGGCGGCGGCCGCGTCCAGTTCGGCCCGCGGATCCCTCGTGTGCTCCAGGTAGTGGAACATGCTGATGATGTCGTAGCGCCCCTTGACCTCGGCGGCGAGCTCGGGGAAGAAACCGCGGTAGGCGTGGTCCACCCAACGCCGCCGGGCGGCCTCCTCGATGCCGGCGCCGATGTCCAGGGCGTCGAACCGGGTGCCGGGCCAGACGGTTCTCGCCACATTGCAGAAATGCCCGTGGCCGCCCCCTACGTCCAACCAGTTCCGGGGAGTCGGGATGGCCTGGCGGGCGCGGTCGAGGTAGGGCTCCGGGCTGAATCCGAACACCTCCTCCAGCGCCGTCGCGCCGAGCCCGTCGTAGAAGTCCCGGTAGTAGAACTCCAGCCCGTCGAGCGACAGGCGCGGATTCTGGAAGACATGGCCACAACCCGCGCACCGGTCGTACCGGAACTCGCCGGGTTTGCCCTGCGCCACATCGCGGCCGAGCAGGCGCGTGCTGAGCTCGCCGCCGCCGCACCATGGGCACGTGCTGCGCGGCCGCTCGAAGAAACGGTCGAGACCGTCGGCGAGATCCGCCCGGTAGGCGGCGCGCCGGCGGGCAAGCTCGGCCGGGTCCGGCCGCCCGGCCGGGCGGCCTACCAGAGTGGCCGCGCAGTCGACGGTGGCCGCGGAGCCGAGGGTGGCCGCGGAGTCCGGGGCGGCCGGGGGAGCGTTGAGCTGTTCCCGCAGGCTGCCGACCGATCCCCGCACCTGCGCGGCGGCGATCCGGCGACGGGCGAGGGCGCTGCGGCGCAGGGTTCCCGAGGACACCCGCACCCGGCCCCCACCGACGATCACCGGTTGCAGCCAGGACATCCCCAGCGCGGCGAGAGCAGCCGGCGGATTGCTCGCCGCGCCGAGCAGGATCGCGCCGTCACGCAACGCGGGCAGGAAGAGCCGGGCGGGTTCCCAGGCGTAGGCGGCCCGCTGGACGGGCAGTCGGGTGGCACCGTCGTCCGGCGTCCGCCCGGCCAGCCCGGGCAGGACCGCGAGGTCGGTGCTGGCGGCGGCGTGCCGCTTGCAGACCTGGATCACCGCGACCAGTTCGGCGTCGGCGAGGTCGGTGAGTTCCGAGCGCTCGACGAGGCGGGGGTCGGCCGCGGCCGGGAGCCCGGTGCGCGCAAGCACCCCGCGGTCGACGAGGACCGCCTGGAACGCCCCGCGACCACGGGCGAGACGGGCCGTCCGGTAGGTCGCCGGCTCCACCATCCTTGCCAGGTCGAGGATCCGGTGCGCGGCCAGTTCCGCCGGGACCAGGTCGAGCACCTCCAGCCCGTGTCGGTGGGCGTGCGCCTCGGCGGCGCGGCGCTGGCCCGGGGTGAGCGTCAGTCCGGGGACGGAGAGCAGGACATAAGGGGAGCTCCGCCCGGTGCCGGGCGCCTGGGGCGCGGCCTGCTCGCCCGCTCCGGTCTCGCCCGCTCCGGTCTCGCCTGTCTCGATCACCTCGAGGGCGTGTAGGCGGGCGTGCAGGCGGATGGTGTTCAGCCCGATCCCGATCCCGACCACCACCGGTAGCCAGCCGCGGCGCGTCATCACCATGTGCACTCCTTCTGGCGGTCCGGTGGTGGTCACGGGCCGGTGTCGGGGGAGAAGCTCCCGAAAATACGCCCGGCCATCCGGCGGACCTCGGCGCGACCCGGGGTTGATCCGTCGGCGGACGATGACCGCCGACATCGTCCCCGGCCACGCGACATGCCGGCGACGAGCGAACCGACATGCCAGCCCGGCATGTCGGTGGGCGCGGGCCGAGCCGGCCTCGACGCCGACTCCGGCCGGGTGCGCGGGGGTGATCGTCGTCGAACCGGCGCGGGGGACTCACGGGTGGGGATCCGACCTCGGACACCCGCGTGTGGGTGGATTGAGGGGGATCTCGGCCTGTGCCGTTCGCCGCGGCACAGCGGCCCGGCGCGGTGCCGAACCCCGCCGGGGCAGGGAGAGCTGAAGAGCGGGTGACCGGGATCGAACCGGCATGGCCAGCTTGGAAGGCTGGGGCTCTGCCATTGAGCTACACCCGCGAGGTGATCGAGGCGAGCTTACCCCGTAGGATAAGCGTGCAACGCCTCGGGGCGTAGCGTAGTGGCTAGCGCGCCTGCTTTGGGTGCAGGAGATCGGGAGTTCGAGTCTCCCCGCCCCGACCGATAGCCTCGGCGTGTCACCCCGTCCAACGTCGTACCAGGAGACCGCCGCGCCGTGAAGGCCACCAAGGAGACCCTCAGCCCGACCCGGGTCAAGCTCACCGTCGAGGTGCCCTTCGACGAGCTCAAGCCCTCGCTCGACGCCACCTACCGCAAGCTGGCCCGCCAGGTCCGCGTCTCCGGCTTCCGGCCGGGCAAGGTTCCACCGCGGATCCTCGACCAGCGGCTCGGTCGCGGCGTGATCCTGGACGAGGCCGTCCAGGAGGCGCTGCCGCAGCTCTACTCCGAGGCCGTGCAGGCCGAGGAGGTCGACGTGCTGTCGCGGCCCGAGGTGGACATCACCGAGTTCGCCGACGGCGGCCAGCTCGTGTTCACCGCCGAGGTGGACGTCCGTCCCGAAGTGGCGCTGCCGGAGTTCGCCGACCTGTCGGTCACGGTGGACGCCGTCGAGGTCACCGACGAGCAGGTCGAGGAGCAGCTCGGCGCGCTACGCGACCGGTTCGCCCAGCTTCAGCCGGTCGAGCGGGCGGTGCAGACGGGCGACTTCGTCTCGCTCGACCTGTCCGCGCAGGCCGACGGCAAGCCGATCGAGGGCGCCGAGGCGACGGGGCTGTCCTACGAGGTCGGCAGCGGCAACCTCATCGAGGGTCTGGACGAGGCGATCGTCGGTGCCGCCGACGGCGAGTCCCGCACGTTCACCACGGAGCTGCTGGCGGGCGACCAGGCGGGCCAGCAGGCCGAGGTGACCGCGACGGTCCGCGGGGTCAAGGAGAAGGAGCTTCCCGCCCTCGACGACGACTTCGCCACCACCGCCAGCGAGTTCGACACGCTCGACGACCTGCGCGGGGACGTACGCAGTCGGCTGGAGCAGTCGCGGCGCACCGAGCAGGTCGGGCAGGCCCGGGAGAAGCTGCTGGAGAGCCTGCTGGAGCGGGTGGATGTGCCCGTTCCGGACTCCCTGCTCGCAGGTGAGATCGAGGCCCGGGAGCACCGGCTGTCCCACGAGCTGGAGAACATCGGCACCGACCGCGCGACCTACCTGGAGACGCTCGGCCAGACCGCCGAGGAGTTCGACGCCGAGGTCCGCGAGACCGCGGGCAAGGCGATTCGCTCCCAGTTCATCCTCGACGCGGTCATCGACGCCGAGTCGATCGGCATCGACCAGGGCGAGCTCATGGAGCAGGTGATCTACCGCGCCCAGCGCTCCGGCCTGCAGCCCGACGTCTACGCCCAGCAGCTCGCCCAGGGCGAGGGGCTGCAGGCGCTGATGGCCGACGTCCTGCGGACCAAGGCGCTGTTCCTGTTGCTCGAGAACGCCAAGGTCGTCGACGGGGAGGGCAACCCGGTGGAGCTCGCGCTCCCGGCCCGCCCGGCGCCGGACGCCGACGAGGACGACGACCACGCCGGCCACGATCACGAGGGCCACGACCACGCCGACCACGCCGGTCACGACCACGCTGGCGACGACGCGGCAGCGGAGCCGGCCGAGGCACCGGCCGCGACCGCGGCGGTCGACAGCGGAGACCGCGACATCTGACCCTCGTGGCAGGCCGCGGGGCGGCTCGCGCCGCGGCGATCTCGGCTCTTCAGGCGGCCTCCGGACTCTGTCCGGGGGCCGTCTGGCGTTGCCGTCGGGCCCCCGGCGGACCCTCGCCGGTGCCCGGCGGGCGGGGTCGCGCGGGCGTCCGGACTGGCCGGTCCTCACGCCCAGCGCGAACATCGAGCCTGAAGGGCATGAACTTGCGCGTGTCACAGATAGTGTCGAGCCGGTCAATCAGCCGCCCCATGTGAGGAAGCCGAGGAGCTGACCGTGAGTAACCTCGCAGTTCCGCGCCTACCAGTTCCGGGTCCGGAGCTCCGTTCGCCCGGCCAGGGTGGACCCGCCTTCGACGACCAGGTGTTCAACCGCCTGCTGGCCAACCGGATCGTCTTCCTCGGATCGGTGGTCGAGGACTCGATCGCCAACGCGATCTGCGCGCAGCTCCTGCTGCTCAACGCGGAGGATCCGACCCGGGACATCTTCCTCTACATCAACTCGCCGGGTGGGTCCGTGAGCGCCGGCATGGCGATCTACGACACCATGCAGTTCGTCGAGAACGATGTCGCGACCGTGTCGCTCGGCCTCGCCGCGTCGATGGGCCAGTTCCTGCTCTGCGCCGGGGCGCCGGGCAAGCGCTACTCGTTGCCGCACGCGCGGATCATGATGCACCAGCCGTCGGGAGGGATCGGGGGCACCGCCTCCGACATCGCCATCCAGGCGGAGCAGATGCTCTACACCAAGCGGATGATGCAGGAGCGCATCGCGTTCCACACCGGGCAGCCGATCGAGCAGATCGAGCGCGACTCCGACCGGGACCGGTGGTTCACCGCCGAGGAGGCCAAGGACTACGGGTTCGTCGACCACGTGGTCCAGCAGGCCCGCCAGGTTCCCAGCGAGGGGCCGGTGAGCTGAGCGGGCACCCCGCTCACCGGACCGAACCCGTCATCCGTCCCCGGAGGCAGCCATCATGTTCCACGAGACGCTCTACCAGCAGATGAGGTCCGACCAGGCCCGTCAGGCCGCCGGCCAGCCGCAGGGCCGCTACGTCCTGCCGAACATCATCGAGAAGACCTCCCGCGGCGAGTACGGCATGGACCCGTACTCGAAGCTACTCAAGGAGCGGATCGTCTTCCTCGGCGTGCAGATCGACGATGTGTCGGCGAACGACGTGATGGCGCAGTTGCTGTTCCTGGAGTCGGAGGATCCGGACCGGGACATCTCGATCTACATCAACTCGCCGGGTGGGTCGTTCACGTCGTTGACGGCGATCTACGACACGATGCAGTTCGTGCGGCCGGACATCTCGACGATCTGCATGGGGCAGGCGGCGTCGGCGGCGGCGGTGCTGCTGGCGGCGGGGACGCCGGGCAAGCGGTTCGCGCTGGAGAACAGCCGGATCCTGATCCACCAGCCGTCGGCGCAGGGGGAGGGCCAGTCCAGCGACATCGAGATCCAGGCCCGCGAGATCCTGCGGATGCGGTCGCTGCTGGAGCGGATGCTTGCCACCCACACCGGCAGGAAGGAAGAGGACATCCGCAAGGACATCGAGCGGGACAAGATCTTCAGCGCCGACGAGGCCAAGGAGTACGGCCTGATCGACGAGGTCATCAAGACCCGCAAGTCCTCCCGGCTCGCGACCACGCGCTAGCGGCGGGTCCCGGACGCGGTGCCGGACGACAGGCCGGACGACGGGCACTCACCGGACTCCCGGCGCAGGTCGGGGCGCCGGTCGGGTGCCTCGCGCGCCCCGCGGCCGACGCCTCGCGCGGCACGATGCCGCGCGAGGTCGCCGGCGCGGCGCGGGGCGGTCGGGGGCCGGCCTGCGCGACGCGCCGACGGGTCGAAAGTGGTCGGCCGCTCGATGTCCGTGACGCGTTGGCCTTATGGGACTGCGCGGACGCGCGAGGACGGCCATGGTGACCGTAGGCTGACCGGTATGAGCCGAGCGATAGGGCACTCACCGGGCCGCTCGGCGGGGTACCGTCCCCACGGGGATGGTTGCAGGCAGACACGCGACGACCGGGCGGTGTCAACCGCCCCTGACACGCAGGCGACACCATCGTCTGGACGAAGGGACTGAGTCCTCGGTGGCACGCATCGGTGATGGCGGTGACCTGCTCAAGTGCTCGTTCTGCGGTAAGTCGCAGAAGCAGGTGAAAAAGCTCATCGCCGGCCCTGGCGTCTACATCTGTGACGAGTGCATCGATCTGTGTAACGAGATCATCGAGGAGGAGCTCTCCGAGTCCTCCGAGCTCAAGTGGGACGAGCTCCCCAAGCCTCGCGAGATCTACGAGTTCCTCGACAGCTACGTGGTGGGGCAGGAGACGGCGAAGAAGACCCTCTCCGTCGCGGTCTACAACCACTACAAGCGGGTGCAGGCCGGTGGCTCGGGCGGGGGCGGTGGTGCCGAGGGCGCCAAGGCCGAGGTCGAGCTCGCCAAGAGCAACATCCTGCTGCTCGGCCCGACCGGCTGTGGCAAGACGCTGCTGGCCCAGACGCTGGCGCGGATGCTCAACGTCCCGTTCGCCATCGCCGACGCGACCGCGCTGACCGAGGCGGGCTACGTCGGCGAGGACGTCGAGAACATTCTGCTCAAGCTGATCCAGGCCGCCGACTACGACGTCAAAAAGGCCGAAACCGGGATTATCTATATCGACGAGGTCGACAAGATCGCCCGCAAGTCGGAGAATCCCAGCATCACCCGGGACGTGTCCGGCGAGGGCGTCCAGCAGGCCCTGCTGAAGATCCTGGAGGGCACCACCGCGAGCGTGCCGCCGCAGGGTGGGCGCAAGCACCCGCACCAGGAGTTCATCCAGATCGACACGACGAACGTCCTGTTCATCGTGGGCGGGGCCTTCGCCGGGCTGGACCGGATCATCGAGTCGCGGATCGGCAAGAAGTCGCTGGGCTTCCGTGCCGTGCTGCACGGCAAGGACGACCCGGACGCCTCCGACGTGTTCGGCGACATCATGCCCGAGGACCTGCTCAAGTACGGCATGATCCCGGAGTTCATCGGCCGGCTGCCGGTCATCACCAGCGTGTCCAACCTGGACCGCGAGGCGCTGATCCGGATCCTCACCGAGCCGAAGAACGCCCTGGTCCGGCAGTACAAGCGGCTGTTCGAGCTGGACAGCGTCGATCTCGACTTCACCTCCGACGCGCTGGAGGCCATCGCCGACCAGGCGATCCTGCGCGGCACCGGCGCCCGCGGCCTGCGGGCGATCATGGAGGAGGTGCTGCTGTCGGTGATGTACGACATCCCGAGCCGCAAGGACGTCGCCCGGGTCGTCGTCACCCGCGAGGTCGTCCTGGAGCACGTCAACCCCACGCTCGTGCCGCGGGACGTCGCCTCGAAGCGGGCGCCCCGCCAGGAGAAGTCGGCCTGAGGCCGCAGCCGGGCCGGGGCGGGACGGGATCCCACTGCCCGCTCCGCCCCGCCCCGTCCCGGCTCCGAATCAGCTCCCCGGCTACTCCGCCAGCGCCCGTCGCGCCTCGGTGAGGTGGTAGAACGACCCGGTCACCAGGATCGCGCCGGTCGTCCCCGCCCGTCGCCGGGCGAGCCGTACCGCGGCCGCGACCCCCGGGGCGCTCTGCGCGGGGATCGCCCACCGACGCGCCGCCTCGACGACCTGCTCGGCCGGGATCGCCCGAGGGGACGCCGGTTCGCACGCCACCAGCGAGTCGATCGGCTGGCCGCGAAGCTCCGCCAGGGTGGCGGCGAAGTCGTGGCCGCGCAGCGCGCCGTAGACGAGCGTCCAACGCCGCCCCGGGAACTCCTCGGCGAGCGAGCGGGCCAGCGCCGCCGCCGCCGCCGGGTTGTGGGCGCCGTCGAGCACGCGCAGCGGAGCCGTCCCGACGATCTCCAGCCGGCCGGGCGCCCGCACCGAGCCGAGCCCGGCCCGGACCGCCTCGGCGGGCAGCGGCCGGCCGAGGAACGCCTCCACCGCCGCCAGCGCGCACGCGGCGTTGGCCTCCTGGTAGGCGCCGTGCAGGGACAGCAGGACGTCGTCGTGACGGCCGGCGGGGGTGCGCAGATCGCCGCGGCGCCCCGCGGGGTCGGGACGGCCGCCGGACATGGCGAAGTCCCGGCCCAGGCGCAGGACCCGGGCCGCCGGCGTCCGCGTGAAGACGTCGTCGAAGCGGGCGTCGACCTCGCCGAGCACGAGGTCCGCGCCGGGCTTGACGATGCCGGCCTTCTCCCGGGCCACCCCGGCCAGGCTTCCCGCGTAGTCGAGATGGTCCGCGCCGATGCCGGTGACGACCGCGACGCGGCCATCGGCGATGTTCGTGGCGTCCCACCGGCCGAGCAGCCCGACCTCGACCACCGCGGCGTCGACGGCCCGGTCGGCGAACCAGTAAAACGCCGCGGCCGTCAGCAGTTCGAAGAAGGTCGGCCGGTCCGCCATCGGCGCGGCCGCGTCCACCGCCGCGCCGACGCAGCGGGCGAACTCGGCGTCGTCGATCGGCCGGCCGTCGACGACCAGCCGCTCGTTCGTCCGCTCCAGGTGCGGGCTGGTGTACTGGCCGACCCGCAGGCCCGCGGCGCCGAGCAGGGCCGAGGTGATCCGCGCCGTCGACGTCTTGCCGTTCGTGCCGGTCAGATGGATCATCGCGGCCCGGTTCTGCGGGTCGCCGAGCCGGCGGGCCAGCTCCCGCATCCGGTCCAGGCTCGGCACCGGCGGCTCGGCCGTGATCGCCTGCTTCTCCAGGTCCACCGAGCTGGCCAGCGCGGCGCATGCCGCCTCATAGGTCCACGTCACCTGCTGTTCCCGCCTCCTTCACCCGAGCTCGACAGTAGCGACCCGCGCAACCCGGACGAGTCGGCCGTGCTGCCGGCGGCGGTCGACGGGCAGGTCGGCGGGCCGCCGCGGTGCCCGGGGACCGCCGGTCGTCCGGACTCGTAGGATCGGGGCCGTGACAGGCGCCGCGGCGAACGCCGGCACCACCTCGACATCCGGATCGACATCGGGATCGACATCCAGATCGACGTCGGGATCGGCATCCGGCGGTGACGCCTGGGCGGGTCCCGCCCCGTTCGCGGCCGCGTACGCGCAGCGTGCCGCCGTCGCGGTCCCGCCGGGGCTGGCGCGGCTGCGCCGCCTGCTGGACCTGCTCGGTCAGCCGCAGCGGGCCTTCCCCAGCATCGTGGTCGCGGGGTCCGTGGGAAAGAGCTCCACCGTGGCCGCCATCAGCGCGCTGCTCGACGCCTTCGGCATCCGCGCGGGCTGCCTGCGCTCGCCCGGCTGGCTCGGCAGCGCCCAGCAGGTGGGCCTGGCCGGCGCGGCGATCTCGCCCGACGTGCTCGGGGCGGCCTTCGACGACATCGCGCCGTACCTGCCGCTGATCGAGGATGACGGCCCGCTGAGCGCCGTCGAGCTGCTCGCCGCCGTGGCCTTCGCCGCGTTCGCGGACGCCCCGGTCGACGTGGCCGTCGTCGAGTCGGGCTGGGACGGTTCGGTGGTGCTCGGCGACCTGGCCGACCTGCTCGACGCGCCCGTGGCCGCGATCACCCCGGTGGCGGTCACCGGCCCGGACGGCGTCGCCGGGGTGAACCCGCTCGACGCCGTCGACGCCTTCGGCAGCGCGGCCGACGCCGTCGACGCCGCCGTGCTCGCCGGGGACACCGACGCCGCCGAGGCGGAGCTCGCCCGGATCGCCGCGCGGGTCGGCTCGGCCATCCGGGCGGACACCCTCGTCGTGCTCGCCCAGCAGGCCCTGCCGGCCGCGCAGGCGCTGCTGCGGCGGGCGGCCGGCAGCGGGGCGACGGTGGCCCGGGAGGGCATGGAGTTCGGCGTGCTCGGCCGCCGCATCGCCGTCGGCGGGCAGGTGATCACGCTGAAGGGGCTCGGCGGCACGTACGACGAGCTCTTCCTGCCTCTGCACGGCGCCCATCAGGCGCATGACGCGGCGGTCGCCCTCGCCGCGGTCGAGGCGTTCCTGGGCGGCGGCCGCAGCGCGCTCGACCTCGACGCCGTCCGGGCGGGGCTCGCCCAGGTCGACGTCCGGGGCCGGCTGGAGGTCGTGCGCCGCTCACCGACGATCGTGCTCGACGTCGCCCAGGACCCGCTCGGCGCGGCGGCCCTCGCGGGCGCGGTCGAGGAGGCGTTCGGCTTCGACGTGCTCGTCGGCGTGGTCGCCGTCGACGGCGACGAGGCGCTCGCCGCCCGGATCCTGGCCGCGCTCGAGCCGGTCCTCGCCCACGTGGTCGTCACGAGCGGGGCGACGGCGGCGGCGCTGGGCGTCGACGATCTCGCGGCCGTGGCGACGGGTGTGTTCGGCGCCGACCGGGTCGAGGTCGCCCCCCGGCTCGACGACGCGGTCGACGACGCGGTGCGGCTCGCCGAGGAGGACGCCGACCTCGGCGGAGCCGGGGTGCTGGTGACGGGTTCGGCCCCCGTTGTGGGTCGGGCGCGGGCGTTGCTGCGGTCCTGAGGTGGCCCGGTTCGGCCATGGTGATGGCGCGGGCACCCTGTAAGTTGACACCGGGCCCGCGGGCCCGTCGAGGACGACGAAGTCGATGATCGAGAAGGAGTACCGTGTCCGCCGAGCGCACCCTCATCCTGGTCAAGCCCGATGGCGTCAGCCGTGGCCTCGTCGGTGAGGTGGTCGGCCGGCTGGAGCGCAAGGGGCTCACCCTGGTGGCCCTGGAGCTGCGTACGCTGGAGCGCTCCGTCGCCGAGACGCACTACGGCGAACACGCCAGCAAGCCCTTCTTCGGCGAGCTGGTCGACTTCATCGTCTCCGGCCCGCTGGTCGCGCTGGTCGCCGAGGGTCCGCGGGCCGTCGAGGCGTCGCGTGGGCTGATCGGCGCCACCGACCCGGTGAAGGCCGCCCCCGGCTCGCTGCGCGGCGACTACGCGCTGGAAATCGGCCAGAACCTCGTGCACGGCTCCGACTCGCCGGAGTCCGCCAAGCGCGAGATCGACCTGTTCTTCCCCGGCCTGAGCTGACCTGCGCCGGCTCGTCCGTCCTCGTCCGTCCTCGTCCGTCCTCGTCCGTTCGGCGGGTGCGGACGGACGGGCACCCATCCCCGCTGGCACGGATGGGTGAGTGGTCGCGGCGTGGTCCCGGGCGGACCGGACGACGCCGTGCGCTCACCGGATTCGGGTGAGTTCCCCGGCGCCGCGTGGCCCCCGGGAGTCCTCGTCCGCGCAGCTGTGGACGCACTCTGCTGATCGCAGCCGGCTGTTTCGTGCCTGCATCGCGTCTTCGTCCGTCCGTCGGGGCCTCGTTGAGACGCGTTGCGTAGGGGGGCTGTCACCCGTTGATGGTCGTTGGGTCGGTCTGACCCAAGGGTGACACGAGCCGTCCCGTGACCGGCCGGGGCGGCGGGGGGCTGCCCGGCGGTCTACCCTTCAAGTACTTGCCCGGAGCGTGTCCGGTGGGTCGCAGTGACCGGCTGTGACGGTTGGTTGCCGCGGTCGTTTCCGCGTGGGGCGCTCCGGGTCGTCCTGCCCGATCTACGAACCCTGTACGTGTTCCACGCGCTTCTCCGGCTCCCTGGCTGGCCGTGCCGTCGGCCGCGCCGGAGGCGGCCAGGACCGCATCCCCCCGGGAAGGTCGGTACCCGACGATGTCCAGTTCGCTGTCGTTCCTCGGTCGTGACATGGCCGTCGATCTCGGTACCGCCAACACCCTGGTGTACGTGCGCGGCCGCGGGATCGTGCTCAACGAGCCGAGCGTGGTCGCCATCAACACCACGACCTCCGGCATCCTCGCGGTCGGTACGGACGCCAAGCGGATGATCGGCCGAACCCCGGGGAACGTCGTGGCCGTGCGCCCCCTGAAGGACGGCGTCATCGCCGACTTCGAGACCACCGAGCGGATGCTGCGGTACTTCATCCAGAAGGTGCACCGGCGGCGCCATTTCGCCAAGCCGCGGCTGGTCGTCTGCGTGCCGTCGGGGATCACCGGGGTGGAGCAGCGGGCCGTAAAGGACGCCGGCTACCAGGCCGGCGCCCGCAAGGTGTACATCATCGAGGAGCCGATGGCCGCCGCCATCGGCGCGGGCCTGCCGGTGCACGAGCCGACCGGCAACATGGTCGTCGACATCGGCGGCGGGACGACCGAGGTCGCCGTGATCTCGCTGGGGGGCATCGTCACCAGCCAGTCGATCCGCACCGCCGGCGACGAGCTGGACGTCGCGATCATCTCCTATGTGAAGAAGGAGTACTCGTTGATGCTCGGCGAGCGCACCGCCGAGGAGATCAAGATGGCGATCGGCTCGGCGCACAAGGTGCCCGACGAGCCCAGCGCCGAGATCCGCGGGCGCGACCTCGTCACCGGCCTGCCCAAGACGATCGTGGTGACCGCGGAGGAGATCCGCAAGGCGATCGAGGAGCCGGTCAACGCCGTGATCGACGCGGTGAAGGTGACGCTGGACCGCTGCCCGCCGGAGCTGTCCGGCGACATCATGGACCGCGGCATCGTCCTGACCGGCGGCGGTGCCCTGCTGCGCGGGCTCGACGAGCGGTTGCGGCACGAGACCGGCATGCCCATTCACATCGCCGAGAACCCGCTGCACTCGGTGGCCATGGGCTCGGGCAAGTGCGTCGAGGAGTTCGAGGCGCTCCAGCAGGTACTGATCTCGGAGCCGCGGCGGTAACGGGCCGCGGTCGCACCCCCCGGCGCGTCCCTGCGGGCGCTGTCCAGGACGTCCCCACCGGTGGGGAGTTTCGTGTCAGATCCGGGAACGTCGCGGCGATGTGGATCGTCCGACCTCAGCGACGGACCGCGCGCGGCGGCCGGCTCCGGCCGGCGCCGCCGGCCCGTCGCCACCCGGCCGGTGCCGTGCCCGCCCCGCGGTGAGCGGGCAGGTGCCCCGTGCCGCCCGGCGCCTGCCGTGCGGCGGCGCGGGGCCTGAGAGCTTGTTCGGAGGCTGCTGTGGGGCGTGACACGAGGCGATCCCGCCTGGTGATCGTCGCCTTGCTCATCGCCGCCTTCACCCTGATCACCCTCGACTACAAGACCGGCCGCTCCGCCAGCGGAGCCCGCGGGGTCGTGCACTCCGTCCTCGGCGGCGTCGAGGACGGCGTGACCGCGGTGACCCGGCCGATCGGCCGGACCGCCTCGTCGCTGGGCCATCCGAACCGTTACCACGACCGTGCCGACCGGCTGGCCCAGGAGAACGCCGGGCTGCGCCGCCAGCTCGCCGACAACGCCGAGATCGGCCGGATGTCCAAGCAGCTCGGCGACCTGCGGCTGATCGCGGACAAGGGCCGGTACTCGATCGTGCCGGCCAAGGTCATCGCGGTCGGCGACGTGACGGGCACGGACTGGACCGTCACCATCAACGCCGGCCGGGACGACGGCGTCGACGTCGACAAGACCGTCCTCAACGCCGACGGGCTCGTCGGCACCGTCTCCTCGGCCACGGCCCACACCGCCGTGGTCCGCCTCGCCTGCGACCCGGGCAGCCGGGTCGGCGCCCGCCTGGAACGCACTCAGCTGCTCGGCGCCGTGGCCGGCGGCCAGGGGCCGAGCACGCTGACCTTCACCCTGTACGACGCCTCCTATCGGGTGCAGAAGGGCGACCGGCTGGTGACCTTCGGCAGCATGGACTACGTCGCCGGCGTGCCCATCGGCGTCGTCACCAAGGTCACCGACGTCGGCGGCCTGTCCCGGACGGCGGAGGTCAGGCCGTACGTGTCGGTCGGGACGCTCGACCTCGTCGGCGTGGTCGTCGGCCGGCCGGCGACGGACCCGGGTGACCGTCTGCTGGCGCCGCAGCCGGTGCCGACCCCGCCGGCCGCGCAGCCGCCCGCGTCCGGCCCGGCCAGTCCCGGCACGACGACCTCCGGCACGACGACCTCCGGCACGACCGGGCCCGGCTCGACCACCTCCGGGACGATCCAGCCCGGCCAGGGCGGGGCGGGCTGACTGGGCATGTGGGACATCGCCGGCTCCGCGGACACCCTGCGCGCCCGCACCTTCGTCGCCGCAGTCGCGCTGCTGTCGGTCGCGCTCGTCGTGCAGGTCTCGATCGTCGCCCGGTTGGGCCTGCCCGGCGGCCGGCTGGACCTCGTGCTCATCCTGCTGGCCGCGATCTCGCTGCTGGAGGGTCCGCTGGTCGGAGCGGTCAGCGGGTTTGTGGTCGGGGTGTTGGCCGATCTGGCGTCAAGTCACGTTCTCGGCCAGTCTGCTCTCGTTATGTGTCTGGTCGGTTACGCTGTCGGCCTGGTGATGGATGCGGCGGAGCGGTCGGTGGCGGTGCCCCTCGCGGTGATCGCCGGAGCCTGCGTGGCGGGCACCCTGGGCTACGCGGCGACGACCTCGATCTTTGGTGAGGCGGCGCTGACCGGCGGCGAGGCGGTCGTCCGCGCGCTGGCCGCCGGCGTCTACGCGGTGCTGCTGACCCCGTTCCTGTTCCCGTTGCTGGCCGCGGGCTCCCGGCGGTTGTCCGGCCGCTCCCGGCGGGGCGGCCGATGAACGATCGGATGCGCATCCGCGTCCTGCTGCTGCGGGTGCTGGTCCTGTCGCTGCTGGCGACCCTGGGTGCGCGGCTGTGGGTGCTGCAGGTTCTCGACGGGGACCACTACCGCCAGGTCGCCGAGACGAACCGGGTGCGCGAGGTGGTGACCCCCGCGACCCGCGGGATGATCCTCGACGACCGTGGCCAGCCCCTGGTCCGCAACCGCACCTCGCTGGTCATCTCGGTGAACCGGTCCGCGACGGACCGGCAGGCCGACCACGGCAAGGCGGTCCTCGCCCGGCTCGCCGGGGTGATCAACACCCCGGCCGACGAGCTGACCAGGCGGATCAGGTTCTGCACCGCCCAGGTGAAGCCGCCGTGCTGGAACGGCTCGCCCTACCAACCGGTTCCGGTCGCCAAGGACGTCAGCCCCCAGCAGGCGCTCGCCGTCATCGAGCATCCTGACCGCTTCCCCGGCGTGTCGGCGGATCTGCAGGCCGTGCGCGAGTACCCGCACGGCTCGCTGGCCGCGCACGAGCTGGGGTACCTCGCCCCGGTCACCCAGGACCAGCTCGACAAGCAGGGCGACGAGAAGGGCTACCACCTCAACAGCCTGATCGGCGTCGCCGGTCTGGAGAGCACCTACGACGACGAGCTGCGCGGCACCGACGGGGTGGAGCGCCTGGAGGTGGACCGCTTCGGCCGGGTGGCCGGCACCGCGTCGACCACGGCGCCGATCAGCGGCGACCACCTCGTGCTCAACCTCGACCTCGGCGTCCAGCAGGCGACCGAGCAGGCACTGCAGGACACCATCAACCAGCTCGGCGGCGGCAACCGGACCGCCTCGGCGGTCGTGCTCGACGTGCGCACCGGCGGCGTCGTCGCGATGGCCAGCCTGCCGTCGTACAACCCGTCGGTGTTCGTCGGCGGCGTTTCCGAGCAGGACTACCGGGCCCTGTCGGACCCGGCCAACGGCATCCCCCTGCTCTCGCGGGCCTACCAGGGCTCGGGGGCGGCCGGCTCGACGTTCAAGGCCGTCTCCACCGCCGTCGCGATGCAGAACCTGGGCGCCAGGGGCGACCAGCGCTTCGACTGTGCCCCGGCGCTGCAGATCGGCGACCAGGTCTTCCACAACTTCGACGGCGAGTCGGCCGGGCCGATCACCCTGCACCAGGCGCTCGTCATCTCCTGTGACGTCATCTTCGACCAGTTCGCCTACGATTCGTGGCTCGCCGACGGCGGCCTGCGCAATGGCCGTGGGCCCTACGCGCCGCCGAAGGAGTACTTCGTCCGGATGGCCCAGGCCATGGGCTTCGGCAAGGCCACCGGCCTGGACCTGCCCGGGGAGGCCAAGGGGTCCGTGGTCGACCGCGCCGGCGCGAAGGCGATCTGGGAGGAGCTGAAGGACTCCTACTGCCGGCGGGCGAAGAACGGCTACCCGGAGGAGCACGACCCGGTCAAGGCGGAGCGGTTCCGCAAGTACGCGGCCGAGGCGTGCGTGGACGGCTACCTCTACAACGCCGGCGCGGCCACCCAGTTCGCGATCGGCCAGGGGCAGTACCTGTCGCTGAGCCCGCTGCAGCTCGCCACGGCCTACGCCGCGATCGCCAACGGCGGCACCCTGTGGAAGCCCACACTGGCCAAGGCTGCGGTCGCCCCGGACGGCCGGGTGGTGCAGACCTTCCCGCCGCGCAGGGCCGGGACGCTGCCGGTCTCCCCGGAGATCCTCGCCTACATCCGCGGCGGCCTGGCCGGCGTCACCACCGAGGGCGGCGGCACGGCGACCGGCGTCTTCGCGGACTGGCCGAGCACCATCGTCCCGATCGCCGCCAAGACGGGCACCGCCGAGGTCGAGGGCAAGGGCGACACCTCCTGGTTCGCCTCCTTCGCCCCGGCGAACGACCCACGCTTCGCCGTCGTGGTGACGATCCCGGATTCCGGCACCGGCGCCGAGTACGCCGCCCCGGTCGCCAAACGGATCTACCAGGCCATCTACGGCGTCGGGCAGGCGGCGGCGATGCCGGGCGGCCAGCCCCCGGGCGCCCTGCCGAAGATCAACCGGGACGGGACGATCGCGGCGACGTCCGCCGCGGCGGCGTTCCCGTCGATCATCCCGTCCCCGGCGGGATCCGTGCCGGCGTCGCAGGCGGCGTCGCAGGCGGCGCCGCCGGTCGGGACCGTCGTGGCGCAGCCGGTGTCGGCGCCGGGACGGGGGCCGGTCGCCGGAGCGCCGGTCGGTGGTCCGCTTGCGGTGCTGCCCGCGCTGTCGACGGCCGTCGACGCCGCCCGCACCGGCCCCGCAGTGGCGACCGGTGGGACCGGCCCGGCCGGCTGGCACCGGCCGGCCGGGATCGCGGGGCCGCCCGCCGCCGTCGGCGTCCTGTCGTCGGCGCCGAGCCGGGCCCCGCCCGCGGGCACCCCGCGCCCGTGACCCGCCCCGCCGGACCACCCGGTGTCGGCGTGGTCCCGGGCGCGCACGGACGGCCGGGCCGATGTTCAGGAGCACGACGTCCCCGGTCCGGTGATGTCCGGCCGGCCCCGTGCCGGCCGGGCGATGAAGGCGACGTGTGGGAGGAGGCGTGGTGAACCAGGAGGCGGGACCGACCGCGCTGCGTTCGTCCCCGGTACCCGTCCGAGGGCGGATCGGGCAGCTGCGGGACCGCGCCTCCGGGCGCCACTCGCCGCTGCGGCGGCTCGACTGGACGTTGCAGCTCTGCGTCATCGGCCTGTCCGTCGTGGGCGCGTTGCTGGTGTGGTCGGCGACCCGCCAGCGCCTCGGCGAGGCCGGCGCTGATCCGCAGACGTTCCTCAAGCGCCATCTGCTGAACCTCGCCATCGGGCTGGTGCTCGGTGCCATCGCGACCGTCGTCGACTACCGGGTGCTGCGCGCGTACGCGCCGTTCGTCTACCTCGGCTCGCTCGTCGGGCTCGTGGCGGTGCTGCTGTTCGGATCGACGATCAATGGCGCGCACTCGTGGATCGTGCTGCCGGCCGGCTTCCAGCTGCAGCCGTCGGAGTTCGCCAAGGTGGCGCTGGTCGTCGGCGCGGCGATGCTCCTGGGGGAGCAGCACGAGGACCGCCAGACCGGGATCCGGCGCAGCGCCCCCGGCCACGGCGACGTCCTGCTCGTGCTCGGACTGACCGTGGTCCCGATTGCGCTGATCATGCTTCAGCCGGACTTCGGCACGGTCATGGTGCTGGTCTTCACCACCCTCGGCATGCTGGCGGTCAGCGGGGCGCCGCGGCGGTGGGTGCTGGGGCTGATCCTCTGCGGGGTGCTGTTCGGCAGCGCGATCCTGCAGTTCCATCTGCTCCAGCCGTACCAGGAGGCCCGGCTCACCTCGTTCGTCTCCGAGAACAAGGCCTCCTCCGGCACCGGCTACAACGTCGCCCAGGCCATGATCGCGATTGCCAACGGCGGCGTGACCGGCCGCGGCCTGCTGCACGGCCAGCAGACCCAGGGGCAGTTCGTCCCCGAGCAGCAGACCGACTTCGTGTTCAGTGTGGCCGGCGAGGAGCTGGGCTATCTCGGCGCGGGCGGGATCATCGTGCTGCTCGGCGTGGTGCTGTGGCGGGCGCTGTCGATCGGTTTCGCCTCCCAGGACTCCTTCGGCGCGCTGATCGCGACCGGCGTGGTCTGTTGGTTCACCTTCCAGTCGTTCGTCAACGTCGGCATGTGCCTGGGGATCATGCCGGTCACCGGCTTGCCGCTGCCGTTTCTGTCCTACGGCGGCTCGTCGATGTTCGCCAACATGATCGCCGTCGGACTGCTTCAGAACGTCCGCCTACGCTCGCGCTCCGACCCCTACGCCCTGTAGCCGCCGCCCGGCCTCCCCTGCTTGTCCAGAGGGATGAATCGGGCGCGGAAGCCTCCGGACAAGCAGGGAGCCTCACCTGGAGGGACGGGTCGGGCGGGCGGTGGGCGTGGATGGTCGGGAGTGTCCCGAGCTTCGGCTGATCGCTCGGACGCCTGGTGGGGTGCGCCCGTGCCGTAGGCTCGCCTGCATGTCCGGACAGTCGCTGTTCGCTCGCCTGGAGCCGCTGCTCCCGCGGGTGCGAAGGCCCGTGCAATACGTCGGTGGCGAGGGGAACTCCATCGTCAAACCCTGGGACGCCGCCGCGGTGCGCTGGGCCCTGATGTATCCGGACGCCTACGAGGTCGGCCTGCCCAACCAGGGGCTGCAGATCCTCTACGAGATCCTCAACGAGCAGCCGGACGTGCTCGCCGAGCGGACCTACTCGGTGTGGCCCGACCTGGAGGCGCTGCTGCGCGAGCACGGCCTGCCGCAGTTCACCGTGGACGGCCACCGGCCGGTCGGCGACTTCGACGTGCTCGGCGTCAGCTTCTCCACCGAGCTCGGCTACACCAACATGCTCACCGCGCTCGACCTCGCCGGGATCCCGCTGTACGCCGAGCGCCGTGGCGAGTCCGACCCGCTGGTCGTCGCCGGCGGGCACGCCGCGTTCAACCCCGAGCCCATCGCCGGGTTCGTCGACGCCGTGGTGCTCGGCGACGGCGAGCAGGCCGTGCTCGGCATCACCGACGTGATCCGCGCCTGGAAGGCGGCCGGCGCCCCCGGCGGGCGCACCGAGCTGCTCGCCCGGCTCGCCCGGCGGCGGCTGGTCTACGTGCCGGCGTTCTATGACGTCGCCTACCGGCCCGACGGCCGCATCCAGGCGGTCACCGCCAACCGCGACGACATCCCGGCCCGGCCGACCAAGCACACACTGTCTGACCTCGACTCCTGGCCGTACCCGAAGGCGCCGCTGGTCCCGCTCGCCGAGACGGTGCACGAGCGGATGAGCGTGGAGATCTTCCGCGGTTGCACCAGGGGCTGCCGGTTCTGCCAGGCCGGGATGATCACCAGGCCGGTGCGGGAACGGAACATCGAGACCATCGGCGCCATGGTCGAGGCGGGGCTGCGGGCCACCGGCTTCAACGAGGTCGGCCTGTTGTCGCTGTCCAGCGCCGACCACACCGAGATCGGGGAGATCGCGACCGGCCTCGCCGACCGCTACGACGGCGGCAACGTCTCGCTGAGCCTGCCCTCGACCCGGGTCGACGCCTTCAACGTGACGCTCGCCAACGAGTTCTCCCGCAACGGCCGGCGCAGCGGGCTGACGTTCGCCCCGGAGGGCGGTTCCGAGCGGCTGCGCAAGGTCATCAACAAGATGGTCAGCGCCGAGGACCTGGTGCGCACCGTCAGCACGGCCTACGCCCACGGCTGGCGCCAGGTGAAGCTCTACTTCATGTGCGGCCTGCCGACCGAGACCGACCAGGACGTGCTGGAGATCGCCGATCTTGCCCGGGAGGTGATCCGGGCCGGTCGACGCGCCAGCGGCCACCGCGACATCCGCTGCACGGTCTCGATCGGCGGCTTCGTCCCGAAGCCGCACACCCCGTTCCAGTGGGTGGGTCAGGCGTCGCACGAGGTCACCGACGCGCGCTTGAAGCTGCTGCGGGACACCGTGCGGGCCGACAAGGAGATCGCCCGCGCCGTCGGGTTCCGCTACCACGACGGCCGTCCCGGCATCATCGAGGGCCTGCTGGCCCGCGGCGACCGTCGGGTCGGCGCGGTGATCGAGCGGGTCTGGCGCGAGGGCGGTCGCTTCGACGGCTGGAACGAGCACTTCTCGTTCGAACGCTGGGAGTCGGCGTGCGCCGCCGAGCTCGAACCGCTCGGGGTCTCCCTCGACTGGTTCACGACCCGCGAGCGCGACGAGCGCGAGGTGCTGGCGTGGGACCACCTCGACGCGGGCCTCGACCGGGACTGGCTGTGGGCCGACTGGCAGGAGGCGCTGCGCGAGACCGAGCTCGACGACTGCCGGTGGACCCCCTGCTACGACTGCGGCGTCTGCCCCACGATGGGGACGGACACCCAGATCGGCCCGACCGGCCGGTCGTTGCTGCCGGTGGTGGGCGTGTCGGCGGGTTCGCCGGTGGTCGCCTCCCGGGTCGAGGTCGCCGAGGTCGTCGAGTCGGCCGACTCGGCCGAGTCGGCCGGGGCCGGCAGCGGTGCCGGCGACGGGCCGGCCGGCGACGTCCGGCTCGACCCCGCTGCGGTGGGTAGTGGCACGCCGGCCTGAGGGGCCGCCGCCCCCGCCGGTGGTCCAGCGGGTTCGCCTGCGCTTTGCGAAGCGAGGCAGGCTGCGATTCCTGTCACATCGGGATGTGGCCCGTACCTTCGAGCGGGGGCTGCGCCGGGCGGCGGTGCCGATGGCGTATTCGGCGGGTTTCAGCCCGCATCCCCGGATCTCCTGGGTGGGTGCCGCGCCCACCGGCGCCGCGAGCGAGGCCGAGTACGTCGAGCTGGCGCTGGCCGTGACGGTGGAGCCGGCGCTGCTGCGGGCCGCCCTGGACGCGGCGCTGCCGCCCGGACTGGACGTGGTGGGCGCCGTGGCGGCCGAGGGCGCCGGACTCGCCGAGCGGATCGACGCCTCCCGGTGGGTGGTGCGGCTGCCGGGGGTCGCGGAGCCCGAGCTGCGCGGCGCGGTGGCCGAGTTGCTGCGCCGTGATGTCGTCGAGGTCGAGCGCGCGACCAAGGACGGCCGGCGCCGATTCGATGTGCGTGCGGCCATGGTCTTGGCCGTTTGTCGTGCAGAGAACGACACGTGTGCGATACTGGAGATGGTCGTGCGGCACACGACGCCCGCTGTGCGACCAGACGACGTGCTGACCGCCCTTGGCGTGGTAGCCGGTCTGCGCCCGTCGGTGCCGCCCGAGCCAACCCGGCTGGAGCAGGGCCGACTGCGCGAGGATAGGACGCTGGCGGACCCGCTGGCGCCGGACCGCAACGACGCTGGCCGGCTGGCAGGTCGGTCATCAGCGTGATGCAGGGCGTCGCAGGCTTTCCCGGTGGCACCCTAGCCGGACCGAGACATTGGCTTCTGCGCGGCCGCGACTGCACGAGGCAGCGCGCCCGGGAGCCCGAGAGGCTTCTTAACCCGTGCCCGACGATGATCTGACCACTCAGACCGAATCCGAATCCACTCGCCCAGCGCCGCGTCGGCGCAGGGCCGCAGGGCGGGCCGCCGGTCCGCCCCCCGAGCACCCGGACGGGTCCGCTCCCGACGGCGCCGTGGCAACCGCCGCCCCGAGCGTGACCAGCGACGCGGCCGGCTCCCCGGCCCCCGCGGCCGGTTCCGGCGACGACGCCGTACCGCCCGGCGAGCCGGCGTCCGCCGACGCAGCGCCCGCCCGCCGGCGAACGAGGACCAGCTCCACGACGCGCACCCGCTCGACCCGGGCGAAGGCGGCCGACACGAGCGTTGCGGCCACCTCCGACCCGACCGAGGCGCAGGTGGCTGCCACGGCCGAGCCGGCCGTCTCCGGGGCCGTCCCGCCCGACGACCCGGCCACGTCGTCTGGCGTCACGTCGCCGGCCGTCACGCTGCCGGCCGTCACCGCCTCGTCCGAGACCGCCACGCCCGCCGGTGGCAGCGCCGCTGCCGGTGACGTCACCGGCGAGGGTGCCGAGCCGGCCGCGCCGGCCCGTCGTACCCGGGCGACCCGCAGCCGCCGCGCCGTCCGTGACGTCGCCGCGGCGGAGATCCCGACCCCGGAGATCCCGACCCCGGCCGAACCCGTGGCCGAAGCCGACGCGACAGCTCTGCCTGTCGCCGGAGCGCCGTCCAGGGAGACCGCGGCCACGCCGCCTGTCGAGGACACGCCGAAGCCCAAGCGGACCCGTGCCCGGCGGGCCACGTCCGGCCCGGTGACGGCACCTGCCGTACCCCCCGCCGCCGAGGCCACCGCCGCTGCGACGGAACCCGCCGCCCCTGGCGCTGCCACGGAATCCGCGGCGGCCGAGGCCCCTGCCTCCGAGCCGTCGGCTGCCGAACCGGCGCCGGTGGCCGCCACCGAGCCCACCGAGGCCGGAAGCGGGGAGCCCACCAGGACTCGAGCCACCCGTACCCGGACCACCAGGCGTCGCGCGACGGCCGCGAAGGGCGCCCCCGAGGCCGCATCCGGTTCCGCGCCGGCGGCGGAGGCGCCGGTCGCCGGATCTTCGGCTGCCGACGTTCCCCCCGGCCCGGTCCCGGCGAGCGAGGTTTCGGCCGAGGAGAACCCCACGGTCGCCGTCGCCGAGCCGTCCGCGGTCGCTGGATCGTCGGCCGTCGCCGAGCCACCCGCAGTCGAGTCGCCCGCCGTCCAGCCGTCCGCCGTCCAGCCGTCCGTCGTCGACGCCGTCCAGCCGCTCGGGGTCTTCGAGGCCCCGGCCACGGGCACGCCGTTCGGTTCGGCTCCCGTGTCCACACCCGCCACAGGTTCTGCACCCGCCGAGGGACAGGCACCCGCCGAGGGACAGGCACCGGCCGAGGACGAGCCGGCGCAGCCCGAACCGGCCGCCGCCGAATCGGCGCCGGCCGGCACCCGCACCCGGACGAGGACCCGGCGGGTCACCGCCCCGACCTGGGCCGGCATCGGCGACGAGCCGCCCGCCGAGCCCGTCTCCCGCCCGGCGGCCCGCCGTCCGGTGGCGATGGTGACCTTCCAGGCGCCGGAGCCGGCGGCCGCCGAGGCGCCGCGCTGGCGGCGTGCCGACGCCGTCGGTGCGGACGAGGCGGGACCCGCCGTCGAGCCGGCGCCGACCGCCGCCGCCGAGCGGCCCGTCGAGGCGGAGCCTGCCGACGATGACATCGACATCGACACCGTCGTCGAGGAACTCGCCGCCGTCGACGAGGACGGCGAGTTCGACGAGGATGACCAGGCCGGCGGGTCGGGTTCCACCCGCCGCCGGCGGCGTGGCCGGCGGGGTCGTGGCCGGGCCCGCGGCGACGAGGACGGCACCGAGACCGACGTCGAGGACGGCGCCGGCGAGACCGACGAGGCCCCGCACGCCGCGGCGGCCGCGGACGCCGCCGATCGTCCCGGGCGGGGCGGCGAGCTGGAGCCCGCCGCCGCGGACGGCGGCGAGGCTGCGGAGCGCGCCGAGGACGGCGACGACGACGACGAGGACGATCGCGCGGGCGGTTCCCGCCGGCGTCGGCGGCGGCGTCGGCGTGCCGGCGGCGACGAGCCGGCGGTGGTCGACGACCCGCCGAACACGGTCGTGCACGTTCGGGAGGTCCGCCGGGACGAGGACCTGGTCCGCGGCCTGAGCGGCTCGACCCGGCTGGAGGCCAAGCGCCAGCGGCGCCGTGAGGGCCGCGACAGCGGCCGGCGCCGCCCGCCGATCGTCACCGAGGCCGAGTTCCTCGCCCGCCGCGAGGCGGTCGAGCGTCGCATGATCGTGCGCCACGCCGGCGACCGCACCCAGATCGCCGTCCTCGAGGACAGCGTGCTGGTCGAACACTTCGTCACCCGGGCGAGCTCGGCGTCGTACGCGGGCAACGTCTACCTCGGCCGGGTGCAGAACGTGCTGGCCAGCATGGAGGCGGCGTTCGTCGACATCGGCAAGGGCCGCAACGCCGTCCTGTACGCCGGCGAGGTCAACTACGACGCCTCCGGGCTCGACGGCCGTCCCCGCAAGATCGAGCAGGTGCTCAAGTCGGGGCAGTCGGTCCTGGTCCAGGTCTCCAAGGACCCGATCGGCCACAAGGGCGCCCGGCTCACCAGCCAGATCAGCCTGCCGGGGCGCTACCTCGTGTACGTCCCGGACGGGCAGAACGCCGGCATCAGCCGCAAGCTGCCCGACACCGAGCGGGCGCGGCTCAAGAGCATCCTCAAGAAGATCACACCCGAGGACGGCGGCGTCATCGTGCGTACCGCCGCCGAGGGTGCCAGCGAGGCCGAGCTCGAGCGTGACATCGAACGGCTGGCCGCGCAGTGGGAGGACATCCAGCGCCGCGCCAAGAAGGCATCCGCGCCGTCGCTGCTCTACGGCGAGCCGGACCTCGTCGTGCGCGTGATCCGCGACATCTTCAACGAGGACTTCACCGAGTTGGTCGTCCAGGGCTCCGGCGAGGCCGCGACGATCGAGGAGTACATCGACGCCGTCGCCCCCGACCTGCGCCCGCGCATCCGCCGCTACACCGGGTCCGGGGACGTCTTCGTCGACTACCGGGTGGACGAGCAGCTCGCCAAGGCGCTGGACCGCAAGGTCTGGCTGCCGTCGGGCGGATCGCTGGTCATCGACCGCACCGAGGCGATGACGGTCATCGACGTCAACACCGGCAAGTTCACCGGCAAGGGCGGCAACCTCGAGGAGACCGTCACCAAGAACAACCTGGAGGCCGCGGAGGAGATCGTCCGCCAGCTCCGGCTGCGGGACATCGGCGGGATCATCGTCATCGACTTCATCGACATGGTCCTGGAGAGCAACCGGGAGCTGGTCCTGCGCCGGCTCACCGAGTGCCTCGGGCGCGACCGCACGCGCCACCAGGTCGCGGAGGTGACGAGCCTCGGGCTGGTCCAGATGACCCGCAAGCGGGTGGGCCAGGGCCTGCTGGAGGCATACAGCGAGCCGTGCGTGCACTGCAACGGCCGCGGCGTGCTCATCCACCTCAACGGCGGCGGGCACGCCCACCAGCCGGCCGCCTCCGCCGCCTCCGCCGGCTCCGGCGCGGGCCAGTCCGAACCGGCCGCGGTCGGATCCGGGTCCGGCGGGTCGGGCCGGCGCTCGCGCGGCGCCGCCACCCGTGCCGCCGGGGGCCCCGCGCTCGTCGCGGCCGCCTCGGTCGGTGCTGCCGTCGGGGCCGCCGAGGTGGCAGACGGCGTCGTGTCGGCGGCGGACCTCGGCCAGCCGGCCGCGGCGGGCAACGACGACGCCGGCGTGGTGGCCGGCGCTGCCGGGGGTGCCCCCGACTCGCCGTCGGCGCCCACCGGCGCGGTGGCGGACGCCAGCGCTGTCGGACCGATCGTGACGGCGAACGGCAACGGCCACGTTCCCGCGGGAGCGGTGACGGTGGCCGCCCCGGCGGCCCCCCTCGCACAGAGCGGTGGTGGGGCCGCGACACCGCCTGTGTACGCGAATACCGACGACCCCGACAGCCTCGCCACCGCCGACAGCGGTGGGGCCGCCGGCAAGCCCGTCCGGAGCCGGCGGCGCCGGGCGTCCCGTCCGGTGTCGAAGCCAGCCGAGTCGCTGGAGTCCGTGCCGCCCTCGGCGGAGTCCACCGGCGCCTGACCGGCCGCGGCAGGCACTGCGCGTGCCCGCCGCGCCGAGCGGCGCGGGCACGCGAGCCCAGGTAGGTCGCCCCGTCCCGTCCGGATTCCTTCGGACGGGACGGGGGGGCGGCCGACCGGGAGGCGCGGTCGGGCTGAGGCGGCCTCAGGCGGCGGTCGGACCGGCCGGAGTCTGCGACGTGGCCGGGCCGGAGCGGACGAACCCGCGGCCCGGGTTCTCGCGCATCAGCAGGTCCAGGGTGGCCCGGGAGCGCGACAGCGCGACCTCGACGGCCTGGTGGGCCCGCCCCGCGTCGCCCATCTGCAACGCGTATGACGCGATCGTCAGCGACTGGACGAGATCGTCCTGATCGGCGAGGTCCGGGCTCATCCGCTGACGCGGCGAACCGTCCTGCCCCGCATCCCCGCTCACCGGCTGCGTCGCGGGCACCCCCCAGGCGGCCGGATCCCGACGCCGCAGGGCGATCCATCCCGCCGCCATCGCGGTCCCCACGAGCCAGCAGGCGCCCGCCCACGGCGGCACACCGGCGAAGGCCGTCAGGGCCAGGCCGACCACGACCAGGGCTGCCAGCGCGCCGGTCGCGGCCGGCACCGTACCGGGAACCGAGCCGTGGCGGCGGGCCGCCTCGGCCGCTGGGCGGCATGCCACGACGAGCGCCATGGCGGTCCCGGCGCCCGCGGTCCAGACGAGCAGTTGCCAGACCATCCCCATCACCCCCGACGCGACGTTGCTTCCCACGATGCTGTCTGCGGCGTCGAAGCCTCACGATCCATCGTGGAACTGCGCCATGTGGACGTTCCATGCTTCTCCTTCCCCGGCCGGCTCCACCATGGCCCGTCCGGGTCATCCGGAGATATGGCCCGCATGCGGGGGGACAGCGGGACGCGACCGGGGGTGACCGGTCCGCCTGCGGTTCGGCGGGTCCCGGCCGGCTGGCGCCCGCCTCGGCGTCTGGCGCACGCCTCGGCGTCTGTCGTCGCCCCGGGCGGCCGTCGGCGGGGACCACCGGCGCGGCTCCCGATCGTCACCCCCGCGGCGATGACCTGTAAGGTGGAGTCCGCGCGTTCATCCGGACTGGGCCCGGCCCACCGGAGGAGCCGCTCGACGGCTGCTGTGCGGCCGGCGGCGGCGGGGGGCGCACCCAAAGCTCCGCGGGGAACGTGGTTCCGTGCGGTCACAGCGGTTCAACAACAGCAGGGAGATCTGGTGTACGCGGTCGTTGCCAGCGGCGGCAAGCAGCACAGGGTCGCCGTCGGCGATGTCGTCGACGTCGAACTCCTTTCCGGGAAGCCGGGCGCGGCCGTGAACCTTCCGGCGCTCCTGCTCGTCGACGGCGACTCGGTCACCCACGAAGCCGGCGCGCTTGCGTCCGTCGAGGTGACCGCCGAGGTGGTCGGCGTCGTCAAGGGTCCGAAGATCCGGATCCACAAGTTCAAGAACAAGACCGGCTACCACAAGCGTCAGGGCCACCGCCAGAAGCTGACGCGTCTCAAGGTGACCGGCATCGAGACCGGGAAGGCCTGAGCGAGATGGCGCATAAGAAGGGCGCGAGCTCCTCGCGCAACGGTCGGGACTCCAACGCCCAGCGGCTGGGCGTGAAGCGTTTCGGTGGGCAGTTCGTCAAGGCCGGCGAGATCATCGTCCGCCAGCGCGGCACCCACTTCCACCCCGGTGAGCTGGTCGGCCGAGGCAAGGACGACACGCTGTTCGCACTGTCGGCCGGGCACGTGCAGTTCGGCCACCGGCGCGGCCGCCGCGTCGTGAACGTGGTCGAGCAGGTGGCGGCGCCCGCCGCCTGACTTGCCCGGGCGGTGATGCCGGCCGGCGGAGCCAGACCTGGCTCCGCCACCACAGCGCCGCCCCGACGCCACGCACACAGCCGCGCGCATCATCCCGCCTGGGTTTGGTGCGCGCGGTTTTGGCATGTACGTACGCACGACGGGGATGAGGCGGGCCGCCGGCTGACGGCGGCACGCGGACCGTACGAGACGGACCAGGGAAGAGGGGGCAGCGATGCCGACCTTCGTCGACCGGGTGGTGTTGCACGCGGCGGCCGGCGACGGCGGCCACGGCTGTGCCTCCATCCACCGGGAGAAGTTCAAGCCGCTGGGCGGTCCGGACGGCGGTGACGGCGGCCGCGGCGGCGACGTGCGCCTCGTCGTGGACCCGAGCGTCACCACGCTGCTCGACTTCCACTTCCATCCGCACCAGCGGGCCTCGCGCGGCCGGCCCGGGCAGGGCTCGAACCGCAGCGGCGCGGACGGGGAGGACCTCATCCTCCCCGTGCCCGACGGCACGGTCGTCCTCACCGGCGACGGCGAGCAGCTCATCGACCTGGTCGGGGCGGGCAGCGCGTTCGTCCTCGCCCGAGGCGGTCGCGGTGGTCGGGGGAACGCGGCGCTGGCCTCCGCCCGGCGCAAGGCCCCCGGATTCGCCGAGCTCGGCGAGCCCGGCGAGTTGCTCGACGCCGTCCTGGAGCTCAAGACGGTGGCCGACGTCGCGCTCGTCGGCTTCCCCAGCGCGGGGAAATCGTCCCTGGTGTCGGTGCTGAGCGCCGCCAAGCCCAAGATCGCCGACTACCCCTTCACCACCCTCGTGCCCAACCTCGGAGTGGCCCGGGCGGGGGATCATCCGCCGTACACGGTGGCGGACGTCCCGGGTCTCATTCCCGGCGCGAGCGAGGGGCGTGGCCTGGGCCTGGAGTTCCTCCGGCACATCGAGCGCTGCTCGCTGATCGTGCACGTGCTGGACTGCGCGACCCTCGAACCGGGACGCGACCCGCTGACCGATCTCGACGTCATCGAGGCCGAGCTCGCGGCGTACTCCGCCGATCTGTCCGACCGTCCCCGGCTCGTCGTCCTCAACAAGATCGACGTGCCCGACGCCGCCGACCTCGCCGACCTGGTCACCGCCGATCTGCGAGCCCGTGGGCTCGACGTGTTCGCGGTGAGCAGCGCCACCCGGCGGGGGGTGCACGCGCTGTCGCTGGCGTTGGCGGAGCGGGTCGCGGCGCTGCGGGCGGCGGCGCCGAGCCGCGCGGCGACCCGCGTCGTCCTGCGCCCGCGGGCGGTGAACGAACCCGACTTCACCGTGACGTCGCACGGCGATGGTTTCCTCATCTCCGGGGCGAAGCCGCAGCGGTGGGTGCGCCAGACCGACTTCACCAACGACGAGGCCATCGGCTTCCTCGCCGACCGGCTCGCCCGGCTCGGGGTGGAGAAGGAGCTCGCCCGCCTCGGCGCGACCGCGGGCGTCGAGGTCACGATCGGCGACGTCACCTTCGAGTGGGAGCCGACCCTCAGCGGCGGCGGGCTGGGCGGCGCTGGGCTGGCCGGCGATGGCACCGCCGTGGATCTTCTCGGCGCCGACGAGCCGGGAGCGGGTGCCCAGGCCGCCGCGGCGGGGGAGCGGAGCCCGGGCGTCCCGACGGCCGCGCCGCCGCGTCCCGCGGGTCGCGCGGTGGCCGCGACGGCCTCCCTGGGGCCCCGGGGCAGCGACGACCGGCTCAGCGGCTCGGTCCGGCTCACCCGGGCCGAGCGGATGGCCCGGGCGCGGCGCGCCCGCCTGTCCGACGCCGACGCCGACGCCGACATCGACGCCTCGGGCGCCGACGCCCGGACGGGCGGCGCCGTCGACGCGGACGCGTAGGCGTCGGCATGCGGGCGTTCGTGGCCGACGCGCAACGGGTCGTCGTCAAGGTCGGGTCGTCGTCGCTGACGACGGCGGCGGGCGGACTCGACGTCGCCCGCCTGGAGGGGCTCGTGTCCGCGCTGCTGCCCCGGGCGGGGCAGCTCGTGCTCGTCTCCTCCGGGGCGATCGCCGCCGGTCTCGCCCCGCTGGGGTTGGCCCGCCGGCCGCGTGACCTCGCCACCCAGCAGGCCGCGGCCAGCGTGGGGCAGAGCTCCCTGGTCCACAGCTACGCCGCGGCCTTCGGCCGGGCGGGCTTCCGCGTCGGCCAGGTGCTGCTGACCGCCACCGACGTCATCCGCCGCACCCACTACCGCAACGCGCGGACCGCGCTCGACCGGCTCCTCGAGCTCGGCGTCGTGCCGATCGTCAACGAGAACGACGCGGTGGCAACCCAGGAGATCCGCTTCGGCGACAACGACCGCCTCGCCGCGATCGTCGCCCACCTGGTGTCCGCCGACCTGCTGGTGCTGCTGTCGGACGTGGACGGCCTCTACGACGCCAACCCCCGCCACGGGCCGGCGAACCTGCTGCGCGAGGTCCGCTCGGATGCGGATCTCGCCGGGCTCACCGCCCGCGGGACGGGTACCGCCGGCGTCGGCGTCGGCGGCATGGCCACCAAGATCGAGGCTGCCCGGATGGCCGCGTCCGGCGGCGTCACCGCAATCATCACCTCGGCGGCGAACGCCGCGCCGGTGCTGCGCGGCGAGGAGGTCGGGACGGTGTTCCACCCCACCGGCCCGCGCCGGGCCTCCCGGCTGCTGTGGCTGGCGCACGCCACCGCGCCGGAGGGGCTGCTGCGCCTGGACGACGGAGCCGTCGCGGCCGTCGTGCGGCGGCGGGCGTCGTTGCTGCCGGCCGGGGTCACCGGCATCGAGGGCGACTTCTCCGCGGGCGACCCCGTCGATCTCGTCGATCCGGGCGGTCGCCCGGTGGCCAGGGGGCTGGTGGCGTTCGACGCGGCGGAGCTGCCGGCGATGCTGGGGCGGTCCACCGCCGAGCTCGCCGCCGAACTGGGCCCCTCCTACGAACGGGAGATCGTGCACCGGGACGACCTCGTCCTGCTGCTGCCGACCCGCTGATCTTCCTCGCCGCCCCTTCGTACCCGCCGTCCCTACCGCCCCCTCGTTCCCTCGCCGCCGTGGCGAGCCCCTGCGGTGCGTTCTGGACGGTGTCGGCCCGCGGACCGCGCAGAACGCACCGCGGTCCGCGCGGTCGCGCCGTCGGGCCGTCGGGGCGGGGGGCGGGGGTTGCGGGTCAGGGGGTGGTCTCGACCCGGCTGCCGTTCGTGCCCTTGACGACCTGGATCTGGTTCGGGATGCGCTGGCGCAGGTCGGCGACGTGGCTGACGACCCCGACGAGCCGGCCGCCGGAGCGCAGCTCGTCGAGCACGCCCATCACCTCGTCCAGGCTGTCGGGATCCAGCGTCCCGAAGCCCTCGTCGATGAACAGCGCGTCCATCCGCCGCCCGCCGGCCTCGGCGGTCACGACGTCGGCGAGGCCGAGGGCCAGCGACAGCGCGGCCTGGAAGGTCTCGCCGCCGGACAGCGTCCTGGTGTTGCGCCGCCGGCCCGTCCACGCGTCCTCGACGAGCAGACCCAGCCCCGCCCGTCGACGCCGGTCGCGTCGCTCCTCGGTGTCGTGGACGAGGGTGAAGCGCCCGCCGCTCATCGCGGCGAACCGCCGGCTGGCCGCGGCCGCCACCTCCTCCAGCCGGGCCGCGAGCACGAAGCTCGACAGCGGCATTCCCTCGGTGTTGCCGCCGCGGCCCGCGGCGAGCTCGGCGAGCTGATGCAGCTCGTCGGCCTCGGCGCGCAGGGGACCCAGCGCGGTGAGATCCGCGGTGAAGGTGGTGTGGAGGGCGGCGAGCTCGGCGGCCCGCCCGCTCGCCCGCGCGAGCGTCGCGACGGCCGACTCATGTGCCTGGCGAGCCTCCTCGGCGGCCGCGGCGTGCTCGGCGAGGGGCACCGTGATGTCGGGGTCGACGGCGAGATCGTCACCGGCCAGCGCCGCGGCGACCGCGGCGGTCTCCTCCCGGTACTCCAGGACCTCCTGCTCGGCGGTGCGTCTCCAGGGCTCGTCGCGGACGGCGGCGGCGGCGTCGTCCAGGTCGACGAAGCCGGCCTGGCGCACGAGGTCGAGCGCGGTGAGGCCGGCCCGGACGTGCTCCGCGCGGGCCCGTTCGGCCGCCAGCTCCGCCTCGTGCGTGGCCTCCTGGTCGGCGGCGAGCGTCGTCACCGCGTTCAGCCGGGCCGCCAGGGCCTCGGCGTCGCGCAGGTCGGCGGGAACCGCGGTAAGCCTCGTCGCGGCCAGCCGGCGCATCTGCGCGGCGCGCAACCGGGCCGCCTGCTCGCTGGACCGAGCGGCCGCCAGGCGGGCGGCGGCGTCCTTCTCCTCCTCGTACACGGCGAGCGTCGCGGCCTCGGCGGGGGTCAGATCCGCGGCGGCCCGGGTGCGGGCCGCCACCAGGTCGTCCACTCGGGCGGCGAGCTCGGCGAGCCGGTGTGCGGACGCGGGCGCCCGGTCGTCGAGCAGTTCCACGACCTGGAAGCGCCGGACCTGCGACAGCGGGTCGGGCGGTTCGTCCGCGCCTGCGCCGGGCGGGACCGGCGGGACCGGCGGGACCGGCGGGACTGGCGGGACTGGCGGTTCCACGGAGTCGGACGGCTCGCGGGCCAGCTCGGCATGCAGCGTGCGGATCTGCGTCTCCCACCGGTCGGCGGCGCGCAGCGCGGCCGCCGCGTCGGCGCCGAGGCGGTCCGCCGCCTGCTCGGCGGCGGTCTCCTCGTCCTTGCTCACATGATCGGCACGGACCTCCGCCGGATCGGGGTGTTCGCACGCGCCGCAGACCGGACAGGGCGTGTCGTCGACGAGCGCGGCGGCGAGTTCCGCGGTGATTGCGTCGAAGCGCTGCCGACGCACGTCCCCGGCGTGCGCCCGGGCTGCGGCGGCGCGGTCGCGGGCGGCGTCGACGTCGGCACGGGCGCGGTGCTGCTCGGCGACCGCGTCGGCCAGTTCGCGGGTCCACCGGGCCCGTTCGGTCAGGGCCGGCAGCGCGGCGCCGGCGCGGCGTGCCGTGGCCACCCGGGACTCGGCCGCCGCCCGGACCGCCGGCAGCTGCGCGTCGATCCGGCCGGTGAGCGCCTCGGCGTCGCGCCGATGCTCCTCGGCCTCGCGCTCGGCCTCCCTCGCGGCCGCGTCGTCGTCCTCGGCCTCCGCCAGGGTCCGCGTCAGACCTTCCAGCCGGCCGACCTCGACGTGGGCGAGCCGAATGAGGCCGGCGAGCTCCTCGACGCCTTCGGGCTCCCTCGGATCGTCGCGCTGATGGGCGGGGAGCGTGCCGGCGGGCAGCGTGCCGGCAGCGAGGGTGCCGGCAGCGAGGGTGCCGGCGGCGAGGGTGCCGGCGGGGAGCAGGCCCGGGGGGTGCTCGGCCAGGCGCTGCCGGGCGGCGTCGGCGGCCGCCCGGGTCTGCTGGGCGGTTGCGGTGCGCCGGCGCAGCTCGGTCAGCGCGGGGGAGACGACCGCGGCCCGCCGAGCCGCGTCGGCGTCGTCGGCGAGCCGATCGACGGCGACCCGGCGGTCGTCCAGCTCGTCGCGGCGTGCCGTGAGCGCCCGGCGCCGGTCGATGCGGCGGACGAGATCGCGGGCGTCGGCGAGCGCGGCGTCGGCGGCGGCGCGGGCCTGGCCGGCCGTCCGGTGCGCGGCCTCGGCCGCGGCAGCCGACGCGTCTGCCTGGCGGGCCAGCTCGGTGGCCCAGCCGGGGTCGTGCGTCGGGTCGGTGGGCTCGGCCACCCCGGCGACCTGGGCGATTCGCGCGGCCACCCGACCGAGCTCGGCCGTGGCGACCGCCAGCCCGTCGCGGCCGGTCTTGGCCCGGTCGCGCAGCCACTGCTCGGTGAACTCGAAGCGGCCGACGCCGAACAGGGTCTTGAGCAGCTTCTCCCGGTCGTCGTGCCCGGCCTGGAGGAAGTCGGCGAATCGTCCCTGCGGCAGCATGATGACCTGGAAGAACTGGTCGTGGGTCATCCCCAGCAGCAGGCCGATCTCGTGGCCGACGTCCTGGGGGCGGGTGGCGAGGGTGTCCCAGCCGTCGGCGGTGTGCCGGTCCAGCCGGGCGGTGGGATGGGTCCGGGTGGTGCCGCCGCCGCGCCTGGGCCGGTCCCAGGCCGGGCTGCGGGTGATGCGGTAGCGCCCGGCCGAGACCGAGAACTCCAGGCTCACCTCCGGTCGGGCCGAGGCGTCGGCGTGATGGGACCGCAGGTCCGGGCCGCCGGCGATCTTTCCCCGCAGGCCGGGGACCTCGCCGAACAGCGCGAAGCCGATCGCGTCGAGCAGCGTCGTCTTGCCCCCGCCGGTCTCGCCGCACAGCAGCAGCAGGCCGCCGCCGCTCACCCGGTCGACATCGACGTCGACCTGCCCGGGGAAGGCCCCGAACGCCGCCAGGCGCAGCCGGTGGGGGCGCATCAGGCCGCCTCCTCGGCGATCCGGGCCGCGTCGAGGGCCTCGGCGAGCAGCGTCCGCTCCCGCGGCGACGGATCGCTGCGCACGTGCGCCACGAACGCCGTGGCGATCTCCAGGTCGCTCCGGCCGCGGGTCCGTTCGCCGAAGCTGCGCTCGTCGGCCGCGCCGGCCGGCGGTTCGTGGGCGAGGCGCAGCGCGTGGGGGAAGCGCCGTTGCAGCGTCGCCATCGCGTCACCCGGCCGCACCGGATCGGTCAGCACCGCCGCGACGAAGTCCCGTTCGTGGGCGGCGAAGGCCGCGGCGGTCAGCAGCTCGTGCAGGGTGCCGCGCAGCACCGCCATCCGCCGTTCGGTGGGCACCTCCACGTCGCGGACCGTCCGGATCCCGTCGCGGCCGATGTCCACCAGCAGGGAGGTCTTGCGGTCGGCGGCCTCCGAGAAGGAGAAGGCCAGCGGCGAGCCGCTGTAGCGCACGGCCGGGGTGATCGCCTGGGGGCGGTGCAGATGACCGAGCGCGGTGTACGTGATGCCGTCGAACAGGCTCGACGGCACATTGCCGACCCCGCCGACGGAGATGTCGCGTTCGCTGTCGCTGCCCGCGCCGCCGGTGACCCAGGCGTGCGCGAGGACGACGCTGCGGGCGCCCGGGTGGCCGGCGAGGTCCGCCCGCACGGCGCGCATCGCGCGGCGCATCGTCGCGGCCTGCGAGTACGCCGCCGCGCCGGCCGTGTCTGCGCCGGCCCTGTCTGCGCCGTACGGGTCCGTGTCCGGGTTCGCGTCGGTGGGCTTGCCGGCCTGCGGTGCCGGCAGCAGGGCGTTGGCGGTCGTCGGCTCCAGATAGGGGATCGCGTAGATCCGCACGGGGCCGTCGCCGTCCTCGACGACGACGGGGACGCCCACCGCGGCCGGGTCCGTCCTGAGCCGGATCCGCGGGTCGAGCAGGCCGGACTTGTCCCCCAGGCGGCGGGCGGCGTCGTGGTTGCCGCTGATGGCCACGACCCGGGTGCCCGCGTCGCGCAGCCGGGACAGCGCCTCGTCGAACAGTTCCAGCGCGCGCACCGGCGGGATGGCGCGGTCATGCACGTCGCCGCCGACGAGGACCACGTCGACGGACTCCGCCCGGACGACCTCGACGAGATGGTCGACGAACGCGGCCTGGGCCGGCAGCAGGTCGTGGCCGTGCAGGCCGCGGCCGAGATGCCAGTCGGAGGTGTGCAGGGCGAGCATGTGAGCACGGTAGGCAGGCGCCCGCGGCCGCTCGGCACGGGGGTCCGGCGTGGTCGTGGCACCGAGCCGGTGGGCAGCCAGAACGCCGAATCGTCACCCGCTCGGCGCGAGCGGCCGCGAGTGTCGCCCGGCGCCGGTAGCCTCGGGACAGTGGGTTGCGCCGCGGCGCCCGCACATACGGAGGATCCGGAAATGATCACCTCTGCGGAGGCTGTCCGAGACGTGGCAGTGCGCGCGAAGGCGGCGGCGGCCCTGCTGGCCCCGGTCAGCCGCGGCGAGAAGGACCGGGTGCTGCTCGCGATGGCCGAGGCGCTCCTGGCCCGGTCCGCGGGGATTCTCGCGGCCAACGCCGAGGACGTCGCGGCGGCAAGGGCGGCGGGAACGCCCGGTGCCATGGTCGACCGGCTCACCCTCACCGAGGCCCGCCTGGCGGGCATGGCCGACGGTCTGCGTCAGGTCGCCACGCTGGACGACCCGGTCGGCGAGGTCGTGCGCGGGCGGGTGCTGCCCAACGGCATGGAGCTGCGGCAGGTCCGCGTCCCGCTCGGCGTCGTGGGGATCATTTACGAGGCGCGGCCGAACGTCACCGTCGATGCCGCGGGCCTGTGTCTCAAAAGCGGCAACGCGGTGCTGCTGCGCGGCAGCGCCTCCGCGGTGCGGTCCAACACCGCTCTGGTGGAGGTCCTGCGCGACGTCGCCGCGGCGGGCGGTCTGCCGGCCGACGTGGTCCAGCTCGTCCCCGGCCTCGACCACGATTCCGTCAAGCACCTGATGCGGCTGCGGGGTCTCGTCGACGTGCTCATCCCCCGCGGCGGAGCCGGGCTCATCCGGGCGGTGGTGGAGGAGTCGACCGTGCCGGTGATCGAGACCGGGGTCGGCAACTGCCACGTCTACGTCGACGTCGACGCCGATCTCGACCAGGCGCTCGCGATCACCGTCAACGCCAAGACCCACCGGGTCTCGGTCTGCAACGCGGCGGAGACGCTGCTGGTGCACCGTGGGGTGGCGCAGCGGTTCCTGCCGCGGGTGCTGGCCGCGCTGCACGACGCCGGCGTCGCCGTGCACGGCGACGAGGCCGTGTGCGCGGTGGACCCGCGTGCCGTGCCCGCCACCGACGACGACTGGGCGGCCGAGTACCTGTCGCTCGACATGGCCGTGCGCGTCGTGGACTCGCTCGACGACGCGGTGGCGCACATCCGCCGGTGGGGCAGTGGGCACACCGAGGCGATCGTCACCCGCTCGCTCGGCGCGTCCCGGCGCTTCATCACGAGCTGCGACTCGGCCGCGGTGATGGTGAACGCCTCGACCCGGTTCACCGACGGGGAGCGGTTCGGCATGGGCGCCGAGATCGGCATCTCCACCCAGAAGCTGCACGCGCGGGGGCCGATGGGCCTGCCCGAGCTGACCTCGACGACGTGGGTCGGCGTCGGCGACGGTCATCTCGTGAGCTGAGGCGATCCCGGCGGCGGCCGGGGGTGCTGCGGCCCCGGTGCGCACGCACGGTATCGCCCGTCAGGGCCGGACCAAAGCCGCGGGCGGGGCGTAGTCGCCCGTCTGGGGCTTCATCCTGGCACTATGGACGTGGCGATGCTTGACACGGGGACGGAAGGTGGCCATGTCGCTTCAGGAACACGCTTTCGCCGACGTCGCGGACGTGCGGGAACGCCTCCGCGGGACCGGATACCTCGCGGACGAGGCGATCGCCACCACGGTCTTCCTTGCCGACCGGCTGCGTAAGCCGCTGCTCGTGGAGGGCCCCGCGGGGGTCGGCAAGACCGAACTCGCCAAGGCCCTGGCCACCTCCGTCGGTGCCGAGCTGATCCGCCTGCAGTGCTACGAGGGCCTCGACGAGGCCCGCGCCCTGTACGAATGGAACTACAAGAAGCAGCTGCTGCGCATCCAGGCCGGTTCCGGCGACGGCGGCACGGAGGGCTGGCAGCAGGCCCACGACGACATCTTCAGCGAGGAGTTCCTGCTCTCCCGGCCGTTGCTGACGGCGATCCGTCGCGAGGAGCCGACGGTGCTGCTCATCGACGAGACCGACAAGGCCGACGTCGAGGTGGAGGGCCTGCTGCTGGAGGTGCTGTCGGACTTCCAGGTGACGATTCCCGAGCTCGGGACGATCAGCGCGACCCAGCGCCCGTTCGTCATCCTCACCTCGAACGCGACCCGGGAGCTGTCCGAGGCGCTCAAGCGGCGCTGCCTCTACCTGAACCTGGACTATCCCTCGGCCGAGCGGGAGAAGGAGATCGTGCTCTCCCGGGTCCCGGAGCTGCCGGAGCAGCTCGCCGAGTCGCTGGTTCGGATCGTGCGCGCGCTGCGCGCGATGGAGCTGAAGAAGGCACCGTCCATCGCCGAGACCATCGACTGGGCGCAGACGGTGCTCGCGCTCGGGTTCGACACCTTCGACGAGGCGGCCGTCGCCTCCACCCTCGGTGTGGTGCTCAAGCACGCCAGCGACCAGGCCCGCGCCATCGGCCACCTCAAGCTCACCGCGAACTAAGGGGGCGCCGGCATGAACCTGCTGGACCGCACCGTCGAGTTCACCGCCGCCCTGCGCCGGGCCGGCGTCCCGGTCAGCAGCGCCGAGACGGTGGACGCGGCCCGCGCCGTCGGGGCCCTCGGCTGGGCCGACCGCGACGGCGTGCGGGCGTCGTTCGCCGCGACCCTGTGCAAACGACCGGTGTACCGGCCCGCCTTCGACACCCTGTTCGACCTGTACTTCCCGCCGCGCATCGGTGACGGCGTCTCGCTGGACGACCTCGCTGACGACCCGGCGGCCGCCGGCGACGGCGCGGCCGGCGACGGCGAGCCGGATCCCGGCGACCTGACGCCGGAGGAGCTCGAGGCGCTGCGCCAGGCGCTGCGCGACAAGCTGCTCGACGCCCTGCGCGACGGCGACGACGAGGCGCTGCGTCAGCTCGCCCGCCAGGCGGTGAGCGCGTTCGGGTCGGCGCGGGGCAGCGCCGGGCGCTCCTGGTTCCTGTACCGGGTGCTGCGCGCGATGTCCGCGGAGACGCTCATCTCCGACCTGCTCTCGGCGCTGCTGGGCGAGCAGGAACGCGGGGGCCTCGCCGAACGGGCCGCCCGGCAGACCATCACCGACCGGATCCGCGAGTTCGAGGAGCTGGTGGGCGCGGAGGTGCGCCGCCGGATGGCCGAGGAGCGCGGCATCGAGGCCGTCGAGCGCAGCGCGGTCAAGCCGCTCAGCGACCAGGTCGAGTTCCTGCGCGCCTCCCAGCGTGACCTCGTCGAGCTGCGCCGGCAGGTTCACCCGCTCGCCCGCCGCCTCGCGACCCGGCTGACCGCGCGGCGCCGCCTCGGGCGCACCGGCCGGCTGGACTTCCGGCGCACCGTCCGCGCCTCGCTGGCCACCGGTGGCGTGCCGGTCGACACCAAGCACCGTCCGCACAAGCCGCACAAGCCCGAGCTCGTCGTGCTGTGCGACGTCTCCGGTTCGGTCGCGTCGTTCGCCCACTTCACCCTGATGCTGACCCACGCGCTGCGCGAGCAGTTCTCCAAGGTTCGCGCGTTCGCCTTCATCGACACCACCGACGAGGTGACCCGCTTCCTGCGCGGCCTCGACCTCGGCGACATGATGGCGCGGATCTCCGGCGAGGCCGACCTGGTCTGGTTTGATGGGCACAGCGACTACGGCCACGCCATCGAGGTCTTCGCCGAGAAGTACCCGGAGGCGGTGGGCCCGAAGACGTCGCTGCTCATCCTCGGCGACGCGCGCAACAACTACCGGCCGACGTCGGCGACGGTGTTCCGGCGGCTGTGCGCGCAGGCCCGGCACTCCTACTGGCTCAACCCGGAGCCACGCACCTACTGGGGCTCGGGCGACTCGGCGACCGACGTCTACGCCGAGCTGGTCGACGAGATGGTCGAGTGCCGCAACATCGACCAGCTCCAGGTCTTCATCGAGCGCCTCCTGCCCTCCTGACCCGTTAGCCCCGGCTGTCGCCGTCGAGGTCCCGGCTGCTTATCCAGAGGGATAAATCGGGCGCGGAACCCTCTGGATAAGCAGAGCCCGACGCGGCGGCCGTCCCGCGGCGCGGTTCGGCGGCCGGTCGGGGCCGGACCGGGGTCAGTCGGCGGGGACGGGTGCGATGCCGCCGACGGGGCCCGTGGGGGTCGCGGTGGCCGGCATGACGGCGCCGGGGACGCCGGCGACACCCACGCCGCCGGCGGGCGCCGCGTCGGTGCGTTGGCGCGGGACGCGGCCCGTCCCCGGGTTCGTCCAGGCGGGCCGGCGCCGTTGCACCGGCCGTTCGACGAGGTAGTACGACGCGCTCGCCAGACCCATGCTGATGACGAGCGCCACGCCCGCCGCGGGCACCCGCCCGACCCGGGGCATCAGCTTGTCCAGGGCCGTCCCGGTGACCGGGAAGTGCCACAAGTAGAAGCTGTAGGAGATCCGGCCGATCCAGCTCATCACCCGGGTGCTGAGGAAACCGGCGAGCCAGGCGGGGCGCTGCTGGTCCGCGGCGAGGACCGCGACGGCGGCGACCGCGGCGACCGCCGTGTAGCCCCCGTAGGCCAGCCAGTTCGGCCGGCCGTGCAGGTCCGGGCCGAACACGAACAGGGCGACCAGGGCCATCAGCGCCGCCGGTCCCAGCCGGGCGATGTCGCGCAGGATCGCCGCCTGGCGGGGGCCGCGGGAGCTCCAGCCCAGCGCCGGGGGCGCGACGGCCTGATGCCGCCACACCCCGAGCAGGCAGCCGACCAGCAACGAGTCGACGCGACCGTCGGGCCCGAAGTAGATGCGCAGGTTCTCCTGACCGTCCACGATGAGGATCTCCCGCCAGATCACCACCAGCAGGATCGCGCCGATCAGCAGGGTCGGCAGCCGTCGCCGCAGCCGAGAACGGCCGCAGATCACCACCAGCGCCAGCGGCCAGAGCAGGTAGAACTGCTCCTCCATGGACAGCGTCCAGGTGTGGCCGAACCACGAGTCGCCGCCGGGTGGGTCGAACGTCCGCTGGATGTTCGCCACGTAGAACACCGAGGCCAGCCCGTTCCAGAGGAACTGGACCTGGTCGCTGTGGCTCTTGAGCAGCAGTACCAGCGGCACGCCGACGACGGCGAAGACGTAGAAGGCGGGTAGCAGCCGGAAGGCGCGCCGTCCCCAGAAGGCGCGCAGCGAGATCCGGCCGGTGCGGTCGCGTTCGGCGAGCAGCAGGCCGGTGATGAGAAAGCCGCTGAGGACGAGGAACAGGTCGACGCCCAGGTACCCGCCCGGCAGCAGGCCCATGTGATGGACGAAGACGGCCAGCACGGCGATCGCCCGCAGCCCGTCGAGGGCGGGGTTGTGCGGCTTCGCCGTGGCGGGCGGTAACGCGGTGGAGGCTTCGTCCCCCGTACCGGGCGGGGCCGCGGAGGTGTTGTCCGGCGGGGCGTTCTCGGGTGTGGGCGTCATGGTCTCCCCCCAAGGATCCACACGGCGAGTGCGCTGAGCACCGTTGCACGGTAGTCGTCCGCGGAGGGGGAGCGCGGTCACCTTTGCCGGATCGGTACCGGATGAGGTCCTGGCGGGCCGACCTCGGGGGCCTTGGCGGGCATTAGCGGTCCCGCCGGGATCCTGGGGGTCCCGCCGGGGTCCTGGGGGTGGAGCCGGGTCACCCGCGAAGCAGGGCGGCGTCCACGATCGCCTGGGCCTGTGTGATCACCTCCTCGAGGTGCTCCGGCCCGCGGAAGCTCTCCGCGTAGATCTTGTAGACGTCCTCGGTGCCGGACGGGCGGGCCGCGAACCAGGCGTCGGCGGTGACGACCTTCACCCCGCCGATCGCCGCGCCGTTGCCGGGCGCCTGTGCGAGCGCGGCGGTCACCGGGGAACCGGCCAGCGTGGTCGCGGCCAGGCTCGCCGGGGTGAGGGCGGCCAGGATCTTCTTCTGCGCCGCCGTGGCGGGCGCGTCGACCCGCCGGTACGCCGGCGCGCCGTGCAGCTCGGTCAGCTCCTGGTAGAGCGCCCCGGGATCGCGGCCGGTCACCGCCGTCATCTCCGCGGCGAGCAGGCAGGCGATGAGGCCGTCCTTGTCCGTCGTCCACACCCCGCCGCCGCGGCGCAGGAACGACGCGCCCGCGCTCTCCTCCCCGCCGAAGCCGAGGGTGCCGTCGGTGAGGCCGTCGACGAACCACTTGAAGCCGACCGGTACCTCGACGACGGCGCGGCCGATGCCCGCACCGACCCGGTCGATCATGCTGGAGCTCACCAGGGTCTTGCCGATCGCCGTGCCCGCGGGCCAACCGGTGCGGTGGCCGAACAGGTAGGCGATCGCCGCGGACAGGTAGTGGTTCGGGTTCAGCAGCCCGGCGCCGGGGGTGACGATGCCGTGCCGGTCGGCGTCGGCGTCGTTGGCCACCGCCACGTCGAAGGAGCCGGCGTGGCGCAGCAGGGAGGCCATCGCGTAGGGCGACGACGGGTCCATCCGGATCTTGCCGTCCCAGTCCGTCGTCATGAACGAGAAGGTCGGATCGACGGTGGTGTTGACCACGTCCAGATCGAGCTTGTACCGCTCGGCGAGGGCCTGCCAGTAGACCAGGCTCGCGCCGCCGAGCGGATCGACGCCGATGCGGACGCCGGCGGCGCGGATCGCGTCGAGGTCGACGACGTCGCCCAGGTCGGCGACATACGCGCCGACGTAGTCGTGCACCGCCGCGGCCGCCCGCGCCTGCGCGTAGGGCACCCGGGCGACGCCGGCGAGACCCGCTTCGAGCAGCGCGTTCGCCCGGTCCTGGATGACCTTGGTGACGGCGGTGTCGGCCGGTCCGCCGTGGGTCGGGTTGTACTTGAAGCCGCCGTCGGCCGGCGGGTTGTGCGACGGCGTCACCACGATCCCGTCGGCGAGCCCGCGCCCGGACGCCCCGCCCGCCGCGGTGGCGCCACGGTCACGGTTGTGCCCCAGGATGGCGTGCGAGATCACCGGGGTCGGCGTCGCCTCGCCGTCCGGCGCGATGCGCACTGCCACGCCGTTCGCGACGAGCACCTCCAGGGCGCTGGCCAGCGCGGGGGCGGACAGGGCGTGGGTGTCGATCCCGAGGAACAGCGGGCCGTCGACCCCCGCCGCGGCCCGGAAGTCGCAGATCGCCTGGGTGGTGGCGAGGATGTGGTCGGCGTTGAAGGAGCCGCGCAGCGCCGATCCGCGGTGCCCGGAGGTCCCGAACGACACCCGCTGAGCGGGGTCCGCGGGATCGGGATGGACGTCCTGGTACGCGGCGAGCAGAGCGTCGACGTCGATGAGGTCCTCGGGGGCGGCGGGCTGGCCCGCGCGTGGGCTGATCGGCATGGGCGGCGCCTCCTCGCGGTGGGACGGGGGTGGCCGGCGGCCTGCCGTCAGCCTAGTCGGGTCGTCCCCCGCGGGGCTGGTTCGTCCCAGGCTCGACTGCGGTGCGCTGTGCACGCTCCGGGCCCCAGAACCGGGCACAGCGCACCGCACCTCTGGTGGGGGGCTTTGTGGGACATCTCCCGTCCGGCCCGGCGCCGCGCGCGTGTGCCGGGCCTGCGGCGTTACTGTCGGCGTCGTGCGTCTCGGCGTGATGGGTGGGACCTTCGATCCCGTCCACAACGGGCACCTCGTCGCCGCGAGCGAGGTGGCCGCCCTGTTCGACCTCGACGAGGTCGTCTTCGTGCCGAGCGGGCAGCCCTGGCAGAAGGTCCACCGCGTGGTCTCGGACCCCGAGGACCGCTACCTGATGACGTTCCTCGCCACCGCGGAGAACCCGCAGTTCACCGTCAGCCGGGTCGAGATCGACCGGGGTGGGGCGACCTACACCATCGACACCCTGCGCGATCTGCGCGGAGCCCGACCGGACGACGAGCTGTTCTTCATCACCGGCGCCGACGCCCTCGCCCAGATCTTCACCTGGCGGGACCATCGTGAGCTGTTCGAGCTGGCGCACTTCGTCGGCGTCAGCCGCCCCGGCTACCAGCTCGCCCTGGACGCCGCGCTGCCGGCGAACTCGGTGAGCCTGCTGGAGGTGCCGGCGCTGGCGATCTCGTCCTCCGACATCCGTCAGCGGGTCGGCCGCGGCGCCCCGATCTGGTACCTCACGCCGGACGGCGTGGTGCGCTACATCGCCAAGCGGCACCTCTACCAGTCGAGGGCCTGACGACGGCCTGACGACGGCCCCGACGCTCCGGTGCACCCACCGGTGCCCGGCCGGTAGATGGCAACGACGCCGACGGCCGTCGGCCTGACGCGGTGCGGGACCGTCCCGAACCGTGGTGGTCCGGCAATATCACGATTTTCGGGCCGTCGCCGGCCTGATGGCTGCCCTGACCGGGCGGGGATGTGTCACGCTGGACTAAGCCGCCCGACCCCGGGCGGCGCGCGGGGCGACCGGTGGTGGCCGTCCCGCGGACGTCGCCACCCTGGAGACCCTCAGCGTGACCGCTTCCCCGCGAGCCGTCGAACTTGCCCTCGCCGCTGCCCAGGCGGCGGCCGACAAGCTCGGCCACGACCTGCTCATCCTCGACGTGAGTGAGCGGCTGGCCATCACCGACTGCTTCGTCATCGCCTCCGCGGGCAACGAGCGGCAGGTCAAGGGCATCGTCGACGAGGTGGAGGAGAAGCTGCGCCGGCTCGGGGCCAAGCCCGTCCGGCGCGAGGGAGAGCGAGAGGGCCACTGGGTCCTGCTCGACTTCGTCGACGTCGTCGTGCACGTCCAGCGCGACGAAGAGCGCGTCTTCTACGCCCTGGAACGGCTGTGGAAGGACTGCCCGGTGATTCCGTTCACCGACGCGACCGTCGGGGTCGCGGCCGGGGCGGGAACCTCGGCGGCCGGGGCCTCCTCGGCGTCCGGCCCGCTCGGTGGCGGCCCGGCGAACGCCCTGTGAGGCTGCTGCTCTGGCGGCACGGTCGGACCACCTGGAACGACGTCGGCCGCTTCCAGGGGCATGCGGATCCGCCCCTGGACGCCACCGGCCGGGCCCAGGTCGCCGCCGTGGCCCCGATCATCCGGGCGATGCGTCCGGAGTTGGTCGTCTCGTCCGATCTGCAGCGCTGTCGGGACACCGCGGCCGGGCTCGACCTGCCGTTTCGCTCCGACGCACGCCTGCGCGAAATCGATCTCGGGTTGTGGTCCGGACTCACCGGTGCCGAGGCGGCCGACCGCTTCCCCGAGGAGGACCGGGCCTGGCGCCGGGGCGACGACGTCCGCCGCGGCGGCGGTGAGACCTACCGCGAGGTCGCCCGGCGCGCCGGGGAGGTCTTCGACGAGATCCGCGCCGAAGGGCAGCCGTCCGGGCCGGCGGGTCTCGTCGTGTTCGTGCTGCACGGCGGCACGGCGCGCTCGCTGATCGGCCACGTGCTCGGCCTGCCGCCGGAGCTGTGGTGGCACTTCGGGCCGCTGGCGAACTGCCGGTGGTCGGTCCTGCGCCAGGTCGAGGGCGGGTACCGGCTCGCCGAGCACAACGCGGGTCCGCTGCTGACTGGTAAGGTCGGCGTCGCCGGATCGGGTCTGTCCGAGTCCCTCCTGCCGAGCCAGGGGGCCCCGACGGAGTCCGACACGGAGCCTGTACACTTGCCGAAGTAGCCCACCAGGCGCGGCGGTATCGGTGCCAGGGGGGCAACACACCGAGGTCCACTCGGTCTGATATAAATGAACAGCAGTTGGGGCTGTGGCGCAGTCTGGTAGCGCATCACACTGGCAGTGTGAGGGTCAGGGGTTCGAATCCCCTCAGCTCCACGAGACTTTGGGCGTCTTGTTTTCTCCCTTTCTGGGGAGAAACAGGGCGCCTCTTTATTTTGTCGGGGGGGCCGAGCCCCCCCGAAACCCCCCCACGAACTTGCCCGTGGGTGGGGTGAGTGGGGGTGGGTGACCTTTCGCGCTTGGGGCGAGAAGAGGGTGCGGCGGTGGACGAGCCGGCACCGGGCGTCACTCTCCAGAGCCTGCGCCGGCGGCGGGGCCTGACCCAGGAAGCACGTGCGGAAAGCGGCCGACCTCGGTGTCTCCACGATTCGTGAGACTGAACAGGGCGGAAGTGCCCGGATCGAAACGCTTCACGTCCTACGCCGGACAGCCCTCGGGTGAGGTGCGGGAGGCAGACCTGCGCGGCGGCACTGTCGGAAGCCGATCGCCTTTACCACGCTGACGGCGCCGAGGCTGTCGCGGCAGTGTTCCCGCGACAGCCGGCAGGGCCGGCTCGCCGGACACGGAATACGCAACAACTGGTGTGACTCTTCCCAGCGGCCAAGCAGTCATGATCGCGGGTGACGCGCGGGGTGTGCTGAGACTCGCGGAGACAGTCCCACAGCCCCGTACCAGCCGATTTCGGTCCGACAACCTGAGTCGTCACAGCCGACTCCTGGACATTTCGGCGTACATTTCCTGATCGCCCCCGTGGAGTTCGACGCCGGTAGGCCGCGCGCCAGCGAACCCCGGGGAACGACCGCTGCGCGCGAGGACAGGCGACTGGGAAACTACAACAGCTTACCTAAAGTATCCATATGGATGCCCTAAGCTACGGAGCGGTCGAAAGATCGGCCATGCTGTAGGCCTTCCTAAGGAAACCCATGGTGACTACCCGCCTCCCAGGCGCCATCCACCGCGCTACCACCCACCGAGCCACAACCCACCGCAAGACCGCCCGATCCCGGTACACCAAGACCCTCACCGTCGTCGGCGCGACAACCATCCTGATCGGGCTGGTCGGCGCCACGGGTGCCCACGCGGCCACCCCGACGGTCAACCTCGGCACCGCCGCCGGCTACGCGACTCTCGCTGGGTCCACGATCACGAACACCGGCATCACCACCGTCGACGGCGATCTCGGGCTCAGTCCGGGCACCGCGGTCACCGGATTCCCGCCCGGCCGGGTAACCGGCACCGTTCACGCCGCCGACAGCGCCGCGATCCAGGCCAAGAACGACCTCGCTGCCGCCTACGACGCCGCCGCGGCGACCCCCACCACCGCCACGATTCCCGTGGAACTCGGCGGGACCACTGAAACCCCCGGTGTGTACGATTCCCCGGCCGGCACGTTCGGCATCACCGGAACCCTGACCCTCGATGCCCAGGGCGACCCGAACGCCGTCTTCATCTTCAAGGCCGCGTCCACCCTGATAACCGCATCCGCCAGCAATGTGACCCTCCTCAACGGCGCCCAGTCATCCAACGTCTTCTGGGTGGTCGGCAGCTCCGCGACCCTTGGCACCTACTCCATTCTCAGGGGCACCGTCCTCGCCCTCACCTCCATCACCGTCACCACCGGCGTGACCGTGGACGGCCGCATTCTGGCCCGCAACGGCGCAGTCACCCTCGACACCGACACGATCACCCGCCCGGTCGGCGTCCAGGGCCCCGTCAGCACCACCACCGGCCTCGTCTCCACCCGCAACCCTGCCCCGACGGCGCAGCCCGTCACCTTCACCGCCACCGTCGTGGCCGGCACCGGCACAACCGTCCCCACCGGCCTCGTCGCGTTCGTCGACGGGCCCGCGCTTCGCAACGTCGCCACCCTCGACAACACCGGCCACGCGGCGTTCACCGCCCCCCTCACCGCAGGCCTACACCGGATCAAGGCGATCTACATCGGTACCACCGGTTTCACCGCCAGCGTCTCACCGACCCTCTACGAGCTCGTCGGCTTCTGACCTCCGATTCCGCCCTGAGAGTGCACAGGGCCCCCGGCCGTGTTTCACGGTCGGGGGCCCTGCGGCATTCCGGGGCTGCTGTCACCGGAGGTCGCAGGGGAAAGACCGAATACTCCTGCCGTTCGCCCGGAGAGCCCGAGATCCTCCCGTCTGCGCTGGGCGGAGAAACGGGTCGTCTTCATTGTTGTGTGTGGGGCTGAGCTCCCCGAACCCCGAGGGCGGGTCCCCGGGGATGCGGGTGGCGTGGGTCAGGTGGGCTGGTCGTCGTGTTTGCCGGGCGGGTGGTGCCGGGCGGGGTGGTGGGCGAAGTAGACGCCGGGCGGGACGCCGATCGTGCGGCGGAAGGCGGCGACGAAGGCGCTCGGGGTCGCATAGCCGGCGCGGCGGGCGGCGGTGCTGATCGGACACGGCGAGATGGTCGAGGAGTTCGCGCAGCAGCGGCCCGACGGCGACCACCGTCGCCGACGACCAGGGGATCGGGCAGCGCGTGGGCAGGAAGTACGGACTGCGCATCCAGGCGTCGTCCGCGCTGCGTGTCAGGTGGGCCAGCCCGGCGGGGATCCACAGGGCGAGCGTCGGCGGCAGGAACCACGCCTCCGCCTCGACCTGGACCGTCAGCACCCCGCGACGCGCCCAGACCAGTTGATGGACGAGATGGCGATGCTGGCCGAATCGGTGCCTCGGCGACATCTGAAAGTCCGCGATCGCGACGGCACCAGGGCCGCCGCCGTGAAGCCGGCCGTCGGTGATCCCGGGAAGGTGACCGCTGCTCCACATACATTGGCAGGCTAGTGGATGGCCGTCGCGAACGGGCGGATCTAGGGTCCGAACATGGCGATGAATCTGGTGCACCGAAAGCTGTGCGCGTCCGGACGATGGGCCGACGCGGCGGCGAAGAATTCCTCCCGTAGGCGCTTGAGGACGTCTCCCTGGGAAAGGACGTGCTGGAACTCGGGCCCGGTTTCGGCGCGACCACCCGAGTGCTCGTGAACCTCACGCCGTCGCTGACCGCGCTGGAGATAGACGAGAAGTCGGCGCGCCTGCTCGACGGCAGCCTCGGCGAGCGGGTGCGCATCCTGCACGGTGACGCCACCCGGATTCCGGCGGAGGACTGCTCCTTCGACACGGTGGTGGCCTTCACGATGCTGCATCACGTGCCCTCACCGGCGAAACAGGATCAGCTCTTCGCCGAGACCTTCCGGGTGCTGCGGCCGGGCGGGGTCTTCGCGGGCAGCGACAGCCTGACGAGCCTCGGCTTCCGCCTCATCCACCTCGGCGACACCTCGGTCACGGTCGACCCAGGTCGGTTGCCCGACCGGCTCGCCGCAGCCGGGTTCGAGCGGACGCGCATCGCCACGACGGCGGCCAGCTTCCGTTTCCAGGGGACCCGGCCCCTGGTCGATTCCACGGTGGCGCCGGCCGGCTGACGACCCGGGCGAACACCCCCGACGGACCGCGGTGGTGTTCACCTCACGGTCCGGTCGGCCCGGGCCTTCCCGCTGGTCTAGCCTGTGCGCATGGCCACCCTCGAGCACCGGCGCCTGCGCGCCGCCTGGGTGGCCCCGCTGCTGTTGCTCACGGGCCTCCTTACCTCCGGCGTCGGCGGTCGGCCGGCGGGCCTGCAGGCGGCTGAGCGGGCGCTGCCGGCGGTCACCGCGGTTGCCGTCCCGGTCGGTCCCGCGGAGACCACCTCCCCCCGCCAGGATGCGCGAGCCCTGGTGACGGGGCCCTGGTCGGCGGGCCATCCCAGCACCTTCGTCCTCGCCGCGGCCGCCGTCGCCCTCGCCCTTCCTCGGTTTGGCCGCTGGCGGCGCACCATGCGCCGCAGCGGCCGTCCCGACGGCCCCGCCGAGCGCCGGACCGCTCGCGGCCCGCCGCGGCCGTCCCGCCCACTCTCGAGGTAGGCCCGCGCCGGGGACCGCCCGGCGCCCGCTGAGCCCGCGGCGCGCCTGTTTGGCGCTTGCGAGGCCTGTGCAGCGACTGCCTGGTGTTCGCGACGCCTGTGCAGCGACCGACCGGCGTCTGCGAGACCTCGGTCTTGTTGCCACCGGTCGTCCTGGGATCGGCCCGGGGCCGCGGCCGAGTGCCGGGTTGGCCGGGGACAGGTGTTCCGCGCGCTGACGCCGCGGGGACGCGCGCCCCGAATCGGCCACCCGCCGTGTCGCGTTTCGCGAGCCGGCAGGGCGCTGCCCACCTGCCCACCTGCGGACCTGCGCCGGCGGCGCGGAAGGCCGCTAGTGGTGCGTGCCCGCTGGCACGCGTTCTCGCTGCACCCGCTGGTCCGCACTCGTTGGCCGCCTTCGGCGTTTTCGGACATCCGTCCGGTGGATGCGGCTCCCGGTGGCGCTGCGGTGGCGGCAGAGGACCGGCCTCGGAGTTCGGGCTTTTCGGAGACTGCTCGCCGGAAGACGCTCATCGACCGAAGGGGTAACCGGTGGAATCCGAGTTCGAATGGGGTCGAATACTTCTCGCCGTCGCATTGTTGACCGTGATGTTCCTCCTGCCCGCCCTGGTGATCTGGCGTGACCAGGTCCGGGACCGGCGCCGTTTCGGGGCGTCGGCGCTGTGCCGACCCGTCCGTTACGGACCTGACGGTGCGGCCTACCGGGAGGGGGTGGCGCCCGCAGTCAACCTCGCCGGCCGGAGGGAGCGGAACGGCCGGGAGGAGCGGAACGGCCGGGACGGGCGCAACGATTCGGGCGCATTTCTGACGATGGCGGGAACACCCGGTCGGTGAGGCCGGTGCGCGGCGGGCCGGGCGGTTCGGCGGCGGCGACGGTGTCGGTCCTGCTGCGCGTGGCCGTGGGCGCGACCTTCGTCGCCGCTCTGCTCGCTGTGGAATGTGGCGACCGCTGGGGGACACTCGCTCCGATTCGCTGCCCGCGGTGCTGATCGGGCCGATGCTGCCCGGGCGAGCCGCGGCCCGGCTGGCCGGGTTCACGGCCGTGGCCACGGCGCTGGTCGGCTGGGTCGGTGCTGGGAGCGTCGATGTCGGGAGTGCGGGGGAGGACGGCTGGTGGCGGTGCGGGCAGCCGATGATGCTCGCGATGGTCAGCGCGGGGGCGGCGGCTGTGCGTGGGTGGGCCGCCAGGCGGCACGCGGCCAGGTGAGCGGCGCTCGGCTACGATCGACCATGGTGTGCCGGGAAGTCTGGTCGGCGATGATCGGCCCGACCCGGGACGCTGGGAGACCGTGCTGAACCCGCAGACGCGACGTGTCCGCCTGTTCGCCCGCGGTTCCTGGGCGGAGACCCGGCGGATCGCGGGGATCCTGCGCGACGAGACGATCAGCGGGGGGCTGCTGCTCGCCGCCACCGTCCTTGCCCTCGGCTGGGCGAACTCACCCTGGTCGGGCACCTACGATTCGCTGTTGGCCACCGACTTCGGCCCGGCGGCGCTGCACCTGGACCTCTCGGTCCAGCAGTGGGCGGCCGACGGGCTGCTGGCGATCTTCTTCTTCGTCGCCGGTCTCGAACTCAAGCGTGAGTTCGTCGCCGGAGACCTGCGCGACCCGAGCCGCGCGGTGGTGCCGGTGGCCGCCGCCGCGGGCGGAGTCGCCGTCCCGGCCGTGCTGTACTCGCTGCTGAACCTGCACAGCGGGGCGTTGCGGGGATGGGCGATCCCGACCGCCACCGACATCGCCTTCGCCCTGTCGGTGCTCGCTGTCGTCGGCCGGTGCCTGCCCACGGCGCTGCGCACCTTCCTGTTGACCCTCGCCGTGGTCGACGACCTGCTGGCCATCGTGATCATTGCCGTCGCCTACACGGGTGAGCTGTCCGTGGTGCCGCTGGTCGCCGCCGTCGTCCCGTTGGCGGCGTTCACGCTGCTGGTGCAGCGGCGGGTGCGGGCGTGGTGGCTGCTGCTGCCGCTCGCGGTCCTCACCTGGGCGCTCGTACACGCCTCCGGGGTGCATGCCACGGTCGCCGGGGTGCTGCTCGCCTTCGCCGTGCCGGTGCTGCGCAGCGAGGGGGCCGGGGGACCGCAGGCGGGACCGGGGCTCGCGGAGCATTTCGAGCACCGGTGGCGGCCGCTGTCGGCGGCCGTGGCCGTGCCGGTGTTCGCCTTCTGCTCGGCGGGGGTGACGGTCGGCGGGCTCGGCGGACTCGGCGACGCGCTGTCCGACCGGGCCGCCCTCGGCGTCGTCGTCGGCCTGGTCGTCGGCAAGGCGATCGGGATCTTCACGACGACCTGGCTCGTCGCCCGCTTCACCGGGGCGAGCCTCGAGCGCGGCCTGGCCTGGGTCGACGTCGCCGGGCTCGCGCTGCTCGGCGGGGTCGGGTTCACGGTGTCGCTGCTCATCGGGGAGCTGGCGTTCGGGCCCGGCAGCGCCCGCGACGATCACGTCAAGGTGGGGGTGCTGACCGCTTCGGTCACCGCAGCCCTGCTGGCGACGGTGGTGCTGCGGCTGCGCAACCGCGCCTACGCGCGGATCCACGAACTCGAGACCGCCGACGACGACCACGAGGACGGCCCGGACGCCTGACGCGCGGGGCAGTCCTAGCGCGTCGGCGGGCGCTGCTCGCCGACGGCGCCGGCTGGCGGGCGGATGAAGCCCTGCTGGGCGGTCGTCGCGACCAGGGTGCCGTCCCGCCGGAAGATCTTTCCGGTCGAGTACCCGCGGCCGGCGGAGGCGGTCGGGGAGTGCTGGTCGTGCAGCAGCCACTCGTCGGCGCGGAACGGGCGGTGGAACCAGATCGCGTGGTCGAGGCTGGCGAACGACACCCCGGGGCTCGCCGACGCGATGCCGTGCGGTCGCAGCGAGGTGGCCAGCAGATACAGATCGGATGCGTAGGTGATCGCCTGCAGGTGGACGCGGGGATCGTCTCCCAGCGCGGTCCTGACCCGGAACCAGACCTGCTGGCTGGGGGGATACGCCCGCGGCGCGAGCGGAGACACGACACTGACCGGCCGGAAGTCCAGCACCGCGAAGTGCGGGGGCAGCGGGCCGCCGAAACCCCAGGCGGCGAGATGGCTGGGCAGGTCGGCGACCGACTCGGGATCGGGCACGTCGGGCGGGGCCGGATCGGCGTGGTCGAGCCCGTCCCGGGGGATCGTGAACGACGCCATCACCTCGAACAGCCGGCGGTCCTGCTGGCGGGCGACCACCCGGCGCACCGCCGACGAGCGACCGTCGCGCAGGCGTTCGACGTGGTAGCTCACCGGGATCTCCGGGTCGCCGGACTGCAGGAAGTAGCCGTGCAGCGAGTGCGCCGGGAACTCGGCGGTCTGCTGGGCCGCCGCGAGTGCCTGGCCGGCGAGCTGCCCGCCGAAGATGCCGGCGCGGGCGCGCGCCCCCCGGGCACCGACGAACACGTCCGGCTCGGACTCCCGGACCCCGAGAACATCCTGCAGCGGCAGGGCGACATCGGCGGCCGCGGCGGCGGACGGGGCGCCGAGGGCCGGCTCCCCGACGGGACCGGGGCCGGTGGGAACGACAGTCATGATCAGCTCATCCTCGCCTCGTCGTCCTCGCCGGCGCGCGTCACCGAACAGCGGTCAGTCCCCGGCACGCCCGAGGGGCCGGCCGTCCGTGGCAGGCCCGCAAGCTGACGGGACGCGGCCGCGCGCCCCGTCCGCGTCCCGCGCCCGCCGGTCGCAGCCGACCGGCGGGCGCGCGATGCGGAACCGATCAGGTGAAGGCCTCGGACAGCTCGGTCCGAAGCACCCGGCGCAGCAGCTTGCCGCTCTCGTTGAACGGCAGCTCCTCGCGGAACTGGATGTGGTCTGGCGTCCGGCTGGAGCGCAGCCGGGTGCGGACGTGCGCCTTGAGGTCCTCCTCCGTCACCCCACCGGAGGTGACGACGGCGGCGACGACCTGCTCGCCCCACTCCTTGTTCGGGATCCCGACGACCGCGGCCTCGAGCACGCCCGGGTGCTCCAGCAGCACCGCCTCGATCTCGCCCGGCGACAGGTTCTCGCCGCCGCGCACGATCACGTCGTCGAGCCGGCCGTGGACGAACAGGTAACCGGCCTCGTCGAGGTGGCCCTCGTCGCGGGTCGGGAACCAGCCGTCGGAGTCCAGCGTCGTGCCCCGGCCGAGGTACTCGCCGGACACCTGGCCGCCGCGCACGTAGATCTCTCCGCGCTCGCCGACGGGCACCTCGATGCCGACCGCGTCGCGGATCGACACCTCGAGCGTCGGCAGCGGCTTGCCGACGGAGGCGAGCCGGGCGCGGACCGCCGGGTCGTCGCTGGCGAACGCCGCCTGGTGGTCGTCGGGACCCAGCACCGCGATGGTGCTGGAGGTCTCGGTCAGGCCGTAGGCGTTGACGAACCCGACGTTCGGCAGCAGGCCGACCGCGCGCTCGATGACCGGCAGGGGCATCGGGCCGCCGCCGTAGGACAGCGAGCGCAGCGACGGCAGACCCAGGCCGTCGGCCTCCACGATGTCCAGGATGCGGCCGAGCATCGTCGGGACGACCATCGCGTGGGTGATCGACTCCTCCCGGACGATGGTGACCCAGGCGGTCGGGTCGAACGCCTCGAGCTGGACCACCCGGCGCCCGGAATAGGTCGACGACAGCACCGCCGAGATGCCCGCGATGTGGTATGGCGGCACGCTGACGATCGCGGCCTCGTCCTCGGCCGAGCCGGCGTACTCGACGGTGGAGATGATGTACTCGGTCAGGTTGCTGTGCCGCAGCACGGCGGCCTTCGGCTCGCCCGTGGTGCCGCTGGTGAACAGCAGGACGGCGATGTCGTCGGCGTCGCCGCCCCAGCCGTCCTTCTCCTTGCCCTCGGGGTCCTCCGCGAGCGCCAGGGCCTCGGCCCGGCTGAGGAACTCGACGCCGTCGACTGGCCCGACCCGCTCGACGACACCCTCACCCACGATGATCGTCGCCGGGGCGGTGCGGGCGACGATGGCGCGCAGCTGCGGATCCGCCAGGCGGTAGTTGATCGGCACGAACGGCTTGCCGGCGATCGCCGAGCCGAACAGGGTCAGGGGAACCGCGGGGGAGTTCAGGTCGATCAGCCCGACCCGCTCGCCCGGCCGCGCCTCGAGCGCGGCACCCAGGCGCCGGGCCCGGCTGGCCAGCTCGGCGAACGTCAGACCGGAGGCCAACGGGCCGAGCGCGACCCGGTCGGCCATGCCGTCCGCGGCCATTTCGAGAAGCATCCCGAGGTGCATCGTGGCTACCCGTCAGTCAGAGGAGGGCAGGGGCTTGGCGTCCTTCTGGGCGAGGATGACCTCCCCGATGGACAGGGAACCGGTGCCGCCCTTGGTGCACAGCAGCTCGAGGCCGGTGTCGGTGTCGGCGAACCGCTTGCCCAGCGGCGTGCCGGCGGAGAAGGCGGGGTCCAGGGTGAGCCCGGTGGGGGCCTCGGTGCCGATCGCCACGACCGGATGGCCGCCACACCGCAGATCGATCGGTCCCTTCGCGGGTTTCACCACGATGATCTCCGTCTGGTCGACGGCGGACCGGTAGCGGGTACCGGGCTTGGTGACAAGGCTCACGTTCTCGACCTCCTCGCTCGCGCGTGTTCCTCTCGCGGAGCGGAGGGAGCCACGCCTTTCCTGATTTCTACTGCCCGGGGGGATGAGGCGCCACCGCCCCGGGCGGAAGCGACATCGCCGCCCATACGTGGATCGAGGTGAACGCCGACGGGCCCCGGCGGGATCTCGCCCGCGGGCCGGTCGGCCGACGGCCGCCGGGCGAGCACGCCCATGCCGGCCACCGCAGCCGCCGCCGGGGCGGCTGCCCGCACGCGGCGACGTCTCACCCAAGCATACGAGGCTACCTCGATTTCTAACAACGATGTCACGTGACGCCGGGTGTGGGCAGGCCCCGTTTGCAGGTGTATGTCCGCGGCGTGATCCCGGTCGTGCCGGAACCCGGCCGTACATCTCATGTGCGAAGTTAGACGTTTCATCGCTCATTGAACCTCAGATTCGGACTGGGGGCAGCCGATGCGCCGGCGCCCGGCCGGAACGGCCATCACCTGCTGCCCGGTCCGGTTCTGCCCGCCGTGGCGAGGCCGTCGGGCCGCCGCGGCGCGCGGCCGCCCCCGACGGACGCCGGCCCGGCGCCGCCGGTGATCCGCCGGATCCGTCGGGTGGGAGGTCCTCGCAGCGTGCCGCGGCGGTCGTCGCGGCGGGCGAGCAGGTGACGCCGGGCTGCTCGCGGCGCCCCGTGACCGAGGCAGGTCTGACAGCATCGTCACCACCTTGCCGGGGTGGTGGTCGCTGGCCGTCACCGCTGGGAGTCGGCCGCCGGGCGAGGTCGTCACCGTTCGCGCGACGGGGGCGCGGGGCGGTGGGCGAGGTCCGGCGCGTCCCCGCGTCCGGCCAGCCGGGGCAGCCGCGCCGTGCTCGGGCCGATCACCGGGCCGAGAAAGAGGTCGCAGCGCAGCGCCCGGAGTGCGTCCAGCTGCGAGGCCGTCCCGACGTCGCCGGCCATCGCCCGGATGCCGAGCGCGTGCGCGAAGTGCATGAGGGCGCCCGAGGCGGCGTGGCGCACCGGGCTGGAGTCGACGCCGTCGACGAACGTCCCGTTGAGCCGGATGTAGCCGAAGGGCACCCGGTTCATGGCGGAGGCCATCGTCCGGGCCGACCCGTAGTCGTCGACGCAGAGGTCGACTCCCAGCCGGCGCAGCTCGCCGAAGGCCGCCGACAGCGCCGTCTCGTCATCGGCGACCTCCCGTTCGGTGATCTGGAGGCACAGCCGGTAGCGGCGGTCGGCACCGGTGGCGGCCAGCAGCACGTCCAGCTCGGGAACGAACCGCGCCTCGACGAGGCAGCGGCTGGAGACGGCCACGGTCAGCAGCGGCGGCGGCGTGCCGTCAGGGCGTCCGTCCGCCCACGCGGCGGCGGCGGCGCGGCAGGCCCGGCCCACGGCCCAGCGGTCGATCGGCACCCGCAGGCCGACCTGCGCGGGATCGGGCAGGAACTGTGCGGGCGGCACCAGCCCCCGGCGTGGATGTCGCCAGTGCGGCAGCGCCTCCGCGCCGGCCATCAGCCGGTCGAGGTCCTGGATCGGCTGGTAGCGCATGACCAGCTCGTCGGCGGTCACGGCCCGGCGCAGCTCGTCGTTCTCGGTGATCTGGGCCATCAGCCGGGTGCGCATCACCTCGTCGAACGCCAGCCGCCGCCCCGGCCCGCGGCGCTTCGCGGCGTACATCGCGATGTCGGCGGCGTTGAGCAGATCCTCGCCGTCGGCGGTCTCCGGCTCGGACAGGGCGATGCCGACGCTGGCTGACAGCAGGACCGTGCGTTCGCGCAGCACGCAGGGGGTGTCCAGGGTGGCGAGCACCCGGTCGGCGATCGCCTCGATGGCCGCGGGGGAGTCGACGTCCTCGCAGAGCACGGCGAACTCGTCGCCGGAGAGCCGCCCGACGACGTCGGCGGGCCGCACGGCGTGCTCGAGCCGGTCCGCCGTCAGTCGCAGCAGGTGGTCGCCGGCCTGGTGGCCCAGGGTGTCGTTGATCGTCTTGAAGCCGTCGAGGTCGATGAACAGCACGCCGATGCGGGTCCCGTCCCCGCGCGCCCGCCGCAGTGCCCGGTCCAGCCGGTCGAGCAGCGCCGTCCGGTTGGGTAGCCCGGTGAGCCCGTCGTGCAGGGACCGACGGCGGATCTCGTCCTCCATCCGCAGGCGCACCGCCGCCGCTCCCAGCACGGCGCCGACCGAGCGGACGAACTGCACGTCCTGCTCGCTGAACGCCGGTGCGGGTGGGCGGCGGCTCACCTCGATCACCGCCGACGGACGATCACCCCGGCCGGCCGCGACGACGAGCTCGTGACCGCCCATGACGGTCCCGGCAGAAATCTGTGACGGGCACGATGCCTCGTCGGCCCCGCCGCCGGCTTGGGCCGGGTCGTCGACGGAGACGCCGTCGGGGGAGACGCCGTCCGGGGAGACGTCGGCGAGGGTGCGGGTGCGCCGGCCGGCGTCGTCGAGTTCGTGAATCCTGACGGTGCCGGCCGCGAGGTGTTCGGCGAGGGTCCGGGCGGCGCGGGTCCACATGGAGGCGGCGTCGCGGCTCTCCAGCGCCTGTTGGCCCAGGTCGGCCACCATGGCCTGTTCGACCGAGCGGGTCCGCAGGGTGGCCAGCGCCTGCTGGTGTTCGGTGACGTCCGTCGCCACGCAGGTCAGGTAGCTCACCTCGCCCTCGGGCCCCTCGATCGGCATGAGGTGCAGGTCGAAGCAGCGGCCGAACGCCTCGATGACGTGGTGCAGCGGACGCCCGGCGAGCGCGGCCTGCAGCAGGCCGAGGGCGTCGGGCAGGTCCTCGAAGAGCGTGAACACCGAGACGTCGGGGTGCTCGGCGAGACGCGACAGCGTCGCGTCCATGAGGCCCTCGCTGGCGAGCACGAATCCCGACCGGTCCACGAGGAACATCGACACCGGCGTGTTGTCCAGGATCAGGCGCAGCCGGTCGTTCGCGGTGATCTCGTCGGAGACGTCCTGAAGCTGGCTGAGGATCTGCCGTCCCGCCGGTCCGGGCACCGTCGCCGAGGTGACGAGGACGTGTACGGTGCTGTGGTCCGGGCGCCACAGGCGGACCAGCCGCCGGGACGGCGGGTCGTGCCGTCCGGGCCGGTGGATCTCCTCGTGCCACAGCGCCCGCTCCTCGGGCACCGTGACGTCCTGCCAGTACGTGCCGACCAGCTCGTCCTCGGAACGGCCGAGCAGGTCGCAGGCCGCCGCGTTGGCCCGGCGCAGGCGTCCGGTGCGAAGATCCGTCACGGTCACCGCAAGGTTCAGGAGCTCGAAGAGGTCCGCACGCTCCTGTACCAAGACTCCTCACCCACCCCGTGCGGCCCGACCCACCCCTGCGGCCCGGCCTTGTCCATACCCGGGCGGCCGCGCCCCCATGCGGGCCGCCACCAGCGAATGGTGACGCAACGTGGTCGTCTGCTCCGCAGTGACGGGAGGTGGTCGTGGCCTCAGCGGGCGTCGACCGGCGCCCGTACCCCGGCCAGGCAGTAGGCGGCGACCTCCTCCGCCCGCGACGACCGCTCGTGGCGACCCCAGAGCACGTCCTGCACGGCACCGGACAGCGTGATGGCGACCAGCCGAGCCTTGTCCCGCGGACGCTCCACGCCCAGCTCGGCCAGCGGGTCGGCCGCCAGTCCGGCGATCATGTCCAGTGCGGCCCGCGCGGCGCTGCCGGCGACGTCCCGGGACCGCTCCGACTGCGCCAGCACGGCCCGCGTCGCCGCGCCGATGACGGGGTCCGTCGCCTGGCGGAGAAAGCCCGCGATCATCGCCCGGAGCCGGCGTTCCGGCGAGGTCTCCCGGTCCATCAGATGCCGCAGGTAGGACTCGGCTCGCCGCATCCCGTCGTCCACGATCGCGGCGACCAGGTCGTCCTTGCTGGCGAAGTAGCGGTAGAACGCCCTGTTGGACAGTCCCGCGGCCGCGACGATGTCCGCGACCCGCACCGCCTCCGAGGTGCCCCGATCGATCAGCAGGGTGAGCCCCGCGTCGAGCAGCCGCCGCACCTGCGCCTGCGTGACGTCCCCGGGCGGGCCGGGCGGGCCGGGCTGGCCGGTTCGGTCAACCTGGTCGGACGCCGCGGCGACGGCCGCCTCAGCCATCGATCTCGCCCGCCGACCCCGGCCGCCGGTCCTGGTCTTCGCCGGCGGTGTCGTCCCCGGTGTCGTCGCCGGCCGTCATCTCCAGGACGACCTTTCCGATCGCCTGCCGTTCGGCGACGTGGGTCAGGGCGGCGCCGGTGTCGGCCAGCGGGAAGCGGGCGCCGATAAGCGGGGCGACCCGGCCGGTGTCGAGCAGCTCGGCGAGCTCGGCCCGGTCCCGCGCCGCGAGCTCCGGCTCGAACCGGGGGAAGGTGCGCAGCTCGAAGCCGCGCACGATCATGCCCTTCAACAGCAGCAGATTGAGGGGGATGCGCGGGATCTCCCCGCTGGCATAGCCGACCGTGATGAACCGCCCGCCCCAGCCCAGGGTGCGCAGCGCCGCCTCGGCGAAGCGTCCGCCGACGGGGTCGACGACCACGTCCGCGCCGCCGGCCGCCGCCCGGATCGCGTCGCGCAACGGCGTGCGCTCGTAGTCGATCAGGTGCTCGGCGCCGCGCTCCTTGCAGGCCGCGAGCTTCTCCGGGCTGGACGCCGCGGCGATCACCCGTGCGCCGAGCAGCGCGCCCAGCTCCACCGTGGCGAGCCCGACGCCGCCGGCGGCCCCCAGCACGACCAGCCGCTCGCCGGGCGCGATGGCTGCGATCGAGCGCAGCGCGTGGTAGGCGGTGAGGTGGCAGACCCAGCTCGCCGCGGCGGTGGCGAGATCCACCCCGGCCGGCACCGGGATGAGCGACTCCGCCGGGGCGGCGACGTACTCGGCGAACGCGCCGCTCATCGCCGCGCCGGCCACCCGGTCACCGACCCGGACGCCCGTCACCTGTGGCCCGACGCCGACGACGACGCCCGCGAACTCGCTGCCGGGGGTGAACGGCGGCGGCACCGGCACCTGGTAGCGGCCGGCGGCGATGAGCACGTCGGGCAGGTTCACCGCCGCCGCGTGTACCCTGATCAACGCCTCGCCAGGCCCCGGTTCGGGCCTGGGTACCAGCTCGGTCGTGATCTCGTCCGGTGTGCCCAGCCGATGACACACCGCGGCTCGCATCCTCGCGATTTCCACGCGAGCAGTATGCCAGCTCACATTCCGAGAATCACGTTCCGCGAAGGTCGTCCGCTTTGTGGTCCGGTCCCACGGCCTCGGGTCGGCGTGATTGAGTGGGCGGGTGGACGACGAGCGGATCTACGCCCAGGTCAGCGCCCTCGTGGCCGAGGAGCACGAGCTGCGGGGCCGCCGCGCCCGCGGCGAGATCGACGCCGAGACCGAGCACGAGCGCCTCGAGCGCCTCGAGCAGGCGCTGGACCAGTGCTGGGATCTGCTGCGCCGCCGCCGCGCCCGGCGCGACGCCGGCCAGGATCCGCAGGGCGCCGAGCCGGGCAGCGTCTCCCAGGTCGAGCACTACCTTCAGTAGGGACAGAGGGACGGCGGTCTTCGTCGGCGGCCGGCGTCAGCGGGACGGCCGGCGTCAGCGGGGTGGCTGGCAGGACGGCGGCCGCGAACAGAGGAGCGGGATGGATCTGCAGCTTGCGGGCCGGGTCGTGCTGGTGACCGGCGGCTCGGACGGCCTCGGCGCCGCCTTGGTGCGGACGCTGGCCGCCGAGGGGGCCAGGGTGGCCTTCTGCGGTCGGGACGAGGCGCGGCTGCGGTCGGTCGCCGAGGCGGCGGGCGATGCTGGCCGTGCGGGCGGTGCGGGCGGGGAGGTCCTGCCGGTGGTCGCCGACGTCCGCGAACCGGCCGACCTCGAACGGTTCGTCGCCGCCGCCACCGAGCGGTGGGACGCCGTCGACGCCCTGGTCAACAACGCCGGGGCCAGCTCCGCGGGGCCGTTCGAACGCCAGACCGACGAGGTCTGGCAGGGCGACCTCGACCTGAAGCTGCACGCGGCGGTCCGGGCGTCCCGGCTCGTGCTGCCGCACCTGCGCCGGGCGGGCGGCGGCAGCATCGTGAACTCGCTGTCGATCACCGCCCGGACGCCGGGGGCGGGCTCCATGCCGACGTCGGTCACCCGGGCCGCCGGGCTCGCGCTCACCAAGGCCCTGTCCAAGGAGTTCGGCCCGGACAACGTGCGGGTCAACGCGATCCTCATCGGCATGGTCGAGAGCGGTCAGTGGGACCGGGCTGCGGCCGCGCAGGGCATCGGGATCGACGAGCTCTACGCGCGGATGGGCCGCGACTCCAACATCCCGCTGGGCCGGGTGGGCCGGGCGCAGGAGTTCGCCGACCTCGTCGCCTTCCTGCTCTCCGCGCGGGCCGCCTACATCACCGGCACGGCCGTCAACCTCGACGGTGGCCTGAGCCCGGTCGCCTGACGGTCCATCCGAAAGGTGAACCTCCGTGGCCCGTTTTCTGTTCGCCACCACTCCCGGCGTAGGCCATACCGCCCCGGCCTACCCGGTCGCCCGGGCTCTGGTGGGACGCGGCCACAGCGTCCGGTGGTACGGCGGTGCGGCATTCGCCGACGCCATCACGGCCACCGGCGCCGCCTTTCATCCCATCAGCGAACACCACAACGACTTCAGCGTCCTCGACCTGAACGAGCGGTTCCCCGGCCACCAGAGGCGCACCGGACTGCGCAGGCTGCAGTTCGAGATGGTTCATGGGTTCGCCCTTCCCCTGCCCGGACACGTCCGGGATCTGCGCGCGCTGCTGGAGCGGGAACCCGCGGACGTCATCGTCGGCGACACCGCCTTCCTCGCCGCCGCGCTGATCCAGGAACTCGGCGGCCCGGCGTTCGCCGGGTTCGGCATCACCGTGCTCGGCTTTCCGAGCCGGGAGTTGGCGCCCTTCGGCCTCGGGCTCGCCCCGTCCGCCGGCCCGCTCGGACGGCTGCGCAACCGCGCGCTCGACCAGCTGATGCGCCGGGTCGTGTACCGGCCGATGACCGCCGCGGTCAACGACGTCCGCCGGCAGCTCGGCCTGGCGCCCACCGCCCAGATGGTGTTCGAGTATCCGCTGGTCTGCCAGACCTACCTGCAGTTCAGCCCGCCCGGCTTCGAGTATCCCGTCTCGGATCTGCCGCCCCAGGTGCGCTTTGTCGGGCCGCCGCGCCCGCTGGCCGACCCGGCCTGGCAGCCGCCGGCCTGGTGGCCCGAACTGACGGCGGCCCGCCGGGTCGTGCTGGTCAACCAGGGCACCGTCGCGACCGACGCGGATCAGCTGATCCGCCCCGCACTGGAGGCGCTCGCCGGCGCGGACGTCCTGGTGGTCGCCGTGACCGGCGGCGCCGACCCGGCCGGGCTCGGGACGCTGCCGGGCAACGCCCGGGTCGAACGCTTCATCCCCTTCGAGGAGCTTCTGCCGCACGTCGACGTCTTCCTCACCAACGGCGGCTACGGCGGGACGCAGCTCGCGCTCTCGCACGGCGTGCCGATCGTCGGCGCCGGTCGCACCGAGGACAAGAACGAGGTCAACACCCGGGTGGCGTGGTCCGGTGTCGGCATCGACCTGCGTACCCAGACGCCGACCGCGCAGCAGATCCGCACGGCCGTCCGTCAGGTGCTCGCCGACCCCCGCTATGCGACGGGGGCGCGCCGCCTGCAGGCCGAGATCGCGCGCGCCGGCCGTGAGGAGAAGGCCGCCGACCTGCTGGAGCAGCTCGCGGACGCGGCCACGTCGACCAGCGACACCCGGCTCGGCACCCTCCTGCCGCCCCAACCCACTCGCGGACGATTCCCTCGCGGCCCCAACCGGACCGAGCGCCTTCCCACCCGACCCTGACCGGCCGGGTCATCACGTCACACGTTGCAGGACTGCCATCACCTCGGGGGCCTCGAAGATCCGCCCGTACTGCCGGCCGGTTCGCTCCCGAAGGATGGCGAGTTCCGCCAGCTTGCCGATCGCGTTGCTCGCGGCCTGGTAGGTGCGTCCAGTTTAGGGCCGGAAACTTGAAATCTTGGTGGGCGGATTCAAGTCTGCTTGGACTGTGGCGGGCTGGCGGGCGGGCCCTCGGGTGGTCCGTCGGTGGCGGTGGGGGTGGGGGTGAGGGGGAGGCGGACCTGGAAGCGGGTGTCGCCGGGGGTGGAGGTGACCCGCAGGTCGCCGTGGTGCTTCTTCACCACGATGCGCCAGGAGATGTCCAGGCCGAGGCCGGTGCCCTCGCCGACGGCCTTCGTCGTGAAGAACGGCTCGAAGATCCGGTCCCGGATGGCGGGGTCGATGCCGGGACCGGAGTCGCCGATCTCGACGACGCCGAAGTCGTGGTCCGCGAAGGTCCGCACCGTCAGCGTGCCGCGGTGGTCCATCGCCGCGACGGCGTTGTCGATCAGGTTCGTCCAGACCTGGTTGAGCTCGGCGGCGTAGGCGGGGATCGCGGGCAGGGAGCGGTCGTAGTCCCGGCGGATCTCGACGTCGTCGCCGATCTTGCGGCCCAGCATGATCAGGGTGCTGTCGAGCAGCTCGTGGATGTCGACGGTCTGGTACGGCGCCCGGTCCATCTGGGAGTACTGCTTGGCGGCGGTGACCAGGGTCGAGATCCGGGTGGTGGAGTCCTCGATCTCCCGCATGAGCATTTCGCTCTCGACGGTGTAGGTCAGCCAGCGCACGGCGCCGTCGAGCACACCCGCCGGCACCGAGCCGGCCACGTGGTCGAGCCAGGCGACGTCCAGGCCGGCCTGCACGAAGATCGGCGCGACGTCCCAGGCGTCGCCGATGTCGCGTTCGTCCAGCCAGTCGCCGATGAGATCCTCGCGGTCCGAGACCTCGATCGGGGTGAGCGCCGGTGCCTTCGCCACCCGCTCCACCGCCTCCTCCTGCAGGCGGATGAGCACCTCCAGCTCGGTGCGTTCGTACGGGCCTGCGGCGATCATGCCGAGCTTGTGCCGCATGCCGGCGACCCGCTCGCGCAGCGCCGAGGTGGCCCGCACGGCCGCGGCCGCCGGGTTGTTCAGCTCGTGGGTCAGCCCCGCGGACAGCGAACCCAGCGCGAGCAGCCGCTCCCGCTGGCCGACGACCTGCTGGGTGTTCTGCATGCCGAAGAACAGGCCCTCGAGCATGTGCAGGGCCATCGGGAACCACTCGCGCATCACGGTGGCCACGTCGTCGGCGTCGAGGACGAAGAACCGGCTGGGCTCGGTGACCCGCATCGAGTTCTTGTAGACCTGGGGCACCCGGTCGCCGAGGTAGGCATGCCAGGCCCCGGCGTACACCCCCCGCTGGGAGGAGCGCACGACCTCGACGTCGTCCGCACCCACTCGGGTGGACATCACCAGCGCACCCTCGATGAGCACGTAGAAGCAGCTCGCCGGCGCGCCCTCGGTGTAGACCGGGCCCGGCTCGAGCAGCTCGGCGTGCCCGCGTTCGCACAGCCAGGTCAGCTGGTCGTCGGTGAGCTTCTCGAACAGGAACAGGGTGCGCAGCTCGTCGACGTCGCAGGGAACCGGTGTCATGATCGCCCTCTCGGTGTCGCCGTCAACGCTGTGGCGAGGTCGTTCAGCGCTTTTCCAGGTAGCGGTGGACGAGCGCGATGGCCATGGCGCCCTCACCGACCGCCGAGGCCACCCGCTTGACCGACTCGGCGCGGGCGTCGCCGGCGACGAAGACCCCCGGCACCGACGTCTCCAGGTGGTAGGGGTCGCGGTCGAGTGACCAGCCCGGCGGGCGGCGGCCGTCGACGACGAGGTCCGGCCCGGCCAGGACGAACCCGCGCTCGTCGCGGGTCAGCACGCCGTCGAGCCAGCCCGTGCGCGGCGCGGCGCCGATGAAGATGAACAGCCACTGGGTGTCGACCGTCTCGGTCTCGCCGCTGGCGTTGTCGCGCAGCGTGAGCCGCTCGAGGTGACCGTCGCCCTCCGCCGAGACGACCTCGGTGCAGGTCCGCACGGTGATCGCCTCGACCCCGGCGATCTGCTGGATCAGGTAGTGCGACATCGACGCCTCCAGCGACGACCCGCGCACCACCATGGTGACCCGCCGGGCGTCCCGGGCGAAGTGCATCGCCGCCTGGCCGGCGGAGTTCGCCCCCCCGACGATGTAGACGTCCTGCCCGGCGCAGGAGGGCGCCTCGGTGAGCGCCGAGCCGTAGAACACCCCGCGACCGGTGAACTCGTCCAGGCCGGGGGCGGCGAGCTGCCGGTAGGACACGCCGGTGGCGAGGACGACGGCGTGGGCGGAGATCTGCCGGCCGTCGTCGAAGTGGACCGTGCGCGCCGGGCCGCTGACCTCCAGCGTGACGGCGTCGCGCGCGGTGAGGACCTCCGCGCCGAACTTGACCGCCTGCCGCCGAGCCCGGTCGGTGAGCTGGGCGCCGGACACGCCGTCCGGGAAGCCCAGGTAGTTCTCGATTCGCGAGCTCTGGCCGGCCTGCCCGCCGGTGGCCGTGCGCTCGACCAGGACGGTGCGCAGCCCCTCCGAGGCCGCGTACACCGCCGAGCCCAGGCCCGCCGGGCCGCCGCCGATCACCACCACGTCGTAGAACTCCGCGGCGGGGGAGGTGGTCAGCCCGACCCGGCCGGCGAGCTCGGCGTCGGTGGGATCGGTCAGCGTCACCCCGTCGGGGGTGATCACGACCGGCAGGGTGTCCGGGGACGCCTCGGCCGCGGCCAGCAGCCGCGCGCCCTCCGGCTCCTCGGACAGGTACCAGCGATACGGCACCTGGTTGCGGGCGAGGAAGTCGCGTACCTCGTAGGAACGCGCCGACCAGCGGTGCCCGACCACGCGCGTTTCGGTGACCGGGGTGTGGTCGGCGGCGAGCCAGGCGTCGAGCAGACCGTCGACGACCGGGTAGAGCTTCTCCTGCGGCGGGTCCCACGGCTTGAGCAGGTAGTGGTCGAGATCGACGATGTTGATGGCGTCGATCGCCGCGGTGGTGTCGGCGTACGCCGTGAGCAGCACGCGGCGCGCCGTCGGGTACAGGTCCATCGCCTGCTCGAGGAACTCGATGCCGTTCATCGCCGGCATCCGGAAGTCCGCGAGCAGCACGGCGACCCGGTCGCCGCGCAGCTTCATCTCCCGCAGCGCGTCGAGCGCCTGCGACCCGGACTCGGCACGCACGATCCGATAGCGCTCCCCGTACTGGCGCCGCAGGTCGCGGGCGACCGCGCGGGAGACGCTCGGGTCGTCGTCGACGGTGAGGATCGCCGGCCGGGCCGGCGGCCTCGAACCGGGCGCCGCCGCGGCGCCGGGCGTGGGCGGAGCCGATGCGGACGTCATGGGTGCCCCCCGGGGAGATCGGTGGCTGGCGCGGTGCCGGTGGGTCGGTTGCGAAGCGATCGAGCCCGGCTCACGGGCCGTCAGACGACGGGCAGACGGGACCTGACCGCGTTTCTGGTGGAGGTCGATCGGGCGATCGAGTCGCCGACGGCCGGCCGGTCGCGGACACAGGGTGACCCCTCGGCGAGGAGGCGGATCCGGTGTCGTCCGGGCACCACCGCATTCCACCAGTCTAGGGTTTCGCCTGCCGGTGCGTTAGCTCGTGCGGATACTCGCCGCTTACCGCCCGATCCCCCACGATTTCGGACCGTGCGGATCACAGGTTGCCCTACGATCTCCGGATCGAAAAGCCGTAGGCCAGCAGTCCCTGCTCGCGGGCGTGCTCGAGATGTCGGCCGTCCGCGTCCGGCTGTCGGGCAGATGTCCATGGCTGATCGGCGCATCCGTCCGGCCTCGTTCGTACCGTGGTCTGATGATCCGGACAGCGACGGTGGGTAGATGGCCGCATGCCGTGATGGGCGTCGCGATCGTGGCGGCGGTCCTGTCGGTGGCCGTGGCGGTGTTGCCCGACCGCCCCGGCGTCGCCGTCGGTCCGGTCGGCGGTGTGCCGCCACTGCGGCTGGCCGCGGGCCTCGCCGGCCGGGCCGCTGGCGGCGCGTGCCCGGCGTCCACCGGCCGCGTTCCGCTGCCCGGCGGGGTGCACGTTCTCGTTCACGACGGGGTTCGGCGCTCCTACCGGTTGGCGGTGCCCGCGGATTACGACGGGCGGTTCGCCTATCCGGTCGTGTTCGACTTCCACGGATTCAAGGCGGACGCGGCGCTGGAGGAACAGCGGTCGCGGATGGGCGTCGTCGGCGCCGGGCGCGGCTTCGTCGTGGTGACCCCGGACGCGCTCGGCGCGCCGCGCCGATGGAACACCCTGGGCGAACCGGGCAAGGCCGACGATGTCGGCTTCGTCGGCGCCCTGCTGACCGATCTGTCGTCCCGGTTCTGCGTCGATGGCCGGCGGGTGTACGCCACCGGGCATTCCAACGGCGCCGAGTTCGCCGCCGCGCTGGTCTGCCGGTCCGCCCGGTTCGCCGCGGTGGCCATGGTCTCGTCGACCTTCGAGGCCCGCTGCCCCGCCGGTCGTGCGCCGGCGACGATGGCCGTGCACGGCACCGCCGACCCGTCGGTGCCCTACGGCGGCGGCGTGGTGGTGGGCTCCTCGACCCGCGTACCCGCGGCTTCGGAGGTGGTCCGCGGCTACGCCGACCGCTACGACTGCAACCCGGCCCCCCTGACCACACAGCCCGCCCCCGGGATCGTCACCCGCCGCTACGTCGACTGCGTGGGCGGTAGCGAGGTGCTGTTCGACACCGTCGTCGGCGGCACCCACCTGTGGCCGGCAAGCCCCGAGGCCCGGCGCGACCCGCGCGACTCACCCGCGGGGCAGACCTTCGACGCCACCGGCGCAATCCTCGACTTCTTCACCGCCCACCGCGCCGCCCCACCCACCTGACGGCGGCCCCGGCCCGTCCACCCGAACCGGCGCCCCGGCTGGTCCGGACGCCATCAGCGGCCGCTGGTCGCGCCGGCGTCCGGCGGCTCGATCTGCGGTGGCCGGCGGAAGGAAAGGCGTTCCTCGGCCACGCGCACTGTGAGGTTCGCCCACACCGCGGTGAGCAGGTCGCCGGTCGGAACCAGGCCGAGGCGAACCAGGAACATCCCCGCGACGACCACGACCGTCACCACGGCGGCCCCGTGCATCGCGAGCACCGCCGGATGGCGTGCCCGGGTCCCGCGCGTCCGGGTGCAGGCCAGCCCGATCGTCATGGACATCGTGACGATGAGCAGCAGTTCGGGCATCATGGCGAGGTCCTTCCGTGTCCGCGGCCGAGGTGGGGTCGTCTCGGTCCGACGCGTCGAGCGCCGGGCGATTCTTTTCTCAGGCGAAAACCGCTCGCGAGAAAGAAAGAACGAGGCTCGCCCGGCCGACCTCCAGGTCATCACAGATTATTTTTCGAGCTGGCTGCGAAAATTTTTCGCTGTGAGAATCCTGTGAAAATCCCGGATTTTCGCGGAGGGCGGCGGTGGTGGTGGGACCCGGCAGCAAGGGCTCGGTGCGGCGGGCCAGACGCGGCGCGCCCCCGAAGACGAGCAGCGATCCGCAGGTGAGCCCCGCTGTGCGGGCCCTGGTGGAGCGGCTGGATGAGCTGATCAGCTCGGCGCACGGTTCGCGTACGAACCTCTTCTCGCACGTTCGGGAGGTCCATCCGGAGCTCTCACTGGCCACGCTGGACGACAAGAAGCTGTCCCGGCAGTTCCGGGGGCGTCCGCCCTATGCCCGGGGCCCGGAGTGGCCCTACGTGCGGGACGTCGCGCATGCCTGCCTCCCCGCGGACGAGGTGGCGGAGGAGGTGGCCCACCTGGCCGGGTTGTGGCGGGCCGCCCGCGGGGGTAGTCCGCCACCGAGGTATCGCGGTCACATCCGGGATGTCCGGGTGCCCACCCCGCTCGAGGAGATCGACGACCTGACCGATGTCCGCCAGCAGAACGCCCGGTATCGGATGACCCTCGAACAGCTCGGCCACGAGCTTCGAGACGCGGTCCGGGGTGAGCAGGAGGCGCTCCGCCGCTGCGACCAGCTCACCGAGGACCGGGACGCCGCCCTCACGGAGCTCGCCCGGCTGCGGGCACGTGCCACGGATCAGAGCCACGAAGTGGTCGAGCTGCAGATGCATCTGTTCCGCGAGCAGGAACGGACCCGGGAACTGGAGGACCAGGCCCGCCGGCTGGACGCCGCCGTCGAACGCCTGCTCGACGCCTACGTGCCGACCGAGACAGCCCGAGCCACGATCCGCGCGGCGATCGCCTCCTCCGCGCGGCCGGCACCCACGCAGCCCGCGCCCTCCGCCTGCCCCCCGCCCTCCGCCAGCCCGGTGTCCGCCGCCAGCCCGGTGTCCGCCGCCAGCCCGGTGTCCGCCGCGCCCGACCGACCCGGGGAGCGACGGGGCGCCGGGGCCGGGGCCGACGCCAGCGGCGATGAACCACGGCCGGCCGGACTGGGCCCGGCACCCCCGGCCCGGGACGAGTCGCTCGTCGAGCGCGGTGCGACGACCACGGAAGCGGTGGCCCGGCAACGGCCGCCGTCGCGCTCACTGCTGTTCCTGGCTGTGATCCTCGTTGTCCTGATGCCGGTGGCCGCCGGCCTCTGGCAGATCGGTCTGCTGCGTGCCGACCACCGGGCGGCCGCCCCCGCCATCGCGCTGGAGCGGGCCGCCGAGATCGGCTCTACCCCGGTTGCGGCGGCGCCGATCACCGATCCCGGGACATACGGAACAGACGGGCGCAACGGTAGCTCGACACGCTTCGACGTTTTGCCGCCGGCGCCGGCCGGCGGCGCGGTGACGCTCGTCCCGAGCGGCCCGGTGCGATCCGCCTCGTACTCCGCCGACGGGCGGATGGTGGCGACCGTCGGCACACGTGGAGGACTTGCCGTGTGGGACGTGGCGGAGGGAGGGCGACCCACCCGACTGGGTCAGGTCGACAACGGCCGTGCCCTGGACGTCGCGTTCATCCGCAGCGGGTCCCTGATCACCATCAGCTCGGACTCCGCCATCCGCCTCTGGGACGTCCGCGATCCCCACCGGCCACGGGCCGTCAGCCGCCAGGTCACACCGAGCCCGCCGCACTCACTGGCGATCTCCCCGGACGGGGAGGTCGCCGCGATCGGCGCCGCCAACGACGAGGTGTGGTTGTGGGACATCGCGGACGTGTCCGCGCCCCGTCGGCTCGGCGTGGTGCTGACCGGTCATGCCGGTGCGGTGTCCTCGGTCGCCTTCAGCCCGGACGGGCGGACCCTCGCCAGCGGCTCCACCGACCACACCGTGCGGCTGTGGGATGTCGCCACGCCCGCGCGGCCTCGTCAGGTCGGCGTGGCGCTGACCGGTCATGCCGGTGCGGTGTCCTCGGTCGCGTTCAGCCCGGACGGGCGAATACTCGCCAGCGGCGCCGAGGACACCCTGCGGCTCTGGAACGTCGGTGACGCGGCGCATCCACAGGCGCTCGGTGCCCCACTGGCCATCCGGTCCGGGGAGTTGCTCTCGCTGGCTTTCGGTCCGGACAACCGCACCCTTGCCACGGGGGGGACGGAGGGATCAGTCGGGTTCTGGGACGTGTCGGATCCTGCCCTGCCTCGTACGCTTGGCGCGTCCCCAGCGCACGGTGGGCCGGTGTTCTCGGTCTCCTTCAGTCCCGACGGACGCAGGGTCGCCAGCGCCGGCGGCGACCAGACCCGGCTGTGGACGGTGACCTGACGACCGGTCCGCCCGGGATCACTGCGGTCGCTCGACGTGGTCCTGGATGGCGAGGAAGCGCCGGATCGCCTCGACATCGGCCGGAACGATCGGCTTCGCCGCAGCGATCGGGTCCACCGGAGCGATCCGGCCGAGCGAACGGACGGGAGGCGCCGAGCGGGTGACCGTGGAGCGCGCCGAGCGGGCGGATGGCGCCGACACGAGTGCGACGTCGATCGGGCGCAGGGGCAGCATCCCGTCGAGGACGAGCTGGCCCGGGCGGCGGTCGCCCTCCCAGCTTCCGTCGGCGTGCTGGATGTACAGCTCGTCCGCATACACGGCGTAACGCCGGACGTCGTATCCGGAGCCGCGCGTCGCGGCGTCGGTACGCGTGGCCGCGCGGTCGAGGGCGGCGCGGATGCGGCCCAGGCTGATCCCGGCCCGCCGCAGCGTCCCGATCATTCGGAGCTGAGCCAGGTCACGACCGCCGTCGCGGACCAGACCGGAACGACGCCAGCGCGCCACCTGGCGGGGAGTGACCCGGGCGTCGGGCGGCTGCGGGGGGCCGGCTGCGGGTGGTCGCGACGTGGGCTGGTCCCCCGTCATGTCGCCGAATGTAGCCCCACGGGGCCGCCTCGCCGCACCTCGGGGCGGACCTTCGTACGCTGAACGGATGACCGAGCGTCTGTACTTCCGCCAGCTTCTGTCCGGTCGTGACTTCGCCGTCGGCGACCCGGTCGGCACCCAGATGGTCAACTTCGTCTACCTCGTCGGAGACCGGGAGACCGGCGAGGCGGTGGTCGTCGACCCCGCCTACAAGGTGGACGACCTGCTCGCCCTGGTCGCCGCCGACGGCATGCGGCTCACCGGCGCGCTCGTCAGCCACTACCATGCCGATCACGTGGGCGGCTCCGCGTTCGGCATCGAGATCGAGGGCATCCGCGAGCTGCTCACCCGCGTGCCCGTGCCCATCCACGTCAACCGGGCCGAGGCCGAGTGGGTGCGCCGGGCCACCGAGGTCTCCGCCGCCGACCTCGTCGAGCACGACGACGCCGACGTGGTCACCGTCGGGGAGATCCCGATCCAGCTTCTGCACACCCCGGGCCACACGCCCGGCAGCCAGTGTTTCGTCGTCGACAACCGGCTCGTCGCGGGCGACACCCTGTTCCTGGAGGGCTGCGGCCGGATGGACCTGCCCGGCGGCGATGCCGGGCTGATGTACGACAGCCTGCGCCGACTGGCCACCCTGCCGGACACCACCACCGTCTTCCCCGGTCACCAGTACTCCCCGCAGTCGTCCGAGGACCTGTCGGTCGTCAAGCGGATGAACCACGTCTTCCGCCCGACGAGTGCCCAGCAGTGGAAGTCGATGCTCGGACTCGGCTGATCGACGACGACCTGGAGTTCCGCGCATGAGCCCGACGACTCCGACTCCGACTCCGACCCCGACCCCGGCCTCGGCGCCGACGACCGCACCGGCGCCCGGCCGGATCCGCACGGTGTGCCTGCAGATCGACTGCCCGGACGGTGAGAGCGTGGCGGACCGGGTGCGCCGGGTGCTGGCCGACCTGCGCAGCACCGACGCCGACCTCGTCGTGCTCCCCGAACTGTGGGCCACCGGCTACTTCCGTTTCGATGCCTACCAGGCGCAGGCGGAGCCGCTGACCGGTCCGACGCTGACCGCGTTGCGGGAGGTGGCCCGGGAACGCCGGTTCCACCTGGTCGCGGGCAGCCTGGTGGAGCGCGCCGACGACGGCCGGCTGCACAACACGACCGCCCTGATCGGTCCCGGCGGCGACATCCTGCATACCTATCGGAAGATTCACCTGTTCGGTTACGGCTCCGACGAGGCCCGGCTGCTCACGCCGGGAACGACCGTCGACGCCGTGCGCACCGAGCTCGGCTGCATCGGCCTGGCCACCTGCTACGACCTCCGCTTCCCCGAGTTGTTCCGGCTGCTCGGCGACGCGGGTGCCGACCTCGTCGCGGTCGTGTCGGCGTGGCCCGCGGCCCGGCTGGAGCACTGGCGCGTGCTCACCCGGGCCCGCGCGATCGAGAACCAGGTCCACCTCGTCGCCTGCAACGTCGCGGGCCGGCACGCGGGCCGCGACCTGGCCGGGGCGAGCGTCGTCGTCGACCCGTGGGGGGTGGTGCTGGCCGAGGGCGGCCAGGGCCCCGCTCGGGTCCGCGCCGAGCTCGACCCGGCCCTCCCGGCCGCCGTCCGTGCCGAGTTCCCGGTGCTCACCCACCGCCGGCTGCCGCCGTCCGGAGGTCACCAGAGCCGGTAGGCGACCTCGCCGTGCTGGGTGATGTCGAGACCCTTGGCCTCCTCGTCCGGCGTCACCCGCAGCCGGTGGACCAGCCGCACCGCCCCGGCGATGATCAGGGAGACGACGAACGAGTAGGCCACCACCGCCGCCACGGCGACGATCTGCTCGCGCAGCAGGCTGCTGCCGCCGCCGTAGAACAGCCCGTCCCGGCCGCCGATGTCGCTGCTGCCCAGCAGGCCGATGAGCAGGGCGCCCAGCGCGCCGCCGACGAGGTGCACGGCGCCGACGTCCAGGGCGTCGTCGATGCCGACCTTGCCCTTGATGGCGGTGGCCAGGGCGCACACGCCGCCGGCGAGCAGGCCGATGACGATCGAGCCGACCGGGGTGACGTACCCGGCCGCGGGGGTGATCGCCACCAGGCCGGCGACGGCGCCGGAGGCGGCGCCGAGCGTGGAGGCCATCCCGTCACGCAGGCGCTCCACGAGAATCCAGCCCAGCATGGCGCAGGCGGCCGCGGTGTTGGTGTTCACGAACGCGCTGCCGGCCAGCTCGTTGGCGTGCAGCGCGGAGCCGGCGTTGAAGCCGAACCAGCCGAACCACAGCAGGCCCGCGCCGAGCAGGACGAACGGGACGTTGTGCGGGCGGAAGTCGCCGCTGGGCCAGCCGCGGCGGGGACCCAGCACGATCGCCACCGCGAGGGCGGCGGCGCCGGCGTTGGCGTGGACGACGGTTCCCCCGGCGAAGTCCTCGGCGCCGTGCTCGTAGAGCCAGCCGGCGGGGGAGAAGACCCAGTGCGCGACCGGGCCGTAGACCAGCACCGACCACAGCGCGATGAACAGCGCGAAGGCGCTGAACCGGAATCGGTCCGCGCTGGCCCCCGTGATGAGCGCCGGCGTGATGACCGCGAACATGAGCTGGAAGCAGACGAACACGACCGGCGGGATGGTCTGCCCCGCCGCGCCCGTGTACCCGGCGACCTGGACGTCCATGTGGGCGAGCCCGACGTGGTCGAAGCCGCCGACGAACCCGTTGGCCCCCCCGAAGGCCAGGCTGTAGGTCACCAGGACCCACAGCACGCTGACGATGCCCATGCAGAAGAAGTTCTGCATGATCATGCTCAGGACGTTCTCGACCCGGACCATCCCGCCGTAGAAGAACGCCAGGCCCGGCGTCATGAGCAGGACGAGGGCGGCGCTGGCCAGCACCCAGGCCGTGTCCCCTGTGTCGATCGTCCCGAAGTCGAACGGCATGTCGCTCCTGTCCCTGCGCCGCCGTTGTGCGTGTCCCGCGATCAGTGGGCGGGTGTCGGGCCGGCGAAGATGCGCGTCGTGCGACAGGCTCGGCAGCGGTGCTTTCCGACTCGTGTCATGCGCGTATCGGGTTGGTAAAGCCCCTGTTTTGGGTGCATATCGTGGCGAGGTTCTCCGGCTGGGTGGCCGCCGGACGGCCCCGTCCGCCGCATGGCAGGCTGACGGCATGTCGAACCAGTCCGCCCGGCCGCCCGACCTGACCGGTCGTGGCGGGGAGTTCCTCGACTTCTGGCGGGAGCGGCACCTGTGCAGCCTGACCACGGTGCGCGCCGACGGCAGCGCGCACGTGGTCGCCGTCGGCGCGACCCTCGACCCGGCGGCCGGGATCGCCCGCGTGATCACCTCCGGCCGGTCCCGCAAGGCGCGGCTGATCGCCGGGGGGCCCACCACGGGAACCGCCGTCGCGGTTTGCCAGATCGACGGGCGCCGATGGTCGACGCTGGAGGGGCTGGCCGTGGTGCGCGACGATCCGGCGAGCGTCGCGGAGGCGGAGCGGCGCTACGCGCAGCGTTATCGCGAGCCGCGGGCCAATCCGCTGCGGGTCGTCCTGGAGGTGCGGATCACCCGGGTGCTGGGCAGCGTCTGACCGCCGTGGGCGCCGGTGGGCGGGCTGGCCGGTGCCCGGTCAGGACGTGCCCGGTCAGGATGGTGCCCGGTCAGGACGTGCCCGGTCAGGATGGTGCCGCGCCGATGGCGGCCGCGATCCCGGCCAGCAGCCACTCCAGGCCCTCCGCGAAGCTGTCCCGGGCGTTCTCGCCGACCAGGACGAGGTCCTGGCTGTGGAACTGGGCCAGGTGCGGGTACTGGCCGCCGTCGAGCACGCCGGTCAGGTAGCGCTGCACCTCCGCCCGGTCGGCCCCACCGAGGTAGCCCTGGCGCTCCCGCAGCTCGGCGGTGACATGGCCGAGGGTGTACGTGTCGACCGCGCGCAGCATCGCGGCCCGCCGACGGGGCGGTAGCGGCAGGGCGGCCACCGCCGCCGCGGACTGCTCGGCGTGGCGCAGCCCGTTCGGGCCGAGGCGAGGATGGCAGGCGAGCGTCTGCAGGACCCAGGGGTGGCGCAGGCTGCTGTCCCGGGTGCGGTGGGCGATGGCACGCAGGGCGTCGCGCCAGTCCGTCGGCAACGGCTCGGGGACGATCACCTCGGCCGCCACCTGGTCGTTCATGAGCGCGAGCAGGTCGTCCTTGCGGTCGAAGTGGGAGTACAGGCTCATCGGCCGGGCGTCGAGCGCCGCGGCGACCCGGCGGATCGAGACCGCCTCGAGCCCCTCGGCGTCGGCCATCGCGACGGCCGCGTCGACGATCGCCTCGCGGGTCAGCCGCGGCCGGCGGCGTTCGGCCGTCCGGGCCCAGACGATGGCGGACGACCCCCCCGCCGGCGGCGGGCGGTCCGCAGCGCCGGGCACCTCGGCGAGCGTCGGGCTCGCGCGATCCGGGCCTGTCTGATCCGGGCCTGCCTGATCCGGGCCTGTGGAGGTCAGGCCTGCGGGCGTCAGGTTCGTGGGGGTGCGGTCCGTGGGGTTCGTGGAGGTGAGGTCCGTGGGCGTCGGGCCCGCGGGTGCGGCCGGGCGGCGTGCGGGTGCCGGGGGGGCGAAGGCCGTCGGTACCGCCGGGAGTCTCTCCGCGCGGGTGTGGTCACCCATACCTCGAGGTTACGTGGTCCGACGCAGACGTTACGGCGTACGGTCAACGATGCGCCGTAGCGGAACCGAGACGGTGTATCGTTCGGTCGTGCGGTGGCGAGAGCCGCTCATCCCACCGCGCTGGTGGCGCCGCCACGAGATCCCCTGAACCGTTTCGGAGGTGTGGGCCCATGGCTGTTCAGGCCAAGGCGTCGACGGTGGAGAGCACCGGCGGTGGGGGTGGCGGTGGCGACCGGTTGGAGCCCGCGCTCGTCCGCCTGGCGCTGGTCGTTCTCGTCGGAGCGGTCGTGGTGCAGCTCGACGCGACGATCGTGTCGGTCGCGCTCGACACGCTCGCGCGGTCGTTCGACGTCGGCGTGTCGACGATCCAGTGGGTCAGCACCGGCTACCTGCTGGCCCTCGCGGTGGTGATCCCGCTCACCGGCTGGTCGGTCGAGCGCTTCGGGGGCAAGCGCATGTGGCTGGCGTCGCTGACGCTGTTTCTGGTGGGCTCCGTGCTCTGCGGGATCGCCTGGTCCGCGGGCAGTCTGATCGCCTTCCGGGTCGTCCAGGGCGCGGGGGGCGGGCTGCTGCTGCCGCTGATGCAGACGATCCTCGCCCAGGCTGCCGGTCCCGCGCGCCTGGGTCGGCTCATGGCGACGGTGGCCGTCCCGGCCCTGCTCACCCCCGTGCTCGGCCCCGTCGTCGGCGGTGTGCTCATCGATGATCTCGGCTGGCGCTGGATCTTCCTCGTCAACGTGCCGGTCTGTGCCGTCGCCATCGCCCTGGCCTGGCGCCTGATGCCCGAGATGCGGGTGGCGCAGCGCCACCCGTTCGACGGGGTCGGGTTCGCCCTGCTCTCCCCGGGGCTCGCCGTGGCGATCTACGGCCTGTCCGAGGCGGGTCGGCGTGGCGACTTCGCCGACCCGAGGGCACTGGTTCCCATGATCGTCGGTCTCGCGATGATCGCCGTGTTTGCCTGGCACGCGCTGCGGACCAGGATCGTCCCGTTGATCGACCTGCGCCTGTTCCGCTTCGCGTCGTTCTGCGGCTCCGCGGGGATGATGTTCCTGTTCGGGCTCTCGCTGTATGGCGCGATGTTGTTGCTTCCGCTCTACGAGCAGCAGGTGCGGGGGCGCAGCGCCATCGAGGCCGGGCTGCTGCTCGCGCCGCAGGGACTGGGAATGATGCTCGCGATGATCGTGGTCGGCCGGCTGGTCGATCGGACCAGCCCGCGGCTGCTCGTCCTGATCGGGCTCGGGCTGAGCCTGCTGGGCTCGGTGGCCTACACCCAGGTCGGCGTGGACACGAGCGAGGTCCTTCTCGGTGGTTCCCTGGTTCTGCGGGGAATGGGCCTCGCGGCCGCGTCGATTCCCGTCATGTCGGCGGCCTACCACGGACTACGCCCCGCCGACATTCCCCGCGCCACCTCGGCGGTGCGCATCTTCCAGCAGATCGGCGGCTCCCTCGGCACCGCCGTGCTCGCGGTGGTCCTGGCCCATCAGCTACGTGGGACGACCCCGGGCGGCGCCGTGGCGGACCTCGGCACGCAGGCGCACGCCTACGCGGTGGCGTTCTGGTGGACGCTCGGACTCTCCCTGCTCGCCGTTCCGTTGGCCCTGCTGTTGCCGGGTCGAGCGGCGGGCAGCCCGCGGTCCGCGGCGCCACCGGACCGACTGGTCGCAGCGGAGACGGCTGCCGGATCCGACCCGGGCACGCCGGGTGTCGCACCCGCCGAGCCGGGACCGGTGGCGCGGCCGGTCTGACGGTCCCGCCCGAGGGGTGCCGCGGCGACCGGCGGCACCGAAGATCAGCGTCCGGAGTCGGGGTTGTCGGTGCCATTCCGCCAGGGCAGCGCGACGGTGACCAGTGTCGGGCCGCCGGGCGGGCTGACGACGACCAGGGTGCCGTCGATGGCGTCCAGGCGTCCGGTCAGACCGGCCAGACCCGTACCGCGGCGGGGATCCGCGCCGCCGACGCCGTCGTCGCTGACCCGCAGCAGCAGGCTGGCTCCGTCGGGGCGGCGCAGCTCGATCGTGGCGGCGCTGGCCCGACTGTGCTTGCTGATGTTGGTGAGCAGCTCCGATGCGGTGAAGTAGACGATGCCCTCCAGGGAGGCGGCCGGCCGGCTGCTCAGCTCGACGGCGGCCCGGGTGGGCACGGTGCACCGGGCGGCCAGCGAGGCCAGAGCGGCGGGCAGCCCGCGGTCGGTGAGGATCGCGGGATGGATGCCGCGGGCCAGGTCGCGCAGTTCCTGCAGGGCGAGTTTCGCCTCGCCGTGCGCCTCGGCGACCATGAGGGCGGCGGCGTCAGGATCGTCGGCGAGCTTCTCCTTCGCCAGCCCCAAGCCCATGGCCAGCGCGACGAGCCGGGCCTGCGCGCCGTCGTGCAGGTCGCGTTCGATCCGCCGCAGGTCGGCGGCGGCGGAGTCGGCGAGCGTGCCCCGGTCCGCCTCCAGTTCCCGGATGCGCCGCTCCACCTCCTCCGACGGGGAGAGCAGTCCGCGGATCATCGCTCGATCGACCGCGACGAGCCCGCGGGTGGCCGAGGGCAGCACCACCCAGCCCACCGTGAGCAGCAGCACCGCCGCCACAAAGCTGATGATGCTCCAGGGCAGGCGGATGAACAGATACAACGCGGTGCGCCAGGACACCGGATCGGCCAGCGCGGCGAACATCGAGCCGAGCCCGCCGGCCCGGCGGCGCGGTCGCCGCGACGGCGCGTCGATGCGCAGGCCGAGCAGCCACCGCGCCCGGACCCGCTCGATGGTGCCCAACACGCGGCACAACTGCAGGCCGAACGCGAGCACGGGTATCCCGATCACCGTGACCACCAGGCCGGCACCGAGGGCCAGCGCCGTCGTCACGCAGACGAAGCCGATAATGCCCAAAGGGAGGTTCAGCAGCAGGAACAGCACACCCCGCCAGGTTGCGGCGCCCGCGGCGAGCCGTTGCCTGCGGGGCTCGGCGGCCTCGGCGGATCCGGCACCTTCGGGGGCCGGGGTGGAGTCGGCCGTGGCGGCGACAGGCGCAGTCACCGGCTGCCGTCCTCCCACTGGATCTTCCCACCGGAATCGTCTCGGGCCGGTCCCCGCGGCCGGTCCGGGACGTGCGTCGAGAGTACCCCGATCATGGCTAAGCCGAGACTTTTGTCGGTGGGGGATGGTTGTCTTCTCGTAGATCCGGAGGGCATCCGCTTCCCACCCGGAAGCGGTCGGGCGACCACGAGGAGCTTGGGAGTCATGAAACTTCTCACGGCCACCGCGTACGCGCAGGGCCTGCGTGTCGACGATTTCCACTGGGCGGTGGAAGGTGAGCTCGTAACCCTGCGTGCATTCTGTGACATGCACCTGGACCGGCCGCACGGTCGGTGTGAATGTGGCCGGGTCTTCGTCGGCCTGGGTTCTTTCTACGGAACGACGACGGCGATGGTCCGAGACCTTCCTGGAATTACGGAAACGGAGTACCTGGAGGCGTTGCGTAACAGTCTGGACGCGCAGGGCTGGGACGCCCGCCACGCCGACGCGGAGGCATCGCGCCTGCTCACGGAGGTCGAACGCTGGCCTGTGGGGGCGATCGTCGAGCGGTTCGTCGACGGACTGTCGGTCCGGGCGCTGTCGGACGCCAGCATCGGCCGCGTGCCCGGCCGTCGCTGAACCTGCCTGGATCGGGTTGGGGTCTCCCGCCGTCGTGGCGGCGGGAGACCCACACACACCGTGCTTGTGACATAACGGCGATCGGGCGACTCCTGCCGGTGGCGAATCGCCAGTGGCGGCATTCTGGGCCGGCGCCAGGAAACAGCAGGCCAAGGCCGTGTGCACTCACGGATGGAGAGAGTTCCTGCGCCTTGGGTGACGCGCGGACAGCTGGTCGACACCGGGCCGATCGGTTTCGAGTGGCCAGTTCCGCGTTGTCGGTTCCCGGTGATTGGGTCCGGGTGTCGGATTCAGGACAGCGGGTTCGGACCGCCCGGCTCGGACTGCTCGGCGAGGAAACGCTCGAGTGCTTCCCCGAGCTCGTCGGCGGTCGGCAGCTTCTGCTCGGCGTCGATCGTGGGCAGGCTGGGGCCGCGCCGCCCCCGCTGGTAGGCGTCGTACTGCTCCTCCAACGCGTGGACGAGCGCCGCGGCCTCCCCGCCCTGGGCGATCTGGCTGTTGACCTCGTCCTGAACGGCGACCGCCGCGGAGCGCAGCCCGTCCAGCGGAAGCATGAGGCCGGTCGCCTTCGACACGGACGTCAACAGCACCTCGGTGGCCGCAGGGTAGGTCGTCTGGGCCAGGTAGTGCGGAACGTGGACGGCGAAGCCCATCGCATCCCGACCGTCGCGGCCCAGCTCGTACTCCAGCAGATGCCCGGCGCTGCCGGGAACCTGGAGGCGGCGCAGCCACGGCTCGTAGCCGACGACCAGCTCCTTGCTGCTCCCGTGGGCCGTGATCGTCGCGGGACGGGTGTGCGGAACCGCCATCGGCACGGCGTTGAGCCCGACGGTGAGGCGGACGCCGAGCCGGGCCACCAGCCCGCGAACGGCGGCCGTGAAGCGCTTCCACTGCAGGTCCGGCTCGGGGCCGGTGAGCAGGAGGAACGGCGTGTCCGACTCGTCGCGAAGCTGGTAGAGCGCGAGTACGGGATCCGTGTAGCTCTCCCAGTGGTCCTCGGAGAAGATCATGGTTGGCCGGCGGGACCGGTAGTCCAGCAACTGATCGACGTCGAACGTCGCGACGATGCGATGGTCGAGCGCGGTCAGCAGGTGCTCGCCGGCGAGGCTGACCGCGTTACCGGCGTCGACGACGCCGGTCAGCGCCTCCAGCATGATCGGGCGATGAGCGTCGATGGGGTCGTCGGACGCGTCCTCGGTGAGACTGTAAAGCTCCTGCGGATCAAGCACGATCGAGGTCCTCCTTACACCACCGGTCGCTTCCGTCACCTGAAAAGAAGCGCGGCAGGCGCCGCCGGCATTCCACCGGGGCCGGGGACCACCGGACGACGGGCGTCGCCCGCCTCGGCCGCGCACCGACTTGACGCCGCCCGGGTCTCATCCGCAATTTTACCCGCTACCCGCCTCCGGGAGTGGGCTGACAACGAAGCCGTTACACGCGGCCGCTAGGCTCCCGGAAAAGTTTCGGCGCCCACCCCGGATGCCTTTAGCCAGCCAGCCGGCTCGGTGTGGCGGCCCGGCCCTGTGGACCAGGACCGTGGCCGCCCCGCCGAGTCCCGGTCCGGGACCGGTCCGGGACCGGGACCGGCGCGCCCGATCGGGCCCGCGCCGCGTGGCGAGAGGCGGCACGCAATGACGGACACGCCGACGGGAACCGGGCCACTACGGGGGCCACTGCGAGACCCTCGGGAGGACGCCGTCGCCGGGCGAAGCACCGTCACGGCGATCAAGGACGTCACTGCCGTCGACGCTGTCACTGCCGTCGACGCTGTCGCGGACATCGATGCAGTCGCGGACATCGATGCAGTCGCGGCCATCGACGAGGTCGACGTCCGCCGCATCGAGGCCGTCTGCGCGCCGTTGCGGTCGTTGAACACCGAGGGGCTGCTTGCCGGCCTGTTCGACGGGATCGACGGTGCCGCCGAGCTGGTCGCGCTCGTCGCTACGTACTGCGTGCTCGACCACGCGGCGCTGCTGATCGCCGTCAACGACTTCGACGCCGCCCTGGCCGCGCTGGCCTCGCTCGGGCTCGAGCCCAGCCCGCTGGTCCCGAGCGTCATCGTGCGGGCCCGGCTGGGCGAACGCTACGGCGTGCGGCCGGACCTGCTCGACGTGCGCCTCACCCACGCGTCGCTGCGCTCCGACACCGGCGCCGGCCGCACGGTCGAGATCTTCATGGTGCGGCGCACCCCCGAACTGCCGCCCGGCCTCGTCGAGCAGGAGCGCGCCTTCGAGCTGGAACGGCACTTCGCGATGCGCCTGCCCGAGCCGAACCCGATCATCATCGAGGGGTTGCGCTGGGTGCTGCGGACCCGTGCGGAGTTCCACTGGGACGGCGGCGGTTACAACCCGCACGACCGCGCCGCCGCCGGCGGGACCAGCGTGCTGTACTTTCTGCGCCTCGTCCCGGACGGGGCGGGCAAGATCCGCCGAGAACGACTCGAAGTGAAGTTCTTCGGCGACTACGCGGCGATCGCCAGCACCCACACGACCATCCCGCCGGCGGGCGCGGACCTGCTGCTCGGCCTGCCCCGGCCGCGCACCGCGCAGGGCCGACCCGGCATCGACGACGACGCCGTGGTGCGCTCCGGCTGGTACCGCACCGGCTGGGACGTGGCGCGCGCGATGGTCGAGGCCAGGCGCGGCGCCGCCGGGCGTTCCCGGCTGCTCGGCCGGGGCCGGCGGGATCCGGCCGACGGCTCCCGAGGCGGCCGGAGCGGCCGAGGCGGCTGGAGCAGCGAGGCGGCTGGAGCAGCGGAGCAGCGGGGCAGCGGGTCGTGGCCCGGCCCGGGAGCTGACCCGACGTAGGCTCGCGCCGGTGAGGGTCCTGGTCACCGGCGCGACCGGCAAGGTCGGCGGGGCGGTCGTGCGGGCCGCGCTCGAGGCCGGCCACCAGGTGCGGGTTCTGGTCCGCGACCCGGCCCGGGTGCCCGGCCTGCCCCGGCCGGTCGAGGTCGTCGTGGGGGACGTCACCGATCCGGCGACGCTGCCGGCCGCCGTGGCCGGAACCGAGATCGTGTTCAACGCCATGGGCGTTCCCGAGCAGTGGCTGCCCGACGCCGCCGAGTTCGACCGGGTCAACGTGGCCGGCTCGGACAACGTCGCGCGGGCGGCCGCGCGGGCCGGCGTGCGCCGGCTGGTGCACACCAGCACGATCGACGTGTTCGACGCCCCACCGGGCGGCCGCTTCGACGAGACCGCCCTCGCCGCCGCCCCGAAGGGAACCCCGTACGAGCGATCCAAGCAGCGCGCGGAACGGGCGGTGCTCGCCGCCGCCGGTGGCATGCAGGTGGTCATCGTCAACCCGGCCACCGTCTACGGCTTCCCGCCCTACGGGCCGACCTCGATGGAAAGCCGGATGTTCCGCCCGGCGCTGCGCGGACTGCTGCCCGCCGTCCCCCCCGGCGGTTTCGGCCTGGTCTTCACCGAGGGACTGGCCCGCGGTCACCTCGCGGCCGCCCACGCGGGCCGTCCCGGCGCGCGGTACATCCTGTCCGACGCTCATGTCGGGCTGCGGGAGCTGACCGCGGCGGTCGTCGTCGCCGGGGGGCGGGGTCGCCCGCCGGTCGTCACCATCCCGGCCGTGGCGGCCTCGGTGCTCGCCGCGGGCGGCGAGGCGGTGGCCCGGCTGACCCGCCGCCCGCCGCCGCTTGCCCGCGGCCAGCTCCACTACCTGCGGTGGAACGCCATCCCGGACGCCACTCGGGCCCGGACCGAGCTCGGCTGGGAACCGACCCCGCTGGCCGAGGGCCTGCGCCGCACCCTCGCGGAGCTCGACCGCGCCTGACCGGGCCCGTGCCCACGGTGGCCGGCCGACGGGTTCTCCCGGCCCACCGGCGGGTTCTCCCGGCCCACCGGCGAGGTCTCCCGGCCTGGCGGCGAGGTTCTCGGGTTCAGCCGACGAGGTTCTCCGGTCGACCGTCGCGGACGTACTGGTCGAGCTGGCGGGCGATCACGCTCCAGATCCGCTGCGACACGCCGGTGGTCATGCCGCCCACGTGCGGAGTGAGCAGCAGGCCCGGGGCCCGCCACAGCGGATGGCCGGGCGGCAGCGGCTCCGGATCGGTGACGTCCAGTGCCGCCCGCAGCCGCCCGGACTCGAGCTCCGCCAGCAGCGCCGACGTCACGACATGGGGCCCCCGGGCGGCGTTGACCAGGATCGCGCCGTCGGGCATGCGGGCGAGGAAGGCGGCGTCGACCAGACCGCGCAGCTCGTCGGTGAGCGGCAGCATCACCACCACGGCATCGTGGTGGGGCAGCAGGTCCGCCACCTCGTCGAGGGTGTGCACGCCGGGCCGCGCCCGCCGGGCGACCATGCTGACCTCGGTCTCGAACGGTTCGAGCCGCCGGCGCAGCGCGGTGCCGAGATCGCCCGCGCCGAGGATGAGCACCCGCCGGCCGGCGAGCGTCCCGGTCTGACGCTGTTCCCAGCGGCCGGCGGCGGCGTCGGTGAGGAACTGCGGAATCTCGCGGTAGAGGGCCAGCAGCGCGCCCACTGCCCATTCGGCGGTGGAACCGCCGTGCGCGCCCCGGGCGTTCGACAGAGCCACCCCCGCCGGCAACCTGCCGTGCCACTGGTCGGTGCCGGCGCTGATGGTCTGCACCAGGCGCAGCTTCGGCAGCTCCCGCATCGCGTCGAGCTGGCGCTGCACCGCGAGCCCCGCCACGACCAGCACCTCGGCCTCGCGGGCCGCCGCCGGCAGGGGGGCGTCCGGGTCGTACCGCAGCGGCTCGATCCCGGGGACCGCCGACAGTGCCGTGACGCCGCCGTCGGTCGGGACGAGGACGAGGACGGGTCTGGACAAGAAGCCTCCCTGTACTGCGTCGTTTTGACCCTTCTGTCGTACCAGAGCCGCTGGCCGGACCCGTACCCGTGGCCGCGCGTTACGAGTGCGTACGTACCGGCTCGCCTTTTTCGCCCCAGGAAAGTCGCACCGCCTTGCTGGACAAAACGGACACGGAGGGGATGGCAGAGGGGGCGGACGGAGTTGAACGCCGATGTCCACACCGGCGGCCCCGGGGGGATCCGCCTGCGTGGCCGACATGGTGCGGCCGGTGCAGATCCGTCCTGGTAAGGGCGGTCGTCGTCACATAGCCCCGTCCGGGGCAGCGATGGCCGGGAAATACCGCCTATTGTGGTAGGTCTATCCGGTCAATTCGCCGGCATCATCGCGGGGGAGGGGCGCCGACGTGAAGCGACCGGTGCCCACCTCCGCCTCCCGGGACGTTCCGCCTGCCGAAGGTCGGTCCAGTCCGCCCGCTGGTCGCGGCAATGCCGAACCCGGCCCCGAAGGGGGGGACGGTCCTCGGACCGCCGCCGACCCGGGACCGCCGGCCACCGGCGTGGCGGTCGGCACCGGCGACGCCACGGCGCCGATCTACCGCGGACCGTCGGCCACGTCCACGCGGGCCGTCGCGTCGCCACTGTCCGCCGTCCCGGGCGGGCCGGTCGCCGGCGGGCCCGGCAGTCCGGTGGACGGTTCGGGGGACCCGGACGGCGGATCCGGGTCCGAGCCGGCCGCGCGGGGTCCCGGTCGCCGGCGCGGCCTGGGGTCCCGGATCACGCTCGTCCTCGCGGCCGTGCTGAGCGTCGCCGTCCTCGCCGCGACGGTGTCGGGCTGGGTGGTCCTCACCGTCTACGACCGCAAGATCGCACGTGCGAGCATCGCCCTGCCGCACGTCGACGTCTCCCGGCCCCCGGCGGTGCCGGCGGGGACGGAGAACTGGCTGCTCGTCGGCTCCGACGTGCGGACCGGCACGGACGCCGCGAAGGTCGGCGGGGCCCGCTCGGACACGATGATGATCGCGCACCTGTCGTCGGACGGCACGACCCAGATCGTCTCCATTCCGCGTGACCTCTACCTGCCGATCCCCGCCTACACCGACGGCGACGGCGGCACCCACCGGGCGCGCCGGGACCGGGTGAACAGCGCCTTCAACAGCGGCGGCCCGGCCCTGCTGGTCGCCACGCTGGAGCAGCTCACCGGCGTGCGCATCGACCACTACGCCGAAATCGACTTCGGCGGGTTCCAGCAGATGACGACCGCCATCGGCGGCGTCGACGTCTGCCTGACCGCCTCGCCCTACGTCGAGACGGTGATCCTCGACAACGGCCGGCTGGTTCACGCGACCAACCTCAACGATCCCAGCTCCGGCTTCGCCGGGCAGCCGGGCGCCAACCACCTCGTCGGCGCGCAGGCCCTCGCCTTCGTCCGCCAGCGGCACGGATTCATCGACGGCGACCTGTCGCGCATCCATCGCCAGCAGGCGTTCCTGGCCGCGGTGTTCCGCAAGGTGTCCTCCGGTGACGTGCTGCTGCGCCCCGCCAAACTCGCCGCGTTCCTGGGGGCCGTCACCCGGTCCACCGTCCTCGACGACGCCACCGACCTCGCCGACCTGCGCCGGCTCGCCACCCGGCTGCACGGCATGGACAGCGGGGCGGTGACCTTCGCGACGATTCCGGTCACCGGGCAGGTCGCCCATCCGGCGTTCTACTTCCTCTACGATCCCGACGCCGTGCGCGCCTTCTTCGCCCGCACGATGGGCGACGGCCACAGCGCGCCGGCCACCGCGGATCCCACCGCCTCACCGGGCACCGACCCCCTCGCCTCGCCCGGCGTCACTCGCCAGCCCGGGCCGAGCGCCTCGGCCACCGCCCGGGCCGACGGGCGGGACGTGGCCGCGCCGACCGCCACCGCCTCCCCGCAGGGGCCGGCGTCGGCATCGGCATCAGTGTCGGCATCGGTGTCGGCATCGGCATCGGTGTCGGCAACGGCTGGAGCCTCACGCGCCTCCGGCCGGGTCAGCCTCGCGCGCTCCGGCCTGATCGTCGCCGGGCCGTCCCTGCCGGGCGCCGCCATCACTCCCCAGATCACGACGCCGGGCTCCATTCCGAGCGCCAGCGCCGTCGAGCCGGAAGGCACGACCGCGACCGCCAGCCCGACGGCCGTGCCGACCACGACGGCCGTGGCCTCCTGCATCCAGTGACGCTGCCCGCCCCCCCAAGGTCCCCATGACGCCGGGCGGCCCGCTCCTGCCCGCGGGGCGCCGGCGCCCCGGCGCACCAGCGGTTCCCAGGTCGGGCCGAATGCTCCAGGTCGGGGCCCAGTGCTCCAGGTCGGGCCGAGGGATCTAGCCCTTGAGCAGGGCGCGGGACATGACGACGCGTTGGACCTGGTTGGTGCCCTCGTAGATTTGGGTGATCTTGGCGTCGCGCATCATCCGCTCGACCGGGAAGTCGCGGGTGTAGCCTGCCCCGCCGAACAGCTGCACCGCGTCGGTGGTGACCTCCATCGCCACGTCCGAGGCGAAGCACTTGGCGGCGGCGGAGACGAAGCCGAGGTTCGGTTCGCCGCGTTCGGCCCGCGCGGCCGAGACGTAGACGAGGTGGCGGGCCGCCTCGATCTTCATGCCCATGTCGGCGAGCATGAACTGGACGGCCTGGTTGTCGGCGATCGCCCGGCCGAACTGGCGGCGCTGCTTGACGTAGGCGAGGGCGGCGTCGAGCGCCCCCTGGGCGATGCCCACGGCCTGCGCGCCGATCGTCGGCCGGGTGTGGTCGAGGGTGGCGAGTGCCGTGCGCAGGCCGGTGCCCGGCTCGCCGATGATGCGGTCGGCGGGGATCGTGCAGCCGGTGAGGTGGATCTCCCGGGTGGGGGAGCCCTTGATGCCGAGCTTGCGTTCCTTCGAGCCGACCTCGAAGCCGGGGTCGTCGCGGTGCACGACGAAGGCGGAGATGCCGTCGGCCTTCTTCGTCGCGTGCGGGTCGGTCACGGCCATCACGGTGTACCAGGTCGACACGCCGGCGTTGGTGATCCAGGTCTTGGTGCCGTCGAGGACCCAGTGGTCGCCGTCGAGGCGGGCACGGGTGCGCATCGAGGCGGTGTCGGAACCCGCCTCCCGCTCGGAGAGCGCGTAGGAGATCATCGCCTCGCCGCTGGCCAGGGAGGGCAGCACGAGGCGCTTGAGCTCCTCGGATCCGGCGAGGATGATCGGCATGCTGCCGAGCTTGTTCACCGCGGGGATCAACGAGCTCGACGCGCAGACGCGGGCGACCTCCTCGATGACGATGCAGGTGGCCACCGAGTCCGCGCCCTGCCCGCCGTAGCTCTCCGGGACGTGCACCGCGGCGAAGCCGGCCCGGTCGAGCGCCTCGCGTGCCTGGTCCGGGAACCGTTCGTGCTCGTCGACTTCGGCGGCGAACGGCGCGATGTCCTTCTCGGCGAGGGTGCGGACCGCCTCCCGCAGCGCGGTGTGCTCCTCGGCGAGCTGGTAGAGGTCGAAGCTCGGGTTCACAACGGGCCGCCTTGGTCGTCGGGTCCGCGAAGGGCGGGGGTCAGGCCGTGTAGTTGTGGAAGCCGCGGCCGGTCTTCTTGCCGAGCAGTCCGGCGTCGACCATGCGCATGAGCAGCGGGGGCGGGGAGTACAGGGGCTCCTTGAACTCCTCGTACATCGACTCGGCCACCGCCTTGATCGTGTCGAGGCCGATGAGGTCGCACAGGCGCAGCGGGCCCATCGGGTGGGCGCAGCCGAGCACCATGCCGCGATCGATGTCGTCCGCGACGGCGAAGCCGGACTCCAGCATCCGCACCGCGGCCAGCAGGTAGGGGACGAGCAGCGAGTTCACCACGAAGCCGGCCCGGTCCTTCGAGCGGATGACCTCCTTGCCGAGCCGGCCGGTGACGAAGCCCTCGGCGGCGGTCTCGGTCGCCGGCGCCGTCAGCAGTGACGGGACGATCTCGACGAGCTTCTGGACGGGCACCGGGTTGAAGAAGTGGATGCCGACGACCTGCTCCGGCCTGGACGTCGCCATGCCCAGCTTCATGATCGGGATGGACGAGGTGTTGGAGGCGAAGATCGCGTCCGGGCGCGTCACAACCTTGTCGAGCGCCCCGAAGATGTCCGCCTTGAGCTGCTCGTTCTCGGCGACCGCCTCGATCACGACGTCGCGGTCGGCGAAGTCGCCGAGATCGGTGGTGAAGGTCAGCCGCGCGAGCACCGCGTCCCGGTCCGCCTCGGTCAGCTTGCCGCCGCGGACCCCGCGGTCCAGCGAGGACGTCAGCCGCTTGCGACCCGCGCTCAGGGCCGGCTCGTCGATCTCGCGGACGGCGACGTCCAGGCCCGCGCGGGCGGCGACCTCGGCGATCCCGGAGCCCATCAGCCCGCACCCGATCACGCCCAGGCGGGCGAACGGTGAACCCGAGCCGGCCTCGGCGGCGGCAGCCTCGGCGGCGGCCACCTGGGCGGCCGTCACCTCGGCGGCGGTCGCCTGGGCGACGGGGTCCGCTGTCTGCACCGCATCCACCGAAGTCACTCCTCGTGCTCGCCTGGTCCCGGATCTGCCTGGGGGCATCGACGGTGCCGGAGCCGCGGCAGCCACGACGATCGGCCACGCGGGCGCGGCACGTCAACCGCAGGCGGCGCGCGACGGATCTCGGCCCGCTTCCACGAGGCGTCGGGCGGCTGGGGCGACGGCTCCGGACACCACTTCCATGTCCGCACTCCAGCCTAGACCGTGCGCCTGTTCCGCTCATCAGATCAGACGTCGGTCCAGGTCAGGACTTCAACAGCAACGACCAGACCGGCAGCGTGGCGAACGACAGCGGCACCCCGACCCCCACCAGCAGACTGGGCAGCGGGGTGGCGAGGTCGTGCCGGGCGGCGATGAGCGCGCCCGCGACCATCGGTGGCATCGCCGCCTCGAACAGCGCGATCGTCACGTCGTGGTCGCCGAGCGTTCCGGTCAGCGCGTAGATCCCCACCACCAACGCGGGGGCGACGACCAGCTTCACGCCGAGGCCGAGCGCCAGCTCGCGCCACCACTGCCGGACGGCCCGCACCTCCAGCTGCAGGCCGATGGAGAACAGGGCGAGCGGCGTGAGGGTCGCGCCGAGCGAGGCAAGCGCCGAGTCCAGCCAGCCGGGGAAGGTCAACGGCCGCAGCACCAGCGCGGCCACCAGGGCGCACAGTGCCGGGGCGGTCAGGACGCGGCGAGCCAGCTCCGCACGCGGCAGCGACGACCCGGCGATGATCGTGACGGCGCCGAGCACCACGGTGTTGAGCAGCAGGAACGAACCGAGCTGGTCGACGAGGACGGCGATGGGCACCGACGACGCCCCGAAGAAGACCGTGACCATCGGGAAGCCGACAAAGCTGGTGTTGGCCACCGCCGTCGCGGCGACCAGGGCCGTCACCGTCTGGCGGGACAGCCCCATCGGCCGCGCCGCGAGCAGGTACAGCGCCGTGGACAGGGCGAACAGCAGGTAGGGCGCGGCCACCACGAGCGCGAGGTTGCCCGGGAAGGTCACGGTGTGCATGGCGCGCAGGACGAGCGCCGGCAGCGCGATGTCGAGCAGCCAGGTGTTGACGACCGCGGCGGCCTGGGCGGGCAGTCGCTGCCGCCGCCGGACCACGATGCCCGCGACCAGGCCGACGAGCAGGACGACCAGGGCGGACATCCGGCCATCGTGGCAGCCGACGCCACCGCGCAGGGCCACACGTGGGACACCCCACGTCGGCCGGCCCCGCGCAGCTCAACGGCCGGCCCGCGCAGCTCGACCGATCAGCGGCGGCGCTCCGTGCGGCGTCGCCGCGCCCGCCGCACCCGCCGCAGCAGCCGGGGGAACGCGATGTTCGCGGCGAACAGCGCCGCCGCGAGCAGGTAGTTGCCCTCGCCGAGCCGTTCCTGACCGGGCAGGGGCAGCAGCGTGTAGGTGATCAGGACGAGGGCCGCCAGCAGCAGCGTGCCCACCATCACCCCGCCGATCCAGGGCGGCGAGTCGCTCATCGAACGCGACCGCCGGCCCTCCGGCCGCAGCCGCGCACCGTCCATCGCCACTGCCGGGTTACTCCTCACGGGTCGTTGTGGCGGACATCCTGTTGTCATGGTGGAGGAACGGATGGCAGATTGGCGGGTCAGTTCTGCCGAACCGTCGGATGCCCGATTCGTGCCGCTACCGGCCCGCTCGGTGACCTGCCGGTCGGCCCGGCGGATCGGAGGTGCCGGTGGCGGCTCCCGTGCTCACCGCGCCCGGCGGGATTGCCTGGCGTGACGGTAAGCGGTACATGTGGCTGACCGCCGTCATCGTTCCACTGCTCGCCATCGTGAGCTATGGATTGTGGCACCGCACAGGTCTCGGGGTGCACTGGTGGATCACGCCGTTGTTCGTCTTCGTCGGTGTCCCGCTGCTGGACATATCGACGCCGGCGGATTCGGTGAATCCTCCCGAGGAGATCCGGGCCGCTCTGGAAGCGGATCCGTTCTATCGCCGTTGCACCTACCTCTATCTGCCGCTGGCCGGCATCGGTCTGGTCCTCGGCGCCGCGGCCTGGGCAGGCGGTGACCTGTCGCCGGCCGCCCGCGTCGGCGCGGTGATCTCGGTCGGCACGGTGACCGGGGTGGGGATCACGACGGCCCACGAACTGGGCCACAAGCGGGCTCGGCGCGAACGGTGGCTGGCGCGGCTGATGCTCGCGCCCACCTGCTACGGGCACTTCTACGTCGAACACAACCGGGGTCATCACGTGCGGGTCGCGACGCCGGCCGACCCGGCCAGCGCCCGCCTGGGGGAGGGCTTCTGGCGCTTCTGGCCGCGCACCGTGGTGGGCAGCCTGCGGTCGGCCTGGTCGTTGGAGAGCCGTCGGCTGCGGCTGCGCGGAGCGCGGGTGATCTCGCTGCGCAACGAGGTGATGCTCGGGTGGCTGCTCACCGCCGTCCTGTTCGGCTCGCTGGCCGTCGCCTTCGGGCCGTCGGTGCTTGTCTTCCTCGTCGCTCAGGCGGTGTTCGGATTCACCCTGCTCGAAGGCGTCAACTACATCGAGCACTACGGGTTGGCCCGGGCCCGCACCGCCGACGGGCGCCACGAGCCCGTCACCCCGCGACACAGCTGGAACAGCGACGCGGTGACCAGCAATCTGGCGCTCTACCAGCTCCAACGGCACAGCGATCATCACGCCCATCCCACCCGGCGCTACCAGGTCCTGCGGTCGTTCGAGGAGTCGCCTCAACTGCCGGCGGGATACGCCACGCTGCTGCTCGCCGCGTACCTGCCCCCGGTGTGGTTCCGGCTGATGGACGACCGCGTCCTCGCCCACTACGGCGGCGACCTGAGCCGGGCGAACGTCCATCCGCCGCGGCGGCGTGCTCTGGCAGCCCGCTACCGGGCCTAGCGGATCCCGTCCCACATCGCATTGGCCGGCGCGATCCGCGACCGGGACGGTTCCATCGGGATGGGCGTCCGGGGCCGCTCCTCGTCCGAGGCCGGCCGGGCCGGGGCGGCGGCGGACGGTCGGACGTCGGTGGAGGGCCTCGCGGCGGGATCGGCGGCACCGCTCGTCCCGGCGGCGGCCCGGCCCGCGTCCCGCGCCACCAGCGACGCCGACCCCGTCGGGGCGAAGCTGCGGGACTCCCCGCGGTCGTAGGCGAGCAGATCCTGGCAGAGATCGCGATAGCCGCGCAGGGCCATCCGCAGGTCCTCCGTCGACGCCTCGCCGCGGGAGCGCCATGCCTCGCGCAGGTCGCCGCGCTGCGCCTCGATCCGGTCCTGCAGGGCGCGTACCGCCTCGTCGACCAGGCGGTCGGCCTGCTCGACGGCGGCCCGAGGATCGTCGACGAAGCCGAGCAGGATCTCCCGCCACCGGTCGGCGTCGCGCCCCTGGCCGGGCCGGGAGTTCGCCGCGGGGCGGCGGTCGTGCCTGATGCCGTCGAGGCTCATGACGGTCCTTCCTGTCGTGCTACGAGGGGGCCGGCCACAGGGCGGCATGGGTGCCGTCGGCGCGGTGACCGCGGAGGTCACCCCGCCGAGAGAAGGGTTCTGGTGGACGGTTGTCAGCGCGCGGGTTCACGCCTCCCGCTGACCGGGGGTGGCGGCGAGGCCGGCGGCAGGCCGGTCCTGCCGGTCCGGCTTGGCTGCCTGGTCGTCGCTGGCGCTGGCGCTGGCGGCGGCGCTGGCGCCGGCGACGGCGTGGCTGCTGGCGCCGGCGGTCACGCCGACCAGTTGGTTGAACACCTCGCGGTAGCGCACGAAGGCCGAGCGCAGGCTCTCGGTGTCCCGCCGGCCCGCGGCGCCCTTCCCGTCCGGCTTGGCCGTGGTCCGCTGATGCGCCTCCCGGTAGCCGGCGACGACGCGCGGATGGTCGGCGGACAGCAGTTCGGTGCGTTCGGTGAAACTGCCGGCCGGGTATCCCCGGGCCCGCATCACCTCACCGACGAGGGCGTCCGCCAGGCTGGTCGCCTCGGCGGGATCGTCCACGAAACGGGTCTGCAGCGTCTCCCAGCGGGCCGTGTAGGTCTCCCGTTCGGCCTGGGTCAGCGGTGTGATGGTAAGCGCGTCGCGCCGGTCGGCAATCTGGCGGAGCTGGCGCTCCGCCGATCGCCGGTCCGAGTGCTCGGCGAGCACGCGGTCGTACTCGGGACCAAATCGCCGCTGCAGCCCCGCCCGTCGGCTGTCACGCTGCCCAAGGAGCATGACGCTGGCGAGGACGGCGACGGCGCAGATCACCAGTAAAATCCAGCCTACGGTGAGCACGGGAAAACCTCCGCCTGACGTCCCTCTTTCGCATCATGATCCGCCCGGTCGGGTACCCAGGTGCCTTCACGGTAAACGCGGGGAAAGCGGAACCGGGCATCCCAGGGCCCCGATAGTGCCGGCGGCGAGTGGCGACGTGCCTCGTTCCGCCTCGCCGCGTTCCAGGCCAGGGCTGTTCCGGCGTGCGGCGGTACACCCGGCGCCGAGGCCGGTCCCGATCCGGATGAACGGCTGCGCGGCCGAGAACCAGCGCGAGTTCCACCGTCCCCGGCCGCGCGCCGGCCGCGATCGAGGACGGCGGACAGGCCGCAGGTGCAATCCCCCGACGGAGGTAGATCCAGCAACGATGGTGGTTGCGGCACAGGGGCACCCGCTGATCGACCAGGCGCAGGGCCGTGCCATGAGCAGGGGAGGCGAAACACTCCTCGTCGCCGGTGGCCTTTCCCATGGCGGCGGGCTCCGGCCGGATCTGCAGATCAACGTCGGTCAGCGCGTCGGCGAACACTCCGTCATCGCCGGTCTGGAAACACCTCGCCGGTCTGGAAACACCTCGCCGGACGGGAAGATCTCGCGCCGGACTGGAACATCTCGCCGGTCTGGAAGGTCTCTGTCGACGTCGCGCCGCGGCGTCGTCCGCTCGGCGAGGGCAAGCCGCATTTCTCGGCGCGACACCTGCGGCGCCACCTGCCGGCTCACGACTCCGGGTCGTCCGGCTCGGTGGGCGGCGGGGGGGCCGACCCGCCGAGGTGCGCGGGCACCCACCAGTCGGCCTCGCCGGGCGCGGGACGCGGATAGCGTCGCTGCGCCTCGTCGAGCAGCTCGGTCATCACCTTGTGCAGGACGTCCGTCCCGGTCTGGCGGTCGGTGAGCTCGGCCGGGGGGACCGGCCGGCCCACCGTGATGGAGATCGGGGTGCCGATGGCGTCCCGAAGCTGGAACGGATGGCCCTTCGTGAGAACCCGCTGGCTGCCCCAGAGGATCACCGGGATCACCGGGACGTTCGTGTGCGCCGCCATCCGGGCCGCACCGGACTTGAAGGAGGCCAGGCAGAAACTCGGGCTGATCGTCGCCTCGGGGAAGACCCCGACGAACTCGCCGGCGCGCAGCGCCTTCAGCGCGTCCCGCAGCGACGCGGCCCCCGCCTGCCGGTCGACCGGGATGTGGTGCATCCCGCGCATCAGCGGACCGGAGATCCGATGGTCGAAGACCTCCTTCTTGGCCATGAAACGGACGAGCCGCCGCCGGGCGGTCCAGAACGGCAGGCCGGCGAGCGCGAAGTCGAGATAGGAGACGTGGTTGATCAGTACTATGCCGCCCCCGGAGGCGGGGATGTTCTCCGCACCCCGCACGTCGAGCCGCAGGCGCAGCGCGCCGAACAGCCCCCTCGCCACAGTGATAACCGGCCGGTAGACGTATTCCGCCACGACGGGCCACTCCTCAGCTTGTCCTCGCGGTCTCCCCCGGGCACCCAAACGCGTTCCCGACCCTACCGCCGCCCCCCGACCACGGGGGCGCCCGACAGGGGAGCGCACGCCCTTTCGAGGACCCCCGCCGGCACCTTCGCGCTCCCCTGGCCCGAGGATCGATGATGTCCGAACGGACGCCGTCGCCGGTGTCGGGCCGACGGCCGCGTATCGGGAGAGACGGCGCCGTAGCGGGCGACGCGTACATACGCGCAGTTGTCGGAGGGGAGCGGCCGGGTGGAGATCCTGCGGCGCAGCATCGAGGCGCAGGCGGCGCCGCCGCAGTGGGTCTTCGTCGTCGCCGCCGTCCTGGCGGCCGTGACGGTGCTCAGCGACCGACTGTGGCCCGTCGCCCGACACGTGATCACGATTGCGCACGAGGGCGGGCACGCCCTGGCCGCGGTCGCGAGCGGCCGGCGTCTGGCCGGCGTCCGCCTGCATTCGGACACCTCCGGGGTCACCGTCTCCTCCGGACGACCGACGGGCCCCGGTGTGATCGCCACGGTCGCCGCCGGCTACCCCACGCCCTCGCTGATCGGACTCGGCGCCGCCGCCCTGCTGGCCACCGGCCGCACGAGCCTGGTGCTCCAGCTCTGTGTGGCGATGCTGCTCGCGATGCTGGTGGTGATCCGCAACGGCTTCGGGGTGATGTCGCTGGTGGTCAGCACCGCGGCAATCCTCGCGGTCTCCTGGTTCGCGCCGCCCACCGCGCGCGCCGGGTTCGCCGCCTACGTCGCCTGCTTCCTGCTGCTGGGAGGGCTGCGGCCGGTGGTCGAGGTGCAGCGGCAGCGGCGCCGGCGCCGGGGGAGGGACTCGGATCCAGATCAGCTCGCCCGGCTGACCGGGCTGCCCCCGGGCTTCTGGGTGGGTCTGTTCGGCCTGACGGGGCTCGCCTGCCTCGCCGGCGGGGGCGGTCTGCTGTTCGGCTGAGCATCGGGCTTCGCCGAGCCGCTGCCGCGGGTCCCCCGCCGGGCGCCTGCCGGCAGCGACCGGGAATTGTCGGACTCGGCTGCCAGACTGGTCGCCATGTGCGGTCGTTACACGCAGAAGCTGAAGGCGGACGATCTGGTCGCCGCCATGTCCGCGCGCGACGAGACCGGCGGCGGGGTTGCGGAGAGCTACAACGTCGCCCCCACCTCGACGATGCCGATCGTCGTCGCCGAGCCGCCCGAGGCCGGCGGCGGACCGGGCGGCGCCGCCGGCGGCGATGCGGGCGGCGATGCGGGCGGCCCGTCGGGTGACGATCTGTCGGGGCGGGAGCCAGCCGGCCGGGTCCTGCGGCTGGCCACCTGGGGGCTGGTGCCGTCCTGGGCCAAGGACCGCGCCATCGGCGCCAAGATGATCAATGCCCGGGCGGAGACGGTGGCGACCAAGCCGGCGTTCCGCGCGGCCTTCGCGGCCCGGCGCTGCCTCGTGCCCGCCACCGGCTTCTACGAGTGGTTCCATCCGGGCGGCGGCTCCCGGCGCGGCCAGCCGTTCTACATCTACCCGGCGGGGCACCCGGCGGGCGAGGGGGTCCTTGCCTTCGCCGGCCTCTACGAGGTGTGGCGCAAGGGGGACGTACCGTTGGTGACCTTCACGATCCTGACCACCGGGGCGGCCGAGGGCCTGGCGTTCCTGCACGACCGATCGCCGGTGATCCTTCCCGCGGCGGCCTGGGACCGGTGGATCGACCCGGCGGCCGATCCCGCCGCGCTCGCCCCGCTGCTGCGGCCGGCGCCGGTCGGGGTGCTCGCCGCCCATCCGGTGGGCGCGGCGGTGGGCAACGTCCGCAACAAGGATCCCCGGCTGACCGACCCGGTCGACCTCGATCCGACGGTGGCGGACGCGGTGGAACTGGCGGGCGGCCCTGCGGTGGCGGCTGCGGATCTGGTCGCCGGCGGTGATGTCGCGCACCGCAGAGCAGGGTCCGCCAGGGCGCGCCCGGCGGGGGCTGCTGTGGACCTGTCGCTGTTCGAACTCGATCCAACCGAGCAGTGAGCGGCGACGTCATCGCCCGCGGCGGGCGGTAAGTGGCCGGACGCATCGTGTGATTGCGGGTTCATCCAGCGGAAATCCGCGAGGATGGGGGTCGCCGCCGGCGGCGGCGTCAGGGGCGGACGGGCCCGCCGTCCGGGTCCTAGCCGACTCGGACCGGCCGCGGTCCGGCCCGACCGGCGCCGATCGGCGCTGACCGTAACCAGGCACGCACGGCCGGAGGAGAACCCGATGACGTCAATCACCGATCCGACCGACGCGGCGGGCACAGGTTCCGCCCCACCGCTGGAGGCGCCGGCCCCGGCGGACATCGCCGGGCTGGTCAACCTCCGCGACGTCGGGGGCATGACGACCGCGGACGGCCGTCGCACCCGCCCCGGCGTGCTCTACCGCAGCGAGATGCCGAAGGCGGGGGACCGCCCGCCGCCGGAGTCGGTGACCTGGCCGCCGCGTACGGTGATCGACCTGCGCTCGGCCGTCGAGCGCGGGCCCGATCCGCATCCGCTCGCCGCCCTCGGCGCCGAGATCAGGGTGTTTCCGCTGCTCGGCGACGAGGCGGCACCGGGCCGCCACACCGCCGCCTCGGGTGCGATGGAGGGCGGCCTGCAGGCGCTCTACGTGGCGATGGTCGAGCACGCTGCCCCCCAGCTCGCCGCGATCGTCAAGGTCGTGGGGGAGGCGCCGGGTCCGGTGCTCGTGCACTGCGCCGCCGGCAAGGATCGCACCGGAGTCACGATCGCCGTGCTGCTGCGCCTCGCCGGCGTCGTCGAGGGAGACGTCCTTGCCGACTACGCGGCCACCGAGCAGAACATGCGTGGCGTGGTCAAGCGGCTCAAGGGGCACGCCCTGCTGCCGGGTGTGAGCGACCCGGAGCGGGGGCGTGAGCTGGTCAAGACGTCGCTCGCCGCCGCGGAGGCGGTCATCGCGACGACCGACGCCCATCCCGGCGGGGTGGCCGGCTGGGTTCGGGACCACGGTGCCGACGAGGAGTCGATCCGCCGCTGGCGCGACCGCATCCTCGCCTGAGCGAGTCCGTGACGCCGGCAGGGTACGGAGGTCCCGGGAGGGGGTCGCCTGCCTGCGTGGCGGGCGGGCGGCGGGCGGCCGGTGCCCAGGGCGGCGGACCGTCGGCGCCAGGCCGCCAGAACCCCGCGTCAGGCAGGCGTACGCGGCCGCAGCGACAGCCCCAGCGCGATCTCGGTGACTCCGGTGACGATGAGCTGGATCCCGAAGATCACCGCAAGCGCCACGATCGTCGCGTCCGGCCAGGCGAGGGCGAGCACGCCCAGTACCACGCTGAGCGCCGCCACCGCGTAGCTGGGCACCACGCCGCGGGCACCGGTCTCGGGCGATCGCAACGCCCGGGTCACCAGTGCCCGCGCGACGCCGGTGACGATCAGGATGGCGCCGACGAGCAGCGCCAGCACCCGCAACGTCACTCCCGGCCACAGGAGCACGACGACGCCGCCGAGGATGAGCAGGACCCCGAAGAAGGCGGTGCTGGCGGAGTTCTCAGCCCTGGCGGCGGCCAGCGTCTCACCGATCCCGGACAGGACCAGAGCCACCCCGGCAAGCACGGCCAGAGTGCCGGCCGTCGCGAACGGATTGAGGATCAGCAGAAGTCCCAACACCGTGACGGCCAGCCCGACGACGAGCATCGCCGACCACAGGGCGCTGGGCGTCTGCTGGTGTCGCTGCTGCCGATAGATCGTCGCCATCGAGGCACCCCCTGAGTGGATCCGCACCACCTGTGCGGATCCACACCCGAGTTCCTACCCGGTGTCGGTCGGACCGCACCGCTCGGCGGCCCTCGACCGTCCCGCGGTCCGTCGGCGCCCCGTCAGCCGTCGCTGATGCTGATCGCCTCCGTCGGGCAGGCGTCGGCTGCCTCCTGAAGGTCGTCCCACCGCGTGTCGTCCGGCTCCTCGCTCAGTAGATAGAGGTAACCGTCGTCCCGGATCTCGAAGACGTCCGGAACGAGCTGAACACACGTGCCGCTGCTGGCGCAACGGTCGAAGTTGACGGTCACGTGCATCGGCGCACCTCCCGTGGTGCTCCCAGAATGTCGGCGTCGCGTGGACCTTACCGCTGGGCCCGGCGGAGGAACAGAAGGGTCACCTCCGCGGGCCACAGTGGCAAGGCGCCGTTCCCGGAGAGCCGTCAGGACGCCTTGATCGCGGAGATGTCGAGCTCGACCTTGACCTTGTCGCTGATGAGGACGCCGCCGGTCTCCAGCACCGCGTTGAAGGTCAGGCCGAAGTCCTTGCGGTTGAGGGTCGTGGTGCCGGTGAAGCCGGCCCGGACGTTGCCGAACGGGTCCTTGGAGCTGCCCTCGAAGGCGATGTCGAGGTCGACCGGGTGGGTGACGCCGCGGATCGTCAGATCGCCGGTGAGCACGTACTCGTCGTCGCCCTTGCCGGCGACCGCGCCGGTGCTGACGAAGGTGATCGTCGGGTAGGTCGCGACGTCGAGCAGGTCGGCGGACTTCACGTGGCCGTCGCGGTCCGGCACGCCGGTGTCGAACGAGGCGGTCTTGATCGTTACGGTGGCGGTGGACGCCGTCGGCTCGGCACCGTCCAGGTTCAGGGCGCCCTCGACGGCGGTGAACTGCCCCCGCACGGTCGTGACCATGGCGTGCCGCGCGGCGAAGCCGATCCGCGAGTGGGCGGGGTCGATCGTCCAGGTGCCGGTCAGGTCGGTCAGGGCGGTGGTCGTGGTCATTGGGTCCTCCAGAGGGAGCCGCCGGATACGTCGGTCGCCCGGCGACGGAGCGGTGTGGCGGGCCCGACCAGGCGGCAGGGTCCGTCGCCAGGTCGTTGCATGCGCAACTTACAGCTCGGGTCAACGTCCCGGCCGGGGACGTATTCCGCGAGCCGTCCGCTGATCTGTGACGACCGTAACGAGACTTCGGTCCTGCGCCCAGGGCCGCCGACCGATCTGTGGACAACCACCCGTTGTCCACAGATCGCCATCTGGCTCGGCGAACGGACCGAACATCGATCTACGGTCCGGTCATGGTCACAACCACCCCCGGTCCCGGGTGCCCGCCCCCATCCCCCCAGCGCGCGGCTCGGCTCCCGGAGCCACTCCCGCCCGATCCGCCCCCACCGGTGTTCACCGGCGAGCCGCGTCCACCCGGCGGGGTGCGCGAGGGCGTCTTCGCCGATGACGAGGACTGGCTCGGCGCCACCGTCGGCGCGGCCGTCCAAGACTGGGGCGACCGCCGCGACGGCGATGCCGACCGGAGCCCCGGTCTGCCTGACACTGACGGTTACGGCATCGCCGCAGATGCGGACCTTGATGCCCGTCCGGGAGCCGGACACGGCGGCTCTTCGCGCTCCCTGGACAGATCGGCCGCCCGTCCGTCCACGGTTCCGGTCGTGGACGACGTGGCCGGTTGGGCGGAGCGCGGGGTGCCCACGGAGGGTGGCCGGCGGGCGGTTCGCGCGCGACTGAGCCGGCGGTTGCCGGCCAGCCTGCGCGGTGTGGTGACGGCGCCGGCCGCGAGCGCGACGCTGGTCCTGGCCCTGGTCGCGCTCGCCGCCGCGCTCCTGGCGACCTGGTTCGCCTGGCAGCACCGGCCGGTGGCGGTCGCCGCGCCGGTGGGCCGGCCCTCGGCGGTGGTCGCCCCGTCGAGGGCGACGGCGGACGGCGGTTCCGTCGACGCCGTCGGGACGGACGCCGGCCAGTCCGTCACGGCGGCCGTGGCCGCCGGCGTGGCGGCCACGCCGGCCCGCGCCGGCGCCGCCAGTGAGGTGGTGGTCGACGTCGCCGGCCGGGTGACGCGGCCCGGTGTGGTCCGGCTGCCTGCCGGTTCTCGGGTGGTCGACGCGATCGACCGGGTCGGTGGCGTGCTTGCCGGCACCGACACGACGGGCATCGGCCTGGCCCGGGTGCTGGTCGACGGCGAGCAGATCCTCGTAGACGGCCGCCCGGGGCCGCCGCCGGTCGTGGCCGCCCCGGCGCCCGGCACGGCCGGGTCCTCCCCCGCCGGTGGTGGTGGTGGCGGCGGCGCGCAGAGCGGTCCGATCGATCTCAACAGCGCCAGCTCCGAGCAGCTTGACGGCCTGCCCGGGGTCGGCCCGGTGCTCGCCGGGCGCATCGTTCAGTGGCGCACCGAGCACGGGCCCTTCCGCTCCCCGGAACAGCTTGGGGAGGTCACCGGCATGGGCGACAAGCGGCTGGCGGACCTGCTGCCGCTGGTGAAGGTGTGATGCGGCGATGGTCGCCGTGGGCATGGAGACCGGCCTCGCGCTGCCCCAGGGACCGTCGGCCGCAGTTGCGCCGGCCGACGCCCGGCTGGTCACGCCCGCGCTGGCGGCCTGGGTCGGCGCGGCGGTCGCGGTCCGCTGGTCGCTGCCGGACGCCGCACTCGTCCTCGCCGCCGCGGCAGTCCTGACGGTGCCGGCCGGCCTGCTGACCCGGGCCCGCCGCCGGCACCGGCGCGCTCCCGGCAGCGGGAGTGTCGCGGCGCCGTCTTCGATGGACGACGGCGGCGACGGCGATAGCCATGGCTATGGCGATCACGACGGCTTTCTGCCCGCGGCTGCCCGGGTGGCCCTGACGGCCGTGGTGTTCCTCGCCGCCGGAGTCCTCGCCGGCGGGCTGGCGGCGCGTCCCGGCAACCGGGGCCCGCTTGCCGATCTGGTGCGGCGAGGGGTGTCGGTGAGCGCTCGGGCCGTCGTCACGGACGATCCGCGGCCGGCCGCCACGGCCACGCCCCGAGTCGGTCCGCCAACGGCCACCGCCACGACGTTCGTCGTACCCGTCCGATTGGAGCGCGTCACCGCCGGGTCCGTCGTGGTGCGGCTGCGTGCCTCGGCCATCCTGCTCGGACGGGGGGTCGGCTGGAGTGGTCTGCTACCCAGCCAGCATCTCGACGTCGCGGGCCGGCTCGCCGCCCCTCGGGCAGGCGACACCGTCGCCGCGGTCGTGCTGGCCATCAGAGCGCCGCGCCTGCGGGGCGATCCTGATGCGGTGCAGCGCTTCGCCGGGCGGCTGCGGGTCGGCCTGCGCGAAGCCGCCGCAGGCCTGCCCGAGCCGCGGCGTGGTCTGCTGCCGGCGCTCGTCGTCGGGGACGTCTCCGGACTCGACGGGGACCTCCGCGCCGACTTCCGCCGGGCCGGGATGTCGCATCTGACCGCGGTCTCCGGCGGCAACGTCGCCATCGTGACCGCGGCTGCTCTGGTCGTGGCGGCACGGGCGCGGCGTGGTCTGCGTGGGCGGGCGGTGGTTGGTGTGGCCGCCCTGGTCGGGTTCGTCGTCCTCGCCCGACCCTCCGCCAGCGTCCTGCGTGCCGCGGTGATGGGGCTCATCGGGCTGGCCGCGTTCGCCGCCGGCCGACCTCGCGCGGTCCTGCCAGCCCTGGCGGCGAGCGTCACCGTGCTCGTCCTCGCGCGGCCCGCCCTCGCGGTCTCCGTCGGCTTCGCCCTGTCCGTGCAGGCCACCGCCGGGATGATCGTCTTTGCGCCGGCCTGGCACACCGCCCTCGCGCGGCGGCTGCCCGATCGGCTCGCCGAGGTGCTCGCGGTGGCGGCGGCCGCCCAGCTGGCCTGCACGCCGCTGCTGGCGTGGATCGGCGGGGGCCTGAGCCTGGTCGCGATCGGCGCGAACGTCCTCGCCGTGGTGGCGGTGCCCGTGGCGACCGTGCTGGGCGTCCTGGTCCTGGTCGTCGCCGCCGTGTCGCCCCCGCTGGCCCGGATGCTGGCGCACGTTGCGGACCTGCCCTGCTGGTGGCTGGTGACGGTCGCGCACCGCTGCGCGCACCTTCCGGCGGCCACGGTCGGCTGGCCCGCCGGGGTCCTGGGAGCCGGCGCGGCAGCCTTCGCCGCCCTCGTCGCGGTGGCGGTACTGCGCCGGCGGTGGGGGCGCCGGGTGGCCGCCGCGGCCGTCGTCGGCCTGCTTCTGGCGCGCTGCGCCGTCGTCGAGCGGTTCGCCTCCTGGCCGCCTGCCGGCTGGCGGCTGGTGGCCTGCGACGTCGGGCAGGGGGATGCGCTGGTGCTGTCGGCCGGGCCCGGCAGTGCGGTGCTGGTCGACGCGGGACCCGATCCGGACCTGCTGGCCCGCTGCCTCGACGAGCTCGGCGTGCGGCGCCTACCCGTGATCGTCCTGAGTCACCTGCACGCGGATCACGTCGACGGGCTCCCCGGTGTGCTCGGCCGGCTGCCGGTGGGGGAGGTGCTGGTCGGTCCGCTGCGGGAGCCGGCGGGTCAGTGGCGATCAGTCCGTCGGTGGGCAGACCGGGCGCGCGTGCCGCTGCGCACCATCACCGCCGGTTCCCGGGGTCAGGTGGGCGCGGTCTGTTGGACGGTGCTGGCGCCACAGATCATCCTGCATGGCACCGACAGCGATCCCAACAACGACAGCGTCGTGCTGTCCGCCCGGGTCGGCCCCGTGACCATCCTGCTCACGGGGGACGTGGAGGCGACCGCCCAACGGCTGTCACTCGGCCGTCCGCAGGATCGGGCCGGGCTGCGGGCGGACGTCCTCAAGGTTCCGCACCACGGGTCCGCCAACCAGGACCCCGGATTCCTCGCCGCGAGCGGGGCCCGCTTCGCGTTGATCAGCGTCGGGACGGGCAACGACTACGGTCACCCGGCAGCATCGACGCTGCGCGCGCTGCGCCGGGCGGGGATGGCCGTCGCCCGGACCGACCGCGACGGGGCACTCGCCGTCGTCGCGCCGAGGTCGCCCGCCGGGGCGGGCCGGCCCGGCGAGTCCGGGCAGCCCGGTCGGCCCGGCGAGTCCGGCGAGTCCGGTCAGTCCGGCGAGGGGTGTCCCCGGCCCGGGGTGGATCCCTCGGCCCGGCTCTCGGTGTCGGACCGTGACGAGATCTCGGTGGTGCGTCGCCGAGCAGGGGAGGGATCGTGACATGCTCACCCGCGTGCCAGCTTCTCCAGCGCCCCCGCTCGTTCTCGTCTCCGGTGACGAGGACCTGCTCGTCGGGCGAGCCGTCCGCGAGGTCCTCGACGCGGCCCGGGCCCGCGACCCCGAGGTGGAGGTCGTCGACCGGGCGGCCGCCGAGTTCACCGAGGCGGACATGGTGGACCTCGGCGCCACGTCGATGTTCGGCGGTGGCCGGGCGGTCGTCGTCCGGGGGGTGCAGGACCTCGGGGAGGAACTGCGCGACGCGCTGCTGGCCTACATCAGCCATCCCCTCGACGACGTCGTGCTCGTGCTCGTGCACAGCGGAGCGGTGAAGAACCGCAAGCTGGCCGACGCCATGAAGGCGGCGGGCGCCCGCGTCGTGCCCGCCGCGAAGATCACCAAGCCCCGGGAGCGGCACGACTTCGTGGTCGCCGAGGTCCGTCGCCTCGGCGGGCGTGTCAGCGACGGCGCGGTGCGGGCCCTGCTCGATGCCGTCGGGGGCGATCTGCGCGAGCTCGCAGCGGTGTGTGACCAGCTCGTCGCCGACACCGAGGGCGGCATGTTGGACGAGGCCGCGGTGGCCCGGTTCCATCGGGGACGCGCCGAGGCCACCGGGTTCGCCGTCGCCGACGCGATCATCGGAGGTGACCTGCCGCAGGCGCTGACGCTGCTGCGCCAGGCGGTCGAAGGGGGGACCGCGGCCGTGTTGATCACTAGTGCCGTCGCCGGCGGGCTGCGGGATCTCGCCCGGGTGTCCTCGGCGGGCCCGGGGACGAAGTGGGATCTCGCCCGCGCCCTCGGCATGCCCGACTGGAAGGTCGAGAAGGCGCAGCGTTCGGCGCGTGCCTGGTCCGATCCGGGCCTGGCGCTCGCGCTGCGCGCGTCGGCGACGGCGGATGCCGGCGTGAAGGGGGCGTCCGTGGACGCGGGCTATGCGCTGGAGAAGCTCCTGCGCGAGGTGGCCGCAGCGCGGTCGTTCCCCCGGGATCGGGCCCACCGCGGCGGGCGTCGATGACCGGGGCGCCGCGGCCGGAGGGATCGTCCGCGACGGGCGGCCCGGGCGCGCGGCCGGGGCCGGCCATGGGGCACGACGCCGTGGATCCCGGCGAGACCGACGCGCCGCCACCGGGAGGCTGGTTCGGGCTGCGAGTCCTGCCCGCCGGCTGGATGCGCGGGCTGCTCACGACCGTCACGGGGCTGGTCACGGTGGTCGTCGCGCTGGGAGACCTCGCGAGCGCCTGGGTGGTCGGCGTCCTGCCGGTGACCGTCGGCGCGATGGTCGCCTACCACGAGGTGCTCGAACGGCTGATCCATCCGGCGGGCAACGAGACGCTGGTCGGCGGTCCGGCGAGTGCGCAGAACCCGCCGGGCGATCAGGCAGTCCGCTAGGACCGCTCCGACTGCCGACTGCCGACTGCTACCCGCGCCCGCGGCGGCGAGAGGGTGTGGCTCGCGGGCAGGGCAATCCACGGGCTGGCGATCGCGCAGGGCCGGCCAGGGGCGCGGACACGCAGAAAAGCCGGAGCACCCCTGGTGCCCCGGCTCCGCCGCGCGGTGTCAGCTGGCCGTCAGGCTCGCGTGCGCGCGGGCCAGCGCCGACTTCTTGTTGGCGGCCTGGTTCGGGTGGATGACACCCTTGCTGACAGCCTTGTCCAGCTTGCGGGAGGCGACCCGTAGGGTCTCGCCGGCGCGCTCGGCGTCGCCCGCCTCGACCGCGTCGCGGAACCGGCGCACGTGGGTCTTGAGCTCGGACTTGACAGCCTTGTTGCGCAGCCGCCGCTTCTCGTTGGTGAGGTTGCGCTTGATCTGCGACTTGATGTTGGCCACGCGGAGGAACCTCTGGTTGTCGAGTCGGGATGGTGCGGACACGTCATCATACGGACGCCGGCCGCGCGCGGCGGCCCGGCGTACCGACGCCTCGGAGGCCGGCCGGCCACCTGCACCGAAATCGGTGTGACGCGGAGTCGGAGACGGCCGGACCGCTCGGGACGACGACGCGGCCCACCAAGGCGGCGCCCAGAATATCAAACCGCTGCCGGCCGGTGCACCGGCGCAACCACCGCGCCGCCTCCTGGCACGATGAAGGGAGGTCGACCCAGATCCCGGCACGGGACGGCTCCCGTGACCACCGCGAGCGAAACGAGAACTCTCCGCGTGTCCGCAGCCCCGCACCTGGCGCCCGGCGCCGACCCCGCGATGATCCGCAACTTCTGCATCATCGCCCACATCGACCACGGCAAGTCGACCCTTGCCGACCGGATGCTCGGTGTGACCGGAGTGGTGGAGGCGCGCAACATGCGCGCCCAGTACCTCGACCGGATGGACATCGAGCGCGAGCGTGGGATCACGATCAAGGCCCAGAACGTGCGGTTGCCCTGGCGGGCGCAGGACGGGCAGGACTACATCCTGCATCTCATCGACACGCCCGGCCATGTCGACTTCAGCTACGAGGTGAGCCGGTCGCTGGCCGCCTGCGAGGGCGCGGTGCTGCTGGTCGACGCCGCACAGGGGATCGAGGCCCAGACGTTGGCGAACCTCTACCTCGCGATCGAGAACGACCTGACCATCGTCCCCGTCCTGAACAAGATCGACCTGCCGGCCGCCCAGCCGGAGAAGTACGCCGAGGAGATCGCGGCGATCATCGGCTGCGACCCGGGTGACGTACTGCGCGTGTCGGGCAAGACCGGCCAGGGCGTGCCGGAGCTGCTCAACGAGATCGTTCGGCAGGTGCCCGCGCCGGTCGGCAACCCCGCCGGACCCGCCCGCGCCATGATCTTCGACAGCGTCTACGACATCTACCGCGGCGTCATCACCTACGTCCGGGTCATCGATGGCACCCTCACCACCAGGGACCGCTGCCTGATGATGTCGACGGGCGCCAGCCACGAGACCCTCGAGGTGGGGGTGATCTCGCCGGACCCGCATCCGACGGGCTCGCTGTCGGTCGGTGAGGTCGGCTATGTCATCCCCGGGGTCAAGGACGTCCGCCAGGCCCGCGTGGGCGACACCGTCACCACCACCCGCAATCCGGCCACGGAGATGCTCGGCGGCTACCGCGACCCGCTGCCCATGGTGTATTCGGGGCTGTATCCGATCGACGGCAGCGAGTACCCGGCGTTGCGCGAGGCGCTCGACAAGCTCCAGCTCAACGACGCCGCCCTGACCTACGAGCCGGAGACGTCGGCGGCGCTCGGCTTCGGCTTCCGCTGCGGCTTCCTCGGCCTGCTGCACCTGGAGATCGTCCGGGAGCGCCTCGAGCGCGAGTTCAACCTGACGCTGATCTCCACCGCGCCGAACGTCGTCTACCGGGTGGTGATGGAGGACCTCTCCGAGGTCACCGTGACCAACCCGAGCGACTGGCCCGGCGGGAAGATCGCCGAAGTGTACGAACCGGTCGTCGACGCGATGCTGCTGCTGCCCACCGACTTCGTCGGCGCGGTCATGGAGCTCTGCCAGGGCCGGCGCGGCGTGCTCAAGGGGATGGACTACCTGTCCACCGACCGGGTCGAGCTCAAGTACACCCTGCCGCTCGGTGAGATCATCTTCGACTTCTTCGACGCGTTGAAGTCCCGGACCCGGGGGTACGCGAGCCTCGACTACGAGCCGGCCGGTGAGCAGCTCGCCGACCTGGTCAAGGTCGACATCCTGCTACAGGGCGAGACGGTCGACGCCTTCTCGGCGATCGTGCACAAGGAGAAGGCCTACTCCTATGGCGTGGCGATGACGACCAAGCTGCGCGAGCTGATCCCACGCCAGCAGTTCGAGGTGCCGATCCAGGCGGCGATCGGCAGCCGGATCATCGCCCGGGAGAACATCCGGGCGATCCGCAAGGACGTGCTGGCCAAGTGCTATGGCGGTGACATCACCCGCAAGCGCAAGCTGCTGGAGAAGCAGAAGGAGGGCAAGAAGCGGATGAAGACCATCGGGCGCGTCGAGGTCCCGCAGGAGGCGTTCATCGCCGCGCTGTCCACCGACACCGGGAAGTCCGCGACGAGCAAGTGATCCACCCCCGGGCGGGGGAGATCGGGCGGGTCGACCCGGGGGAGACCGCCGATCACGGCCACCCCCCGGGAGGTCGGCGCGTCGTCAGCTCGTCGGCAGCGGGCTCGCGGGCAGGCGGATCGGCTCGGTCACCGGTTCGGCGAGGGAGAGATCACCGGCGGGCGCGGCGGCGCTGGAACGATACACGGTGGTTCGGGGCGGGAGCAGTTCGGAGATCTCCTCGAGAACGGCCCTGACGTCATCGTCCATGTCCGGATCTTTTCGCACCGGGCTCGACCGGTCGACGATGGTCCGCCCATATCTGATCTTTCGTCAACAACGGGGGCAAAACGTGCCCGACGTCTCGCCGGTGCCGAGGGGGACCCCCGTTTCCGGTGCTTATCCCGCCGTGGTCCTGTTGTGGCCATCTTCGGCCCGCTCGTGCGCTTGACAAACGTGGCGTTGCTGTAACCCCATCCGTTGGGGGCACACTGGGGGCATGCCACAAAAGCCTCCCGACGGGTCACCTCCGCCCGACGACGGCGCTCTCCCGCCGGCCGCTCTGGCCGAGCTGACCGAGCGCGCGCTCGGGGCGTACGTGCACGTGCCCTACTGCGCGGCACGCTGCGGCTACTGTGACTTCAACACCTACACGGCGGCGGATCTGGGCGGTGCCCTGGTCTCCTCGGTGGGCCTGACGACCTTCGTCGACATCGCCACGAAGGAGATCCGGCTGGCCCGGGCGGTGCTGGGCGACGCCGACCTGCCGATCTCCACCGTGTTCATCGGCGGCGGGACGCCGACCCTGCTCTCCGCGGGTGACCTCGCCCGCCTGCTGCACGCCCTCGACGCCGAGTTCGGGCTCGCCGCCGACGCGGAGGTCACCACCGAGGCGAACCCGGAGTCGGTCGACCCGGCCCAGCTCGAGCAGTTGCGGGCGGCCGGCTACACCAGGGTCTCGTTCGGCATGCAGAGCGACCGGCCGCACGTGCTGGCGGCGCTGGACCGCCGGCACACCCCCGGGCGGGTCTCCGAGGTGATGCGCTGGGCGCGCAAAGCCGGGTTCGAGCAGGTGAGCCTCGATCTGATCTACGGGGCGCCGGGCGAATCCGAGGCCGACTGGGCGGCGAGCCTGCGGGCCGCGGTGCAGTTGGGCCCGGACCACGTCAGCGCCTACGCGCTGACCGTCGAGGAGGGCACCAAGCTGTCGCGTCGGGTGCGCCGCGGCGAGCTGCTCGAGCCCGACGACGACCTGCTCGCCGACCGGTACCTGCTCGCCGACGAGATCCTCACCGCCGCCGGACTGACCAACTACGAGGTCAGCAACTGGTCGCGCGGTCCGGCCGCCCGTTGCCGCCACAATCTGGGCTACTGGCGGGGCGACCACTGGTGGGGCTTCGGCCCGGGCGCCCACAGCCACGTCGGCGGTGTGCGGTGGTGGAACGTGCGCCATCCGGCCGAGTACGCCGCCCGCCTCGGCGCGCAGCGCAGTCCGGCCTCGGCGCGCGAGGAACTCGACGCGTCCACCCGACGGGTCGAGCGGGTGATGCTGGGGGTACGGCTCGCCGAGGGGCTCGGCGTGGCCGAGCTCGACGAGGCCGGGCTGGCGGCGTGCGCGGATCTCGCTCGCTCGGGCCTGGTCGAACCGGGCGCGCTCGAGTCCGGCCGGGTGCGCCTGACCCGCCGCGGTCGCCTGCTCACCGACACGGTGGTCCGGGCTCTGCTGCCAGACTGATCCATGGCCGACCGGCTGATCCGTGGCCGACCGGCTGATCCCTGGCCGACGGGTCGGCTCACGCTCGATCGGGCGGGCCGCCATGGTGCGGAACCCGGGTGCCCCGATGGTCGTTCTGTTGGAAGGATGTCGCCGACTCCTCACCGGCCATTCGTGGAGCGGCTCATGTTGTGTGCTTCATGCTTGGCTGACGGCTACACTTGGCACTCACTGCGGCCGAGTGCCAGGCCTGGTGTCGTCGGTGCTGGTGCACGCACCGTGGCCCGGCCACGTCCCGCTTGGTGAAGGGGGTGCGACCGCGTGCTAGAGGAACGGCGGCTCGAAGTCCTGCGGGCGATCGTGGAGGACTTCGTCCTGAGCAACGAGCCGGTGGGCTCCAAGGCGCTGGCGGAGCGTCATAATCTCGGGGTCTCGCCGGCTACTGTCCGCAACGACATGTCCGCGTTGGAGGAAGAGGGCTACATCACGCAGCCCCACACCAGCGCCGGGCGGATTCCGACGGACAAGGGCTACCGGTTGTTCGTCGACCGGTTGTCCGGGGTCAAGCCGCTGTCCCGGGCCGAGCGCCGGGCCATCCAGAGCTTTCTGGAAGGCGCTGTCGACCTCGACGACGTCGTCCGCCGCTCGGTTCGCCTGCTCGCTCAGCTCACCCGCCAGGTTGCGGTGGTGCAGTACCCGTCGCTGTCGAGCAGCAGCGTCCGGCACATCGAGGTGGTGACCCTCGGCCCGCGGCGGATGCTCATGGTGATGATCACCGATACCGGTCGGGTGGAGCAGCGGATCATCGACAGTCTCACGCCGGTGGACGAGGAGATCGCGGGCGAGCTGCGGGCGACCCTCAACTGCGCGCTGGCCGGCCAGCGGCTGGTCGACGCCCCCGAGGTCGTCGCCACCCTGCCCGACCAGGCCCGCCCGGAGCTGCGGCCGTGCCTGGCGACGATGACCGGGGCGGTGCTGGAGTCCCTGGTGGATCGCCCGGAGGAGCGTCTCGCCATGGCCGGTACGGCGAACCTCACCAGGGCCTCGGTCGACTTCGCCGACTCGTTGCGGTCGATACTGGAGGCGCTCGAGGAGCAGGTCGTGTTGATGAAGCTCATCGGCTCGGCCCGCGAGACCGGTACTGTAACGGTACGCATCGGTCGAGAGACGGACGTGGACGCCCTGCGGTCGACCGCAGTGGTGGCCACCGGCTATGGCCGCGGTCCTTTCGCCCTGGGCGGAATGGGAGTGGTCGGTCCGATGCGCATGGACTATCCGTGGACGATGGCGGCCGTCCGGGCCGTCGCCAAATACGTGGGTGAACTCTTGGGTGCCGACTGATGGCCGTGGACTACTACGCAGTTCTCGGCGTGCGCCGAGACGCGTCGAACGACGAGATCAAACGGGCCTACCGCAAGCTCGCACGGGAGCTGCACCCTGATGTCAACCCCGACCCGGAGGCGCAGCAGCGTTTCCGCGGGGTGACCGCGGCCTACGAGGTGCTCTCGGACCCGGAGAAGCGCCAGATCGTCGACCTGGGCGGCGACCCGCTCGCGCCCGGTGGCGGTGGTGGGGGTGCCGGCTCGCCGTTCGGCGCCGGCTTCGGCGGGCTCGGCGACATCATGGACGCCTTCTTCGGCGGCGGGACGGCCCGCGGGCCCCGCTCCCGGGTCCGGCGCGGCAACGACGCGCTGCTGCGGATCGAGCTGGACCTGGCCGAGACCGCCTTCGGTGCCACCCGGGAGATCACCGTGGACACCGCGGCCGTGTGCTCGACCTGCACCGGCGCCGGGGCGGCTCCCGGCACCCATCCGGCGACCTGCGGCACCTGCGGCGGTCGTGGGGAGGTCCAGCAGGTGACCCGCTCCTTCCTGGGGCAGATGGTCACCTCTCGTCCGTGCCCGCGCTGCTCGGGTACCGGCACGGTGATCGAGCATCCCTGCCGCGACTGCGGGGGGGACGGCCGGGTCCGCAAGCGTCGCACCCTGACGGTGAAGATCCCCTCCGGGGTTGAGGACGGGATGCGCATCCGGCTGTCCGGGGAGGGCGAGGTCGGCCCCGGTGGCGGGCCGCCGGGCGACCTGTACGTCGAGGTCTCCGAACGCCAGCATCCGGTGTTCACCCGTGAGGGCGACGACCTGCACTGCGAGCTGCCGCTGCCGATGACCTCGGCGGCGCTGGGCACCTCCGCCACCCTGGAGACCCTCGACGGCACCGAGACGATCGCGGTGAAGCCGGGCACCCAGCCAGGCGAGGTCATCAAGCTTGCCGGGCGCGGCGTCCCGCACCTGCGGGCCGCCGGGCGGGGGCACCTGCACATCCACATCAACGTGGAGACGCCGACGAAGCTGGACGCGGAGCAGGAGCGGTTGCTCCGGGAGCTGGCGAAGATCCGGGACGAGGAGGCGCCCGCGGTCGTGGGCGGTTCCACCGGTGGCAGCGCGAGCGGGCTGTTCCGCCGGCGCGGGTCGCGGCGCGGGCGCTAGCCCGTCGGCGCGGCCGGTCCCGGTCTCCGGTCCGTACTCCGCCGAGAGGATCCCCACTGACCAGCGCGCTGTTTCGGCTGTCCCCGCTGCCCACCGCGGACGTGTTCACCCTGTCCGGACCGGAGGGGCGTCATGCGGCGACGGTGCGCCGGCTGCGCCCCGGCGAGCCGGTGGACGTCACCGACGGTCGCGGGGCGGCGTTGGAGTGCGCCGTCGTCGCCGTCCGGCGCGACGAGATCGACTGTGCGGTGCGCCGACGGGTCGACGCGGCGGTGCCACATCCCCGCCTCGTCGTCGTGCAGGCGCTGGCCAAGGGCGACCGCGGCGAGCGGGCGGTGGAAATGCTGACCGAGGTCGGTGTCGACGAGATCGTGCCGTGGTCGGCGGCGCGCTCGGTGGTCCGTTGGGACGGCGAGCGGGGCGGGCGGGCCCGGGAACGCTGGGTTCGGGCCGCGGCGGAGGCGTCGAAGCAGTCCCACCGCCTGCACTGGCCGGTGGTCGGCGACCTCGTCGGGACGGCGGAGCTGACCCGGCGTGTGGCGTCGGCGGCCCTCGCCGTGGTGCTGCACGAGCAGGCCGGCGACCCGCTGGTGGGCCTGGCCCGCCGCAGCGCCGCGGCCCTCGACGGGGTGACGGCGGTGGCATCGGTGGCATCCGCGGCTCAACCGAACCCGGCGGCGGAGATCCTGCTCGTCGTCGGCCCCGAGGGGGGCATCGCCGACGCCGAGGTGGACGCGCTGCATCAGGCCGGCGCCGTGGTGGCGCGCCTGGGTCCGACGGTGCTGCGCACCTCCACCGCCGGCGTGGTGGCGTCCTCGGTCGTTCTTGCGGATCTCGGCCGCTGGGACGCTCGACGTGTTGATGGATAGACTGGCGGGGTAGCGCCTGCGACTGGCGTTTGGTGGGTGGTTCCTGCCCCGGCAGGGTGCTGACCCGAGTGCCCGTCCTCCACGCGTCGCACCACCCACCACGGTCATCGATCCTGAGAGGTGCCGCGGCCGTAGCTGGCCGCTCTCTATGCCCGAATCCGTCACGCCACCCGTCGCGCCGGCCGCTGCGGCCACGACGCGCATCGTCGTCCCCGGCCCGCACAGCATGGTGAGCCTGCTGGGCCAGCAGGACGAACTGCTGCGTACCGTCGAGCGGGCCTTCTCCTCGGACATCCACGTGCGCGGCAACGAGATCACCATCACCGGCCCGCCGGCGGAGAACGAACTGGCCGCGCAGCTGTTCGCGGAGCTCATCGCCCTGCTCGACGCGGGCACCGAGCTCAGCCCGCAGCACGTCGACCACTCGCTGGCGATGCTGCGCAGCGGTTCGCAGGAGCGGCCCGCCGAGGTCCTCACCCTCAACATCCTGTCGAACCGGGGCCGGACGATCCGCCCCAAGACGCTCAATCAGAAGCGTTACGTCGACGCGATCGACCAGCACACGATCGTGTTCGGGATCGGGCCCGCCGGTACCGGCAAGACGTACCTGGCGATGGCGAAGGCGGTTCAGGCGCTGCAGGCCAAGAAGGTCAACCGGATCATCCTGACCCGGCCGGCGGTCGAGGCGGGGGAGCGGCTCGGCTTCCTGCCGGGCACCCTGTACGAGAAGATCGATCCCTACCTGCGCCCGCTCTACGACGCGCTGCACGACATGATCGACCCGGACTCGATCCCGCGGCTGATGCAGGCCGGGACGATCGAGGTCGCCCCGCTGGCCTACATGCGCGGCCGGACCCTGAACGACGCCTTCATCATCCTCGACGAGGCGCAGAACACCTCGCCCGAGCAGATGAAGATGTTCCTCACCCGGCTCGGCTTCGGAGCCAAGATCGTGGTGACGGGTGACGTCACCCAGGTCGACCTGCCCAGCGGTACCCGCAGCGGGCTGCGGGTCGTCCGGGAGATCCTCGACGGCGTCGAGGACGTGCACTTCGCGTCCCTGACCAGCTCCGACGTCGTCCGCCACCGGCTGGTGAGCGAGATCGTCGACGCGTACGCCCGCTGGGACGCCGCCGCGGACCATGCTGGTGCCGCGGCTGCGGCGCCCGCCCGCCCCGGCCGCCGCGAGCGACGGTGACCGTGTCGGGGCTCGGAGAGGACTGCTGATGGCCGTGTTCGTCGCCAACGAGTCGGGCGCGAACGACGTGGACGAGGTCCGGCTCACGGCCCTCGCCCGCTTCGTGCTCGACGCGATGAAGGTGAACCCGCTGGCGGAGCTGTCGGTGATGCTGGTCGAGGAGAAGGCCATGGCCGACCTGCACGTGCGGTACATGGGCGAGGAGGGCCCGACCGACGTGCTCTCCTTCGCGCAGGACGACGCGTTCGACGCCTCCTGGTCGGAGTCGGTCGACGACGATCCCACGACGCTGCTCGGAGATGTGGTCCTCTGCCCCGACGTCGCGCGCCGCCAGGCGGAGCAGGCGGGGCACTCCCACGAGCGCGAACTGCACCTGCTGTGCACCCACGGCATCCTGCACCTGCTCGGGTACGACCATGCCGAGCCGGACGAGGAACGCGAGATGTGGAAGATCCAGAACAAACTGTTGGCGTCCTGGGACACCGCGGTGAAGGCCGCCGGCGGGAAGCGTCCCGCCGGCGGTGCGGACGGTGCGGACGGAGCTGGAGAGCCCGGCCCCACCGCCGCGCGCTGACCCCGGTCGGGGGGAGCCGATGAGCTCCGGCGATCTTCTGCTTGTCTTCATCGCGGTGGTCGCGTCCCTCGCCGCCGCGGGTTTCGGCTGCGTGGACGCGGCCCTGACCCGGGTGTCGCGGGTGTCGGTGGACACCTTCGCGCGCCAGGGGCGTGCCGGTGCGGCGAACCTCGCGACCGTCGTCGCCGACCCCGGCCGCTTCCTCGCGTTGCTGCTGCTCCTGCGGGTGGTCGGCGAGATGCTCGCCGCAGCCTGCCTGACGATCCTGTTCGCGCACGCCTACGGGACGGGCTTCGCCGCCGTGGGGCTCGGCACCCTGGTGGCGACCCTGATCGCCTACATCCTCGTCGGGGTGATGTTCCGGACCCTCGGCCGCCAGCACGCCCCGGCGGTCGCGCTCGCCACCGCGGGGCTGACCGTTCGCCTCGCCCGGATCTTCGGGCCGCTGCCTCGGCTGCTCATCGCGTTGGGCAACGCCGTCACCCCGGGGCCCGGATTCCGGGACGGGCCCTTCGCCTCCGAGGCGGAGCTGCGCGACCTGGTCGACCTCGCCGAGGAGAACGAGGTCATCGAGCGCGAGGAACGCGACATGATCGCGTCGGTGTTCGAGCTGGGTGACACCCTCGTCCGGGAGGTGATGGTGCCACGACCGGACATGGTGTTCATCGAGTCGTCCAAGACCGTGCGCCAGGCTCTCTCGCTTGCCCTGCGCAGCGGTTTCTCCCGCGTCCCGGTGATCGGCGAGAGCGTCGACGACGTCGTGGGCATCGCCTTTCTCAAGGACATGGTCCGCCGCGAGCGCGACGGCGACGAGGACGGTCCCGTCGCCGAGATCATGCGCGCGCCCGTGCTCGTGCCGGAGAGCAAGCCCGCCGACGACCTGCTGCGGGAGATGCAGGCCTCGCGGACCCACATGGCGATCGTCATCGACGAGTACGGTGGGACCGCCGGGCTCGTGACCATCGAGGACATTCTCGAGGAGATCGTCGGCGAGATCACCGACGAGTACGACAGCGAGGTGGCACCGGTGGAGTGGCTCGATCCCGACACGGCTCGGGTCACCGCCCGGCTCGACGTGGACGATCTCGTCAAACTCTTCGACTTCGACGTCGACGAACTGCCCGGCGCGGACGACTCGGTGACCGTCGGCGGCCTGCTCGCCACGGCCCTGGGTCGGGTTCCCATCCCGGGCGCCACCGTGACGGTCGGCGGCCTGCGGCTGTCCGCGGAGCGGGCGGCCGGCCGGCGCAACCAGATCGGCACGATCGTCGTCAGCCGCCCGCCGCGCCCGCCGGGCGACGCCGACGACCCGGCCCCGGGCGGAGCAGACGGCGGTGAGCCGGCCGGGCGCTCACCCCAGGACGGAAAGGTAATCTCGTGACCGCTGACCCGACCCCGCAGGCGACGGCGCCCGCCGGGGCGGCCCTCGACCTGGCCGCGGAGGACGCGAAACTGCTCGTCCTGGCCCGCTCGGCGCGGCTGCGCGCCTACGTGCCCGACGGCAGGCCCGCCGAAGGTGCGGCCCTGCGTGACACCGACGGCCGCACCTACGCCGCCGCCACCGTCGGGCTGAGCCGGCCGGAGTTGGCGATCTCGGCGTTGCGGGCGGCCGTGGCCGCGGCGGTCTCCAGCGGGGCGCGCCGCTTCGAGGCCGCGGCCGTCGTCACGGAAAGTGATGAGGTCGCGGGCGACGATGTTGCCACCCTCGCCGAGTTCGGCGCCGGCGTCCCCGTCTTCCTCGGCGGCACCGACGGCGTGGCTCGCAGCAGGACGAACAGCTAGCGTGCCGACTCCGAGTCACGCCCCCGGCGGCACGACCCCGGCGGAGTTCAGGTCCGGGTTCGCCTGCCTCGTCGGCCGGCCCAACGCCGGCAAGTCGACGCTGACGAACGCGCTGGTCGGCACCAAGGTCGCCATCACCAGCGGCCGGCCGCAGACTACCCGGCACGCCATCCGGGGCATCGTGCACCGCACCGACGCCCAGCTCGTCCTCGTCGACACGCCCGGGCTGCACCGGCCGCGCACGCTGCTCGGCCAGCGTCTCAACGACGTCGTGCGCGCCACTCTGTCCGAGGTCGACGTCGTCGGCTTCTGCATGCCCGCCGACGAACCCGTGGGCCGGGGTGACCGCTTCATCGCCGAGGAGCTGTCCCGACTGCCGAAACGGACTCCGGTGGTGGCCATCCTGACCAAGACCGACAAGGTCGGCGACGCCGACAGGATCGGCGCGCGGCTGCTCGACGTGGCCGGCCTCGGCGACTTCAGTGACATCGTCCCGGTCAGCGCCATCCGCTCCTACCAGGTGGACGTGCTCGCCGACGTGCTGGCCGCCCGGCTGCCGACGGGCCCGGCACTCTACCCCGGCGGCGAGCTGACCGACGAGCCCGAGCAGGTCATGGTCGCCGAACTGGTCCGGGAGGCGGCGCTGGAGGGAGTCCGCGACGAGCTGCCGCATTCGCTGGCGGTGGTCGTCGAGGAGATGATCCCTCGGGAGGGTCGATCGCCCCAGAACCCGCTGCTGGACGTGCGGGTGAACGTCTTCGTCGAGCGACCCAGCCAGAAGGCGATCGTCATCGGCTCCGGCGGCTCCCGACTCAAGACGGTCGGCACCCGGGCCCGCGGGCAGATCGAGGCGCTGCTCGGCACGCCGGTCTTTCTGGACCTGCACGTCAAGGTCGCGAAGGACTGGCAGCGCGACCCCCGCCAGCTACGCCGCCTGGGCTTCTAGCCCGCGGCCGGGGCCGCCCGCCGCCGACCCGCGCGCACGGTCCGCGGGGGTGCGGTCACGCGCGGTGCGGTGCGCACGGCAAGTTGCGGTGCGTGCGGCGAGTTGCGGTGCGTGCGGCAAGTCGCGGTGCGACGGGCACGGTTTCGGGGGCTGAAGCGTACGGAACGCACCGCAGCCGCAGGGTGCCGGTGCCGATCAGCGGCCGAACGGCCACCGTGGCCACCGATGTCGGCGGGGAAGCGCCCGGGTCGGAGGGTCGGACCCGTCGTTGACGACCGCGCCGTCGACGATCTCCAGGATAGGTGGCATGGCCCGCCGCGGTCGCCGCTGCGCCGCCGCGGCGGCGTCCGCGGTCGCGGGGGAGGGGCTGGGGGTGGGGGCGTGGGATCCGTCGTTCGGTGTCCCGGCATCACCGGAACCGGTGCGCCGGGACACCGGGGCGTCACCGGCCGCCTCGTCCGGTTCCCTGGCGGTGACCTGCTCGGACTCGGTCTGCTTGCGCTTCCTGGCCGGGTCGGTGATCACGGTCTCGTCGGCCCTGGTGCTCGGGTCGGCCGCGAGGGTCTGGCCGGCCGTGAGGACCTCGTCGGGCGTGGAGGTCTGGTCGGGCGTGGTGGTCTGGTCGGGCCTGGGGGTCTGGTCGGGCGTGGTGGTCGGGTCGGTGGGGGTGGCCTTGTCGGTGGGCGTGACCTGGTCGGGGTGGGTGTCTTCGGCGGACTCCGGGGGCTCGCCGGACGTCCCGAGGGAGGCCGAGGATCGGTCGGATGACGGGGCCGGCTCGGCTGCGCCGGCATCGTCAGGTGCCGCGGGCCGGCCGGCTGCCGAGGGTGGGCCGGCTGCAGAGGTCTCGTCGGCTGCGGAGCTCCCGTCGGCTGCGGAGGTCTCGTCGGCGGCCGGTGTCACGGCGGAGCCGGGTGCCGCCGCGGCTCGCGCGGGTGGGACGGGGATGGCGGCGGCCGGGTCGTCAGCGAGGGTCAGCGGTGGTGCGTCGTCGGTGAGCGCGGCGTTCAGCAGCGCCTGGCGGTTGGCGAGGATGAAGGCCTTGGCCTCCGGGGGCTGCAGGGCGTAGCGGCTGAGCTTCTTGCCGCGCAGGTCTATCCGTTCGACGTCGTAGCGGCCCTTGGCGGGGTTCGTGAACTCCTCGCCGGTGCGCTTGCTCAGGTCCATGGAGACCAGGCGGCAGACGAAGAAGTGCGACACCGCGATCCCGTCGCCGCGTGGCGGGCTGGTGAGGAACACCTGCTGGACGCGGTCGACGGTCGCGCCGAGCTCCTCGGCGAGTTCGCGGTGCAGGGCCGCCTCCACCGAGCCGTCCTCGCGGTCCACCCCGCCGCCGGGGGTGGACCAGTAGGGCTTGCGCTTCGGCAGTGTTCGCCGGAAGACCACCAGCCGGCCGTTGCCGTCGATGAGGATCGCTCGCGCCGCCCGCCGTACCACCCGCACCAAGCCATCATCCGCAACCTGCGGGTTCCCCCGCGGAGGGAGTCCGGCTTCCATCGGCAAAGGTGACCATTTGTGTTCTCTCGTAGCCACTTGTGTTCTCTCGTATACGAGAGGTTGCGAAACGGGGCCGGTTCGTCGTGGCCATCTGCCGGATGACCTCGCCTTACCGCGCCGACCCCGGGTCGTGCAACCATGGGCGGGTGCCGGTGTATCGCGACGAAGGGGTCGTCCTGCGAACGACCCCTCTCGCCGAGGCTGACCGCATCATCACCGTGCTCACCCGGCGTGGCGGCCGGGTCCGGGCTGTTGCCAAGGGTGTGCGCAAGACATCCTCGCGGTTCGGCTCCCGGCTGGAGCCGGGCACCTACGTCGACCTGATGCTGCACTCCGGCCGGTCACTGGACACCGTCACCCAGGCCGACATCATCTCTCCCTACGGCACGACGATCGCGCTCGACTACGCCCGGCACACCGCCGCGGCCGTGATGCTCGAGACCGCCGAGCGGCTGACCAGCGAGGAGCGTCAGCCCGCGCTGCGGTTGTTCCTGCTGCTCGTCGGTGGTCTGCGCACGCTCGCCGCGGGGCAGCGACCGGCTCCGCTCGTGCTCGACGCGTACCTGCTCCGATCGCTGGCGGTGTCCGGCTACGGCATGGCCCTGGACGACTGTGCCCGGTGCGGGGAGCCGGGCCAGCACCTGTCGCTGTCCGTTGCCGGCGGCGGCGTAGTGTGCCCGCAATGTCGTCCGCACGGCGCGGCGTCGGTCTCGGCGGGTGCGGTGCGACTCCTCACCGACCTGTTGCGCGGCGACTGGGACGGCGCGCTGGCCAGCGAGGCGCGCGCCCGGCGGGAGGCCGGCGGCATCGTGGCCGCCTATCTCCAGTGGCATCTCGAACGGGGGCTGCGCGCGCTGCCGCATCTGGAACGGGCATGAGTGGCCGGGGCCTGGCGGGCACCGGACCGCGCCGTTCGATGACCACGCCGCGGCGGCGTCGCGTCGATCGATCCGCGGGTCGCTGGACGCGTTGGTCGGGGGGCGCACTGGTCGGGGGACGACGCGCTGGTCGGGTGGGATGCGCTGGTCGGTGGGATGCGCTGGTCGGTGGGATGCGCTGGGAGGGGATGAGGACGGACATGGTGAGGTGGATAGCGGCGGTGGGGGCTCCCGGCGCGATCCGGCGTCGGCAGGGGGACGGTGCGGCGATGGCAGATATCGGTACGACGGATGACGGCTCGGCGCTGCCCCGGCCGGTTCTGGGGAGGTAGGCAGTGACTTTGCGCAATGACGTGGGGACGCGGTTCCGTGATCCGCATCCCCATCCCTCGGGGGCCCGGCCCCCGGCGCTGCCGCGCAGCCTGGTTCCGCGGCACGTGGGCATCGTCATGGACGGCAACGGCCGCTGGGCCAAGCGGCGCGGGCTCGCCCGGACGAAGGGGCACGAGGCCGGGGAGGACGCGCTGTTCGACTGCGTCGAGGGGGCGATCGAACTCGGCGTGCGCTGGCTGTCGGTGTACGCCTTCTCGACGGAGAACTGGAAGCGCTCGCCGGACGAGGTGGCGTTCCTGATGCGCTTCACCGACGGAGTGTTCGGCCGACGGATCGCGGACATGGACGCGCTCGGGGTGCGGGTGCGGTGGGCGGGGCGTCGTCCCCGACTCTGGGGGAACGTGATCCGGCGCCTGGAGTCCTCGGAGGAGCGCACCCGCGACAACGACCGGCTCACGCTGGTGATGTGCGTGAACTACGGCGGCCGGGCCGAGATCGCGGACGCCGCGGCGGCGATCGCCCGGGACGTGCGTGAGGGGCGGCTGCGGGCCGACCGGATCGACGAGGCCACGGTGAGTCGCTACCTCGACGAGCCCGACATGCCCGACCTCGACCTGGTCATCCGGACGTCCGGCGAACAGCGGCTGAGCAACTTCTTGCTCTGGCAGGCGGCGTACGCCGAGTTCTCGTTCGTCGAGACGCTCTGGCCCGACTTCGACCGCCGCAACCTGTGGCAGGCCTGCGAGGAGTACGCCCGCCGGGACCGCCGCTACGGCGGGATCGTCGCCCATCGTGCCTGACCATCCCGCCGACGCCGACGCCGACGCCGACGCCGACGCCGACGCGCGCGCGTCGTCGGACGCGGCGCCGTCCGGCCCGGCGGTGGCTGGCGAGCCCGGGTCCGGGTGGCCCGGCGCCGGCGCCGGCTGGGCGAAGGCGGGTTCCGGCGCGCCGGTGGTCGCCGAGATCCGCTTCACGGTGCCGGCGACGGCCGCAGCCGGCTTCCCCGCGGCGGCGCGGGCCGCGCTCGACGCACTTGCCCGGGCCGCCGGTTTCCGGTCCGGCCGGCTCGCCCGGGCGCTCGACGAGCCGGCGTCCTGGCTGCTGACCAGCGAGTGGGACGGCCCCGGCCCGTGGCGTCGGGCCCTGTCCGCGTTCGAGGTGCGGTACGCCCTCACGCCGCTGCTCGTCCACGCCGTCGACGTGCCCGGCGCCTTCGAGGTGCTCGCCGCCCTCGATCCGCCCGGGGCTCGGGATGCCGGCGGCGACCGGCTCGGCGTCGATCCCGTCGATCCTGTCGAGACGGCCGGCGGGGACGTCGGTCGCCTCGCTCGGACCTACCATTCGGACCGCGCTGCGGACGCGGACACCGCCGCGCCCGGCTCGTCCTGACCGGCCTCGACCGTTCGGCGTCCCGTGATGCCCGCCGGCCGACGCCCGTCGGCGCGAATCCGGCCGCGTCCGGCCTGGCGCCGGATTGTCGGTGCCGACCGGTAGCCTCGACTCAGCATCAAGGACCCATGGATATCCGGGCTCCGACGCCTCGCGATGTCGGATCTCGGGGACCGGACCCAGGGCGACCGGGCGGGCCAGATCTTCGGGACTCCCATCCATGATCGTTGGAGGGCCTGTCCTCGGGAGGTCGCCGCGCGCGGCCCGGTGCCGGACCGTGGGTGGGGCGCCCCGCCCCGCTCGTGACCGTGACAGCGAAAAGCCGAGGCTCACCCGATGTTGACCATGCAGGACGCGTTGCTGGCGCTGACCCGCTACTGGACCGACCGCGGTTGCATGATCATGCAGCCGTTCAACACCGAGGTCGGCGCCGGTACGCTCAACCCGGCGACGGTGCTGCGGGTGCTCGGTCCGGAGCCGTGGCGGGTGGCCTACGTGGAGCCGTCGGTCCGCCCCGACGACTCCCGCTACGGGCAGAACCCCAACCGCCTGCAGACGCACACCCAGTTCCAGGTGATCCTCAAGCCCGATCCGGGCAACGCCCAGGAGCTCTATCTCGGCAGCCTGGCGGCGATCGGGGTCGACACCGCCGCCCACGACGTGCGCTTCGTCGAGGACAACTGGGCCTCGCCCGCGCTCGGCGCCTGGGGGCTCGGCTGGGAGGTGTGGCTCGACGGCCTGGAGATCACCCAGTTCACCTACTTCCAGCAGGCCGGCGGCCAGACTCTCGACACCATCAGTGTCGAGATCACCTACGGCATGGAACGCATCCTCATGGCGCTGCAGGGGGTCCGCCACTTCAGCGAGCTCGCCTACGCCCCGGGCATCTCCTACGGCGAGGTGTTCGGCCAGGCCGAGTACGAGATGTCGCGGTACTACCTCGACGACGCCGACATCGACACCGTGCGCCGCCTCTACGCCGACTACGCCGCCGAGGCCCGCCGGCTCGTCGATGCCCGCCTGCCGGTCCCGGCGCACTCCTACGTGCTGAAGTGCTCGCACGCGTTCAACATCCTCGACTCGCGCGGAGCCGTGTCGACCACCGAGCGGGCGACCTCCTTCGCCCAGATGCGCGGGCTGTCCCGCGAGGTCGCCGCCCTGTGGCGGGATCGTCGGGAGGAGCTCGGCCACCCGCTCGGCGTGGCGAGCCCGCCCCCGGCGGCCGTGCCGGTCGCCATGACCACCGCGGTGCGCGCGCCGGCGACCCTGCTGTTCGAGATCGGCACGGAGGAGCTGCCTGCGGCCGAGGTGACCCGCACGGCGGCGGCGGTGCGCGCCGGCCTGCTCGACCGGCTGGCCGCCACCCGCCTCACCCACGGCGACGTGCGCGTGCAGGGCACCCCCCGCCGCATCGTGGCAATCGTCGACGACGTGGCCCCGCGCGAGCCGGACGTCGAGCGGGTGGTGCGCGGCCCACGGGTCGCGGCCGCCTACGACGCCGCCGGTGCGCCGACGAAGGCCGCGGTGGGCTTCGCCCGCGGGCAGGGTGCGGATCCGGCGGATCTCCAGGTCGTCACCCACCGCGACGTCGAGCACGTCGCCCTGGTCCGCACCGAAGCCGGCCGGGACGCCACCGACGTGCTGGCCGAGGTCCTCGGCGAGCTTGTCGCCGGGCTGCGCGCGGAGCGCAACATGCGCTGGAACGACCCGGAGCTGTCCTTCAGCCGCCCGGTGCGCTGGCTGGTCGCCCTGCTCGGGGAGACGGTGGTGCCGGTCGCGGTGTCCTCCCTCGCCGCCGGCCGGACCACCGTGGGCCACCGCCGGGCGGGATCACCGCCGATCGAGGTGGCCAGCGCCGACGGCTACCCGGAGCTGCTCGCCACGCGCTCGATCCTGCTCGACCCGGCGGTGCGTCGCGACCTCGTCCTGGAACAGGCCGCCAAGCTCACCGCGGACACCGGCGGCCACATCGATCCGGACGCCGACGCCGACACCCTCGCCGAGGTGACGAACCTCGTCGAGTTCCCGCGGCCGCTGCTGGGTGCCTTCGAGGCGCGGTTCCTGGAACTGCCCGCGGAGATCCTCACCACCGTCATGCGCAAGCACCAGCGGTACCTGCCCGTGCGCGACGCCGCGGGGCGGCTGCTGCCGGCCTTCGTCGCCGTCGCCGACGGGCAGGTCGACGACGCCCTCGTGCGCGCCGGCAACGAGGACGTTATCCGGGCCCGGTTCACCGATGCCGCCTTCTTCTACGACGCCGACGTCAAGGTGGCGCCGGAGACCTTCCGCGCCGAGCTCGCGAAGCTCACCTTCGAACAGCGGCTCGGTTCGGTCGCCGACCGGGCGGACCGGATCGGGGCGCTGGCCCGCGCGCTCGGCGACGAGATCGGCCTCGGTGCCGACGACCGGGCGACCCTCGACCGGGCGGCCACGCTCGCGAAGTTCGACCTGGCCACCCAGATGGTGGTCGAGCTGTCCAGCCTCGCCGGCACGATGGCCCGGGAGTACGCCCGCCGGGCCGGCGAGCCCGAGGCCGTCGCCACAGCGCTCTACGAGATGGAACTGCCGCGCCGGGCCGGCGACGACCTGCCCGCCACCGTCGCCGGGTCGCTGCTCGCCCTCGCCGACCGGCTCGACCTGCTCGTCGGGCTGTTCGCCCTGGACGCCGCGCCGACCGGCAGCTCCGACCCGTTCGGGCTGCGCCGGGCGGCGCTCGGCGCCGCCGCGATCCTCGGCAGCCGGCCCGAGCTCGCCGGCCTCGCCGTCGCCGACGTCCTCGCCCGGGCCGCCCGGCTCACCCCGGTGCCGGTGTCCGAGCAGGCGCTCGCCGCGGCCGAGGCGTTCCTCCGCGGTCGCTACACCCAGCAACTCCTCGACAGCGGGGTCGACCACCGCCTGGTCGGCGCGGTCGGTCCGCTCACGGGCACTCCGGCGCGCGCGGCAGCCACCCTGGCGACGCTGCGCGGGCTGATCGCGGTGCCCGCCGCGGCGACATCCGCGGGTGAGGCATCCTCGGCGACGCCCTCGACGCCCTCGACGCCCTCGACGCCCTCGACGCCCTCGACGCCCTCGACGACGGGTGATCAGGTCGCGTTCGCCGCCCTGGCGGCGGCGCTGCAGCGGGTGCGCCGCATCGTTCCGGCGGATGCCCCCGCGATCCTCGACGGCGAGCGGCTCACCGAGCCGGCCGCCGCCCGGCTCCTGGCCGTCGTCACCGCGTTGGCGGAGCGCCTGGGTGCACGAGCAGGTTCACCCGCTCCGGTCGTGGCGGACAGTCCGGTCGTCGGGGACGCTCCGGTGGTGGGGGACGTCGCGGCCGGCTCGGGGGCGTCGGCGAACCCGGCGTTCGTCCCGCTCGGTGAGCTCGTCGCCGCGGCGGGGGAGCTGCCGGCCGCGATCGACGGCTTTTTCGACGCGCTGATGGTGATGGATCCCGATCCGGCGCTCCGGGCCGCCCGGCTCGGACTGCTCGCCAGGATCCGGGACCTCACGGCGGGAACCCTGGACTGGGAGGCACTCGGCTCGCTGCCCGCCTCGGGGCACTGATACGGCAGGGAGTGAAACGGCGGGCACAGATCCGGCGGGCACCGATGCGGTGGGCGCAGGCCGCCCCGCCGTACGGTCACCCGCGAAAGAACCAGGACAAACGGGCGCATAGGCCGCGCTGTGTCGGATAGCCCGCGACGGGGGGCTACTGTTCCATCGCGTGGGTCTGTCCCGTCCTAGCCTCGCTGTCCATCCGTTTCGCGCGACCTGGTACCAGGTGCCCTGGTGGCGGTGGGCGATCCGGGCTGTGGCCGCGGTCGTCGCCGCCATCGTGATCCTCACTGTGGTGACGTTCGTTCAGGTGTGGTGGGTGGGCCGGGAGGATCACCGGCCCACCTCCGACACCCTGGTCGTCCTCGGGGCCTCGCAGTACGACGGGCGTCCCTCGGCGGTCTTCGCGGCCCGGCTCGACCACGCCCTGGAGCTCTACCGGCAGGGCGTCGCACCCAACGTGATCACGATCGGCGGCAAGCAGCCCGGCGACCGCTACACCGAGGCCGAGGCAGGCGCCGCCTACCTGCGCCGCCGGGGCGTTCCGGCCGATCGGGTGATCGTCGTCCCGGAGGGTTCGGACACCCTCGGTTCGCTGACCGCCGTCGCGGGGGTCATGAACACCCGGCACTGGCGGTCGACCGTCCTGGTCACCGATCCCCCGCACAGCCTGCGGTCCCGGACGATGGCACGCGACCTCGGGCTGGACGCGACCACGTCGCCGGTGACCCGCGGCCCGGCCGTCCACGGCTTCGACACCAAGGTCCGCTACATCATTCGCGAGGGCATCGGCTACCGCTGGTACCAGCTCTTCCACCGGGCCTCGCCGCCCTCGGCGACCACGCGGGCGGTCTGAGCTCGGGCCACAGACACCGGGTACCGGACAGGCCCGCCGCCGGCACCGACCGGCTCGGCACCTTCCGGCCTGTGGGTGGCCGCCCGCCGGGCCGGCCACGCGCGGGCGGGCGGCGGTGGGCAGCGGCGGGGCGGCGGAGGTCACGCGACGGCCGGCCGGGCGACATCAAGTGTTTCTGACGATGTGACCTACCCGCAGCTTGTTCGACCCTCTTCGGTGGTCACCCGCGCTGGTACGGTTCGGATCGCCGGGTGAGAGGGTAGTGCGACAAGCGGCAGTGACGCAAGGCGGCGGAAGCGGCCACCCGACGCGTGCGACAACACCCCGGAAATCACCTTCCGCGAGTGTAACGACTTCCTAAGGAGACTGGTGTGGCAACTCCCGTATCCGAGAGTGCGGTCGGGACGGCCGATCTGGAGACAGTCCGGGAACTCGCGCAGCAGTTGCGGGTCGACTCGGTGCGCAGCAGCACCTCGGCCGGCTCCGGGCACCCCACCTCTTCCATGTCCGCCGCGGACGTGCTGGCCACCCTCGTGGCCCGGCACCTGCGCTACGACTGGGACAACCCCGAGGACCCGGCGAACGACCACCTGATCTTCTCCAAGGGGCACGCCTCGCCGCTGATCTACTCGATCTTCAAGGCGGTCGGGGTCGTCAGCGACACCGAGCTCGTCAACGGCTACCGCCGCTTCGGCGAGCGGTTGCAGGGTCACCCCACCCCGATCCTGCCCTGGGTCGACGTCGCCACCGGGTCGCTCGGGCAGGGCCTGCCCGACGGTGTGGGGGTGGCGCTCGCCGGGAAGTACCTGGACAAGGTGCCCTACCGCGTCTGGGTGATCTGCGGTGACAGCGAGATGGCGGAGGGGTCGGTCTGGGAGGCGCTGGACAAGGCCTCCTACTACAACCTGTCGAATCTGATCGCGATCGTCGACGTCAACCGGCTCGGCCAGCGTGGCCCCACCGAGCTCGGCTGGGATCTCGACACCTACGCCAAGCGGGTCGAGTCGTTCGGTGCGCGGGCGGTCGTCATCGACGGTCACGACATCGCCGCGATCGACGAGGCGCTCGCCGGGGCCGAGGACGCGACCCGGCCGACCGTCATCCTCGCCCGTACCCACAAGGGCGCCGGCTTCTCGGAGACGTCGGACAAGGAGGGCTGGCACGGCAAGCCCTTCCCCGAGGACATGGCCAAGCGTGCCATCGCCGAGCTCGGCGGCGAGCGCAACCTGCGCATCCGCGGCCCGGTGCCGGGGCCGGACTTCCCGCGGCCGGAGCCGATCAGCCGGCCGGCGATCACCCTGCCCAGCTACGAGCTCGGCGCCAAGGTCGCCACCCGGCGGGCCTACGGGCAGGCGCTGGCCGCCCTCGGGGCGCGCACCGACGTCGTCGCCCTCGACGCCGAGGTCAGCAACTCGACGTACTCCGAGGACTTCGGCAAGGCGTACCCGGACCGGTTCTTCGAGATCTTCATCGCCGAGCAGCAGCTCGTCGCGGCGGCGGTCGGCCTGTCGGTGCGCGGCTACGTGCCGTTCGCCTCCACCTTCGCCGCCTTCTTCTCCCGTGCCTACGACTTCATCCGGATGGCGGCGATCTCCCAGGCCGACATCCGGTTGTCCGGCAGCCACGCCGGGGTGGAGATCGGCGCGGACGGTCCGTCGCAGATGGCGCTGGAGGACCTGGCGATGATGCGGGCCGTCGGCGGATCGACGGTGCTCTACCCGAGCGACGCGACGTCCGCCGCCAAGCTCGTCGCGGCGATGGCCGACCTGTCCGGGGTGAGCTACCTGCGTACCACCCGCGGCGCCTACCCGGTGCTCTATGGTCCGGACGAGCCGTTCGCCCCCGGCGGCTCCAAGGTGCTGCGCCGTTCGGACGGCGACACCGTCACGCTCATCGGTGCTGGTGTCACCCTGCATCAGGCCCTGGCCGCCGCCGACACGCTCGCCGCGGAGGGGGTCGCCGCCCGGGTGATCGACCTCTACTCGGTCAAGCCCGTCGACGCCGCGACCCTGCTCGAAGCCGCCCGGGCCACCGGGGGGCGCATCGTCGTCGCCGAGGACCACTACCCGGAGGGCGGACTGGCCAGCGCCGTGCTCGGGGCGCTGGACGACAGCGGGCTGCCGCTGTCCGTTCGCCATCTCGCGGTGCGCGCACTGCCCGGTTCGGGCACGCCCGAGGAGCTCCTCGACGCCGCCGGCATCTCGGCGAAGCACATCGTCGAGGCGGCCCGCGACCTGCTGCGCTGACGGTCCCCCGGCGGCGCGTGGCGCCGCCGGGGAGGACCGCCGAGAAGGGGCCGAGACGGCAGCGGGGCCGGGGGACGTCACCCCCCGGCCCCGCTGCCATCGTCACGCCCGTGGCCGCGTCGACCCGGGCCCGGCCGCCGTCACGCGTCCAGAAGAGCCCGGCGACGCGACCACCCCGCGTCGTCCCCCGCGGGTGAGTTCCGTACCGCCGCTGTCAGTCGTCCCCGGCCGGCGACGGCGCCCCACCGAAGGTCATGTCGACCAGGGTGAGGTAGAGCCGGTCCGGTCGCGGCAAGAACTGGATCTTGGATAGTGCCTGGTCCTGACCGGCGGACTCGACCACGAACTCGCCGTAACCGAGCAGCCGGCCCAGCGGATCCCGGTTGTAGGTCAGATCGGTGATCTTGGACAGCGGCATCGTCTGGACCTTGCGAAAGAAGATCCCCGACACCTTCAGCAGCCGCTTGTCGGTGATCATCAGATGATCGAACTGCCAGTCGGCGACCTTCCAGAGCATCCGCAAGATCATGAAGAGCGCGAAGTACCACAACAGTGTGGTGATGAAGCCCGCGTCGACGTCCTGCGCGGCGAACAGGATGTTCGCCACCAGGGCGAGCAGCACCGCACCCAGGGTCTGGAGGAAGACGGGAAGCAGGACGGCCCAGTGCAGCCGCACCATCATCACCAGGCGTTCCTGCGACGCCAGGTACTTGGTGTCGCGCTGGGCCGGATCCGGGAGCTGAAGTCTCACCACGTCCGCAGTGTCCCAGACATGAGGGCCGCCTGGGCGGGCATTACAGAGCGGTGTCGGTGACGAACGTGGACACCCCGTCAGCCCATGACTGCAACCATCCGAACACGCGGTCGATGATACTTGCTGCACTGTTGGGTGCGGTCACCACGAAGAAGATGACGAACGCGATCGCGCCATACTTGATGATCTTGTCCACGGCGGGCCTCCGGGCCGATTGGTGAAGGGTGCGCACAAAGTATCGTCGCTGCGATCGGCCGAGGTCCCCGAATCGCGCCGATACGCTCAACCTCGTGGTCGGTGAGTGGTATGACGCTTCGGATACGGTCCGTCGGGTCTCGGAACGCCCGAAGGCTACACCGCAGCCGCGGTCCCCGTTCGCCCGGGATCGGGCGCGGGTGCTGCACTCCAGCGCGCTGCGCCGGCTGGCGGGAAAGACGCAGGTCGTAGGCCCGCTCGACGACGATTTCCCGCGCACTCGGCTCACCCACTCGCTCGAGACCGCCCAGGTGGGGCGGGAACTCGCGGCGGAGCTGGGAGCCGATGCGGACCTCGTCGATGCGGCGTGCCTCGCACACGACCTCGGACATCCCCCTTTCGGGCACAACGGTGAGCTGGCGCTGGACGAGGCGGCGGCGGCCTGCGGCGGGTTCGAGGGCAATGCGCAGAGCCTGCGGGAGCTGACGAGACTGGAGGTGAAGATCGTTGACGACGAGGGGCGCAGCGCGGGGCTGAACCTGACGCGCGCGAGCCTGGACGCCGCGACCAAGTACCCGTGGGCGCGCCGGGACGCCCCGCCGGAGCATGGCGGCAAGTTCGGCGCGTACGACGACGACCTGGCCGTGCTGGAGTGGGTGCGCGCGGGGGCCCCGCCGGGGCGGCGGTGCTTCGAGTCCCAGATCATGGACTGGGCCGACGACGTCGCCTACTCGGTCCACGACCTCGAGGACGGCGTCGTCGGCGGGCACATCGAGCTGGCCGCGCTCGACGACCCGGGGCACCGCGAGGAGCTGGCGGTCGCCACCGCACAGCGCTATCCGGGCGCCTCGGCGGCGGCGGTGTCGGCGGCGCTGGACACGCTGCGTGCCCAACCCTGGTGGATCCGTTCGGAGATCACGTCGGCCCGCGGCCAGGCGGCGCTGCGGGCGATGACGAGCGAGCTGATCGCGCGGTTCTCCCGGGCGGCGGTGCGGACGACGCGGGAGCGCCATCCCGGGGGGCCGCTGCGGCGCTACGGCGCGGACCTGGCGGTGGATGCCGCCACAGTGGCGGAATGTGCCGCCCTCAAGGGGGTCACCGCGTGGTACGTCATGGAGCGGCCGGGTGCGCGGACCCGGCAGGCTCGGCAGCGGGAGGTCGTCGCCGAACTCGTGGACCTGCTGCTGCGGGGCGCCCCGCGGTCACTGGATCCGTCGTTGCGGGCTCGTTTCGAGCAGGCTCCGGACGACGCCGCCCGGCTGCGGGTGGTCGTCGACCAGGTGGCCCGGCTGACCGATGCGAGTGCCGAGCGGCGGCACGCCGCGCTGCGCGGGCAACCGGTGCACCGTGTGCTCTGAGCGGCCCGATCGCCGGTCGGCGGCCGCCCGCGGCGGGCGAGGGTGGCGTCGTGGCGGCCGGCGCGTCCGGGGCGGTGCGGGGTCCCCCGCGGGGGTGATCGTCGTACCCTCGGCAGGGGGAGCGGACCCGTCCGCGTCCGGGGTAGGGGCGCATCCCCCGACGGAGGGAGGGCCGCCACGGCCGGGCGCGAGGCCGCCGGCTCGGCCCGAGATGCAGGTGGCGGCCATTGTCCTCAACATTCCCGTGGCATGATCGGCACTGTCGTGCTTACGACACGTACCATCGCACCGGTAGGACCGATGTGAGCGGCGTCGCGGCCGACATCGGCCGGGGGTACGGCGACGGCGCCGTGGCGATCGGCTCCGCGGGAACGGGATGGCGCACTACTGGCGGGCGTTCTGCCCCGGGCGAGGTACCTCTCGCCCGACACGGACGAGGGGAGGGACGGGTGGCCGGACGAATCCGTGACGCCGACGTCGCCCTGGTCCGGGAGCGCTCGCCGATCGCGGACGTCGTCTCCGAACACGTCCAGTTGCGCCCGGCGGGGCGCAACGAGCTGGTCGGGCTGTGCCCGTTCCACGAGGAGAAGTCACCCTCCTTCTACGTCAACGTGGCCACCGGCCTGTTCCACTGCTTCGGCTGCCAGCAGGGTGGCGACGTCTACTCCTTCGTCCGCGAGATCGACGGGCTGAGTTTCCGGGAGGCCGCCGAGCGGCTGGCCCGCCGCGCCGGGGTCACGCTGACCTTCGAGGGCGGCGGCACCACGGACCGGACCGTGTCCAGCCAGCGCCAGCGGTTGCTGGAGGCGCACCGGATCGCGGCGGAGTTCTACGCCGAGCAGCTTGGCGGTCACCCCTCGGCCCGCGCCGGCTGGGACTTCCTCACCGCCCGGGGCTTCGACCTGACCGCGGCGCAGCGCTTCGGCGTCGGCTATGCCGCGACCGGCTGGGACACGCTCACCCGCCACCTGCTGTCGCGCCGCTTCACCGGCGAGGAGCTCGTGCTCGGGGGGCTGTCCAAACAGGGAGCCCGCGGGGGCCTGATCGATCGGTTCCACCACCGGCTCATGTGGCCGATCCGCGACCTGGCCGGCGAGGTGGTCGGCTTCGGCGGGCGCCGCCTCGCCGAGGACGGCTCGCCGAACGCCGGTCCGAAGTACCTCAACTCGCCCGAGACACCGCTGTTCAAGAAGGCGAGCCTGCTCTACGGGGCGGAGCTGGCCCGCCGCGACATCGCCCGGCGCTACCAGGTCGTGGTGGTCGAAGGCTACACCGACGTGATGGCCTGCCACCTCGCCGGGGTCACCACGGCCGTGGCCACCTGTGGCACCGCCTTCGGTCCGGAGCATGTCGGGGTGGTGCGCCGGCTGCTCATGGACTCCGACGAGCGTCGCGGCGAGGTGATCTTCACCTTCGACGGCGACGCCGCCGGCCAGAAGGCGGCCCTGCGGGCGTTCGAGCACGAGGAACGCTTTGCCACCCAGACGTTCGTCGCGGTGGAGCCCACCGGGCTCGATCCGTGCGAGCTGTGGATGCGCGGCGGTGACGCCGCCGTGCGCGAGCTGGTCGCCCGCCGCGTCCCGCTGGTGGAGTTCGCGATCCGCGGGGTGCTCGCCCGCTACGACCTCGACACCACCGAGGGCCGCCTCGCCGCGCTGGACGCCGCCGCCCCGCTGATCAACCGGATCAAGGACGCCGGCCTGCGCCATCGCCACGCGGTGAACCTGGACCGCTGGCTGGGCTTCCTCGACGAGCGGTTCGTGGCGCGCCGGGTCGCCGAGCACCGGGAGCAGCAGACGGGCGGCCGGTCCGCCGCCGTCGCCTCGGCGGTGGGCCGCCGGGAGCCCGCCGCAACCGACCCGACCGTCATCGTGGAGCGTGAGGCACTCAAACTCGCGGTCCAGTTTCCGGGACTTGCAGGGCCGATGTTCGACACGCTGGCCCCGGAGATGTTCACTGTTCCCGCGCACCGCGCCGTCCGCGAGCTCATCTCCGGTCTCGGTGGGGTGGGCGGGGGGCTGGCGAGGACCGGCGACGTCGCCGCGTGGGTGACGGAGCTGTCCGCGGCGGCGACGGAGGAGGGGCTGCGACGTTTCGTCACCGCTCTCGCCGTGGAAAGGGTGCTCTGCGACCGCGATGTGGATGATCGTTATGTCGACGAACAGATGTCACGCGTACAGGAGTTGCATGTGACACGTCGGATCACCGACCTGAAGTCGCGCGTGCAGCGGCTCAACCCGGTGGTCGACGCCGAGGCCTTCAACCGTGCTTACGGTGAGCTGATCGCTTTGGAACAGCACAAGCATCAACTCCGGGAGCGGGGCGTAGGTGCCGCGTAACCTGGGTCGATCCCGAGAAGGAAGTGACGAGATTCCGCCCATGAGTCCTACCGTCCTACCCCGCGAAGCCCAGGTGGACGAGGTCAAGGACCTCATCACCCGGGGCAAGGAGATCGGTTTCCTCACCACCGAGGATGTCACGGTCGCGATCCAGGCGGCGGAGCTGCCCCCGGAGCAGGCCGAGACGGTGCTGCAGGTGCTCAACGACGAGGGCATCGAGGTCCTTGAGGCCGGGGGCGAGAACCCCGACGAGGCCGATCTGCTCGCCCGCCGGCGCCGCGAGGAGGAGGAGCTCGCGCTCAAGGCGCCGACCTCCGACCCGGTGCGCATGTACCTCAAGGAGATCGGCAAGGTCCCGCTGCTCACCGCCGAGGAGGAGGTCGACCTCGCCAAGCGGATCGAGGCCGGGCTGTTCGCCTCCGAGAAGCTCGCGGTGGCGACGAAGAAGACCTCCCCGCAGATGCGGCGGGATCTCGAGGCCATCGAGCGCGACGGGCAGATCGCCAAGCGCAAGCTGGTCGAGGCGAACCTGCGTCTCGTCGTCTCGATCGCCAAGCGCTACGTCGGTCGCGGCATGCTGTTCCTGGACCTCATCCAGGAGGGCAACCTCGGCCTGATCCGCGCGGTCGAGAAGTTCGACTACACCAAGGGCTACAAGTTCTCGACCTACGCCACCTGGTGGATCCGCCAGGCGATCACCCGCGCCATCGCCGACCAGGCGCGCACGATCCGCATCCCGGTGCACATGGTCGAGACCATCAACAAACTGATCCGCATCCAGCGGCAGCTCCTTCAGGACCTCGGCCGCGAGCCGAGCCCGGAGGAGATCGCCAAGGAGATGGACCTCACCCCGGACAAGGTCCGGGAGATCCTCAAGGTCTCCCAGGAGCCGGTCTCGCTGGAGACGCCCATCGGTGAGGAGGAGGACTCCCACCTTGGCGACTTCATCGAGGACTGCGACGCCGTCGTCCCGGTCGACGCGGCGAGCTTCATCCTCCTCCAGGAGCAGCTCGACTCTGTCCTGCACACGCTCTCCGACCGGGAGAAGAAGGTCATCCAGCTCCGCTTCGGGCTCACCGACGGCCACCCCCGCACGCTGGAGGAGGTCGGGCGCGAGTTCGGCGTCACCCGCGAGCGCATCCGGCAGATCGAGTCCAAGACGCTGTCGAAGCTGCGCCACCCGTCGCGTTCCCAGAAGCTGCGCGACTACCTGGAGTAGACGCGCCTGCGTGGCCACCCGGGTTGTTGACCCTGTGTGGTCACGTTATTACTCTTGGCTAGTATCGGTGTCCTGATCCTCGATGGTTGCTGTCCATCGATGCTCGTCGGCCCGGTGCGCGGCGGCACAGTCGGTGCCGTCTGTCCGGCCGAGAGGATGGCGAGCATGGCTGGCAGGGGATCCACCGTCGTACGCCGGCTACGCCCGCTGGCGGGATTCGCCGTGGCGACAGCCGGTGCGCAGAACTTCCTCGGCGCTCGATGGGTGCCCGCGCTGCTGGCCGTGACCCCGGCCGGGCGGCGCCCGCAGGTCGCGCTGCGCCTGCTGGCCTGGAGCCCGCACTACTTTCAGCCCGGCGAGCATGACCGTCACGCCGCGGCCGAGCGCAACCGGCGCACCCGGCAGGTGCTCGCCGACGAGGTGCTCGGCCGTTACCTGCAGGCGGACGACGATGTCCTCGACGTCGGCTGCGGCCCCGGCTATCTGGCCGCGGCCGTGGCGCCACGGGTCCACTCGGTGACCGCTGTCGACGTCTCCCGCGGGGCGCTGGCCTGCGCGCGCGTGTTGAACCCGGCGCCCAACCTGGACTACGTCACCGTCGACGAGTTCATCCGCGGTGGCCGTGACGTCGATGTCGTCTACTCCGTCGCGGTCGTGCAGCACCTCACCGACGAGGTGTTCGCGCGCGCACTGCGTGGTTGGCACGCCGCGCTGCGCCCCGGCGGCCGGCTGCTCGTGCACGTGGTCGTCGACGACCCCCGCTGGCGGACCGAGGCGCAGTGGCGCGCCGAACGGGGGCTGGCGGGCCGGTTGAAGCTCCGGTTCGCGCTGAACTGCTTCGGCCGCAGCGCCGACCAGGTGCGCCGACTCGTGACGGCGGCCGGATTCGGCGAACTGGAGCTCGTTCCGGTGGCCTCGCTCGCCGATGTCGACGACGACGTCGCCGGTCAGCATCTGCTGGTCGCCCGACGCCTCGACGTGGGAGCGGCGCCCGTGGCGACGCCGTCGCGCGGGCTCACGGTGCCGGCCCAGGCGACGCCCGTCGAGCCGTTCGACCTGGAGCCGTTCGACCTGGAGCCGCTCGAGCTGGAGTCCATCGCTCCGGCGACCGCGGACACCGACCGGACCCACTGAGCGACCGGACCCGCTGAGCGACCGGACCCGCCGAGCGACCGGACTCGCCGAGCGCCCCGATCCGCGGGTCCGCCGCGGCGGGAGCGGTGGAGCACGGCCACGCCCGCCGGGTCCGCCGCGAGCGCGATCAGCCCGCGGCGCCCTCGCCGAGGAGCAGGTCGAAGTAGGGTCCGCGGTCGAACGGGTTGTCCTGGTCGGGCTTCAGATCCACCTCGAGCGCGGCGTGCAACGCGGCGGCGATCTCCTCGGTGGCCTCCCGCTCGTAGCCGACCAGCGCCGGTCCGGCGATCTCGCGGTTGTGGGCGCTGTCCAGCGCGACGACGGGCACTCCCATCATCCGGCCCTCGGCCATGGGGTAGCCGAAGGACTCGAGCTCGGCCGGGAAGAAGATGGCGTCGCACCGGATCATCATGTCGATGACCGTGGTCGCCGGGTGCTCCCTGACGAGCCGCAGGCGTGGATGATGCGCCACGGCGGGATCCTCGATCAGGTCCGCCCGGCCGGTGACGGTGATCGTGGCGTCGATGTGGTGGGGCGGTCCGGCGAGGATGTCGAGGGCCCCGAGCCCCGCCCGCAGACGGCGGGCCATCAGCTTGTGCGGGGTGATGATGATGGGGCACAGGAAGTCCACCGTCCCGGCGCCCGCGTCCCGCTCGCGGCGCTCGTCCGACCGGACCCGCAGCAGGTGCGGGTCCGGCGGCGTCACCGGGTTGAACGCCACGACCACCCGGTCCCGGGCGGCCGGCATGATCCGCAGGACCCGCTCGGCCATGCTCGTCGACGGAACGAAGATGTGGTCGGCCCGGCGCATAGCCGCCCACACGACCGGGGCCTGCGCGTGCACGGCCGGGCCGATCCGCAGCCCGAGCGTGCGCACCTCGTCCATCCGCAGGAAGTGCTGGGGGCCGTGGATGAGGACCCGACGCTCGCGGCCGGTCAGCGCGAAGGAGACGTTGTTCAGCGCCAGCGATCGGTCGTACCGGTCGCCGGGGCGCTCCCGGCGCAGCAACCAGGGGGCGGTCAGGACGCGGTCGCGCCCGGTCACGCGCAGCTCGGGCAGCCGGCGGTCCTGCAGGTAGAGGTCGAACTCGTTCAGCAGGCGTTTCGCGCCGCCGATGCGGGCGCCGGCGCAGTCGACCAGGATCTTCATCATGCTCCCGAGTGAGAGGGCGCGCCGGCGCGCGTCCTGCCGTGCGGGGCGTCGGCCGGCTGGTCCGGGACCCCGGCCCCGCCGAGGCCGGCCGGGGGACGCCCGGTCAGGGCGGTGAACACGAGTCGGAGGTAGTCGTCCGGCCGGGTGGCTGCCGCTGCCCATTCGGCGGCGCGCCGCCCGATGCGGGCGAGGCGGGCCCGGTCGGCGAGCAGGGCGCGCAGCACGTCGGCGAGGGCCTCGGCGGACTCGTCGACGGGTGTGGCGCCGGTGACGCCGTCCTGGTAGGCGTCGTGGCTGCCACCGGAGGCCGGGCCGACCACGGCGCAGCCGGCGAGCTGGGCCTCCAACAGCACGATGCCGTAGCCCTCGCCGCTGGCCGCCGGTCCGCGTGGGCGGGTGCGGGTGCACAGGGCGAACAGGTCGGCGGTGGCGTAGAACCGGGCGAGGTCCTCGTCGGTCGGGGACTCGTGCAGCTCGGTGTCGGGATCCGCGGACACCAGCTCGTGCAGCGCGCCCGGAGCCGGGCCCTGGCCGGCCAGCACCAGCCGGACCGGGCCCAGGGTCTGCCGGACGGAGCGCACCGCCTCCATCAGCACCGCGGCGCCCTTGCCCGCCCAGTCGGCGAGCCGGAAAACGCTGAGCATGGTGGGGACCGGCGGCAGCGGCCGTCGCCGGCTCGCCTCGGCGAGCAGCGTCGCCCGCCACGCCGGGGAGATGCCGGGCGGCAGGATGGGGGCGAGGCCCACGGTGGACAGCGCCCCCGCGCTGTAGGAACTGATCGTGACGGGGTGCAGCAGGGGGTCGGCCCGCAGGATCGCCCGGTCGGCGGCGCGCATGCCCCAGATGTCGGTGCCGTAGAACAGGACCGGGCCGAAGCGGGCCCGGGTCAGCCGCAGCGCGGCGGCGGCCACCGGGATGAGGTTGGCATGGCCGGCGACGACGCTGTCCGCGGGGCCGAAGCGCCGGGCCTGGTCGAGCGCCCGCAGGCTGAACCGGGCGCGGGCGGCCGCGGTCAGCTCGACCCCCGGTCCCAGCATGTCGAGGCGCAGCAGGTCCGCTCCGCCGGCCCGCAGCGTCTCCTCGACGGTGGTGAGGTAGCGCTCGATGCCGCCGCCGAGCCCGCGCGAGACGGTCAGGAGCAGCACGCGCGCGGGCTGGTCGGGGGCAGATGCGGGAGTGGGGGCAGGGAATCGGCGAAGAGGTGGCACGGAAGGTGATGCTAATCTCTCGCCACGTGTTGTCTTCGCGTTGAGTGCCGTGTCATCGGCACGTTGAGGATTGGAGTATGTACTTTTAGTGGCCCGTGCGCGGGGCTGGTAGGGCGTCGAGGGACCTGCCCCGGCCCGGGCGACGGGACCACCGGTTCTTCTGCCGCAGCGCCGGCGCCTCCACGGCCGGCCAGCTCGCCGCGGCGACCAGCACCGTCACGGCCGTGGTCAGCGGCAGGTAGACGACGGCGCCGAGCCGGTGCAGGCCGTAGACGGTGGCGAGCTGCTGGATCGGGAAGCCGTAGATGTACAGGCCGTAGGACAGATCGCGCCGCGAGCCGACCCGGTGCAGCGGCAGCCGGACCGCCAACCAGGCGACGAGGTACGCCATCGGCAGCGCGGACAGCAGGTGCTGGTCGGTGACGAAGAACGACGCGCCGAGCACGAGCGCCGCCGCCGTGGCCAGCCGGCCCGACAGCGGGATGCGCTCGGCGTACAGGCACAGCACGGCGCCGGCGAGGAAGTGCAGCCCGAACCGGGCGAGGTCGGTGGAGAAGGGCGCCGGCAGCAGCGCGCCGCCGGGGCCCAGCGGGTGGATCGCGGCGAGTAGCAGCAGGGTCGCACCGACGGCCAGAACCGGGCGGCGGCGCAGCAGGCCGACCGCGGCGAGCGCCGCGGTGCCGAGGTAGCACAGCACCTCCCACCACAGAGTCCACAGCGAGCCGTCCCAGGCGACCGGCATGCCCGAACCGGGCAGGGGGAAGAAGGTGCCGGTGGGAGTGCCGGCGATGTCGTAGAAGCGCATCCTGACCAGCGCGTTGTCGGTGACGTAGGGCAGCGCGCCGTGCGGGCCGGTCAGCGGGTAGCCACGAAGCGAGCCGGTGTCGTGCAGCCAACCCAGGGGCGCCTCGACGAGGGCGACCAGCAGGAGGCACACCCAGAAGGCCGGCAGGATGCGCAACGCCCGGTGCCACAGGAAGCGGGGGACGCTCAGCCGCGTGCCGCTGCGGGTCACCAGGAAGCCGCTCACCGCGAAGAAGCCGTTGAGGGCTACCTCGTCGTACTCGTGGCGGCCCAGTGCCGGGGTGTGGTGGCCGCTGAGTGCCCACCCGTGGGACAGCAACACCGTCACCGCGAGCCACAGCCGCAACGCCCCGATGCTGTTCGGCCCCGTGAAGACCGTGGCGAGGGTGGGTCGGGGGCCTTGCAGCGCCTGCCCGGTGCTCGGGGTGGTCGCCGCGGGAGGGGACCCGCTCGGGCTCGCGGCGGCCGGCGAGGGGAGGGCGTGCGCCGTCGGTCCGATGCCGGATTCCATACGAGGCTCCTTCGCGGCCGACACGGGGCCGACGGTGGTCCTGGCGCGAGGTCAACGATTATGCGTCATGAAGGCATTACTCTATGTGAGAATCCGGCCTTGCCTCTGAGGTCGAGGACGCGTGCCGTGCCGGCGCGAAGGGAGTCGTACATGGAACTCGATCTGCGGTATCGCAATGGCGGCAACTCCGACCTGCTCGATCTGATCGACATCCGGCCGGGGCGGGCGCTCGACTGCGGCTGCGGAGCGGGGGACAACGCTCGGTTGCTGCGGGCCCGGGGCTGGCGCGTCACCGGGGTGACGATCGATCCCTCGGAGCGGGTGGCCGCGGGCGTGGAGTGCGAGCGGGTCGAACTCGCTGATCTCAACGACGGGCTGTCCTTCGCGCCGGACGGCAGCTACCAGCTCGTACTGCTCTCCCACATCCTGGAGCACCTGGCCGAGCCCGCGCCGCTGTTGGCCGAGGCCCGCCGGGTCGTCGACCCGGCCGGGCGCATCCTGGTGGCGCTGCCCAACGTGCTGCACTACCGGCAGCGCGCACAGTTCCTGCTCGGTCGCTTCGAGTACACCGAGACCGGGCTCATGGACGCCACCCACCTGCGCTTCTACACGGTGGACTCGGCCCGGCGCCTGCTGGCGGACAACGGCCTGCGCCTCGTCGCCCACTCGACGACCGGCGGCCTGCCGTGGTGGCGCAGTCGCGAGGTGCTGCCGCGCGGGCTGACGCGCGGTGCCGACCGCCGGGTTCTCGCCCGGTGGCCGAACATGTTCGCGTGGCAGGCGCTGTTCCTCGCCACCCCCGCCACCACCCCTGCCACCGCGACCCCCGCCACCGTCGCCCCCCTCGCCGTCGGCGCCGACGCCGGCGGCTGCGACGGCGCACCCGTGGTCGTGCCGGCGCAGAGCTCGGGGTCGTCCCGGGGCCCGGCGGTCATCCGGTCGGTCCACGCCGAGGCCGGGGCCGGCCCGCGGACACCGCCCCGGCGGCCGTAGGCGCGGGACCGGTGGGCCACGTCGGCCACGGCCGCTCTGCCGTCGGTCGGTGCAGCGGGGCCGACCGGCCGGGGCGCGCGACGGTCGGGTGGCGCGGGGACCGCCGCGGCAGCAGATCCGTCGCGACCCGGAGGCGGTGTCCCCGGTGGGTGGGAACGTGGGGTCGGGCTACCGCCATGCCGTCCAGTGGGCCGCACGCGGTTCGTCGGCCCTCGGGTCGCCGGGGGGTGGCAGGGGGCCGAGCCCGTCGAGCAGGCCGTGGCGGACCAGCGCCGTCGTTTCGAGTCCCCGCCCGCGCACGACGTCCAGCACCACGCTGCGGGGCAGCACGACGGTCGCGGTGACGGCGGCGACCAGCGTGGTGCGCAGCCGCCAGCCGCGGATGCGGGTGAACCACAGCCGGTTGCGCACGGTGTAGTAGGCGTTGGCGCGGCGGGGGATCGTGGTGCTGCCGGTGTGCCAGGCCCGGTGCGGGCTGAGTACGACGCTCCACCCGGCCTCCCGGACCCGGTAGCAGAAGTCGACGTCCTCGAAACCGAGGAAGTACCGGCCGTCGAACGGGACCCGCCGCAGGCATGCGGCCTTGATGAACATCACCGCGCCGGTCACCCAGTCCGCCTCGCAGGGCCGGTCGTCGGGGGGGCGGCGGGCTCGCGGCGCCACGAGGACCGGGCTCAGCCGCGCCGAGCCGGACTGCAGGCCGTCACCGTTGACTAGGGTGGGGGCGACGACTCCGATGTTGGTGCCGGTCAGCAGGTCCAGACACGCCCGGATCGTTGCCTCGTCGATCCGGATGTCGTTGTTGACCAGCAGGTAGGCGCCCGCCGCCGGGTAGTCCCGGACGGCGAGCGCGAAACCGCCGCCGAAGCCGAGGTTGCGTGGCGGCAGGGTCCACGCCACGGACGTCGCCAGTTCCGCCGGCCGGGCCGAGCCGTCGTTGGCGACGACGGTGACCTGGGCGATCGACGGGCTCGCGTCCAGGCGTTCCGCGAGTTCGACCGTGGGCTGAGGCGGGCCCCAGTGGACGATGACCGCCACGGTCTTCATCGGGCCCCCTGCCTCGGTCGAGCGGAGCGTGAGTCCTGGCGGCCGCGCGACGACGCCACCGATTCGGTGCCGAGAGTAACAGAGCCATGTCACGCTGTAGAGCAAGGGGAGTCGTCGGCTCGCCGTGGCGGGCCGCAACGTCCAGTCGATCTGCCGATACCTCACTAGAGGTAGTTGAACGATGGCCTAGGGTGATGGCGTGGTGGAGGCATCCTCGGTCCCAGCGGCCGAAGACGAGCAGGGAACCGCGTCGAGCGGTCCGGCGACGGGCGAGACGCCCCGACCCGGCCGGCCGGCGGATCCGGCGGCGGACGCGCCCACGGTGCTCGTCGAGGACCCGGCGCCCGTCGTCGGACGCGGTCCCGCCGCCGGACGCCGGCGGATGCTCGCCGGCCGGCTGGCCCGGGGGCTCGGCGAGTTGCTGATCACCGCTGGGATCGTCGTCGCGCTGTTCCTCGCCTACCAGCTGTGGGTCACCGATCTGTTCGCCGCGCGGACCCAGGATCGGCTGCACCACCAGCTCGACCAGGCCTGGCGGCGGCCGCCGGCGCCGCGGGCGCCCGCCGGTGATCGGGTGCGGCCGGCTCCGCTGCCACCGGTCGATCTCGGCGACGGCCTGGCGGTCCTGCGGGTGCCGCGATTCGGCCGCGACTATTCCCCCGTCGTCGTGGAGGGCGTCGCCGCCGGTGACCTGCGGCGCGGGCCAGGCCATATTCCGGGCACGGCCATGCCTGGTCAGCTCGGCAACTTCGTCGTTTCGGGGCATCGGACGACGTATGGAAAACCGTTTAGTCGTCTCGATGAATTGAAGGTTGGCGACCCTCTTGTCGTTGAGGTACGGGACCGTTACTACACCTACCGGGTCACCGGCTCCGAGGTCGTGACGCCGAACCGCGTGGATGTCACCTACCCGGTCCCCAAGCGACCGGGAGTGGCGCCGACCAAGGACCTGATCACCCTGACCACCTGCCATCCGAAGTTCTCGGCGAGCCATCGACTGATCGTGTACGGCGAGCTGGTCGACACCACCGCGAAGTCCGCCGGGGTGCCCCCGGCGGTCAGGGGGGAGTGAGCGATGTACGCGTGGCTCTACCGCCGGCTGCCCGGTCCGCCGCGGCTCCGGCTGACGCTGGCAGTCGTTGCGGTGCTTGCCGTCGTCGCCTTGTTGATGTTCGTTGCCTTTCCCGCGGTGGAGACGGTGTTGCCGAACGGTCGAGTCACACTGGGTAACTGATGGGTGTTGACTCGACGGCGGCGGGCCGCCGGCCACCACTCGTCTGTCGGCGGACCAGCGGATTAGTCGAAATGGCGACGGGCTGGTCCCAACGGGTAGCGGAGTGGAATTCGCCAACGCCTTCACGGGCATTAGGACCCGATGGTCGGGGGAGCGTGTCGGGGACACCGGACGGCTGAGCCGACGCCACCGGAAAGTCGGGCATCGGATACCCTGCGAACTGGGCCACGTTACGCTCTGATAGCGCGGAGATCGGCGTGGACGTGGGGCAGGCCGGGTCGGCGGAGATGGTGGCGGGTGGGCCAGCCACAGGCGGTCCGGAGAGCGGCGCAGGGGCATTGCGGGATAGGCTTCGGGGGAATTCCATGAAATGGCCGGATCGGATACGGCGTGGTTCGGCGCTCCGCCCGGGCGGCGTGGCGTGGGAACCGGGCGGTCGCGGTTGGTCACGCTGCCTGCCGGACGGGGCGCCGCCTGCCGGCGCCGGCGGCCTCGACCGGCTCGACCGGCCCGGAGAGGTCCAGGCGGCGCCGCAGGCCGGACCGTCAGGCCGGGGTGGCCGCGGCCACGCCCGTGCGGCGGCGGCCGTCCTCGCCGTCCTCGCCGTCCTCGCCGGGCTGATCGTGCTGGCGCTCGTGGTCGGGTTCGTCCGCCCGCCGGGCTTACCCGGCTCCGCCGGTGACGCCGGGGGACGCGTCGGCGCGGCCGCGATCTCGCTCGCAGGGGTCACGGCGGTCGCCGTGGTCGCCGTCCCCGCGGCGCTGGCGGGTCGGGCCCGCGCCTGCGGCGGCACCTGGTGGGGCTCCAGGCGGGGGCGGCGGCGCTGGGCCGGTGACGAGCTGACCGGGCTCGCCGACCGCCGGCACTTCCTCGACGCGGTCGGCCGCAGCCTGGGCGGCGGCCATCGGGCGCGCGCCGTGACGCCGGTCGCGGTCCTGCTCCTCGACCTCGACCGGATGCGCGACGTCAACGGCGCCCTCGGCCACGAGCAGGGCGACCGGCTGATCGTCACCGTGGGCCGGCGCCTGCTCGCCGCCCTGCCCGCCTCGACCCTGCTCGCGCGGGTCGACGGTGACGCCTTCGCGGTGCTGCTGCGCGGCGGCGAGGTCGACGGCGCCGAGCGGCTCGCGGCCGTCCTGCGGGAGACGCTCGAACCGCCGGTCCTGCTCGCCGGCACCCCGGTCCGACCCGACGCGAGCATCGGGATCGCCTGCTCTCCCGAGCATGGCCGGGTGGCGCTGGAGCTGTTCCGTCACGCCGAGGAGGCGATGCTCGCCGCGAAACGGTCCCGGTGCGGGCAGGCGGTCTACAACCGGGCACATCCCCCGATCAACCGGGCGCGGCTGCTGCTGCGCGCCGAGGTGCGCCAGGCGTTGGACCGCGGCCAGCTCGAGCTGAGCTACCAGCCGAAGGCCGACCTGCGCAGTGGCCGGATCAGCGGGGTCGAGGCGCTCGTGCGCTGGCGCCATCCGGTCGACGGGGTGCGCCCGCCCGACGTGTTCCTCGCCGAGCTCGACCGGGCCGGGCTGATGCCGAAACTGACCGTGTACGTCCTCGACCAGGCGCTGGCCGCCTGTGCGGGCTGGCACGCCGGGGGCGCACTGCTGTCGGTCTCGGTCAACGTGCCGGCGTCGGTCATCGTCGACCGCGCCTTCGTCGGCGTGGTGCGCGCGGCGCTGGCCCGCCACCGGCTCCCGCCGTCGGCGCTGGTCGTCGAGGTCACCGAGGACAGCCTCATCGAGGCCCGGGAGGCGGCGCGGCGCACGCTGGCGGGTCTGCGCAGCCTGGGCGTGCGGGTCAGCCTGGACGACTACGGCACCGGCTTCTGCTCGCTGACCTATCTGCGCGAACTGCCGGCAGACGAGGTGAAGCTGGACCGTACGTTCCTGCGCGATCTCGACCGTGACCCCGCGGCGGTCGAGATCGTGCGCTCCACGGTCTCGCTCGCCCACGCGCTGCGGCTGCGCATCGTCGCCGAAGGGGTGGAGACCCAGCGGTCCTGGCAGGCGCTGGCCGACTGGCAGTGCGACGAGGTGCAGGGCTTCTTCGTCGCCGGGCCGATGACGGGCGACCGGGTCGTCGGGTGGCTGCGCGAGTGGGCCGCCCGGCTCGCCGTCCCCCCCGACGCCGCGGCGTCGGGGGGCGGGGCCCTGGTCGGCGCCGGCCTGGCCCCGGAGGTTGGCGCCGCGGCCGTTCCGGCGCTGTCGGCACCGCCGTCGGCCGGTGCCGGCGCACCGCGGCCGGGCCAGTGGCCGGCGGGCCTGCGCGGCACCCCGGCGCCCGCCACGGCCTGGCGGGCGGCCGGCTACCGGGTGCAGACCGACCTGGCGGCCTCCTGAGCTCAACAGGCCGGCCCCTGCCGGGCCGCCGCCGTGTCCAGCCGCAGCGTCAGCTCGGCGACCGCCCTGATCTCCCGGGCGTTCTCGCCCGGCGCCCCCGCGACGAGCCGCTCGCAGATCCCGCGGTACATCGCCGGGTAGCTGTCGAGTCGGTTCACCCGGCGGCGGCGCAGGATCCGGGACCCGGCCTCGGCGCTGTACCGGGCGCCGTCGACGATGGTCGCCGTCACCCCGTTGGCCCGCAGTTCGGTGTGCTCACGCAGGCCGAAGCGGCTGCCGCCGGCGCTGGTCAGCACGAGCGAGAGGATCGCGTCGTTCACGAGCTCGACGTACACGGTGAAGGTACCCGTGCGGGCGGAGGTGACCGTGGCGCGGCGCACCGGGGCGAAGTCGTTGAGCCACAGGAAGTGGTCGATCCAGTGGCAGCCGTTGCTCACCAACCGGGTCCGCGAGGCCGGCCAGCGGTACCAGTGCCGGGCGGGCAGCGGCTCCTCGTACACCACCGCGCTGTAGAGCATCGGCTCGCGCGCCTCGCCGAGGCGGAGGTCGGTGCGTAGCCAGGCGTTGATCGGCGAGTGGCGGCGCTGGAAGCAGGCGAACAGACGCCCGCCGCCGTCGATGAGCTTCGCCAGCTCCTCGAGGTCCTCCTCGGTGGTGACCAGGGGTTTCTCGACGACGGCCGCCGAGCCGCGGCGCAGCGCCGCGTGGGCCAGCGGGGCATGGGTGTGGTGGTAGCCGGCGATCAGCAGGACGTCCGCCGGGTCGTCCTCGGCCGGCAGCGGCGAGGTGTCCCAGGACCACCGGTCGGTGCGCCGGGCGCCGATCTGCACGGGATCGAGTTCGTGCACCCGGATGAGGTCGAGGTGTTCGCCGATGTGCGGGACGATCTGGGTCTTGGCGTAGTGGCCGAGCCCGAACAGGGCCGCGGTGGGCCGGCGGGCGGACCCCGGCGCGGCGCCGGGTGCCGGGCGCCGCCGCGTGCTGGTCGCGATCGGGCTGGCGCCGGTGAGCAGCCGGTCGTCCGGCCTGGCCCCGCGCCACTCGACCGCGAGCCACGCCACGAGTCGGTCGACGGCCGCCGGGTCCAGCGCGATCCCGGCCAACGGCGACCAGCCGACCAGCGCGTCGTCGACCACCGGCGGCGGGCTCGCCGGTCGGGCCCGGTGGACGATCGTCGCCCCGCCCGGCCGGGCACCGGGGTCGACCGGTCGGGGGACGTCTGCCGCACGGACCGGGCGGATGAGGTCGCGGTGCAGGACGACCCGCTCCATGCACGCCGGGTGGCAGGGCGCGACGAAGGCGACGGGGGAGCCGGGCGCCGGGACAGCCGTCGGCGACGCCGGCGCCTCGCCCCCCGGGAACGGCGCCGGCTCGACCGTGCCCAGCCCGACCCCCACGTACCGCCGGTTGCGGTCGCGTTCCCGCAGCCGGCTGGCGGTCTTGCGAGCCACCGCCCGAGCCCCGAACTCGCGGGTGTAGGCGGCCAGCGCCCGGGAGCCGCCCGACCGCACGTAGAACTGGTCGTCCACCGGGACCAGGGTGATCCAGACGGACGGACGGACGCGCGCCTGCCCGGCCGTCGGGGTCTCGTCGAGGAAGCCGTCGGCCCAGCGCTGCGCGAGGAGAACCCTCATCCCGCCGCCGGCGCCCGTCCGACCGGTTGGGCGCGGCAGGCGCCGGCGAGCAGTGTCAGCGGAGCCGTCAGCGCCGCGTCGATCAGCCGCGCGCAGGTCTCGAACGCCTCCCGACCGCCCTCGAGCGGGTCGGACAGGTCGTCGATCGACGCCGGCACGACGCGGCCCGAGGCCCGGACCCGCCAGGCGGCCGCGGCCAGGTGCTCCCCGGCCAGCCGCGGCTCACCCGGCGGCACGTCCGCGGGGCGCACCCCGGAAGTCAGCCGGCCGAACTCGCGCACGGTGAAGGTCCGGCGCAGGGCGCGCGGCGCGAGGGCGACCACCGCCGAGCGGTGCTGTCGGGTCGCGCACAGGACCAGGTCGCTGGCGCCGATCAGCTCCGCGGTCAGCGGCCGGGTGCGGAACGCGCCGGGGTCCACGCCCCGTGCGCGCAGCAGCGCCGCGGCGTGCGGGTGCATCGGCGCGGCCGGTTCCGCGTACACCCCGGCGCTGTGGAACACGGGCGCCGCGCCGGGCGCCGCGCCGAACCGGGCCGCGGCGAGGTGCTCGGCCAGCGGCGAGCGGCAGAGATTGCCGGTGCAGACCATCAGCACCGTCCACGGCCGGCCCGGCTCGCCCGCCCCGGTGGCGCTCATGCCGGACGGGGCGCGCTGCCCCGACGCCAGTACACGCCCGTCCAGTCGACCTGGATGATCGGTTCGGACACGCCGTGGGCGGCCCGGTAGTCGTCCACGGCTGCCCGACACCCGGGAACCGCCCCGTAGTCGTCGATGATGCAGTAGCCGCCGGGGGACAGCTTCGGGTACAGCGCGCCGAGCGCGTCGATGGTGCTCTCGTACATGTCACCGTCCAGGCGCAGCACCGCCAGGCGTTCGATCGGCGCGTCGGGCAGCGTGTCGCGAAACCATCCCGGCAGGAAGCGGACCTGGTCGTCGAGCAGGCCGTAGCGGCGGAAGTTCTCCCGCACCTGGTCGACGGAGACGACGAGGGCGGAGTGCTCGTGGTGGCGGTCGCCGGCGTCGGCCGCGTAACGCGGGTCGGGCACCGGCAGCCCGGCGAAGGAGTCGGCGACCCAGATCGTGCGGTCGTCGACCCCGTAGGCGGCCAGCACCCCGCGCATCAGGATGCAGGCCCCGCCCCGCCACACCCCGGTCTCGATGAGATCGCCGGGGACGCCGTCGCGGATCACCTGCTCGGTGCACTCCTGAAGGTTGCGCATGCGATGTTCGCCGGTCATCGTGTGCGCGAGTCTCGGCCAGTCCCGCCCGTCGTCGCGGGCGTCGGGTGAGGATCTCTTCACGATCTCCACTCCCTGGCGCTCGGCGGCCAGGGCCAGGATGCGCCGGGCGCCGCCGCGCGGCTCCCACACGCTGCCGTCCCCGCCGTCCCAGAGGGAGAAGGTGAGGGTGGACCGGAGGAGATCGAGGTACCGCGACGTGGTGTCGGGCAGGTCGTCGCGGGTGCCGGTCGGCGTCGTGGTCATCGTCGCTCCTGGATGGGGGATGGATCGCCGGTGAGGTCGGTGACGGGGTCGATGGTGGTGCGGGGCGCGGGGATCGCGGGATGCGGGCGGCCCGCGAGGTCGGTCGGGACGGTGCGGCCGAGCTGGCCGGCGTGGGTGAGCTGGCCGGTGTGGGCGTGCTGGCCGGTGTGGGCGTGCTGGCCGGTGTGGGCGTGCTGGCCGGTGTGGGCGTGCTGGCCGGTGTGGGCGTGCTGGCCGGTGTGGGCGTGCTGGCGGGGGTCGGCGAGCTGGCGGGTGCAGGCGAGGTAGAGCGCGGCGGCGGAGGCGCTGTAGGTGGCGCCGGAGACGGCGGCCACCCCCGGCAACCCTGTGTGGCGCAGCGCGACGACGAGCCCCAGCACCGTCGCCAGCGCCACCGGCACCTGCACGGCGAGCACCGTGCGCGCCGAGCGGAAGCCGAGCAGCACGTGGATGAGCAGGTAGTCGACCGACTGGGGGATGGCGGCGAGGACGAGGATCCGGGTGGTCGTGGCCGCCGGGGCGAAGTCGGCGCCGTACACCACCCGGATACCGAGCGGAGTGAGCAGCGCGACCGGCCCGGCGACGGCCGCGGCGATCGCGAGCGTGGCCAGGACCGCCCGGCGCACCGTGCGGGCCCGCGCCCGGGGGTCGACCATGGAGCGCAACCGGCTGAACACCACCATGCCCGTCGCCTGGCAGATGGTCGAGCAGGCGGTGGCGAAGGCGACCGCCACCCCGTAGAACGCCACCTCGTGAGCCGCCCGGAAGGCCGTGACCAGCAGCATGTCGAGCTTGTAGATGAGCTGGGCGCCGACGACCGTGCCGTAGGCCGCCAGCGCGCTGCGCACGAAGGCGCGCCGCGGCAGCAACGCGCCGATCCGCGGACCCCGCCCGGCCGGGCTCATCCTGGTGGGGCTCATCCTGGTGGGGCGGAGCACGAGCAGGTGGTAGCCGAGCGGGGGCACCAGCGCCGTGAGGGCCAGCGCCACCATCCACCGGCCGGGATCACCCACCCCGCTCGTGGCGAGCAGCACGAACGCGCCGAGCGTCGCCGCCGCCGGAACCAGCCGCACGAGCTGGAACTCGCCGCCCATCCGCCCGCGGCGCTGGGCGAGCCCCGCCGCGTTCGACCCGACGATCGTGGCGGCGGCGAAGCAGCTCGCGCCCACCACGGCGACGGCGTCCCAGTGCACGTCGCCCCGGCGGGCGAGCGCGCCGGCCGCGGTGGCGGCGAACAGGGCGCCGCCGGCCGCCGCCACGACGCCCGCGTGCGCGAGCAGGGGACCGAGCAGGCCGTCGTCGTCCCCGTCGTCGGTGACCAGCGCCTGCGAGACCCCGAGACTGAGCACCATCGCGAGCATGCCGGCCCAGGTCTGCAGGGTGAGCAGCTCGCCGCGACCGGTCGGTCCCAGCGTCCGGGCGGCCAGGGCGCCGGTGGCGGTGCCCAGTACCAGGGTGGCGGCGTTGCCGGCGAGTACGGCGACGGTCGCGCGCGACAACCTGGCCGGCGGGTCGGGACGGCTCACCGCGGCCGCTCCGAGCGGCGCACGGCGGCGACCGCACGGTGGAACCCGTCGATCGAGGCGTCGAGGTCGATGTCCGGCACCGCCTTCTCCGACTCCAACGCCATCGTGGCGAGCAGGTCCGGCCGGCGGCGCAGCTCGTCGAGGATGCCGGCGAGCGCGCCGACATCACCGACGGGGTGGATCCGGGCGTTGCGGCCGGGGCGCACGTCGTCGGTCGGGCCGATCGACCCGACCCGGTCGCTGACCACCACCGGCAGTCCGCACAGCACCGCGTCCTTCACGGCCAGCGGATGCGGATCGCGCTGCGCCGGATGCACGTACAGGTCGCTGGCGGCGTACAGGCGGGGCAGGCGCTCCTGGTCGGCGAAGCCCACCACGCGCAGCGCGCCGTCGAGACCGGCGGCCGCCGCATCCAAGGCGGGCCGCAGCACCCCGTCGCCCGCCATGATCACGACGAGTTCCCGGGCGTCGGGCCGGCGAGGGGCGCGGGCGACGATCCGCAGGGCGTCGGCGACGTCCAGCGGGCGCTTCCGAGAGATCATCTTGCCGACGCACAGGGCGACCACCGCATCCGGGGCGATCCCGAGTTCGGCGCGGACGGCGGCGCGGTGGGCGGCCCGATCGGTCAGCGCCTTGTGCAGCGCGGCCTGCTCGGTGGGGTAGGGCGTGCGGAACATCCGCTCCCGCGGGACGCCGTAGTGGGCGAGATAGTCCTCGTTGTTGTCGCCGACGGTGAGAAACGCGTCGACCCGGCCGAGCAGCGGCGGCAGGGCGAGCCGCTTGGCGGCGCGCACGCGGGACGTACGGTGGCCGAGCAGCTCGCTGTCGCCCATCATCAGGGCGCCGACGCCGCGCCGGCGGGCCCAGGCGAGGGCCGCGAGCGAGCCGACGTGGCGGTAGCCGTGAACCAGCACGCAGTCGGGTCCCCGCCGGTCGAGCGCCGTCCAGACCCGGCCCGCCGCCCGGGTGCCGGCGACCGGCTGGCGCCATTCCGGTCGCAGCGGCAGATCGGCGACGAACTCGTGCTGGTAACCCTCGGTGATGTCCGGTCGCCAGTGCATCTCGGCGCCGAAGCCCCGGTCGAAGTAGCGGTCGAGGCCGGCGCGGGACAGGAACAGCACCCGCAGGTCCACCGGTCCCTCGCCGACGGCCCGATACAGCGGCGCGAAGTGCTGGATCGGGTGGGGCACGACAGCGGCGACGGTCGTCGGCCGGGAGGTGGACGTCATGGGCCTGCTGCGCCTCCTCGGGGCCGCCGAACCGAGCGGCGGGCTGTCGGGCTGTCGGGCTGCCGGGAACGTCAGTCTTCACGATGCGTATTCATTAATCAACGCACTGTAGATATGTGTCGTGGAACCGGTCCCGCGCCGGGCCCGCGGGAGCGGTCGTCGTGGCCGGGGCGGCGGGGCAGCCGGAGAATCGTGACTGTCCGTGATAGATGACGTCCATGCGTGTCGTCGTCGCCGGGGGAGCGGGCTTCCTCGGTAGTCATCTCTGTGAGCGACTCCTGGCCGGCGGGGCCGAGGTGATCTGCGTCGACAACTTCCTCACCGGCCGGCCGGAGAACGTCGACCCGCTGCGGGCGCTGGACGGCTTCCGGATGCTGCGCCGCGACGTCACCGGACCCGTCGACGTGGCCGGGCCGGTCGACACGGTGGTGCACCTGGCCTCCCCGGCCTCACCGGTGGACTACCGGGCGCTGCCGCTGGAGACGCTCGCGGTGGGTGCCTGGGGCACCCGCCGGCTGCTGGAGCTCGCCCGGCGCAAGGGGGCCCGGTTCGTGCTGGCGTCCACCTCCGAGGTGTACGGCGACCCGCAGGTGCACCCGCAGCCCGAGGGGTACTGGGGCCACGTCAACCCGGTGGGCCCGCGCAGCATGTACGACGAGGCCAAGCGCTTCGCCGAGGCGTTGACCACCGCGCACCGTGCCACCCACGGCACGCGCACCGGCATCGTGCGGATCTTCAACACGTACGGCCCCCGGATGCGCGCGGACGACGGCCGCGTGGTGCCGACCTTCATCACCCAGGCCCTGCGCGGCCGGCCGGTGACCGTGGCCGGCGACGGCTCGCAGACCCGCTCGCTGTGCTACGTCGACGATCTTGTGGACGGGCTGGTCCGGATGCTCGACGCCGAGCATCCGGGGCCGGTGAACCTCGGCAGCCCGCGGGAGCTGTCGGTGTTGGAGCTCGCCCGGTTGGTCGTGGGGCTGTGCGGCGAGCAGGTGCCGATCGTCTTCGTCCCGCGGCCCCCGGACGATCCCAGCGTGCGCCGGCCCGACGTCACCCTGGCCGATGAGGTGCTCGACTGGCGGCCCGCGGTGGACCTGGCGGACGGGTTGGCCCGGACCGTCGGCTGGTTCCGGGAGCGGGCCGCCGGGCCGCCACCGACCCTCGTGCCGCGCCAGAGCGGGGCGCCGCGATCCTGGGCGGGCGGCGGCTGAGCGGACGGCCCGGCGATGTCCCGACCGGGAGCCGGTCGAGTTGTGTCGCCGAAGGTAATCGATCTGCTACAAATAGTGAATGACCTTTGCTGTTTCCCGGACTGCGGCAACCACCGGTCCGGGCGCGGGCGGAACCGCGGGCGGGCCGCTGCGCTGGCGCGCGGCCGGGCGGCTGGCCGCGGCGCTGCCCGATGTCCGCGGGCGCGACCGGGTGACCGGCTGGGTGCGCGGAACCCCCCGCTTCACCGGACCGGTGCACGGCCGGCTGACCAACGGCATGGCCTTCGAGCTGGCGGACTGCTGCGACGGGTCCGCCCGCGACCTGGTCGAGCTGTGCTACCGGCCGCCGGCCCTGGCCGCGGTCTTCGACACCGTCCTGCGCCCGGGCGACTGCTGCTATGACGTCGGCGCCAACATCGGCGTCTACACGCTCTGGGCGGCGGGCGCGGTCGGGCGGACGGGGGAGGTCCACGCCTTCGAACCGGTGCCCGAGCCGCGCGCGGTCCTCGCCGCGCTGGCCGCCCGCAACGGGCTGAGTCAGGTGCGCCCGACGGCGTGGGCGGTCGGTGCCACCACCGGGACCGTCGGGCTGCGCCGGCATCCCGGCGCCTCGGGGCTGACCCACCAGGTCCCGGCGGGCGACACGGCCGAGCTCACGGTGCCGACGACGACGCTCGACCAGCACGCGACCCGTCACCGGCCGCCCGACCTGATCAAGATCGACGTGGAGGGGTTCGAGCTCGAGGTGCTCCTCGGCGCCACGGAGCTGCTGCGCGCGCGGCGCCCCGCGGTGCTGCTGGAGATGCTGCCGAGCCACCTCGCCCGCCGCGGTGGCCGGGCGCAGGGCGAGCTGGTCGGCGTGCTGGCCGCGGCCGGTTATCGCCTGTTCAACCTGACCCGCCGGGGACTCGCCGGCCAGGGGGAGTTCTCCGCGAACGTGCTCGCGCTGCATCCCGGCTGGGCCCGGTTCGACCCCGTGGTCGCGGCCCTGCGCCGCACGCCGTTTCCCCGCAACCAGACGACATGAGCACGTGACCCGGCCCCGCTCGACCGCGCGAGCGGAGCACCGGACCGGGCCCGTCCGGTCGTGGGCGGCGGCCGCGGGGCGGCACCGTCCCGGCGGCGGGTCTCGGGTGGTGGCGACGGGGCGGCACCGGTCCGTGGACCGCGACCGCGGCTATCTCGCCGGGGTGCGGGCCACCGCCGCGACGAGCCTGGCCGTCACCGCGGCCGGCGCGGTGCAGGGCATCCTGCTGGCCCGCCTGCTCGGACCGGCCGGCCGCGGCGCCTACGCCATCGTGACGTCCTACGCGTCGGCCGCAGCCGCGGTGGGCGAGTGCGGTCTGACCGCGGCGATCTGCTTCTTCGTCGCCCGCCAGCCGGGACGGGCTCCGGACGTCGTGCGCACCGGCGGGGCGCTGCTGCTGGCCCTCGGCGTGGTGGTGGGCGTCGGCGGGTACCTCGCCGCCCCGTTGGTCCTGCCGCACGATCCCACGGCGGCCAGGGCCTTCGCGATCGTCTTCGCGGCCGAGCCGGTCATCTTCGTCTCGGCCTGCTGGGTCTTCGCGTTGCAGGCGACCCGACTGGCGGTGTGGAACCTGACCCGGGCCGTCCAGCCGCTGCTCCAGCTCGTCGGCGTCGGGGTGCTGGCGGTGACGGTCGGGCTCACCCTCGGCGGCACCGTGGCGTGTCTGCTCGTCTCGATCGCCGTCCAGGCGGTGTTCGCCGCGGTGCTGTGGCGCCTCGACGTCCCCACCCGCGGCCGGATCCGCCGCGACGAGGCCCGCCGGCTGCTGCGTTACGGCGCCGGGGTGTTCCTCTCGGCACTGCCCTACCTGCTCAGCGCCCAGCTCGACATCCTCATCCTCGCCCTGCTCGTCGAGCCCGCGCAGGTCGGTTACTACGCGGTCGCCGTGTCGATGAGCCTGATCAGCCAGCCGATCTGCGTCGCCTTCGGCAACGTCGCGATGCCCCGGCTGGCCCGCCAGTCCGCCGTGGCCGCCGGGGCTGCCGTGGCCGCCGGGGCCGGCGGGGCCGGCGCGCCTTCCGGGCCGCGGCGGACCGCGATGATCGCCGTGGGAGCGAGCCTGGCGTGCGGGATCGTCGCCGCGGGGGTGATGAGTGCGCTGGCCCCGATCGTCGTCCCGCGCGTCCTCGGTGCGCGGTACGGGCCGAGCGTCCACCTGCTGTGGCTGCTCGCGCCGGGGGCGGCCCTGCTCGGCTGCAACCGGGTCACCGACGACGTCCTGCGCGGCCTCGACCGCGCGCTGACCGTCGCGCGCTGTGAGGGGGCGGGCAGCGCGCTCACCGTGGTGGGCCTCGCGGTGCTGGTGCCGATCCTGGGCGTCGAAGGGGCGGCGATCGCGTCGACCGTCGCCTACACGGCGTCGTTCCTGCTGCTGTTCCGCGCGGTGCTGCGCGCGGTCGACGTGCCGGCCCGCACGGTGCCGGCGCGGGCGTACGGGCTGCTCGCGGCGCGCGCGGCGAGCAGGCGCCGGGTGGTGCCGCTGGGCGGCGGAAGGTGAGGCGATGGTGAGGCGGACGATGACCGACCACACGCGGCGCGGTGCTGCGCGGTCGGCTGCTCCGTCCGCGGGGGCGCCGTCCGCGGGGGCGCTGCGGGTCGGGGTCGTCGGCCCGGTGGGGCTCGACGACTTCGCCGACAACATCGTCGACTGCCTGCCCGATCTGGGGGTGCACGCGGTGGCGCTGGGCCCGGCGGTCCCGCTGCCTCGCCGGCGCTGGCTCGCCGGCGCGGCGCTGGTGGCGCGCACCGTCTCCGAGCGGCCGGACCAGCTTCATCAGCGCCGCCTCGTCGACCGGGTCGAGCGGGAGAACCTCGACGTGGTGCTCTCGGCCGATGCCCGCCTGCTGCCCTCGACCGTGCGGGCGCTGCGCCGGCGGGGGGTCCGGGTGGGCCTGTGGTTCCCGGACGCGGTGGTGAACCTGGGCCGCCAGTACCTGCTGATGGGGGACTACGACGCGCTGTTCCTCAGCGACCCGCTGCTGACCCGCCGACTGTCGGACGTCCTCGACCTGCCCGCCCGCTACCTGCCCGAGGCCTGCAACCCGGCGCGCCACCGTCCACCCGCGGCGGTGGCCGACGAGGCGCATGCGGTGTTCGTCGGCAACACCTACGGGGTGCGGGTCCGGCTCGTCCACCAGCTCCTCGACGCCGGGATCGCCGTGCGGCTGTACGGCCCGCCGCCGCCGCGCTGGCTGCGCGATCCGCGGGTGCTGGCCTGCCACACCGGCCGCTTCGTCACCGGGGCCGAGAAGGCCGCCGTCTTCCGCGGCGCCCTCGCCGTGATCAACGCGCTGCACCCGGCGGAGATGGAGAGCGTGAACTGCCGCCTGTTCGAGGCGACCGCCTGCGGTGCGACCGTGGTCTGCGAACGGCGCGCGGCGCTGCCCGACCTGTTCACCGAGGAGCGGGAGATCCTCGGCTTCACCGACTTCGCCGAGCTGACGGACCATCTGAAACGCTGCGCCGCCGACCGGGCCGGCGCCCGGGCGCTGGGCGACGCCGCCCGCGCGCGCAGCCACCGCGACCACACCTACCAACAGCGGCTCGACACTCTCCTTGGCGACCTGCTGTGATCGCCCGGCACCGCGGGCGGCCAAGCTCCGCCGACCGGGCCAGCTCGGCTGACGTGACCGGCTCCGCCGACCGGACCTGTCGCGCCGGGCTGCTGCTGCGGGCCAAGATCTCGACGGCCGGACTGCTGACGAGCCCGGCCGCGGGGGCGGTCGTGAGCGCCGCCACCCGTAACCGGATCCGCCATCACGGCGTCCGCTTCGACGTCACCGATGCGGTGTTCACCCCGCGGCAGCGGGCGGCACTGTTCTGGCGGCTCTACGAGACCGCCGAGATCGGGATGATCCACCGGTACGTGGGCCCCGCGGAGACCGTCGTCGAGCTCGGCGCGAGCCTCGGCATCACCGGCGCCCACATCGCCAGCCGCCTGGCTCCCGGCTCCCGCCTCGTCTGCGTCGAGGCCCACCCCGGCCTCGCCGCGGGCCTGCGGCGGCGGCTGGAGCCGCACACCGCCCACCTCACCCTCGACGTCGCCGCGTTGGCGATCACCGGTCGACCCGGCCCGGTCCTGTTCGACCTCGGCGCCACCACCCTCGGCTCACGTCTGCGCGACCCCGCCGCCACCACCACGGCACCCGCCACCACCACGGCACCCGCCACCACCACGGCACCCGCCACCGCCGCGCACGCCGCCATCGGGATCAGCGCGGTCCCAGTCGCCGGCGGGCCGGTGGCCGTGCCGGGGACGACACTGCGCCACCTGCTGGCCGACCGCCGGATCGACGCGTTCGACCTCGTCAGCGACATCGAGGGAGCCGAGGCGTCCTTCCTGCTGGGCGATCCCGGCGCGCTCGACGGCTGCCGTCGCGCCGTCCTCGAACTGCACGACACGGTCTTCGCCGGCCGCCGTGTCACCGCCGACGACCTGCTCGCCGCCGCCCGGGGACTCGGCTTCCGCGTCCTGCGCCGCCGCGGCGCCGTCGTCGCCCTCACCCGCGACCCCGTCTGATCCTGCGGTTCCGCGGAACCGTCCCGGTGCGGCGCAGACGCCAGCGCCGTGCGACGCGGCCGCGCGAACTTCCCGCTACGCAGACCGGCGACGAACGCCGCCCACTCTCGCAGCTCGAACAGCAACGCGGCCCCCGCCGGACCCCGGCCGTGGCGCACCGCCCCCCCGGGCCCTGCGAGCCTCGGACGTTCAGCTTCGCCAGGTGGACCAGCGGGCGGCTCGGGGTTCGTCGGGGAGCAGGCTGTCGGGCGGCGGGATGCGACCCAGCCCGTCGCGCAGCCCGTGCAGCGCGCAGCGCAGGCGGACGGTGCCGCCGCCGCGGACGGCGCCGGCCGCGGCGAGCCGGGGCAGCACCGCGACCAGCAGCCAGGCCGTCGTCAGCGCCACCTGCGGCGGCCGGGCGTGCAGGCGGGCGAACCACAGCCGGTTGCGCACGGTGTAGTAGGTGTAGCCGTCACCGGGAACCGTCCCGCCGCCGGCGTGCCAGGACTGGGCCGGGCTGACCAGTACCCGCCAGCCGGCCGCCCGGGCTCGGCGGCACAGGTCGAGATCCTCGTAGACGAGGAAGAAGCGGGTCTGCATCGGCGCGTCGCGCAGGCACGCCGCCCGGATGAACATCGTCGCCCCCGTCACCCACGGCACCTCGTCGGCTCCGTCCGTGGGGACGCGCCGGCGGCGGGGCACGGTGAGCACGGGGGTGAGCCCGTCCGCCCCGGGGTGCAGCCCGCCCGCGTTGACCAGGGTCGGGCCGACGATCCCCACGCCGGGGCGGGCCAGCAGGTCCAGGCAGGCGTCGACCGTGGCCGCCGTCAGGTGGACGTCGTTGTTGAGCAGCAGATAGGCCTGCGCCGACGGGTCGGCGGCGCAGCCGTGCCGGAAGCCGCCGCCGAAGCCCAGGTTGCCGGCCGGGACGAGCCACGACACCCCCGGATCGAGCCCGGCCGGGCGGGGGCGCCCGTCGTTCGCCACCACGACGATCCCGGCGATCCGGGTCAGGGCGGTGAGCGCGGCGGCGAGCTCCACCGTCGGCGTGACGGGTCCCCAGTGGACGATGACCGCGGTCGCCTTCACGCCCGGGCCTGCCGCAGGGCGACCGGCTGGTCCGGCGGCCGGGCGGCGGTCGGGACGGCCAGGGTCGACCAGGGCGCGACCACCAGCGGGCGGCGCCGCGCGGGCGGGATGTCCGCGTCGACGACGCGGTAGTCGTGGCGGGCGAGCAGCGCGCCGACCGCCTCGGCGTTCGGCGTCGCGACCTCGCAGATCAGCACCGGGCGCACCGCGGCGAGCAGATGGTTGGCGCCCGCGAGCACCGCCCGTTCGGCCCCCTCCACGTCGATCTTGACCACGTCGGGGGCCGGCAGGTCGGCGAGCAGGCCGTCGAGGGTGACGGTCGGGACCAGGTGCGTCGTACGCACTCCGCCCGCCTGGCTGCCGCCGAAGCCGGCGAGGTGGCTCGTCGCCCGGCTGCGGCGGGCCACCTGGAAACGTCCGACGCCGCTGGACGCGCCGACCGCCGCGGGCAGGATCTCCACCGCCGCCTGCTCCCGCGCTGGACCGGCGCCGCGGGCGGACAGCCGGGCCGAGCGACGCAGCAGGCTGACCAGCCACGTGTCCGGTTCGATTGCGACGACGGTTCCGCCGGGCGCGGCCGCCCGCGCCGCGGTGAACGTGAACAGGCCCAGGTTCGCGCCGACGTCCCACACGATGTGGCCGGGCCGGATCACCTCGGCGACGAGACCGGTGAGCATCGGATCGACGCGGGCGAGGCTCGGCCGCAGGTACTTCAACCCGCCCTCGCTGGACACGTAGATCCGGCTGGTCCGGTACGGCGGCGGCAGCCGGCGGGGCAGCACCACCCGGTGGGTGAGCTGCTCGGCGAGGCGACGCGCGGGCGGCCGGTGCGGCACGGTGCCCTCCTGGCGGGTGTGGTCGGCGCGGTCCGCCGTCGCGGGGATGGTCAGCGCGGCGGGTCGGCGTCGGTGTCGGCGCCGCGCGGCGCGGCGAGCGGCCGCGGGGTGCCCCGGGGATGCGGGACGGCGAGCTGCGGCGCGGTGGCCGTCCGGCCAGGGGCGGTGGACCGGTCGACGGGGTGGGCCTCGGCGCGGGCGGTCAGCGTCGCGTGCAGGTCGACGGGCAGCTCGGCGTCCACCCGGAACTCGGCGGTGGGGGCGGGGACCGTTCGTTCCCAGCCGGTTGCTCGCCGGGTCGTGCGCACGTGCCACCGGCCGGGGCCGCCGGCGCGCAGCAGCAGGCGCCGCCCGGCCGGGGTGGTGACGTCGAGGGCGGCGGGCTCGGGTGGGCCGCCGGGATCGGGCCGGCGGGCGGCGGCCAGCGTCACCCCGGGTGCGAAGTGGAACAGCACGGCAAGCTGGTGTCGGCCGCCGCCGCTGATCCGGTCGGTGACGGTGAGGCCGTCCGCGTCGAGCCGCCAGGTGCGCCAGTGGACGGGCCGGCCCGGCAGGTGGCGGTAGCCGTCGTGCCCGGCGGTCAGGGTCGCCACCCCGTCGCGGTGGCGCAGGGTGACCAGGGTGGGGCGGGCGCGGCGGCCCGCGCGGAACGCTCCCCAGACCTCGGTCGAATCGACGCCGTCGATGGTGACGGTGCTGTGGGCGGCGGAGCCGCGCTCGGCGTCGCGGCGTTGCCCGGGGGCGTAGGTCGAGGTGCCCACGTCGACGAGCAGCGGGCGGTCGTCCAGCCACAGCAGGAAGCCGAGGGTGTCCGCGTGCGCGTGCGCCGGCAGGTCGTCGGGGCAGGGCAGGCCGACGTCCGCGAGCAGATGCCAGCCACCGGCCGTGAGCGCCGCCAGCCCGCTGTCCGCCAGCAGCAGGCCGCCGGACCGGCCCCAACCCCCCGCGCCCGCGGCGGCCGGCACGCCGGGCCGGCCGGGAACGCCGGCGAGGCTGGTGATGCCGGTGGAGCTGGTGTTGCGGGTGATGCGGGTGGAGCTGGTGGCGTCGGCGAGGCCGGTGGCGCGGTCGGACGGGTCCACCTCGGGGCCGGGCGGGGGTGGCTGCGCCGGGACCGAGGGCAGCAGTCGGCGCAGCAGCTCGGGACGCACCGCAAACCCGTCGTTGAGCAGCGGCACCGTGCCGTCCGGACCGAGCACCGCGCCGAGCCAGGCCCGCATGCGGGTGATCGCGTCGAACAGCTCGGTCGGCACGGCCCACCCGCCCGCGGCGAGCAACCCGGCGACGTCGTCGAGGTCGGCGAGCACCTGGCAGTGGTAGGACGGAGACCGCTCGTAGTGGCCTCCGTCGTCGAGCACCTGTCGGCGCGTCTCGCGCACGAGCTGGTCGACCCGGCGGTGCAGCCCGCTCGGGTCGTCGGCGGCCACCGCCAGTGCGATCAGAGCCTTGATGTTCTTCACCAGGTGGTTGCCCCCGACGTCGGTCTCCAGGTGGATCCGCAGGAACGACCGGTGGACGCCCAGATCGGCGCGCAGCACGTCCCGCGCGGGGGTGTCTCGGGCCAGCATCGGGCCGAGCGCGCACAGCGTCCAGGCTCGCAGCGAGGCGACGTAGGGCGACCAGGCCACCGGATGACCGACGGCCACCGCCGTGCGCCAGCCGAGGTAGAGCCGCGCGAACAGGGCACGCTCCCGATCGCCGCCGGGCGCCAGCGCCCACGCCCAGTCCCAGTAGTGCAGGTGGTAACGCCACAGCAGCGGGGCTCCGGCCTGTTCCCAGTCCCAGCCCGCCAGATCGTCGTCCACGTCGCCGACGGGGTCGAGCGGGTCGGCGTGACCGAGCCGGCGGGCATGGCCGAGCAGGGTCAGCCGGCCGAGGGCGAGCTCGTCGACGGTCGGCCCCGCGGGTGGGCACGTCTCGTCCACGGCGACGAACCCGGCCGGCCACGACCCCGACGACGGGCGGCCGCGCAGCATCGTCACGGCCAGGCGGGGATGGCGGCGCAGCACGGCGCGCTGTCCGCGCAGCCGGGCGCGGGCGGCGACCTGACGTGGTCGCAGGCGTGCGACGGTGCGCAGGTAGCGAGCGAGATCCGTCGACGGGTTCATGCGCCGACCGGTCCCCTCGCGGCGCCGGCTGGTCCGACCGGACGGGCGGGGAGGGTGCGCTGCGGGGGCACCGGTGCTGCCCGCCTGGCGCCCGGCGCGGCCTGCGCGGCTGCGCTGTCCCTGCCGGATGCACCGGTACTGCTGGTACTGCTGGTACTGCCAGGGGTGCCGGTGCGGCCGAGTGCGCCGACGGTGAGTTCGTACCAGGCGTAGTAGAGGCAGAACAGCAGCCCCTGCCGACCGTCGCGCCAGCCGGCCCGCAGCAGGTACATGTAGCAGAACAGGGCCGCCGGTTTCGCCGGGACGAGCGGGAGGACGACCTCCTTGGCGACGGTGCGACCCAGCGGGCGGGTCGAGCCGCCGGGATGACGGATCTCGCTGCGGATGCGGGAGATCCGCTCGCGCAGGGCCGGCTGGGCCGCGCGGCGCTGCGCCTCCAGCTCGGCGTAGCGCACGTGCTTGTGCAGCCAGGCGGCGAGGCCCTTGCGGTCCTCGTCGATCAGGTCGGCAGCCAGGCGCGCGACCGGACCGGCCACGATGGCCCGCTCGCCGTAGCTGACACTGGCGTCGAAGGAGGCGGCCCGCCGGTCGAGCAGACGGGCCTGCCAGCTGTTGGCATACCACCCGCTGTGGGCGATCCACCGGCCGTCGAACACGAGCCGGCGCCGCTGGCTGAAGGCGGCGCTGTCCTCCGTGCCCAGCCGTCGGGCGATCTCCGTGGCGAGCTCGGTCGAGACCCATTCGTCGCTGTCGAGGAAGAACACCCAGTCGTGGCTGACCTCCGGGGACATCATGGCCCGCTGACGCTGGCCCGCGTAGCCCTGCCAGGGGATGTGCCAGACCGTGGCGCCGGCGCGACGCGCGAGCTCGACCGTGCCGTCGGTCGAGCCGGAGTCGACGACGACGACCTGCGCGCACCAGCCGACAGAGCGGACCGCCCGGACGATGTTCGGTGCCTCGTCGCGGGCGAGGATGATCGCGGTCACCGGAACGGATCCCGGCGCGGGCACCGGGCCGACGGAGTGCTCCCCGGCGGCCCTGTCCACGCCGGCCCTGTCCACGCCGGCCGCTGCGTCCTGCCGGGCGGTGTCGTAGGGGACGGGCCAGCCCGAGCCGTCGCGGGCGGGCGGGGCCGGCCCACGGGAGTCGGCGGTGAGCGGCTGGCTTCGGGCGATCACAGCGCCGGTTCCTTCGCATCGAGCAGCCAGGTGAAGTAGTCCACGGGATCGAACGGGTTGCCGGGTTCGGGCTGCGGGGTCAGCGTGAGCGCGGCGTGCATCGCCGCCGCGAGGTCGTCGGCGGACTCGTCCCGGTACGGCACGAGCACCGGACCGGCGACCTCCGCGTTGTGCCCGGTGCCGCGGGCGATCACGGGCACACCGGCCAGCCGGGCCTCGGCGAGGGGATAGCCGAAGGACTCCGCCGTCGTCGGGTACAGCAGGGCGCCGGCCCGTCGCTGGTGGCCGCGCAGGGCGTCCGGGGTGAGCCGCCCGACGAAGCGCAGCGACCGGCAGGCGGCGAGACCCTGCTCCCGGGCCTCCTCGTCGGTCGCCGTGACCACGATCGACACCGACGCGCCGGTCTGCTGGGCGACCATCGCGGCGGCGGTGTCGGCGAGGCGCAGCAGCCGGCCCATCGGCTTGAACGAGGCGAACAGCACCGGGCACAGGATCGCCCCGCGGACGCGTTCGTCTTCGCCGGGCCTCGCTGGCTGCGGGGACAGCGGGTGGGGCCGGACGACCAGGCGGTCGCCGAGGCGCGGCAGGGCGGTGCGGACCCGTTCGGCCATCGACGACGCCGGCACGACGACGACGTCGGCGCGACGGGCGAGCAGGCGCACGACCGGCGCGGCTCGGGCGATGTCGGCGGGCAGCCCGCGGGGCAGTGCCCGAACCTCGGCCGGTGTGAGGAAGTGCAGCGCGTTGCGCAGCAGCACCCAGCGTTCGCCCCGGGTGGCGAGGTACCCGACGTTGTTCAGGGCGACGGTGCGCCGGTAGCGGCCGAGGCGTTCGCGGCGGGCAAGCCAGCTCGGCGCGACGCGCCGGCCGCGGCCGATCAGGCGGACGCCGGCGCCGGGGCGCGGTGCCAGGAACCCGTCGAGCTCGGTCAGGAACCGCAACGCGCCGCCCATCTGCGCCCCCGCGCAGTCGACGAGAACCGGGCCGCTCGCCCCGCTCACGCGGGCATCCCGGCGGGCACCGCGGCGGGTGGGCCGGCGGCCGCGGTGCCCGCCGACCACCCGTCGCGGCGGGCGTAGAGGTATCCCGACGGGGCCCCGGCGAGATCCCGGACGCGGCGCAGGTCGTTGTCGAGCAGGGTCACCTCGAACCCGTGCCGGCGCAGCCGCGCGACGAGGTCGGCCGGATCGCCGAACCCGGGGTGCACCTCCATCACGAGCCTGCCGACCGCGTCCAGCCAGTCCGGCTCGCCGAACAGGGCGAACTCGGAGCCCTCGATGTCGAGTTTGAGCAGGTCCACCTGGTCGACGCCGCCGGACTCGAGCACCTGGGCCAGCGTCAGCCTCTCGACGTCGCCGTCCCAGTGGGTGGCGCCCTGGCGTGCCGCCGCGTCGGCGAACACCCCGGTCGACGGTCCGACCAGGGCGTGCAGGAGCTGGATGCGGTGGGAGACGCCGTTGGCGGCGGCATGGTTGACGAAGACGGAGGCGAAGCCGCGCTGCGCCTCGACGGCGATGACGTCTGCCCCCGCCCGGGCCGCCAGCACCGAGAACAGGCCCTGGTTCGCCCCCAGATCGACGACGATCTCACCGGCTGACGGCGCGAATCCGGGCAGCGCGTGGTAGACCCCGCGGCAGTACATCTCCCGGGCGCCGCCGAACGACCCGCCGGGCAGGGTGACCTGGACGCCGGGCAGCGGGCGGTAGGTGTGGCTGCCCCGGGCCATGGCTCGGTCGGCGGCGTCGAGGGTGCCGGTGCGCAGGACGGCCGGGGCGTGGCGGACGATCGCGGCGGCGAAGCGCACGGCCGTGGGGCCGCCTGCCACGGCGGCGACGGCGCGGACGTCGCCGATCAGCCGGCGAAGACGGTCGGGCCGGCGGACGGCCCGGGCCACCGGGGCGGGGCGGCCGGCGGCGCGGCGGTCCGCGGCGGCCTGCTCGGCGATGCCGACCCCGAACGGTCGCGGCCGGTGGTCGAGGTCGCGCAGGGCGGGTCCGATGTCGAAGGCCTTGTCCTCGGCGAGGCGGGCGATCTGCTCGGCCCGCAGCCGCGGCGCGCCGACGCGGCGTTCGTAGGCGCGGGCGGCGGCGAGGACCGGGCGGGCCGGCACCGGCACGCAGTACACCCGGCGGCCCTCGGCCGCCGCGGCCGCGGCGACGATCTGGCCCAGTGACAGCGCCCGCGGACCGGCGACGTCGTAGCCGCGGCCGACCGCCGCGTCGGCGCTCAGCGCCCGCAGCACGGTCGCGGCCAGGTCGTCGACGTGCACCGGCTGGTGCAGCCGCCGGCCGCCGCCGGGCAGCGGCAGAACGGGAACGCGGCGTACCAGCGCGAGCAGCCGGGCCATGTTGCGGTCGTCCGACCCGCCGTAGATCATCGTCGGGCGGATGATCGTCCACTCCAGCCCGCTGGTCTCGATCGTGTGCTCGGCCGCGATCCGCACGCGCTTCGACGGCGGGTCGAGCGCGGTGAAGATCCCGGTGGTGGACAGGAACACCGCGCGGCGGATGCCCGCCGCCCGGGTCGCGGACACGATCGCGTCGGCGTGGCCGAAGCCGAGGGAGGCGAGGTTGAGCAGGACGGCACAGTCCGCCGCGGTGAACGCCGCGCTCAGCCCCGCCGGATCGTCGAGGTCGCCGGCGACGGCCGCCGCTCCCTGCCGGCGCAGCGCCGCCGCGGCCGTGGCGCTGCGGGCCAGCCCGACGACCTCGTGACCCTGCGCGAGCGCGCGTGGCACCACCCGGCTGCCCAGGAAGCCCGTCGCGCCGGTGACGAGAATCCTCATGCCAACGCCTCCGGTCCGGGTGCCGTCGCCGGCCGCGGCCCGGTGGGGGCCCGGTGCGGGGCGGGCGCCGCGGCCCGCTGCGCCGGGACCGGCGCGTCCGGTGCGTCTGGTGCGTCCGGTGCACCGGTGCTCCGCCCGGCGCCGCCGGGGCGGGCCGGTTCGTCGGGGTCGAACAGCAGTTGGCGGTACTGCCGGGCGAGGGCGTCGCGGTCGAAGTGCCGCTCGACGTGCGCCCGGCCGGCGCGCCCCATCCGGGCCCGGCGGTCTGGGTCCGCGGCCAGCTGCGCGACGGCGGTGGCCAGCGCCGCGGGATCTTCCGGGGGGACGACGACCTGCCCGGCGGCGGTGAGGATCCGAGCGGCCTCGCCGCGCACCGCGCCGATCACCGGCCGACCGGCGGCGAGAAGCTCGAACATCTTCGACGGGATGAACACGTCGAACATCGGCACGTTCCGCAGCGGCACCACGCAGAGGTCGGCGGCCGCGACGACTCCCGGCACCTGCTCGCGGGGCACGCTGTCGTGCAGCACCGTGTTCGCCAGTCCCAGGTCGCGGACGTGCTCGGCGAGCCGGCGTCTGTCGGCGCCCTCCCCGACGAAGGCGAACCGGATCCGCGTCTCGCCGGGTTGGGCGTGGCCGGGTCTGGCGTCCTCGAGCCTGGTGTCCTCGAGCCGGGCGGCGGCGTCGGCGACCGAGGTCAGGCCGTGCGAGATGCCGTGGGCGCCGATGTAGAGCACGAGCGTTTCCGGGCCCGGCGCGCCCAGCCGCGCGCGCAGGCCGGCCGGGGCGACGGTGTCGGGGTGGAACCGGTCGAGGTCGACGCCGTTGCGCACGACGTGCACCTTGTCCGCCGGGATGCCGCGGCGGACGATGTCGTCGCGGAAGCCCTCGGTGACCGTGACCACGGCGTCGGCGGCGCGATAGGCGGCCAGTTCGAGGCGTTCGAGCAGGCCGAGGACGCGCGGGTCGGTGATGACGCCGAGCTGTTCGAAGATGGCGGGCCACAGGTCGCGCACCTCCACGACCAGCCGGGCCCGCCGCAGCCGGGCGAGCAGCCACGCCGAACCCAGCGGGAAGAAGGTCGGCGAGGACACCACGACCACGTCGCACGGGCCGGTCCGCCGGCCGCCCAGCAGGACGCTCGAGACCATGAACGACAGGTGGGACAGCGTCTTGCGGACCACGCCCTCGTTGGGGGTGGCGTACAGCCGGGTCCGCACGACGCGGTAGCCGTCGACCCGCTCGGTGCGCAGCCAGGCACCGCGGTACTCGGGTGGGATCACCCCGGTGGGATGGTTCGGCATCCCGGTGAGCACGGTGACGTCGAGGCCGTCGGCCGCCCACGCTCGGGCCGTCTCCGACAGCCGCGCTTGCGGCGCGCCGATCTCCGGAGGGAAGTAGTGCGTCACCACCAGGACGCGGCGACCGGGCAGGGTGGACACGGAGTACGACCTCCAGCCGTCGACGACCTATCGCTAAAAGTAGCGTAGTACTCACTTGGAGTGATTATCGGTAGTGTGACCGTCCGCGTGTCGCGGCGACCTCGTCCCAGGCGGGCTGCCCGAGCGGCAGCCGGAAGCCCCGCGCGTCGAGCCAGCCCCGCTCCTGCCCCTGGCCGAACAGCAGCAGCTCCGCCCGGCGGCACGCGGCGCTCAGCGGCGGCAGCCACTGCCCGGTCGGCTCGGCGGCGCGCAGCAGCCCCCGGACCGCTCGCGCCGGCAGCGGGTGCAGCGGCCGGCCCGGCGCGAACGTCTCGTAGAGGCTGCGCACGGTGTGCCCCTCGTAGGGGTGGGACACCACCAGGGGTGCGCCGTCCGCCGCCAGGATCGCGGCGACCGCCGCGCCGACGTTGCCGATCAGTGCAACTGGCACGGGCTGACCGCCGTCTCCGCACGTCACCAGGGGCCAGCGCCGGCAGAACGCGGCGAAGGCGGTCGTCATCCGCCGTCCCGAGCCGTGCACGGAGGGGGGTCGGTAGAGGGTCACCGCGACGCGGCCGGCGGCCGCCGCGTCGCGCAGGAGCTGCTCGCCGAGGGTCTTCGACCGGGCATAGGGGTTCACGGGCGCGTAGCGGAGACTTTCGTCGAGCCGGTCGACCCGGCCCTGCACCGCCGCGGTGCTGACGTGGACGAGCCGGGGCACCCCCGCCCGCTCGCAGGCGTCCGCGAGCAGCCGGGGCCACGCGGCGTTGCCCCCGACGAGCTCGGGTGACAGGCGCGCCGCCGACACCGCCACCCCCGCGGCGTTGACGACCGCCCCGACACCGTCGAGCTCGGCGGCGAGCCCTGGCAGATGGGGCCGGTACGCGCGCTCGGGGACCCCGGTCAGGGCCTCGCCGTCGACCGCCAGCCGGCGCGCCGGACGGGGCAGCACCTCATGGCCGGCGGCGGCGAGCGCCGCCGCGCACGCGGCGCCGATGAAGCCGGTGGCGCCGAACAGGGCGACCCTCGTCATCGGGTCGTCCCCGGCGCCGCCCGACGGCCCGGCTCGTCGTCGGTCCGCCGCTGGGTCGGCAGCCGGGCGGGCTGGCGAGGCGGTGGCGTGGCGGGGCGAGTCGGGCGCGGGCGGGCCGCGGTACGGCCGCGCCGTGCCGCCCACCGAGGCGCGCGGAGGTAGGCCAGCAGCACCAGTCCCGCGGCGCCGTCCGCGGCGAGCCGACCGGGCAGGGGGCCGAAGGCGGCCAGCGACAGCACGACGAGCACCGCCGTCGTGGCGCCGACGAGGCCGGTGACCCGCACGTGCGACCAGCCGGCGATGGTCAGCCGCTGGTAGGCGTGCGAGCGGTGCGGGGAGTACCACTGCTCCCCGGCTCGGATCCGTCGCGCCAGCGTGGCGGTGGTGTCCGCCAGATAGAGCGCGCACGGGGCAAGCGCCGACTCCGGCGGGACGCCGGCCAGCACCGCCTGCACGGCGAGCACGGCGAGCACGGCCCCCAGCGCGTAGCTGCCGACGTCGCCGAGGAAGACCCGGGCCCGGGGGAAGTTGAACGGCAGGAAGCCGAGCGCCGAGGCGGCGACGAGGATCCCGCCGGCGGTCAGCGTGGGCAGGTCCCGCGCGGCGCCGAGGGCCGCGAAGGCCCCGCCCGCCAGCGCCGCCGTGACCGCGGAGATGCCGTTGATCCCGTCCATGAAGTTGAAGACGTTGACGAAGCCGGTGATCCAGACGGGCGCCGCGACGGTCACCAGCAGGACCAGGAGCAGGCCCGGTGCCGCGTCCCCGAGCACGGCGCCGAGCACCGCCATCGCCGCGACGACGAACGACGTGGCGGTGTGCAGGGCGAGCCGCCGCATCGCGGTGACCCCGCCGATGTCCTCGGCCAGCCCGATCAGCCCGAACAGGGCCGCAGCCGCGGTCAGCGGCAGCAGGTCGGGGGAGTCGGCGCCGCCCTGGGTGAGGACCAGGACGAGGACGCCCGCGAAGAGGCCGAGCACCACGGCGATGCCGCCGCCGCGGGGGGTCGGTGCCTGGTGCGAGGAGCGCGCCGTGACCTCGTCGATGGCGGCCAGGCGCCGCATGCAGACGAGGACGATCGGGGTCGCCGCCAGGGTGACGATGCACGCGGCGGCCGGCGCTCCCAGCATGCCGTTCCTCCGGCTCTGACACGTCGGGTGGAGTACGAGCGGCGTACATCGCTTAATGTAATGCATCAACTACACTACGCAGCAGGATGCGGGGTGCGGGTGTCCCGCGCGGCCGCCCCCCGGCCGCCACCGGCCGGGAACCGGGCTCGCCGACGCTCACCGGAGGCCGGAGGTTCGCGCGATGAAACAGGTGGTCCAGGCGGCATCCGGGGGAGCGGTGCGGGTGCTCGACGTGCCCGTGCCGGTCATCGGCCCGACCGAGGTGCTGGTGGCGACGGCGGCGACGATCGTGTCGGCCGGCACCGAACGGGCCGTCACCGAACTCGCCCGCGCCGGTCTGCTGGCCAAGGCCCGGGCCCGCCCCGACCTGGTGCGCAAGGTGACGGAGAAGGCCCGGACCGACGGCCTGGTGCCGGCGGCGCGCTCGGTGCGTGACCGGCTCGGCAGTGACGTGCCGCTCGGCTACAGCGGCTGCGGCCGGGTCGTCGAGGTCGGCGCGGCGGTCGCCGGCATCCGCCCCGGTGACCTCGTCGCCACCGGCGGCGCCGGTCGGGCCAACCACGCCGAGTTCCAGGCCGTGCCCGGGCTGCTGTGCGCGCGGGTACCCGACGGGGTGGAGCCCGCGGCGGCGGCGTTCGCCACCATCGGGTCCATCGCCCTGCACGGGCTGCGTCTCGCCGAGGTCGGGCCGGGATCCAAGGTCGTCGTCGTCGGCCTGGGCCTGGTCGGCCAGCTCGCCGCCCGGCTGGCGCTGGCCAGCGGCTGCGAGGTGGCCGGCATCGACCTGGCGAAGCTGCCGCTGACGACCGCCGCGGCGGTCGGCGTGCACGCGCTCGCCGAGGTCGGCGAGGCCACCACGGCCGCGGTGCGGGCCTGGAGTCGGGGCCGTGGGGCCGACGCGGTACTCGTCTGCGCGGCCGGCCGCTCGGCGGAGCCGGTGATGCGGGCGACCGCGCTGGCCCGCGACCGTGCGCAGATCGTCGTCGTCGGCGACGTCGGGCTGGGCCTGCTGCGCGCGCCGTTCTACGACAAGGAGCTCACCCTGCGCTTCGCCCGCTCCTACGGACCGGGACGCTACGAGCGCGAGTACGAGGACTGGGGGGTCGACTACCCGGCCGGCCAGGTGCGCTGGACCGAGGGGCGCAACCAGGAGGCCGTGCTCGACCTGCTCGCCGCGGGCCGGCTGCGCGTCGACGACCTGGTCACGCACGCCTTTCCCATCGACGCGGCGCCGCGGGCCTACGAGCTCGTCGCGGGCCGCGGCGAGCCGTACCTGGGCATCCGGCTCGACTACCCGGACGAGGCCCCCGCCCTGCCGGCGAGCCGCCGGCCCGCGGACGACACGGACGGGTCCGCCGCGCCGCCGCGCCCCCGGCCCCGGCCCCGCGTGGGGCTGCCGCGCCAGCGTGGAGTGGCGGCGGGGCGCCGCGGCAGCCGGGTGGGCTGGATCGGCGCCGGAACGTTCTCCGGGGCGGTGCTGCTGCCCGCCTTCCGAGCCGCCGGGTTCGACCAGTTCGTCACCGTCGCCTCCGCCGGCGGTCGCTCGGCGCGGTCGTTCGCCGACCGGCACGGGTTCGCCGGGGCGGTGGCCGGCGCCGACGCCGTCCTCGACGACGACGACATCGACGTCGTCGTCATCGCCACGCCGCACGCCACGCACGCGGGGCTCGCCGCCCGGGCGTTGGAACGGGGGCGGCATGTGTGGTGCGAGAAGCCGCTCGCGCTCAGCTTCGACGAGCTGGAGCGGGTGGAGAAGGCGGCGGCGGCCGGCGGCGGCGTGCTCGTCGTCGGCTTCAACCGGCGCTTCTCGCCCCCGGTCCGCGCCGCCCGCGCGGCCCTGGCGGCGCGGACCGGGCCGCTGTCCACCGTCTACCGGATCGCGGCCGGCGCGGTACCGGCCAGCCACTGGTACAACGACCGGGTCCAGGGGGGTCGCCTGCTCGGCGAGGTGTGCCACTTTCTCGACACCTGTGCGGCGCTCGCCGGCAGCGAGGTCGAGGCGGTCGCGGCACTCGCCGGGCGGGAGGCCGAGCTGCTGCTCGCCCCCGACCTGGCGGTGTCGCTGCGGCACGCCGACGGGTCGCTGTCGACCGTCGCCTACAGCTCCGCCCGGCCCCGCGGAGCCCGTAAGGAACAGATCGAGGCCCTCGCCGGCAGCCGCCTCGTCCGTATCGACGACTACCGGGAGCTCGTCGTCGACGGCCGGTCGGTGTGGAAGGGGGCCCAGGACAAGGGTCACCGCGACGCCGCGGCGGCCTTCCTGCGGATGTGCCGCGGCGGCGACGCCGCGGTGACCGCGGAACTGCTCGCGTCCAGCCGGGCCACCCTCGCCGCCGCCGACGCGCTCGGCGTCGAGGCGGTGTGCAGCCTCGGCGACCCGCGGGTCTGACTGAAACCGATTCTTCGCGACGACGACGACGACGACCGCCGCCGCCGGTCCGCCCCGGCGAAAGAAAGGATGAGGACGTGCCGCGTGCGCTGATTACCGGGATTACCGGTCAGGACGGGTTGTATCTGGGTGAGTTGTTGACCGCGAAGGGTTATGAGGTGTTCGGGTTGGTTCGGGGGCAGTCCAACCCGAAGGTGGCGGTGGTGGAGCGGTTGGTGCCGGGTGTGGTGTTGTTGGAGGGTGATCTGACGGATCTTCCGTCGTTGATCGGTGCGGTGGAGATCTCGCAGCCGGACGAGGTGTACAACCTGGGGGCGATCTCGTTCGTCGGGCTGTCGTGGAAGCAGGCGGAGCTGACGGGGGAGACGACGGGGATGGGGGTGTTGCGGGTGTTGGAGGCGTTGCGGATCGCGGGTGGTAACGACATGTCGCGGGTGCGGTTCTATCAGGCGTCGTCGTCGGAGATGTTCGGGAAGGTGCGGGAGACGCCGCAGCGGGAGACGACGCCGTTTCATCCGCGGTCGCCGTATGGGGTGGCGAAGACGTTCGGGCATTATTTGACGGTGAATTATCGGGAGTCGTACGGGGCGTTTGCGTGTTCGGGGTTGTTGTTCAATCACGAGTCGCCGCGGCGGGGGATCGAGTTCGTGACGCGGAAGATCACGCGGGCGGTGGCGCGGATTTCGTTGGGGTTGCAGGACTCGTTGACGTTGGGGAATCTCGAGTCGCGGCGGGACTGGGGTTTTGCGGGGGATTATGTGGAGGCGATGTGGCGGATGTTGCAGCAGGAGACGCCGGATGACTATGTGGTGGCGACGGGGGTGACGCACAGTATTCGGGAGTTGTTGGATGCGGCGTTCGGGCGGGTGGGGATCGGGGACTGGTCGGGGTTGGTGAAGCAGGATCCGCGGTTTTTCCGGCCGGCGGAGGTGGATGTGCTGGTGGGGGATCCGTCGAAGGCGCGGGAGGTGTTGGGGTGGACCCCGCGGGTGGGGTTCGAGGAGCTGATCGCGATGATGGTCGACGCCGACCTGGCCCTTGAGGCCGAGGCGGCCGCCCGCGAGCACCTGACCGCCACCGCGCCACCGCTGCCCGTCCGGCCACCGTTGCCCGTCCCGCCACCGCCGCCCGACGGGCCGGCCCCGGCCGTCGCCCCGCCCCGCTCCGCTCCGCCGCCCCGGCCCACCCCGCCGCCTCGGCCCACCCCGCCGCCCCGCCCCGCCCCGCCGCCTCGGCCCACCCCGCCGTCCCACCCCACCCCGCCGACCCGTCGCACCCTGCCGTCCCGCCCCGCTTCGCCGTCCCACCGCACCCTTGCGCCCCGCCCCGCTCCGCCGCCTCGGCCCACGCCACCGTCCCACCGCTCCTCGCCGGATCGCCCCACCGCGCCGCCCGCCGACGCGCCGTCCGCGGGACTGCCGGCCCAGGGGGCGTCCTCCGAGGCCAGGCCATGACCGAGGGGTCGGCCGGATCCGTCGGGGCGCCCGGACTCGTCGGGTCGGTCGGGTCGGCCGGATCGGCCGGGTCGGGCGGGGGTCGGGCGGCGCGGCCGCCCGGCCAGCGGATCCCCCGACCCGCGCGGGCGGTGCCGCAGGTGGCTCCGGGGCCGCATGCGGTGGTCGTCGCGGGCGCCCGGCCCAACTTCGTCAAGGCCAAGCCGGTCCTGGACGCCCTGGCGGCCGAGGGCTTTCGCACCACGCTCGTGCACACGGGCCAGCACTACGACGAGGCGATGAGCGGGGTGTTCTTCGCCGAGCTCGACCTGCGCCGCCCCGACCATCACCTGGCGGCGGGCTCGGGCTCCCACGCCGTGCAGACGGCGGCGGTGATGACCGCCTTCGAGCCGCTGCTGGAGCGGTTGGAGCCCGACGTCGTCGTCGTGTTCGGGGACGTGAACTCGACGTTGGCCTGCGCACTGGTGGCGGCGAAGGCGGGGGTGCGGGCCGCACACGTGGAGGCGGGCCTGCGCAGCGGTGACCGCTCGATGCCCGAGGAGATCAACCGGATCGTCGCGGACCATCTCTGCGCCGACCTGTTCGCCACCTCGCCGGACGCGGTGGAGCACCTGCTGCGGGAGGGTGCCGCGCCGCGGTCGGTCCACCTCGTCGGCAACGTCATGGTGGACACCCTGCTGGCCCGCCGCGACGAGGCGCTCGCCCGGCCGACCCTCGCCGAGCTCGGGCTGCGTCCCGGCGGCTACGGGCTGGTCACCCTGCACCGGCCGGCCAACGTCGACGACGCCGCGGCGCTCGTCGGCCTGCTCGGGGCGCTCGGCGAGATCGCAGTTCGCTGCCCGCTGGTGTTCCCGGCGCACCCCCGCACCGCGGCCCGGGTGGGTGGCCGGTTGCCCGCGGGGATCCGCCTGCTCGGGCCGGTCGGGTACCTCGACTCGGTGGCCCTGCAGGCCGGGGCCCGGATCGTGCTCACCGACTCGGGCGGAATCCAGGAGGAGTCGACGGTGCTCGGCGTGCCGTGCCTGACGCTGCGGGAATCCACCGAGCGCCCGCTGACGGTCACCGAGGGCACGAACCGGGTGGTCGGGCGTGACCGCCGGGTGGTCGTCACCGCGGCGATCGACACCCTGGAGCATCCGCCGCCGCCGCGGCGTCCGGCGCTGTGGGACGGGCAGGCCGGCCGGCGGATCGCCCGGGTGCTGGCGCAGGCGGTGGCGCAACCGTCGGCCGGCGGCGCGGCCGTCGGTCCGGTGACCCCGCGATGAGGACACGATGAATCGGCTACGTCGCTCTATGTGATTAATAAGAAACACTCTGTTCATGTCATCGAACAAGCTGGTGGTGGTCGGGCAGGGCTACGTCGGGCTCCCGGTGGCGATGCGGGCCGTCGCCATGGGCTGGCACGTCGTCGGGGTGGAGGTGGATCCCGACCGGGCCGCCCGGCTCGCGGCCGGGCGCTCCTACGTCGAGGACATCCCGGACCCCGAGCTCGCCGCGGCCCTGCGCAGCGGCCGGTACGAGCCGACCGGAGACTACGCGCGGGCCGCCGGGTTCGACGTCGCGGTGATCACGGTGCCGACCCCGCTGCGCGAGGGCGCCCCCGACCTGTCCTACCTCGTCGACGCGGCCCGCAGCCTGGCGCCGCTGGTCACCGCGGGAGCGACGGTGATCCTGGAGTCGACCACCTATCCCGGGACGACCGAGGAGCTGCTCGCCCCGCTGCTCGCCGAGGGTTCCGGCCTGCGGCCCGGGGCGGACTTCCACCTCGGCTACTCCCCGGAGCGCATCGACCCGGGCAACCGGACGTGGAACCTGGTCAACACGCCCAAGGTGGTCTCCGGCACGGGCCCGGCGTCGCTGGCCGCCGTCACCGCCTTCTACGACAGCCTGATCGAGCGGACGGTCCCGGTCGCCTCGACCCGCACGGCCGAGCTGACCAAGCTGCTGGAGAACACCTTCCGCCACGTCAACATCGCGCTGGTGAACGAGCTGGCGATGTTCGCCCACGAGCTCGGCGTCGACGTCTGGGAGGCCATCGACGCCGCGTCGACGAAGCCGTTCGGCTACCTGCGCTTCACCCCCGGTCCCGGCGTCGGCGGCCACTGTCTGCCCATCGACCCGTCCTACCTGTCGTGGCGGGTGCGCCACAGCCTGGGGCGCAGCTTCCGGTTCGTCGAACTGGCCAACGACGTCAACGACCACATGCCCGACCACGTCGTACGCCGGGTGACCGAGATGCTCAACGCCCGGCACCTGCCCGTCGCGGGCAGCCGCATCCTGCTGCTGGGGCTGGCGTACAAGCGCAACACCGGCGACGCCCGCGAGGCACCGGCGACCCGCGTCGCCGGCCTGCTGGCCGATCTCGGCGCCGAGGTGCGCGCGGCGGACCCGCACGTCGATCCGGCCCGGCTGCCGGCCCGGGTGACCCTCGTCGAGGCGGGCGCGGCGGAGCTCGCGGCGGCGGACCTCGTCGTCGTGCTCGTCGACCACGACGCCTTCGACCGCGACACGGTGGCCCGCCACGCCCGGCTCGTGCTCGACACCCGCCGCTGGCTGCCCGGCCCTCTCGACGTCCGGCGATCGGGCCCCGCCGCCGTGCCGATACCCGCCCAGGCGACCAGACACGATGACGCCGGACTCGCCGTGGAGTCTCTCTGACCCGCCCGTACGGCGACACGCCCGAAACTCACTGAACGAAGCTAACTATTTACAGCCAGGCGTTGAATCGGGCCTCCTCTTCCTAGGGTGATCTCTGAAAGTAGCAATCTACTTACGGAATGGAGGAATTTGATGCGAAGTTCGTTCCGCGTGGCACACCGGGTGGGACTGCGCCGGCTCACCGCCGGCGTCGTGTCCGGTGGCGTCCTCGCGGCCACCATGGTCGGTGTGGGGGTGAGTCCGGCCTCGGCCGTCGCCAACCCCTTGGCCTACGAGCAGTACGCCTATGGGACATCGGTCGCGCTGGGCGGCACGGTGACGTCGGGGCCGACGTTCCCGGCCGGGATCTCCTGCACGACCCTGCCGAACCAGGGGAGCAGCGCCGGGGGAGTCGTCAACATCCCCGGCGTGATCACGGCGGCCGCGGTGTTCCAGTCCGCGACCACCGCCGAGGCGGGTCCGAACAACAACCAGGTCGCGGTCACCCGTAGCACGGTGGCCAACGCGAGCATCCTGGGCGGGGTGGTCGGGCTCAGCGGCCTCGCCGTCACCTCGACCGCGGTCAACACCGGGACCGTCATCGCGAGCGCCGGCGCGGTCTCGCTGGGGAGCCTGACCGTGCGCGGTCTGCCGATCCCGCTGGGCGCCATCGGTCCGAACACGGTGATCGCGATCCCGGACATCGGCACGATCACGCTCAACCAGCAGACCGTCGCGGCGAACGGGATCCGCACCATCGGGGCGCGGGTGCAGATCCTCGCGGGGCCGAACGCCGGCCTGGACATCGCGCTGGGCTACACCCAGTCGCGTTTCCTGCCGAAGCCGCCGGTGTTCGTGACCGGGGTGGCGTACTCGAACCTGATCGCGGCGGGTCCGCTGTCGGTGAGTCCGCTCATCGCGCAGAGCGCTCCCTGCAACGGTGGATCCACCACGGCGAACCTGGCCGGCATCAACCTGCCGGGCATCCTCAACACCGGGGTGATCACCGCGTCGGGGGCGGCGGTCCTGGGTAATCCCACGCTGGCCGCCACGAAGATCACGTTGGCCAACATCAACATTCTGAGTGGGTTGATCACGGCCAGTTCGATCACCTCGCAGGCGAACGCCTCGAAGGGCAACGGCCAACCGGCCGTGATCGATGCCACCGGCACCCAGTTCGTCGGACTGTCGATCGCCGGGGTACCCATCCCGGCGAACGTGGCACCCAACACCTTCATCCCGCTGCCCGGCGTCGGGTACGTGGTGTTGAACCGCCAGATCCAGACCGCGAACGCGCTGGAGGTCCGGGCCGTCGAGGTGGTGATCCAGGTTGCGGGCGTGCTTCCGGTCGGGGCCGTGATCCGGCTCGGTGTCGCCTCGATCAACGCGTCCGACAACGGGGCGACCGCGCTGTCGGCGCCGATCAACGGGTACGACACCCTGGAGCTGTCCGCCCCGCACGCCGGCGACCTCTGCGGTGGCGTCGCGGACCCGGCGAAGTGCCTGGGGGTGAGTGACACGCTGTAACCCGCGGGTGGGCCCGCGATCTGGGTGTACCTCGCGGGAGGCGGGCGGGTGGGGGCGCTTTGCCCCACCCGCCCGCTCGTGCGTCCGGCGCCGGATGTCGCGCCCTGCCGCCCGAACTCTCCGTGAGTGCTGTATCTCTCTGTAGTCATGTCATGGCTGTAGGTTGAGCACGTCGTGGAGGGAGTACCGGCGAAGGGCGGGCGCCATGCGAGTTGTCGTCGCGACGGAGGCACGGTTCCATCGGGGAGGCGACGACCGTGTGCTGGCGCCCACGCCCGGTGAGGCCTACCTGCACTGGTGCAGCTACCTCGGCGTCTTCGACGAGGTCGTGGTGCTCGCGCGGGTCGGCGCGGCACCCGGAGACCTGGCGGCGACGGCGTCCTTCCCCGTCGAGGGCGAGCGGGTCCGCGTCGTCGCGCTGCCGCCCTACCAGGGGCCGGCCGGCTACCTGCGAGCCAGAAGATCGATACTCTCCGTGATTCGCGACGGGCTCGACGTGGGCGGTCAGCTTGCTCCCACCCCCCGCCGGCGCGCCGCGGCCGCGGGTGCCGCGCGCCGCGCCTTGCCGCCCGGGCCGATCCCGGCGCCGCGGTCGCCGGCCGGATCCCGCCCCGGCGCGCGGCCCGCCCGCTCGCCTTACGTCGTGGACACCCGCTACCTGGCGGTGATGCCCGGCATGGTCGGGGCCGCGCTCGTCACCGAGCTGCAGGCCCGCGGGCTGCCCTACGCCATGGAGATCATCGGCGACGCCGAGGCGGTGGCCGGCGGGATGTTCGGCCGCTGGGCGCGCCGGCCGGCACGGCGCTGGTTGGCCCGACGGGCCGCGGGAGCCCGGGCGGTCGGCTACGTCACCCGCGAGACGCTGCAGCGCCGCTACCCGCCGGCGGCCGGAGCGTTGACGGCCGCCTACGCCTACGGTCGCCTGAGTGCCCAGGACTTCGCCGCGGCTCGGCCGCGTGCCGCCCGGCCGCCGGTGCCGGCGACCCTGGTGACGATCGGCTCGCAGGACCGCCGGTACAAGGGCCACGACATCCTGCTGGCCGCGGTCGGCCTGCTCGACGCGTGGGGGCACCGGCTGCGCGTCGTCATCGTCGGCAGCGGGCGCCATCACTCCGCGCTCGTGCGCGCCGCCCAGCGTGCGGGTCTCAGCGACGTCGTCGAGTTCGTGCCGGCGCTCGACCGGGCCGGCGTGCGCGCCGTGCTCGACGCCGCCGACCTGTTCGTCCTGCCCTCCCGGACGGAGGGCCTGCCCCGGGTGCTCATCGAGGCGATGGCCCGCGGGGTGCCCGCGATCGCGACCGCGGTCGGCGGGAACGTCGAGCTGCTCGCGCCGCAGGATCTCGTCCCGCCCGAGGATCCCGAACGGCTCGCCCTGCGGATCACCGAGGTCCTCGCCTCGCCCGGCACGCTCGCCGCCATGTCCGCGCGTAACCGCGCCGCCGCCGAGGACTACCGCGGCGAGCGGCTGGCCGCACGGGCGTCGGCCTTCTACGCGGCGATCGCCGCAGACCCGCCGGCGGACGGCCGCGCGGCGCCGCCACCCCAGCGGGGGACGGTGGTGACGGCGGCGCCGGCCGCGTCGCCACCCGCGCGGACCCCGCAGCCGACGGACCGGCGATCATGACCGCGGACGCCACCTCGACCCCCGTCAGCGCCCTGGAGGCCACCGGACGGACGGCCCCCGGGGACACCCACGTCGATCGGCGGCCGCAGGTCCCGACCGGGCCCGCGATCGAGTCCCGCCCCGTCGCCCCGGCGGCCGGCGTGACCACCACGGCCACCCGGCCGGGGCCCGGCGACGCCGGTCGGCCCCGCCGCCCGGTGCGGGTGCTGGAGGTGCTGGGCCGGATGGATCGCGCCGGGGTGGAGCTGCGCGCGGTGAGCCTGCTCCGTCGGCTGGATCCGGAGGAGTTCCGGCTGGACTTCGCCGTCACCTCCGGCGCCCCGGGTTCGCTGGACACCGAGATCCGTGGACTTGGCAGCGAGGTGTACTACTGCCGGGCCGACTGGCGGTTCGGCTGGCGGTTTCTGCGGCTGCTGCGCCAGGTCCGCCCCGACGTGGTCCATTCCGCCGTGGCGACCTTCTCCGGGGTGGTGCTCGCGCTGGCCCGCCTCGGCGGTGTGCGTCGACGGGTGGCGTACTTCGTCAGCAGCGCCGACCGGCACGGCGACAGCCTGCGTGGCCGAGTACAGCGGGCGGTCGGACGCCTGCTGCTCGACCGGTTCGCCACCGATCTCGTCGCGGTGAGTGAGGCGGCGATGCGGGGGCTGTGGCGGGAGGACTGGCGGCTCGACCCGCGCTGCCGCGTCGTCTACAACGGCGTCGAACTGGAGCCGTCCGGGGTCGCCATCGCCGCGCGGCGCCGCGCCGAGGACCTGGCCGAGGACGAGCACGACGTCGTCACCCTCGTCCACATCGCCCGCCCGGACCCGCTGAAGAACCGTGCCCGCGCCATCGAGATCCTCGCCGCGCTGCGGGCCCGTTCGGTCCATGCGCGGCTGCGCGTCGTCGGCCGCCAGGACGACGCCGAAACCGCCCGCCTGAGCGCGCTCGCCGACCGGCTCGGCGTCGCCGAGCACGTGGAGTTCACCGGCGAGGTCCGGGAGATCCCCCGGCTGCTCGTGGCGTCCTCGCTGCTGCTGGTCACCTCGCTGCACGAGGGCATGCCCACGGTGGTGCTGGAGGCGCTCGCGGTGGGCACCCCGGTGCTCTCGGCGGACCTGCCGGGGGTCGTCGAGATCGGCCGCCTGCTGCCCGGGGTGGCCACGCTGCCGCTGGCCACGTCGGACGCCGTCTGGGCGGACACCGCCGACATGCTCACCGCGGTCCCACCGACCATCGAACAGCGCCGCGAGGCGATGCGGCTGTTGCGCCGTTCCCCGTTCACGATGGACACCTGGCAGCGCGACATCACGGCGGTGTGGTCCTAGGCGATGGCCGTCCCCCGCCGTGCCGCCGGACCGTGCCAGTCCCGGTGGCCGTACCCACCCGTCTCTGTGGCCCCCCTCCTGACCGCCCCGCCCACTCACACCGTCCCGCCCGATCGTGCCGTCCGGCTCGATCAGGTCGCACAGCTCGATCAGGTCGCCCCGCCCACTCGGACCGCTCGGCCCGATCGGGGCGCGGCGCCGTCGCGACGGGCGAGCGGGGTGGCGCTCGCCGGCTGCCTGCTGGCCCTGTTCGCGGTCGCGGCCTGGTCGTCGTCGTTCGCCGCGCTGGCGGAGCACTCCGCCGCCCGGCTCAGCGTCGCGGTGGTCGCCGGCTGCGTGCTGCTGTGCGTCCGGGCCCAGCCGCGTGGGGTGTGGGCCTGCTCGTCGGTCTACCTGATCACCCTGTCGGTGTTCCACTTCGGGGTGGCGGCGCTGTTCGCCACCGGCACCTCCTTCGACCGGATCCGCGCTCAGTACGACTTCCGCTGGCTGGGCGTCTACCCGATGAGCCGGCTGTTTGCCGTGGCCACCCTGGGGGTCGTCAGCGCCGCGGTGGGCGTGGCGGCGATGACGTGCCTACGGGCCGTGCGTGCCGGCGGCGAGAGCTCCGAGCCCGCCGCGATCCACCGGTCGGGTGCCGCCGCGGATCGAGCGGCCGGCGCCGTGGACTGGCCCGCCCCCGCGGATCGGCCGGCCCTCCCGGATCGACCGGACCTGCGTGCGCCCGTCGGATTCGCGTTGCTCGCGGTGTCGGTCCTCGGACTCGTCGCGATCGTGCTCGCCACCGGCGGAATCGGGCTGCTGTTCGGGTCGTACGCCGCGGTCGGCGAGACGGCGCTGCGCGGTCCGCTGGTGCCCTACGTGCTGCTGGGCCTGGGCCTGGGCCTCGTGCTCGCGGTCATCGGCGGGCCGAGCCGGTGGCGCACGGCGGCTCTGGTGGTGTTCGCCCTGTTCGCGGTCGTGGCGCTGCCGCTCGGGCTGCGGGGCGAGGTGATGTTCCCGGCCGTCGCGGCGGCGGCGGTGGCCGCCCGGCGACGCATCGTGGTACGCGGGGTCGTCGTCCTGCTCGGCGCGGTCATCCTGCTCGCGTTGATCGGTGGGCTGCGGGAGATCCGCCAGTCCGGCCTCGCCGCCACCCGGCTCGGCGCCATCACCTTCAGCCCCGTCGACGGGATCGCCGAGCTCGGGGCCTCGATTCGTCCGATCGGGTCGGTGCTCGAGTGGCGCGACGAGTTCGGCGAGCGCCCGCCCGCGGGCTCGACCTTCTACGGCCAGATCGACCGGTTGGTGTCCGGGCGGCTTCTCGGCCTCCCGCAGCCCCCCCAGTTCAGCGACGAGCGGCTGTTCAACGTGCTGATGCTCGATCGGGAGGGTCCCATCGGGGGGTCGCCGATCGCCGAGGCCTACTACAACTTCGGCGCTCGCGGCGTCGTCGGCTTCCTGCTGCTGACCGGACTCGTGGTGGCCTGGATGGACCATGGCCGGTCCGGGCGCGGGACGGACACGGCCTGCCTCGTCCTGCTCGTCCCGTTGATCACCGAGGTGCGCAACGCCTTCGCGGCGGTGCCGGTCCAGGTGATGCTCGGACTGGGCGTGCTCGGGCTGACCCGGGCCGCCGAGATCGTGGCCGCCCGCACCCCCCGCACCGCCCCCACCCGGGCGCGCCGGGATCCGCCGCGGCCCAGCCCGACTCGCCCGCGCCCGCCTCGTCGCGCCGGGCAGTCCGGGCAGATCGGGCGACCCTGGCAGACGGGGCAGAAATGGCAAAAAGGGCGGTCGGGGCGGGCGCCGGTCGGGCGGCCTGGGCAGATCGGGCGGCTACCGGAGCAGGTGGTGCGACGGGCCAGGCGCGCGGGGCAGCAGTCCCTGCCGGCGTGGTCCGAGTCGGCGGTGGCGGTGGGAGCGTCGGTCAGGGGGCCGTGGATGACGGTGGACCCCGCACCGTCCACGCTCGGTCGGCGGGTGGGCATGGCGCACCCCTACCGCGGGATCGGCCGGGTCGGCGCGGTGGTCACCGGGTGGCTGGGGTTGTCCGCTCTCGCCAGCCTGGGCCAGGCGGTGGTCACCGCGCGGATGCTGCCCCTGAGCGGGCGCGGGGCGCTGGTGGTCCTGCTGACGGTCTCCGCGTTGGGCTCGCTCGTCGGCGGGCTCGGCACGAACGTCGCGTTCCGTCACTACTTCGGCCGCGGCGACCCGCGGGTGTCCCTCGGCGACTACCTGGGCCTCTCCGCCGCCGCGGCCCTACCCGCCGCCGCCCTGATCACCGTGGCGTCGCTGCAGGTGATCCACCTGTCCGGCGGGGCGCGGGTGGATGCCGCTCTGGTGCTCGCGATCGCCGTCCTCGCCGCCGCGAACCTGCTCGCCGTGCAGGTGCTCGACGCGCTCAACGCCGCCGGCTCGATCGTGCTGGCCGCCGGGCTCGTCGCCGCCACCGGGCTCGCCCAGCTTGGGCTGCTGCTGGCCGGCCCGCGCCATCCGTCCCTGGCGCACATCCTGGTGATCCTCGCGCTGTGCTGGGCCGCGCAGGCGGTGACCGGGGTGACGGCGCTGGCCCGGATGGGCCTGTCCGTGCGGCCGCGGGCCGACCCGCGGGCCTGGCGGCTGCTGGTCGTCAAGGGCGTCCCCGCGCTCGGGCTCAACGTGGGCGCGACGATGGCGTTCCGGTTCGACCGGCTGCTGGTCGCGGCCTTCGGCGGCGCCGGCGCCGCCGCCGTGTACTCGATCGCCGCCGCCACCGGCGAGGCACTGCGACTGCTGCCCGGTTCGGTCGGCCAGGTGGTCTTCCACCGCGCCGCGCGGGGCGTGCTGTCCCGCGCGGCGCTGCGGACGGTGACCCGCAGCCTGCTCGCCCTTCTGCTGGTCGCCGCGGCCGTCCTCGCGCTCGCCGCGCCGTGGCTGGTGCGGACCCTGTTCGGGCCGGGCTATGCCGCGGCGGTCACCCCGATGCGCCTGCTGCTGGTCGCCGAACTCCTGCTGGCCCCGTTCCTGGTCGAGTGTCGGGCGTTGACGGGCCTCGGCCGCACCGGTGCGGCCGGTGGCGCCGGGCTGCTCGGCCTGGCCGTGTCGCTGGCGACCTACCCGGTGCTCGTGCCCTGGCGGGGACCCGCCGGCGCCGCGATCGGCAGCATGCTCGCCTACGCGCTCATGACGGCGCTGGCCCGCCGTGCGCTGCGGGGGGAGCTCGTCGCCCCGTTCGCCCGTCCCGCCGTGCCGCCGACGGTTGCCATTCTCCGCGTCGCCGACCTCGTCTCGCCCGTCCGGACCAGGTCGTCCGCGCGAGCCGGGCGGGGACGGTCGGCTGCCAGTCCTCGGAAAGGGGAGGCCCTGATGGCACCACATCCGGCGCGCGACACCCTCGTCGTCGAGCCGACCGCTCACGGCGGGCGGCTGGTGTTCTACCGCCGGGCGGCCGACGCCGCCTACTGGGACGAGCTGTGGGACGCCCAGCCCGCGGACTACCGCCGAGCCCGCGCGGGCCATCTCCCGCTTCACCTGCGCCGGGCCGTCCGTCGCCACCTGCGGCCGGGCGGCCGGGTCCTGGAGGCCGGGTGCGGGCCGGGGCAGTTCAGCGTCGCGATGGCGGCGCGGGGATTCGCCGTCGAGGCGGTGGACTGGGCGCCGCGCGCCGTCGAGCGGCTGCGCGCGGCCGCTCCCGAGATCCGCGTCTGGCAGGGCGACGTCCGCCGGCTCGACGTGCCCGACGGGCGGTACGACGCCGTCTACTCGCCGGGCGTGTGCGAGCACTTCGAGGACGGCCCGCAGGAGGTGCTGCGCGAGACCCTGCGCGTGCTGCGACCGGGCGGGATCGCGCTGGTCTCCACGCCGTGCTTCAGCCCGCTGCTGCGCGTCCTGAGCCGCGGCGCCGGGGCTGGTGGTGCCCGGGCTGGTGGCGTCGGCGCCGGTGGCGCCGGGTATGAGGGCGCCGGCGTTGGTGGCGCGGGCTCCGGCGGGGGGCCGGTCTGGCTGCCGCGGCCGCGTGCGGGTGCGGGTGAGTTCTACCAGTACGCCTTCACCCCGGCGGAGCTGGCCGCCGTGCTGCGCGCCGTCGGCTTCGAGCGGGTGCGGGCGCATCCCTACGGAGCGCTCGCCACGGCGCTGGAGTTCACCGCCGCCGGCCGGGCCGTGTCCACCCGCGTTCCCCGCCCGCACCTGCGGCCGCTGGAGGCCGCCCTCGACCTGCTCGGCGCGGCCCACCTGTCCGGCCGGGCCTGCCTGTGGGTGGCCCGCCGGCCGGCGCACCCGCCGGGGTCGAGCCGCGTCCCGCGACCCGCGGCGTCGCCCGCCGCCCTCCCGTCCACGACCCGGAAGGACCGTTCCGCATGAAGATCGCCACATTGGTCAAGACCGGGGACGGGCCGTTGTGGATCATTCCGCACGTGCTCGCCGCGCGGGAGTCCGGCGACCAGGTGGTCGTGCTGCTGCCCGCGCCCGACCACACCGACAGCCGGGTGGCGCGTGAGCTGACGGCGCTGGGGATCGAGGTCGTCGAGAGTCCGGCTCCCCGGCGCCGCGCGTCGCCGGCCGCGCAGATCGTCGGGATCGTTCGGCTGCGGGCGAGGCTGCGCGAGCTCGGCGTCGACGTCGTGCACTACCACCTGTACGCGTCGGCGCTGGCGGTCCGGCTCGCCACCCTGGGTACCCGGATCACCCGGGTCTACATGGTCGCGGGGCCCCTCTACCTGGACAACACCCCGATCCGGTGGGCCGAGCGGGTGCTGTGCCGGCTCGACCACCTGCTCATCGCGTCCAGCGCGGACATCCGCGGCCGGTACGCGGCCCTCGGACTGCCGGCGCACCGGATGCGCACCCTGTCCTACGGCGTCGACCTGGAGCGCTTCAGCCCGGCCGACGACGAGCGGCGGCGGGCGGCGCGGGCGCAGCTCGACCTCGGCGAGGACGAGTTCGTCGCGGTCTGCGTGGCCTACTTCTACCCGCCGAAGCGGCTGGTCCATCCGGGCCAGGGCGTCAAGGGCCACGAGGTGCTCCTCGCGGCGTGGGCCCGCTTCGCCGAGCGGGGCGGCCGCGGGACGCTGATCCTGCTCGGTGGGGGCTACGGCGAGGCCGGCGAGCGCTACCGCGAGCAGGTCCGGGCATGGGCCGCCCGGCTGCCCGGCAACGAGTGGGTGCGCTGGGTCGACAGCGTCACCGACGTCCGGCCGTTCTACGCGGCCGCGGACGTCAACGTCGTGTCGTCGTGGTCGGAGAGCTACGGCGCCGGGGCCGAGGCGTCCGCGTGCGGGGTTCCCTCCGTCGCCACCGCGGCCGGCGGGCTGCCGGAACTGGTCGACGAGGAGACCGGCTGGCTCGTCGGACTCGGCGATGCCGTGGCGATGGCGGACGCCCTGCAGGAGGCCGCGGCCGGCCGGCGCACGCCCGTGGCCCGCCGCCGCGGCGAGGCGGCCCGGGTGCGGGCGGAGAAGCTGCTCGACCGCCGGGCGCTCAGCCACGATGTGGTGGCGGCACTGCACCACGCCGCCCGCGTGCGGCAGGCGCCGCGCCGCGGGCTGCATCGGGCGCCGTCCCCGAGGCCCTCCTCGGGTCAGTCGTCCCCGTCCTCCCCGCCCTCCCAGCCATCCCGGCCATCCCACCCATCCCGGCCGTTCCCGTCGCTCTCTGCGCTCCTGGCGGCCCGTCGGGCCGGGAGGGACCGGCCGGACAGGGGGGCGTTGGCCGGGCAGGTCCGCCGGTCGTCGCTCGCGGCGCTGCCCGGTCGGGCGGCGCGGGCGGCCGTCCGCACCTACCTGCTGCGCACCGATCCGGTGGGGTACGCCCGCAGCATCGGGGTGCGGCTGGGCGCGGACTGCCGGTTCATCGGGGTCACCGCCGCCACCTTCGGCACCGAGCCCTACCTGATCAGGCTGGGTGAGCGGGTGGCCATCGCCGACGGCGTCCGGTTCATCACGCACGACGGCGCGGCGACCCGACTGCGCCGGGAGCACCCCGACATCGACGTGGTCGCGCCCATCCGGGTCGGCAACGACACCGCGATCGGGATGAACGCGATCATCATGCCCGGCGTCACGATCGGCTCCGACGTGGTGATCGCCGCCGGCTCCGTGGTGATGCGCGACGTCCCGGCGCGGTCCCTGGTCGCCGGGGCGCCGGCCCGGGTGGTGACCGACGTCGAGCAGTGGGAGCGGCGGATGCTCGCCCGCTCGGTGGGCACCGGGGCGATGAGCCCGCAGCGCAAGCGGGAGGTGTTCCTCGACCGGTTCGCGGCGGAGCTCGCGGCGGATCCGTCTGATATTGTTAGCACCGCTAATTAAATGGGCGCACGTCCTCCCGGGCCGCCGTACGGTGGGATCCGGCGGCCCCGCCCCGACGGGCGGGGCCGATCGAGCCCCGGTGGGCGCGGTCGCGTCGGCTGTGTCACAACCCCTCGGGCGCGATCCCGCAAGGTGGGAAATGCCAGGATGGACACGAGCCGGTCGATGATGGCCGACGCCGCGGGCGGCCCTGCGCCTACGCCAGCCGCCGTCGGCGGCGTCGCCATGGCGTTGCCGCAGGGGCGCGGCCATGGTGGCAAGCCCCGCCGTCCGCGGGTGACGGACGACGGGTCACGAGGAGGAGAACGATGGACAGCTTCGGCAGTACCGGATCGCTCGCGGTGGGTGATCGCACCTACACGATCAGGCGGCTGGACGCGGTGCCCGGGGCCGATCGACTCCCCTACAGCCTGAAGGTGCTGCTGGAGAACCTTCTGCGCACCGAGGACGGCGCCAACATCACCGCGGACCACGTCCGGGCGCTGGCGAACTGGGACCCGGCGGCGGCACCGAGCCAGGAGATCCAGTTCACCCCCGCTCGCGTGATCATGCAGGACTTCACCGGCGTGCCCTGTGTGGTCGACCTCGCCGCCATGCGCGAGGCGATGGCCGCCCTCGGGGGCGACCCGGCGAAGATCAACCCGCTGGCTCCGGCCGAGCTCGTGATCGACCACTCGATCATCGCCGACCACTTCGGCCGGCCGGACGCCTTCGAGCTCAACGCCGCGCTGGAGTTCAGCCGTAACCGGGAGCGCTACCAGTTCCTGCGCTGGGGCCAGGCGGCGTTCGACAACTTCACCGTCGTCCCGCCGAACACCGGCATCGTGCATCAGGTCAACCTGGAGCACCTGGCCCGGGTCGTGTTCACCAAGGACACCCCCGAGGGCACGCTGGCCTACCCGGACACGCTGGTGGGCACGGACAGCCACACCACGATGATCAACGGCCTGGGCGTGCTCGGCTGGGGCGTCGGCGGCATCGAGGCCGAGGCCGCGATGCTCGGCCAGCCCGTGAGCATGCTGATCCCGACCGTCGTCGGCTTCAAGCTGACCGGCGAGCTGCCCGCCGGCACGACGGCCACCGACATGGTCCTCGTGATCACCGAGCAGCTGCGCCGTCACGGCGTGGTCGGCCGGTTCGTCGAGTTCTACGGCGAGGGCGTCACCAACGTCCCGCTGGCCAACCGGGCGACCATCGGCAACATGAGCCCCGAGTACGGCTCCACCTGCGCGATCTTCCCGATCGACGACGAGACGCTGAACTACCTGCGCCTGTCCGGCCGGCCGGCGGAGCTGGTCGCGCTGGTCGAGGCGTACGCCAAGGAGCAGGGCCTCTGGCACGACCCGAGCCGTGAGGCCGCCTACACGACCACCCTGGAGCTCGACCTGTCGACGGTCGTGCCGTCGCTGGCCGGGCCGAAGCGGCCGCAGGACCGCGTGCCGCTGTCGAACGCCAAGCAGGCGTTCCGCGCCGCGCTGGCCAACTACGCCCAGCCCTCGGTGTTCACCAACGGTGGCGCGGACGAGGCCGACGCCGAGTCGTTCCCCGCCTCCGACCCGGCGGCGGCGTTCGCGGACAAGCCGTCGGACGCCCCCATCTCGGTGAACGCCGTCGCCGGCGACATCACCAGCCGGCCCGCCAACCCGACATCGGTCACCCTCGCCGACGGCTCCACGGTGGAGCTCGACCACGGGGCCGTCGCGGTGGCCGCGATCACCTCCTGCACCAACACCTCGAACCCGCAGGTGATGGTGGGCGCGGCGCTGCTGGCCCGCAACGCGGTGGAGAAGGGGCTGACCCGCAAGCCGTGGGTCAAGACGACGCTGGCCCCGGGCTCCAAGGTCGTCATGGACTACTACGAGCGCGCCGGGCTCGTGCCGTACCTGGACAAGGTCGGCTTCAACCTGGTCGGGTTCGGCTGCACCACCTGCATCGGCAACTCCGGCCCGCTGCCGGAGGAGATCAGCGCGGCGGTGAACGACGCCGACCTCGCGGTGGTCAGCGTGCTGTCCGGCAACCGTAACTTCGAGGGCCGGATCAACCCCGACGTCAAGATGAACTACCTGGCGTCCCCGCCGCTGGTCGTCGCCTACGCGCTGGCCGGGACGATGGACATCAACCTCGACACCGACCCGCTCGGCTACGGCAGCGACGGCCAGCCGGTGTACCTGCGCGACATCTGGCCGAGCGAGGCCGAGGTGTCCGCGGTCGTCGCCGACGCGATCCAGTCGGAGATGTTCGAGTCGGACTACGCCGACCTCTCCGGCGACGAGCGCTGGCGCTCGCTGCCGGTCGGCGACGGCGGCGAGGTGTCGCGGACGTTCGCCTGGGCCGACGACTCGACCTACGTCCGTCACCCTCCGTACTTCGAGGGCATGGCGACCAAGCCCGAGGCGCGCACGGACATCATCGACGCCCGCGTGCTCGCGGTGCTGGGGGACTCGGTCACCACCGACCACATCTCCCCGGCCGGTTCCATCAAGAAGGACTCGCCGGCCGGCCGCTACCTCGCCGAGCACGGCGTCGCCCCCGGCGACTTCAACTCCTACGGGTCGCGGCGCGGCAACCACGAGGTCATGATCCGCGGCACGTTCGCCAACATCCGCCTGCGCAACCGGCTGGCGCCCGGCACCGAGGGCGGCGTCACCCGGCACCTGCCCGACGGCCAGGAGATGGCGATCTACGACGCGGCGCAGAAGTACGCCGCCGAGGGCGTGCCGCTGGTCGTGCTCGCCGGCAAGGAGTACGGCTCGGGCTCGTCGCGTGACTGGGCGGCCAAGGGCACCTCGCTGCTGGGCGTGCGCGCCGTCATCGCCGAGTCCTACGAGCGGATCCACCGTTCCAACCTGATCGGCATGGGCGTGCTGCCCCTGCAGTTCCCGGCGGGTGAGTCGGTGGAGTCGCTCGGCCTGACCGGCGAGGAGTCGTTCACGATCACCGGTCTCGCCGACGTCGACGAGAAGACGCCGTCGCTCACCGTCCGCGCGGGGGACAAGACGTTCGACGCGGTCGTGCGCATCGACACCCCCGGCGAGGCGGAGTACTACCGCCACGGCGGCATCCTGCTCTACGTCCTGCGCTCCCTGCTCTAGTCGACCTGCTCTAGTCGACCTGCTCGCGTCGACGATCGTCCGGTCCCGGCCGGGGCATGTGCCGGCCGGGACCTCGCGGTCCGGGCCAGCGTGCTCCGGCCGGGCCGCGAGGCTCAGCCCACGTCGTCGCGGCGGTGCGCCGCGGGGCACTGCTACGTCGTACGTTCCGCTTCTTCCGCGCGTCGGTGGTCCTGGGCGGTGCTGATCCAGCGGGCCAACGTCGTCGCGGCCGCTCCTGAGTCGATCGCGTCGCGACATCGCGCAGATGCCGTGTGCAGTTGCTCCACGAGCGTCGAGCCCGTGGGCATCGCAGCCACCAGTGCAGCCGCGGCGTTGAGGACCACCGCGTCGCGGATCGGTCCTGGTCGCCCAGCCAGGACGGCACGAAGAACCCGCGCGTTTGACGGCGCGTCACCCCCGCGGAGTGCTCCCGGTGCGGGGCGGGGGATGCGAAGGGCCCGGGGTTCGAACGCTTCCTGGTTGGCCTGTCCGTCGCGCGCGATCCAGACCTGCGACGGCGTCGTCGTACTGAGCTTGTCCAGACCGTCGTCGCCCCGGACTACCAGAGCGTTGGCCCCGCGCCCGCGCAGGACCTCCACCACGAGGGGCAGACGGCGAGCGTCCGCCACCCCGACGACCCGGTGTGTCGGATTGGCCGGGTTGATCAATGGCCCGCCCAGGCGGCCGCGTCGCTGGTCAGATCGCGCCGTTCGAGGAGATGCGTGAGCAGCGCCGGCCAGCCCTCGGCGGCGGTCGTGTCCGGATCGGGCGAGAAGGCATGATGATCATGCCAGCAGCCTGGTCGACTGAGCCACTCCAGTCGCTGGGTTGTCGGTCGGGGTGCTTTCATCGGTGCCGGCTGGCGGGACGCTTGTACCGACCTGCACCGCGTCGGGTCGAGTCTGAGTGGGGACCGACGCTGGCCGGGGATCCGCCCGAACACGTGGCGGCACGGTTCCGCGGAACACCATGATCACCGGAGCTTTGGTCGGAGATGGAGACGAGACCCGGGTCGTTAGACTGGACGGCAGCGTCGCGTGCCGTCGAGCGCTCCGGTTCCGGCATGGAGGCGTGGGACCGAATGGGGTCGGCATGACCGTTCGTTTCAACCACACCATCGTCGCAGCACGCGACCGGCACGAGTCGGCGACCTTTCTCAGTCGGCTGCTCTCACTGCCCGCACCGGTACCTGCCGGACATTTTCTGGCCGTGCAACTCGCCGACGGCGTCACGCTGGACTACGCCGACACCGGCACCGAAATCTCGGCCCAGCACTATGCCTTCCTGGTCTCGGACGAGGTTTTCGACGCCGCGATCGAGCGGATCCGGACGCAGGGTGTCGAGCACTGGGCGGACCCGGCGCGACAGCACCCAGGTGAGATCAACACCAACGACGGCGGCCGGGGCGTGTACTTCCAGGACCCGGGCGGCCACTTCATGGAAATCATCACCGTGCCGTACGGCGGTTTCTGACGGCCCGCAACCGCATCCCGTCGCGCTGCTCGGCCCTGGATCATCGTGCGATCGGCGATCCTCGCCGACGACCCGTAGACCGGGAGATGACCGCACAGGCGGTTACCTGCTTCTGACCTTCACCCTGCTGGTCGCCGTACGGCGTCGAGGGCCAGCGTGAGCAACCGGTCGGCCTGGTCGGCGTTGTCGCTGCGGGCGGTTGCCAGGGCGATCCCGACGACGAGCTGGACGAGATCGTCGGGGGTCAGGTCCGGGCGGGCCGTTCCGGTCCGCTGGGCGCGGCGGAGAAGGTCGGCTGCGGCCTCCACGATGACGCGGTGGCAGTCCGCGACCCACGGTTCGATCTCCTCGACCATGAAGGCGCCGGCGAGGCCCTGGTTCCCATGGACGTGGACGAGGAACAGGCGCAACCAGGCCGCCAGCGCGCCGTCCGGGGACTCGGCGGCCGACAGCTGCGCCGCCCGCCGGCACAGCGTCTCGATCCGGTCGGCGAGGACGGCCTGCAACAGGTCCGCCCGGGTGGGGAAGTGCCGGTAGAGGGTTCCCTGCCCAACTCCGGCCCGGCGGGCGATCTCGACGAGGGACGTGTCCGGTCCGGCCTCCTCGAACGCCGTGCGCGCGGCGGCGAGCAGGAGCTCCCGATTGCGCCGGGCATCCGCGCGCGGCGGGCGTTGCCCGGGGGCGCGCCCAGCCGGTGCCGCCATCGCGTCCCCCTCTCGCCACCGAACGTAGACAACCGGACAAGGTGTCCGTATTGTAGTCGACGTCATCCGGACAGCCTGTCCGGATATCCGGCCTGAAGGAGCATGGTGGCAGCGCAGCCAGGACACGAGCTCGGCAACGTCGGCGTCTGGACCTTTGCCTTCGATGGTCAGCCGGCCAACCGGGTGCGGGAGGCCGCGGCGGAGATCGAGGAGCTGGGCTACGGCGCCCTGTGGTGCGGGGAGGCGTTCGGTCGGGACGCGGTGGGCCAGGCGTGGCTGCTGCTGTCGGCCACCCGGAGAATCACCGTCGCGTCCGGCATCGCGAACATCGCGTTCCGCGACCCGATCGCCATGGCGACCGCGGCCCGCACACTGGGTGAGGCGTTCCCGGGGCGCTACCTTCTCGGCCTCGGTGGGCACCGGGTCGATGACACCGTCCACCTGCTGGACGGCTATCCCATGCCCGCCCTGGGCAGGGCGGTCTCGACGATGGACGCCTACCTGGCGGCCATGGACGCCGTCCCCGCCCACAGCCCGCCGCCGCAGGTGGCCGTGCGCCGCGTGCTGGCCGCGCTCGGCCCGAAGATGCTGTCGTTGGCGGCGGAGCGGACGTGGGGGGCGCACCCGTACTTCGTGCCCGTCGAACACACCCGCCGGGCCCGCGAGATCATGGGCCCGCAGGCGTTTCTCGGGGTGGAACAGGCTGTCGTCCTGGACTCCGACGTCGACCGCGCCCGGGAGGTCGCCACCGCGCACGTCGCCGCCTACGTCGCCGTGGAGTCGCACCAGACGGCGAACCTGCGGCGCCTCGGCTTCGGCGACGACGACATCCTCGGCGGCCCGAGCCGCCGCCTCGTCGACGCCATCGTCGCGTACGGCGACGACCAGACGATCCATGATCGGGTACGCCGGCACTTCGACGCAGGTGCGGACCACGTCTGCATCCAGGCCCTCGCCGCCGACCCGACCGCACTGCCCGACCACCAGTGGCGCGAGCTCGCGCCGGCGCTGCGCGGCGCTGCGACCGCGCCGAGGTGATGCGCTCTGGGTTATCTGAAAACTACGGACAGTGATACCTTCCCCCTGTGAGGCAGCCCCGGGCCGCCCGGCGATCGTGCGGGTGGGCCCCCGGCCGCTGGTGACGACGCGTTGCGCCAGGGGGAATCCGATGCCGCGTGGTACTCCGGAGCAGAGCGGGCCCTCCGTACCGACGGTTCCGTCGGGGCTGCCGGGCGAGCGGGTCAAACCGCTGGTGCCGCAGCCCAGCGGGCCGCAGCCCCGCCGCCCGTCGCTGACCGCCTCGCGGACGGCGTCCGCCGTGTCGCGGGCGGCCGGCCCGACCGAGCGCCGCCTGCGGGTGCTGGTGGTCGTGGGCACCCGGCCGGAGGTGGTCAAGCTCAGCCGGGTCGTCGCCGCCCTCGACCGGGCCGTCGACCTGCGCCTGGTCCACACCGGCCAGAACTACGACCACGAGCTCAACCAGGTCTTCTTCGACGAGCTCGGCATCCGCCGGCCGGACCACGTCCTCGACGCCGCCGGGCCCACCCCCGCCGAGACGATCAGCCGGCTGATCTCCCGGCTGGACCCGATCCTCGCCGCCGAGGCCCCCGACGCCGTGCTCATCTACGGCGACACGAACACCTGCTACGCCGCGATCGCCGCCAAGCGCCGCCGGATCCCCGTGTTCCACCTGGAGGCCGGCAACCGCTGCTTCGACCAGCGGGTCCCGGAGGAGATCAACCGGCGGGTCGCCGACCAGCTCAGCGACGTCCACCTGGCCCTGACCGAACGGGCCCGCGGGCACCTGCTCGCCGAGGGGCTGCCCGCCCAGCGGATCTTCGTCGTCGGCTCCCCGGTCAAGGAGGTGCTCACCCACTACGCCCCGCTTATCGACACGTCGGCGGTGCTGACCACCCTCGGCGTGCAGGCGGGGCGCTACCTGCTCGCCAGCGTCCACCGCGAGGAGAACGTCGACCGGCCCGAGGCGCTGGCGGCCCTGCTGGAGACCCTCAACCGGCTGGCGGCCCGCTACCGGCTGCCGGTGATCGTCTCGACCCACCCGCGGACCCGGGACCGGCTGGGATCGCTGCGCCGCTCGGGGCGGGCGCCGCTGCTCGACGACCGGGTCCGCTTCTGCCGTCCCTTCGGCTTCTGCGACTACATCGCGCTGCAGCGGGCCGCGCTGTGCGTGCTCTCCGACAGCGCCACCCTGACCGAGGAGGCCTCGCTCGTCGGCTTCCCCGCCGTGCTCGTCCGCGAGGCGCACGAGCGGCCGGAGGGCATGGACCGCGGGGTGCTCGTCGCCAGCGTCCTGCGCCCGGAGCGGATCCTCGACGCCGTCGAGCTGATCGTGCGGGAGTCCGAAAGCGACCGCCGGGCGCGGGTCGTCCCCGACTACGACGCCGACGACGTCTCCCGCCGGGTGGTGCACATCGTCGTCAGCTACGTCGACCACGTCAGGCGGACCGTCTGGTACGGCGACACCGGCCCCAGCGCCGGGCCGAACCCCGCGGCCCCCGCCACGACCGCGGACAGCCGCTGACCCCGCATCGGTGCAGGTCAGGGGACTGTTGGTCGGAGTGGCCGGTACCCTTGGCCGGTGGACCAGCCGAGCCTCGCCAACCTCGCGCACCTGCGCCGGGCGCGGGACCTGGTCGACCGGGAGTACGCGCGCCCGCTCGACGTGCCGACCATGGCCCGCCACGCGCTGATGTCACCCGGGCACTTCTCCCGGGCGTTTCGGGCGGCCTACGGCGAGACGCCGTACAGCTACCTCATGACCCGCCGGGTCGAGCGGGCGATGGCGCTGCTGCGGGCGGGCATGAGCGTGACCGATGCGTGCATGGCGGTCGGCTGCACCTCCCTCGGCTCGTTCAGCTCCCGGTTCACCGAGCTCGTGGGGATGACGCCGAGTGCGTACCGGGCCCGGGAACACCGCGCGGTGCAGGCGATGCCCGCCTGCGTCGCCCAGGCACGCACCCGGCCGACGAGGGACCGGTCGGCGGCCAGGGACCGTCCGTCAGGGGACCAGACGGCGGGGGAGCAGGCGTCAGGGGACCAGTCAGCGGGGGACCAGGTGGCGGGGGAGCAGTCGGTCAGGATCGGAGAAGCGATCCGTGCGGGGGCACCCTAGCGTCACCCGCATGACCGTCTCACTCCAGTACTGCCACATCACCGTCAACGACCTGGACCGCTCGCTCGCCTTCTACCGCGACGCGCTCGGCCTCGAGGTGCGCAACGACGTCGCCTCGGACGGGTTCCGCTGGGTCACCCTCGTCAGCGCGTCCCAGCCGGATCTGGAGATCGTCCTGTCCGAGCCGCACGCCGGCCGACCGCAGGCCGACGGGGACGCCCTGCAGGAACTGCTCACCAAGGGCGTCCTGCCGGTCATCGTGTTCCGCGCGGACGATCTCGACGCGACCTTCGAGATGGTGCGGGCCTTCGGCGCCGAGGTGCTGCAGGAGCCCATCGACCAGCCCTGGGGCCCGCGCGACTGCGCGTTCCGCGACCCCTCGGGCAACACCGTGCGCATCTCGCAGGCGCCGAAGACCTGACCTGCTCTGGCCTGACCTGACCTGACCTGGCCTGGCCTGCCTGACCTGGCCTGGCCTGACCGGCCCGCGGCGCGGCGCGGACGTCCGACCGCGGGCCGCCGACCCGGGTCAGTCGCGGTCGGCCGGAGGGTCCTCGGCAAGCAGGTCCGTGAGGGGCCCGAACAGCGCAGGCGGGGCGGCGACGGTGAGGTCCTCGGTCGCCGGCCGGCCGTGCAGCCCGCCGACCCGCAGGCCCGCCTCGGCCGCGACGAGCCCACCGGCGGCATGGTCCCAGGGCTTCAGGCCACGCTCGTAGTAGGCGTCGACGAGGCCGTCGGCGGCGGCGCACAGATCCAGCGACGCCGCGCCCATCCGGCGGATGTCGCGGACCCGGGGCACCACCCTGGTGAGCACCGCGGCCTGGGCGGCGCGGCGGGACTCCAGGTAGCCGAAACCGGTCGCGACGAGGGCGCCGGCCAGGGTCGTCACCGTCGACCCGGTCAGTGCTGTGCCGTCGCGGAAGGCGCCGCCGCCGCGGACGGCCGTGTAGGTGGTGCCCAGCGCCGGGGCGTGCACCACTCCGGCGACGACCTCGCCGTCGACCTCCGCGGCGATCGACACCGCCCAGTTCGGCAGCCGGTAGAGGAAGTTCACCGTGCCGTCGAGGGGATCGACGATCCAGCGCACGCCGGTCGACCCGGCGGAGTCGGACCCCTCCTCGCCGAGCAGGCCGTCGCCCGGACGCAGCTCGCCGAGCCGGCGGGCGACCAGTGCCTCGGAGGCGCGGTCCAGGGCCGTGACCACGTCGGTGGGGGAGGACTTCGTCGTCTCCGCGGCGACCGCGCCCTCGCGGCCCCGGGCGAGCAGCCCGCCGGCCTCGCGGGCGATCGTCAGCGCGACGTCCAGCAGGGTGTCCGGGTCTGGCAGGTCGCTCATGGGTCGGCGCTCCGGGGCTCGGCTCTGGTTCTGCTTCGGCGGTTCTGCTTCGGCTTCCGTTTCGGGCTCATCCTGCCAAGGTGGCGTCGCACGCGAGCATCCCGGCGGGTGAAAGGGGTCACGCCAGGCGGACGCGCGGCGTCTCGGGGGGCCGGGCACGGCGGTCACGATCGGCGCGCCCGTAGGATCGTCGCTGTGGTTGGCACAGACGGCACTGATCGCTCCGCCCGCGCGGTTCCCGCCCCCTCCGCTCGCGCGGTTCCCGCGAAGCCCACGCTCGACGGCATCGAGGGGCGCTGGTCGGCGGTATGGCAGGACGAGGGCACCTACACCTTCGACCGCACGGTCGACCGGGGGCGGGTGTACTCCATCGACACCCCGCCACCGACCGTAAGCGGCTCGCTGCATGTCGGCCACGTGTTCTCCTACACGCACACCGACCTCATCGCCCGTTACCAGCGGATGCGCGGCCGTGAGGTGTTCTACCCGCTGGGCTTCGACGACAACGGGCTGCCCACCGAGCGGCGGGTGCAGAACTACTTCGGGGTGCGCTGCGACCCGTCGCTGCCCTACGACCCGGACTTCGCCCCGCCGGCGAAGCCGGGCAAGGAGCAGGTGCCGATCTCGCGGCGCAACTTCGTCGACCTGTGCGAGCGGTTGACGCTGGAGGACGAGAAGGGCTTCGAGGAGCTCTGGCGCCGCCTGGGTCTGTCCGTCGACTGGTCGCACACCTACGCCACCATCGACACCCGCTCGCGCGTCGTCGCCCAGCGGGCGTTCCTGCGCAATCTTGCCCGCGGCGAGGCCTACCTGGCCGAGGCGCCGACGCTGTGGGACGTCACCTTCCGCACCGCGGTCGCCCAGGCGGAGCTGGAGGACCGGGAGCGTCCCGGTGCCTTCCACACCCTCGCCTTCCCCCGCGCCGGGGCGGAGCCGGTGGTGATCGAGACGACCCGACCGGAGCTGCTGCCCGCCTGCGTGGCCCTGGTCGCCCACCCGGACGACCCGCGCTACCAGCCGCTGTTCGGGTCCACGGTGCGTAGCCCGCTGTTCGACGTCGACGTCCCGGTCGTCGCCCACCGGCTCGCCGATCCCGACAAGGGTTCCGGCATCGCGATGATCTGCACCTTCGGTGACCTGACCGACGTCATCTGGTGGCGGGAACTGCGCCTGCCGGCCCGCGCCGTGATCGGCCGCGACGGCCGGCTCGTGCCGGAGCCGCCGGCCGCGATCACCTCGCCCGCGGGCCGCGCGCACTACGCCGAGCTCGCCGGCAAGACCGTGCACAGCGCCCGCACGCGCATCGTGGAGCTGCTCGCCGAGTCCGGTGCGCTGCTCGGCGAGCCGCGGCCCATCGCCCACCCGGTCAAGTTCTACGAGAAGGGCGACCGGCCGCTGGAGATCGTCACGACCCGCCAGTGGTACATCCGCAACGGTGGGCGGGACGAGCCGCTGCGCGCCGCGCTGCGGGCCCGCGGCCAGGAGCTGCGCTGGCATCCGGAGTACATGAAGGTCCGCTACGAGAACTGGGTCGACGGCCTCAACGGCGACTGGCTGATCAGCCGGCAGCGGTTCTTCGGCGTGCCGTTCCCGGTGTGGTATCCCCTCGACGACGCCGGCGCGCCGCGCTATGACGCGCCGATCGTGCCGCCCGAGGCGGCCCTGCCCGTCGACCCGTCCAGCGACGTGCCGCCGGGCTACACCGACGCCCAGCGGGGGCTGCCCGGCGGGTTCGCCGCCGACCCGGACGTGATGGACACCTGGGCGACGTCCTCGCTCACCCCGCTGATCGTCAGCGGTTGGGAGAGCGACCCGGACCTGTTCGCCCGCGTGTTCCCGATGGATCTGCGGCCCCAGGCCCACGAGATCATCCGGACCTGGCTGTTCTCCACCGTGGTCCGCGCCCACGCCGAGTTCGGCGTGCTGCCCTGGTCGAACGCGGCGATCTCCGGCTGGATCCTCGACCCGGACCGCAAGAAGATGTCGAAGTCCAAGGGCAACGTCGTCACCCCGATGGGCCTGCTGGAGGAGCACGGTTCGGACGCGGTCCGCTACTGGGCGGCGTCCGGGCGGCCGGGCACCGACACCGCCTTCGACGTCGGCCAGATGAAGAACGGCCGCCGACTCGCCATCAAGATCCTCAACGCCAGCCGCTTCGCGCTGGGCCTCGCCGCCGAGGAGACACCCCCGGGCGCCCCGGCGACGGGCGAGGCGGGGACCTCCGATGCCGCCGCCGGCGCTGCCTCGACGGTCGGCACGGCGGCGCCGGTGGACGGTGCCGTGCCGGTGGACGGTGCCGTGCCGGTGGGTGGTGCCGTGCCGGTCGGCGAGCCGCTCGACCGGGCGCTGCTCGCCGCGCTGGCCGACGTCGTGGACGCCGCGACCGCCGCACTCGACACCTACGACTACGCGCGGGCCCTGGAGGTCACCGAGTCGTTCTTCTGGCGGTTCTGCGACGACTACGTCGAGCTGGTCAAGGGCCGGGCCTACGGCTCGTTCGGGGCCGCCGGCGCCGCCTCCGCGCACACCACCCTCGCGGTCGCGCTGTCCGTGCTGCTGCGGCTGTTCGCCCCGGTCCTGCCGTTCGTCACCGAGGAGGTCTGGTCCTGGTGGCGGCCGGGCTCGGTGCACCGGGCGAGCTGGCCGGACCCGGCGGAGATCCGCAAGCTCGCCGACGGCGGGCGCCCCGAGCTGCTCGACGCCGTCGGCGCGGCGCTCACCGGCGTGCGCCGTGCCAAGTCCGCGGCGAAGGCGTCGATGAAGGCCGAGGTCGCGAGCGCCCGGATCAGCGGGGATGCCGACCTCGTCGCCCTCGTCGAAGCGGCGGCCGCCGACCTGCGCAGCGCCGGCAGCATCCGCGAGCTCGCGTTCAGCCCCGCCGCAGGCGAGATCGCCGTCGCCGTCGACCTCGCCTGAACCCCGGCCCCCGCCTCGACCCGCCGCCTTCCCGGTCAGATGCCGCTCAGGCGGCGGGCTGAGGGCCGCAGGTAGACGAACCAGGTGAGGGCGAAGCACAGCGCGTAGTAGGCGATGAAGGAGATGTACGCCGCGTCGCCGGACCGGTAGCTCAGGAACGACTGCCGGAAGGCCAGGTTCACCAGCACGCCGCCGAACGCGCCGATCGCGCCGGCCAGGCCGATCAGCGCGCCGGAGCGGCGCCGGGCGGCGCGATCGGCGGCCAGCGGGTCGGCGCCGGCATCGACGGCGAGGCGCGACTTCGCCCGGAAGATCGCCGGGATCATCTTGTACGTCGACCCGTTGCCGACGCCGCTGAAGACGAACAGGGCGATGAACCCGACGAGGAAGCCGGCCAACGAGTCCGTCAGCGAGGCGACGAGCACGGCCGCGGCCGCGGCGGCCATCGCCACGAAGTTCGCGAACGTGATGCGGGCGCCGCCGAACCGGTCGGCCAGCAGGCCGCCGAGCGGGCGGATCAGCGAGCCGAGCAGCGGCCCGAGGAACGTCAGGTAGGCGGCCTTGATCGGGGTGTCGAACCGGTCGGCGAACTGCACCTGCAGCACCTGGCCGAAGGCGAAGCCGAAGCCGATGAACGAGCCGAACGTGCCGATGTAGAGCAGCGACATCACCCACGTGTGGCCGTCGCGGGCGACCTCGCGCATCGCGCCGCGGTCGTTGCGCGCCGTGGAGAGGTTGTCCATGAACAGCGCCGCACCGAGCGCGACCAGCACGATCAGCGGGATGTAGATCGCCAGGACGACCCGCGGGTGGCCCTTGCCCGCCGTGGCGAGCACGAGCAGGGCGACGAGCTGGATCGCGGCCACGCCCAGGTTCCCGCCGCCGGCGTTGAGCCCGAGCGCCCGGCCCTTGAGCCGGTCCGGGTAGTAGGCGTTGATGTTCGTCATCGACGAGGCGAAGTTGCCGCCGCCGACGCCCGCGACCGCGGCGACGAGCAGCAGCGTGGTGTACGAGACACCGGGTTTGAGGACGATCGCGGCGAGGATCGTGGGGACGAGCAGCAGCAGCGCGCTGACGATCGTCCAGTTCCGTCCGCCGAAGCGGGCGACGGCGAAGGTGTACGGGATGCGCAGCACGCTGCCGACCAGCGTCGGCAGCGACGTCAGCAGGAACTTCCCGGCGGGATCGATGTGGTACTTCGGCCCGAGGAACAGGACCGTCACCGACCACAGCGACCAGATCGAGAAGCCGACGTGCTCGGCCAGGATCGAGAAGATCAGATTGCGGCGGGCGATGCGGGACCCGCCGTGGTGCCAGAACGACGGGTCGTCGGGCCGCCAGTCGTCGATCCAGCGGCCCCGGCGGGACGCGGCCGGGGCGAGGTCGGTGGTCGGGACGCCTTCCAGCGTGGCGCTCATGTGATGATCCTCCGGGGTGCGGGCGATGCCACGACCGTAGGAACGCACCGTTACGCGGCGACGCGCGAGCTGTGACACTCTCTGAGACATCCGCTCACCCGGCCGGGAGCCGCGCGGTGAGACGTGCGGCCGAGGGCCACCGGCGGTCCGTGAGATCGCCGCCTGTCCCGCCTGTCTCGCCCGGCCGCCGGAGCTTGTCACACCGGCGCCGGGTATCTCGTCCAGGTGGGGGAGGGGGAGCGTGCCGCGCCCGGCCGCCGGGGCCGGTGACGCCCGGTTCATGGCGTCCCTCAGACCTGCGGAGGAGCCGATGACAACCGTCCCGAGCCGAGCTACGCAGGGTCCCGGCGCCGTCCCCGCCGACCTGCCCGCTGCCGCCGAGGTGTCCGCGCCCGAAGGGATGTCGGCCGCGGCCGGTTCCTCGGCGCTGGCCGCGGCGTTCGAGGCCGAGCGTCCGCACCTGCGGGGGGTGGCCTACCGCCTGCTGGGCTCCTTCGCCGACGCCGAGGACGCGGTGCAGGAGGCCTGGCTGCGCCTCGGCCGGGTCGACGCCGGGCGGATCTCCGACCTGCGCGCCTGGCTGACCGTGGTGGTCAGCCGGCTGTGCCTGGACCAGCTCCGCTCGGCCCGCGGTCGCCGGGAGGGGTACGTCGGGCCCTGGCTGCCCGAGCCGTTCGTCGACGGGTTCGCGGGCGGCGACGGCACCGGGGGCGGCGCAGACGCCGGCTTGCCCGTGGTGGACGCGGCGTTCGTCGCCGGTGCGGCGGTACCGGTCGGCGCCGACCCCGCGACCGGGGGTCGGGTGGCGGACCCGGCCGACCGGGTGACGCTCGCCGAGTCGGTGAGCATGGCGATGATGGTCGTGCTCGAGACGCTCAGCCCGGCCGAGCGCACCGCCTTCATCCTGCACGACGTGTTCGGCTACGACTTCGCCGAGATCGCCGCGGCCACCGGGCGCACCCCGGCCGCGGCCCGCCAGCTCGCCAGCCGGGCGCGGCGCCACGTCCGGGACCGGTCGGTCCGCTTCGACCCGGATCCGGCGTCGCGGCGTCGCGTCGCCGAGGCCTTCTTCGCCGCGGCGGCCGGCGGCGACCTCGACGGGCTGCTGGCCCTGCTCGATCCGAACGCCGTCCTGCGCAGCGACGGCGGGGGGAACGCGCAGGCCGCCCGCCGGCCGGTGGCGGGCGCCGACCGGGTCGCCCGGTTCGTGCTCGGCATCCTCGCCAAGGCGGCCCGGCGCGCCGACGGGCGGGTGCGGATCCAGCCGGTCGAGGTCAACGGCGAACCCGGCTTCGCCAGCTTCGAGGGCGACGTCCTGCGCTACCTCGCCGGCCTGCACGTGGCGGGCGGCCGGATCGTCGAGATCAACATCGTCGCGAACCCGGAGAAGATGCGCCACCTGCCCGCCGCGGCCCCGGCCGGCGGTGCGGTTCCGGTGGGCGGTGCGGTTCCGGTGGGCGGTGCGGCGCGATGTGCCCGGTCTGTGGGCCCGGACCGGGCAGGACGCACCGCAGTCGGCCCCACCCCGTCGGGCTAGTCGATCCGGCGTAGCTGGTCGCGGTAGCGCTTGCCGTTCGCGACGTAGACGGCGGCACCCGCGGCGAGACCGGCCTGGTCCGGGCCGCCGGGCAGCACCTTGGCCGGGATCCCGAGGGCCCGCCCGCCCGGCGGCACGACCGTGTCACCCACGACGACCGCCCCGGCCCCGACCAGCCCGCCGCGCCCGACCCGGACCCGGTGCAGGACCACCGAGCCGGATCCGATCAGCGAGCCGTCCTCGACGACGCAGCCCTCCAGGTGCACGAGGTGCCCGATCGTGCAGTCGTCGCCGACGACGGTCGCCAGCTCCTCGGTCGCGTGGATCACCGTGCCGTCCTGGACGGAGGTGCGCGCGCCGATCACGATCGACCCGTAGTCGCCGCGCAGCACCGCCCCCGGCCACACGGTCGACTCGGGGCCGATCGTCACCGTGCCGATGACGGTGGCGTCCGGGTGGACGTAGGCCGTCGGGTCGATGACGGGAACGGCGTCTCCCAGGGCGTACACGGCCATCCGGTCTCCCGCGGGTCGTCGGGCGCGTCTAGTGACCTCCATCGTGCCCGTCGAGGCCGCCGGGTGGGTGGGTTCAGTCCTCCGAGGCGGAGACCTCGGGACGGACCATGCCGGGCGGCGGGGAGCCCGTCGCCCTGACCCAGCCGCGGGCCACCGTCCGCTCCGCCGCGAGCCGGCCGAGCCCGATCGCCAGGCCGGAGATCGCCGCCCAGGCGATCGCCTCCGCCCAGGCGGTGTCCGGGTCCGCCGGGTTGACCGGCGGGTCTGACTTGCGCACCTTGCGGTACACGGCCGTGACCCCGCGGCTGGCGGCCGTGCCCGCGAGCGCCGTCGCCGCTCCGCCGACGACCTTCCATCCCAGCTTCGATGCCGCTTTCGCCACCCCACACCTCTCGTTCTGCGCCGCGGGCCGCACTGGCCCGCCGTGTTGTCCTTACCCCGGTGGCCCCGGTTACCCCCCGCCGACCTGGGTGGGCCGCCGGTGGTCCCTATCCGATCACGACCGGGCGGTCCCGCCGGCACGCGGGGCGCACCGCGGGTGGCGAGCCAGGGATGGCCTAAGGTTCAACTCGCGGATCGCGGACATCCGGCGCGGCGGATGCCGTCGGCGGTCGACGGTGGTCGACCATCGTCGGTCGTCGGTCGTCGGTCGTCGGTCGTCGGTCGGCGCTCGTCGGTGGCGGTCGGCGGCACTCGGCGGCGGAGATTGACCTCCCCGTTCGGCTCAATCTCCCCGTTCGGCTCACCTCCCCGTTCGGCCCGTCCAGGCAGGAGACCAGACCATGACCGCCCCCGATCAGACGATCCCCGCGGCCCCGCAGGCACCGGCCGGGCCCGCCGTGCCCGAAACGGTGGCCGAGACCGTGGCGGTGGCCACCGAGACCGTGGCGGCGGGGCGGGTGGAGGTCCTCGTGCGCCGGCTGGACCGTGCGGTGGCGCCGCCGGCGTACGCCCAGCCGTCCGACGCGGGCGCGGACCTGGTGACCACGCAGGATGTGACCCTCGCGCCGGGCGAGCGGGCCGTCGTCGGCACGGGCCTGGCGATCGCGCTGCCGGCGGGCTACGCGGCCTTCGTGCATCCGCGCAGCGGCCTGGCCGCGCGGCACGGCGTGACGGTGGTCAACGCGCCCGGCACGGTCGACGCCGGTTACCGTGGTGAAATCAAAGTAGTTCTCATCAATACCGATCGATCCGATCCGATCACGTTGCGTAGGGGCGACCGGATCGCCCAGCTCGTGGTGCAGCGTGTGGAGCATGCCGTCTTCCGCGACGTGGACGAGCTGCCCGCCTCGGTGCGCGGCAGCGGTGGGTTCGGATCGACGGGTGGCTTCGGCTCGACGGAGGGTCCCGGTGCCGGGGTCGGCGCGGGGACGCCCGGGGGGGCGGGAAGGGAGTCCGGTGGTGTTCGGCCGCGGGCGTAGGGAATCCGATCAGCGCGAGGCGTCCCGGGTCGAGGCTTCCGAGCGGCGTGCGCCGGTCGCCGAGGCCGCATCGGTGATGGCGGACGGTCCCTACGACGTCACCGAGGCGCCGCAGGACGATCTCCACCGGCTCGACCTCGGCTCGTTGCGGATCCCGGCGCTGCCGGGCGTGCAGGTGCAGTTCCAGGTGGAGGAGGCGACCGGCCAGCCGTTGACGGTGCTCATCACCGACGGGCGCAGCGCGATGGAGCTGTCGGTCTTCGCCGCGCCCAAGAGCAGCGGCCTGTGGGACGAGGTGCGCGCCGAGATCCTGACGACGATCGAGGCGGCCGGCGGTCGCGAGGCGAACGGCCCGTTCGGGCCCGAGCTGCGGATGCTGCTGCCCACCGGCCGCCCGGGCGAGACCGTTCCCGGCCGGATGATGGGCGTCGACGGCCCGCGCTGGTTCCTGCGTGCCGTGGTGACGGGCGTGGCCGGGGGCGAGCCGGGGGCCGCGCCGCTGCTCGACGAGACGCTGCGCCAGCTCGTGGTGTCCCGCGGCGACGGCGCGATGCCGGTGCGGGATCCCCTGCCGCTGACCCTGCCCCGGGAGGTCGCCGACCATCCCGACGGCCCCGGCGGCTCGGCGACCGCGGCGACGAGCGGACGGCCCGGCATGCCGGTGCCCGGCGTCCGCACCGCCGAGCTCCGCTGACCCGGGGCGCCACGCGCCGCCCTGCACCGCACACAATACGTATCCGCACGTGGATCGCTCGATCGTGCGGCTTGCCGCGGGCACACTGAGCCTCGGTCATTCGTTGCATCAGACGTGTTCGGGCAGGGTTGCTCGCGCGGGAACGGAGGAGCCGTGGGCGAGCCACACGGTTGGTGGGGGCGCAAGCTCCACAGGCTGACGGCGGGGACGAACGAGCTCGACGCCGAGGATCTCCAGGCCGCGTCCGCGGCGGCGGGTGCCGTCCCGATGAGCGGCTGTCGTGACCGGGACGAGACATGCGTCGCGGGTACCATCCAGGCGGTGACGGTGCGCGCGCGTGCCGGCGCGCCGACCCTCGAGGTCGACATCTACGACGGCAGCGGCACCGTGACGCTGGTGTTCCTGGGCCGCCGGGACATCCCGGGCCTGCGGGCCGGCGCCTCGGTGAAGGCTTCCGGTCGCATCACCGTGCAGGAGGGTCGCCCGAGCATCTTCAATCCGCGATACGAACTTCTCCCGGTCCCCTCCGCGAGCGCCTAGGTTCGGGCGGGGAACCGGCCCCTACCGACAGGATCCCCATCGACGATGCCACGACTGCCCACCCCCGACGCACCGCCGATGACGATGTCCGAGGCCATCGGCGGGCCCCGGGGGATCATCGACAGCTCCATCCCGACCGTGGCGTTCGTGACGGTGAACGCCGAGGCCGGGCTGACCGCCGGCATCGCCGTCGCCGTCGCCGCCGCGCTTGCCCTGCTCGTCCTGCGCATCGTGCGGCACGAACCGACGCAGCAGACGTTCTCCGGCCTGTTCGCCGTCGCGGTCGCGGCGTTCGTCGCCTCACGCACCGGCGACGCGAAGGGGTTCTTCCTCCCCGGTATCGCGAAGAACGCCGTCGGCGTCGTCGTGGCGCTGCTGTCCGTGGTGCTGCGCCGGCCGATCGCCGGCTATCTGATGGCCGGCCTGGACGCCCGCTACGTGGGCTGGCAGAACGATTCCCGCCAGCGGCGGGCGGCGGTGTGGGCGACGCTGGTCTGGGGCGCCGTGTTCGCCCTGCGCTTCGGCGTGCAGGGCGTGCTCTACCTCGCCGACGAGTCCGGCTGGCTGGCGGCGGCGAACATCGCGCTCGGCCTGCCGCTGTTCGGCCTCGCCGTCCTCGCCAGCTTCGCCATCGTGCGCCGGCTAGCCCCCCTTCCGCCGCAGCCGCCCGCCGCAGCCGTGGTCGACGGCGAGGTGGTCGGGAGTGAGTGGGTCGGGAGTGAGGCGGTCGAGGGCGAGGTGGTGCGGGCGGACGGGCCGTCCCCCGAGGCGCCGGGGTCGGCCGGTCGGGTCAGCCCCTGAGGGTCTGCTCGGGCACGGGGCCGAGCAGGGCGGCGAGCTGCTCCTCGGCCTCCGAGCTGGTCGCGACCGCGAGCACCTCGTCGCCGTGTTCCAGCGTCGCGTCCGGGGAGGGGATGACCGCCCGCCCGTCGCGCAGGATCACCACGAGGGCGGTGTCCGGCGGCAGGGTGATCTCGCTGATGCGCAGGCCGACCACGGGCGCGTCCTCGGCGAGGGTGAGTTCGACGAGGGAGGCGTCGCTCTGCCGGAAGCGCATGAGCCGCACCAGGTCGCCGACGCTGACGGCCTCCTCGACCAGCGCGGTGAGCAGTCGCGGCGCGGAGACGGCGACGTCGACCCCCCACGACTCGGTGAACAGCCACTCGTTCTTGGGGTGATTGACCCGGGCGACCACCCGCGGCACGCCGAACTCGGTCTTCGCCAGCAGCGACACGACGAGGTTGACCTTGTCGTCCCCGGTCGCCGCCACCAGGACGGTGCATTCGTTCAGCCCCGCGGCGTCGAGCTGGGACAGCTCGCAGGCGTCGGCGAGCAGCCACCGGGCGTCGGGCAGCGCGTCGGCGCGGATCTTCTGCGGGTCCCGCTCGATGATGAGCACCTCGGAGCCGTTCTCCAGCAGTTCGGCGGCGATGGAACGGCCCACCTTGCCCGCCCCCGCGATCACCACCCGGCGCACGCTCGACGTCACTTTTCCTCCGGACCGGTGCGCAGCACCGTGTCGGCCGCGGTGGCCCGGGCCTTCGTCACGGCCACGTGCAGCACGTCGCCGTCCTGAACGAGGGTGCGGGCGTCGGGCAGCACGCCCTCGCCGAACCGGGTGACGCAGACGACCCGGACCCCCGCCGCCTCCTCCAGCTCGCGCAGCTTGCGGCCCGCCCAGGCGGCCCCGGGCGGGATCGCGGTCAGCAGCACCGAACCGGACGGATCGGACCACTGCGCGGTCACGGCGTCCGGGAGCAGCCGGCCGAGGATCTGGTCGCGGGTCCAGCGCACGGTCGCGACGGTGGGGATGCCGAGTCGCTCGTAGACCTCGGCGCGGCGGGGGTCGTAGATGCGCGCCACGACCCGCTCGACCCCGAACATCTCCCGGGCGACCCGCGCCGCGATGATGTTCGAGTTGTCCCCGCTGGACACGGCGGCGAACGCGGCGGCCCGCTCGATGCCCGCCTCGACGAGGGTGTCGCGGTCGAAGCCCATCCCGGTGACGCGCTGGCCGGCGAAGGTCGCGTCCAGCCGGCCGAACGCGGCCGCGTTCTGGTCGATGATCGCTACCGAGTGGCCGAGCCGCTCGACACCGCGGGCGAGGGCGGAGCCGACCCGGCCACAACCGAGGATCACGACATGCACGAGGGGAGCGTAGTCGGATCCCGCCCGCGCGGCGCGGATCGTCACCGGAGTGCTCTGTATACGGAGATCCGCCACCCTCGGGCGCGTGACCCCAACCGACACGGGTTTGTGTGTGCCACGTCACAGTTGCGTGTAGCGGTAGCCGACATCGGTAGCATCGCCGCGTGGCGCTCACGGACCGCCTGAAGCGCGGTTTCGTCGGTCGACCGATCGGGAGCGACCGGCTCGGGGAGACATTGCTCTCCAAGCGCGTCGCGTTGCCCGTTTTCGCCAGTGACGCCCTGTCGTCGGTCTCCTACGCAACGGAGGAGATCCTGCTCGTCCTGTCACTGGGCGGGTTGGCTTTCTATCACCTCTCGCCGTGGCTGGCCGGCGCCGTCATCGTGCTCATGCTGACGGTGGTCGCCTCCTACCGGCAGAACGTGCACGCCTACCCGAGCGGCGGCGGCGACTACGAGGTCGTCTCGACCAACCTCGGCCCCCGCGCCGGCCTGCTCGTCGGCAGCGCCCTTCTCGTCGACTACGTGCTGACGGTCGCGGTGTCGGTGTCGGCGGGTGTCGCGAACCTGACATCGGCGGTCACCGCGCTGGCTCCGCACAAGGTCATCATCGCCGTCGTGATCGTCATCGTGCTGACGATGATGAACCTGCGTGGCGTGCGCGAGTCCGGGACCGCCTTCGCCATCCCGACCTACGGCTTCGTGGCCGGCGTCGCCGTGATGATCGTGACCGGCCTGATCAAGACGGCGGTCGGTCACACCCCGCGGGCCGAGAGCGCGGGCTACCACGTGGTCGCCGAGCACGACTATGCCGGGCTGGCCCTGGCCTTCCTGGTCCTGCGGGCGTTCGCCTCGGGCTGCACCGCGCTCACCGGCGTGGAGGCGATCAGCAACGGCGTGCCGGCGTTCCAGAAGCCCAAGAGCCGCAACGCCGCGACCACCCTGCTGCTCATGGGCGTCATCGCGGTCGCCATGTTCGCCGGCGTGACCGCCCTGGCTCTCATCTCGGACGTGCACGTGGCCGAGCACACGAAGGACCTGGTCGGCGCCAGCGGCGAGCAGCCGACGGTCATCGCCCAGGTCGCCGCGGCCGTCTTCGGTGACGGTTCGCCGGGCTTCGTCTACATCGCCACCGTCACCACGCTCATCCTCATGCTCGCCGCGAACACCGCCTTCAACGGCTTCCCGGTGCTGGGCTCGATCCTCGCGCGTGACGGTTACCTGCCTCGCCAGCTGCACACCCGCGGCGACCGGCTGGCGTATTCCAACGGGATCGTCCTGCTGGCCGGCTTCGCGATCGTGCTGATCATCTTCTACCACGCGCAGGTCACCGCCCTGATCCAGCTGTACATCCTCGGGGTGTTCATCTCGTTCACCCTGAGCCAGACCGGGATGGTGCGGCACTGGGCGCGCATCCTGCGCTCGACCGGCCCGGCCGCGCCCGATCCCGCCGCCCGCCGGCGGATCCGCCGCTCGCAGACGATCAACTTCGTCGGCGCCTGCCTCACCGGCACCGTGCTGGTCCTCGTGCTCATCACGAAGTTCACCCACGGCGCCTGGATCGTCTGCCTGGCCATCCCGATCATCTTTCTCGGCATGCGGGGGATCCGGAGCCACTACGACCGGGTCGCCGTCGAGCTCACCCCGGAGCCGGGCCCCCCGACCCTGCCCTCGCGGATCCGGGCCGTGGTTCTCGTCAGCAAGATCCACGCGCCGACGCTGCGGGCGCTGGCCTACGCCAAGGCGTCCCGGCCGCACAGCCTCGTCGCGCTCACCGTCGCCGTGGACCAGGCCGACGCCGACCGCCTGCGCGCCGCGTGGGCGGAGCGGGGCATCAGCATCGATCTGGTGGTGCTCGCCTCCCCCTACCGGGAGGTCACCCGCCCGGTGCTGGACTACGTCGCCCGAATGCGGCGGGAGAGCCCCCGCGACGTCGTGGCCGTCTACGTCCCGGAGTACGTCGTCGGGCACTGGTGGGAGCACCTGCTGCACAACCAGAGCGCGCTGCGGCTCAAGGCCCGGCTGCTGTTCCAGCCCGGGGTGATGGTCACCAGCGTGCCCTGGCAGCTCGCCTCGTCCAGCGGCGCGGAGCGGCGGGTGGAGCGGACCGGTGCGGGCGCGGTGCGCCGTGGCCGAGCCGCCCTGCCGGGCCCCGCCACCCTGGAGGCGACCCGCGGGTCCACGGGCGCGGCCGGCCCCGCCGCTGCCGGGTCGACGCCGGTGGAGCGGGAGTGACCCCCGCTCGCCGCCGGCCGGCCGGCGGGCCTGCCACCCGTCCTCACTCTGCTTCGGCGGGGAAAACTGCCGGTTCGGCGGGGAATGCAGCCGGTCCGGCGGGCAGAACGGCCGGTTCGGCGGGCAAAACGGCCGGTCCGGCGGGGAAAGCGGCCGGTGCGACAGGGCAGGCGGCCGGTCCGGCGAGGGCCGACGCCGATGCGGCGACCGCGGTGGGTTCGATCATCGAGCTGGTGGTGGGGCAGGTGGCCCACGGCGGGTTCTGTGTGGCGCGCGCGGGCGGACGGGTCGTGTTCGTCCGCCATGCGCTGCCCGGAGAGCGCGTCCGGGCCCGGGTCACCGACGACTCCCACGACCGCTACTGGCGCGCCGACGCCGTCGACATCCTCACCCCCGCGCCGCAGCGGGTGGCGGCGCCCTGCCCGCATGCCGGTCCCGGCGCCTGCGGGGGCTGCGACTGGCAACACGCCGACCTCGCGGCGCAGCGCCGGGGCAAGGCCGAGGTGATCGCAGAGGCCCTGCGCCGTTTCGGTGGGCTGGACGCCGAGGTCGACCCCGAAGCCCATCCCGGGCCGGTCCTGCCCGGCGCGTCCGCCGTTCCCGGCGCGTCCGCCGTGCCGGTGACGTCCGCCGTGCCGGTGACGTCCGCCGTGCCGGTGACGTCCACCGTGCCTGTGCGAGTGGTCGTCGAGGCGGTGCCCGTCGACGGCGAGGGCGACCCGTCCGGCGGTGGCGGGGCGGGCGGCGGCGCGGACGACGGTCTGGGTTGGCGGACCCGGATGCGCTTCGCCGTCACCGCGCGGGGCGAGATCGGGCTGCGGGCCAGCCGTTCCCACCAGGTGGTCGCCACCCCGGACTGCCGCATCGCCCATCCGCTCGTGGCCGCGGCGCTGGCCGGGCGCCGGTTCCCCGGCGCCGACGCGGTCGAGGTCGCCGCGAGTTCCTCCACCGGCCAGGTGGCCGTCGCCGTGCATCCGGCCGGGGTGGCGCCGGCGCCGGGCGAGGTCGTCGAGACGGTGGAGCAGCGGCGGTTCCAGCTCGGGCCGGACGTGTTCTGGCAGGTCCACCCGGGTGCCCCGCGGGTACTGGTCGCCGCCGTGCGCGACGCGTTGCGACCCGGTCCCGGCGAGACCGCGCTCGACCTGTATGCGGGGGCCGGTCTGTTCGCCGCGTTCCTCGCCGTCGACGTCGGTTCCGGCGGCCGCGTGGTCGCGATGGAGTCCGACGCCGCGGCGGTCGCCGCCGCCGCCCGCAGCCTCGCCGACCTGCCCCAGGTCTCGCTGCGCTCGGTGCGGGTGACCCCGGCGACGGTGCGCGGGGTGATCGGCAGCGGACCGACGGCCGGCCGCGTCGACATCGCCGTGCTGGACCCGCCGCGCACGGGGGCGGGGCCCGCCGTGATGGCCGCGCTGCTCGCCCACCACCCGCGTGCCGTCGCGTATGTCGCATGCGACCCGGTCGCCCTGGGCCGGGATCTGGCTGCCGCCTCCGAATCCGGTTACGAGCTGGTCTCACTACGTGCGTTCGACCTGTTTCCGATGACCGCGCACGTCGAATGTGTGGCCCTGTTGAAGCCACGTGTTACCGAACCCGCTGTGACCGAATCCGTACGGCAGGTGGGGGGGACGGTCGCCGCCAGGACCGATCGGTCGGCTCCGCCGCCACCCGGTCGCCCCGGCGTGTCGTCCGCGCGCCACGCCGGGGCGCGCGGTGCGTCTGCGTACCCGCATCCCGACCAATAGTGTGCGAGCCGGGGCTGCATTTTACCGCAAGCAGGTCTATTGCCTCCCCATCCACGAGGAACTCACATGTCGTCAGCCCGTCTGCGAGCGCGCGGGGGAGCTGCGTAGACTTTGCCGGACCCGGACCGATCCCCTTTCGGGAGAGGGAGTTCACGCCGTGTCGCTTCTGTCCACGATCAGCTGTCCCCAGGACGTCAAGCGCCTCGACCATGAGGAGCTCGGCACCCTGGCGGCCGAGATCCGTGATTTCCTCATTCACGCCGTCGCGCGTACCGGAGGCCACCTCGGACCAAATCTCGGTGCCGTCGAGCTGACGCTGGCGATACACCGAGTGTTTGATTCGCCGTTTGACCGCATCCTCTGGGACACCGGCCACCAGTCGTATGTCCACAAGATTCTCACCGGCCGGTCGGGCGATTTCGACGGGCTGCGCCAGCGGGGTGGCCTTTCGGGCTACCCCAGCCGGGCCGAGTCCGAGCACGACATCATCGAGAACTCGCACGCCTCGACCGCGCTGTCCTACGCCGACGGGCTCTCGCGCGCCTATGCGCTGCGCGGGGAGGACCGGGCCGTCGTCGCGGTCGTCGGTGACGGCGCGCTGACCGGCGGCATGTGCTGGGAGGCCCTCAACAACATCGCGGCGGACGACCGCCCCGTCGTCGTCGTCGTCAACGACAACGGCCGGTCCTACGCGCCGACGATCGGCGGCCTCGCCGACCATCTGGCCGCCCTGCGCCTCGCCCCCGAGTACGAGCAGGTCCTCGACGTCGTCAAGCAGGTCCTCGGCCGCACGCCGCTCGTCGGCGCGCCGCTGTTCGACGCGCTGCACGGCATCAAGAAGGGCATCAAGGACGTCGTCCAGCCGCAGGGGATGTTCGAGGACCTCGGGCTGAAGTACGTCGGCCCCGTCGACGGTCACGACGTCGTCGCGGTCGAGTCCGCCCTGCGCCGCGCCCGCAGCTTCGGCGGGCCGGTCATCGTCCACTGCGTCACCCGCAAGGGCTTCGGCTACCCGCCGGCCGAGCAGGACGACGCCGACAACTTCCACGGCGTCGGCGTCATCGACCCGGTCACCGGCAAGCCGGTGTCCACGTCGAAGACGACGAGCTGGACGAACGTCTTCTCCGACGAGATCGTCCAGATCGGCGCCGAGCGGCCCGACGTGGTCACCATGACGGCCGCGATGCTCCAGCCGGTCGGCCTCGGCCCGTTCGCCAAGGCCTACCCCGACCGGGTGTTCGACGTGGGCATCGCCGAGCAGCACGCCGTCACCTCGGCCGCCGGACTCGCGATGGGCGGGCTCAAGCCGGTCGTGTGCCTGTACGCGACGTTCCTCAACCGTGCCTTCGACCAGGTCCTCATGGACGTCGCCCTGCACAGCCAGCCGGTGACGTTCGTGCTCGACCGGGCCGGGGTGACCGGTGAGGACGGCGCGTCGCACAACGGCATGTGGGACATGTCGTTCCTGCAGGTCGTGCCCGGCCTGGCGATCGCCGCCCCCCGGGACGCGCCGTCCCTGCGCGCCGAGCTGCGGGAGGCCGTCGAGACCACCGACAAGCCGACCGTGGTGCGCTTCCCCAAGGGCAAGGTGGCCGCGGACGTGCCGGCGATCGACACCGTCGGCGGGGTGGACGTGCTGTTCCGCTCGCCGGCGGTGGCGCAGCACCGCGAGGTGCTGCTCGTCTCCGTGGGCGCGATGGCCGCCACCTGCCTGGAGGTGGCCCGCCTGGTCGCCAGCCAGGGCATCGGCATCACCGTCGTCGACCCCCGGTGGGTCAAGCCGCTGCCCACCGTGCTGGTGGACCTGGCCCGCGACCACGACCTCGTCGTCACCGTCGAGGACAACGGCCGCGTCGGCGGGGTCGGGTCGTCGCTGGCCCAGTTGCTGCGCGACGCCGACGTCGACGTGCCGCTGCGTGACTTCGGCATCGCCCAGCGCTTCCTCGACCACGGTAAGCGTGACGAGGTCATCGCCGAGGTCGGCCTCGCCCCGCAGGACCTCGCCCGCAAGGTCGTCGAGGCCATCGCGAAGCGCCAGCCCGCGCTGGAGGGCGACCCGGCCGTGGCCGCGGGCCAGGCCTCCCCGGGCGCGCAGCGCAGCGGCGAGCAGGTCGCCGACCAGCACTGATCGTCGCTACCCACCGCTGCTCGCGGATGCGGCGCCCCACCACCGGCACCCCCGGCGGTGGGGCGCCCCCGTCTGCGCGCCGCCCGACGGGGCCGGTGGCGGGGGCCGGCGAGCCGGCGGTCGGGATCCCGGCCTAGGCTGGCCCGGTGGGTCAGCACACCGCGTCGGGCGAGCCGGCGGCCGTCTCCGCTCACCGGTCCGGGCGCGGGGCGCGCTGGTGGCTCGTGCGCGGTGCGCTGGCGGTGGCCCTCGGCCTGCTGGTGGTGGCCCTGGTCAGCCAGTGGAACGACGTGCGGGAGTCGTTCCGCCTGCTCACCGTCGGCAGCGTCGTCGCCTCGGGTATCGCGACCGTCCTCGCCGTCGGGACGACGGTGCTGTCCTGGCGGGCGCTGCTGGCCGGGCTCGGCGCCGAACTGCCGCTGCGGGCGGCGGTACGCATCTTCTTCGTGGGCCAGATCGGGAAGTACATCCCCGGCAGCGTGTGGCCGGTCCTCGCCCAGATGGAGCTTTCCCGCGACTACGGCGTATCCCGGCCGAAGGCGGCCTCGGCGAGCCTGGTCGTGCTGGCCCTCGCCGTGCCCAGCGGGGGCCTCGCCGCCGCCGTGACCCTCCCGTTCGTCTCCGCTGACGCGCTCACGAGCTACTGGTGGGCGCTGGCCGCCGTGCCGGTGTTCGCCGTCGTGCTCTACCCGTCGGTGCTGTCCCGGCTGCTGGCGCTGGGATTCCGGCTGCTGCGCCGCGCGCCGCTCGACGAGCCGCTGACGCTGCGTCCCATCGCCGCCGGCGCCGGCTGGCTGCTGGTCAGCTTCTGCTGGTACGGCCTGGCGACCTGGCTGCTCGTGCGCGATCTCGACCCCGAGGTCGGTGGGGGGCGGCTGCTGCTGCTCTCGGTCGGCGCCTACGCCCTGGCCTGGACCGCCGGCTTCCTGGTGCTGGTCGTTCCGGCCGGCGCGGGCGTCCGTGAGGCGGTGCTCGTGCTCGCGCTCGCGCCCGCCGTCGCGGGCGGTCCCGCCACGCTCGTCGCCCTGGTGGCCCGGCTGCTGGCCACCGTCGCCGACCTGGTGTGGGCCGGCATCGGCGTGGCCCTGCGCGGACGGGGTGTGCCGGGGCCCGGGCCCGGGGCGCTGCCTGAGGAGCCGGCCGCCGATCCTCTGCCGGCGGAGCCGGCCGCCGATCCTCTGCCGGATCCGGTGACGCGCCGCTAGCCTGCGTATCCGATGGAGATCAGACGGCCCCCTTGGAGTGGGGCCGGGGATGTCTCGCGGTGGGAAAACGCACGGTTCACGGGCCCGGACCGCGCGAGACGCACGTAGTCCGTCGCCTGCTCTGGCCACTGGGCCGTCTGGTGTCCCCGTCCGCCCCTGAGATCTCCTCCGCCCCGCCCATCTTGCCCATTTGAGCAGGATGATGTGATGGGTGACGGGGCGACCGGATCGAGAACCGACGGTTCGACCGGCCACGAGGGAGACGCATGAGCGGCCAGGGCAGCGAGAACCCGTCCGGTCGGCGGGAGCCGGGCGCCGAGGACGCCGACCCGGGGGAGACCACCGGGCCTCTGGGCCTCTGGGCCCCGCCCGCGCCGCCCACCGCCCCCTACGCCGCGAGCGCGTCCGCACCGGCCCGCGGCGAGGCGGCCGCGGATCGGCTGGCCGGGCCGCCCCCGCCCCCGGCCGCGCGGGTTCCTCACACGCAGTCGGCGCCGCGGCGCCCGGGCGCCGGGACCGGGACCACTTGGTCCTCGCCCCCCTCCGGCCCCCTGGTCCCGGGCCCCACAGGTCCCGCTCCCATGGACCGGATCACCGCCGGTCCCGCTGCCGGTGGGCCGCCCGGACGGCCGATCCCCGTGGGTGTGGGCGGGCCACCGGTCACAGCCGCTCCCCCGTCGCCGCCCGGCCGACCCGGGCCTGGCGGGCCAGCGTCCCCGCCCCACGGCTGGGGTGGTCCGGTCTGGTCGGGCGGCCCGGTCGGGTCGGGCGGGGTGTGGCCGGAGGGGCCGGCCGGGCCGGGGGGCCCGGTTGGATCGGGGGGGCGGGTTGGATCGGGGGGGCGGGTCTGGTCGGGCGGCGCGCCGGTCGGGCCATCGGGGGCGCCGCCGCGCCGTGGGCCGGCCCGCTGGCTGATCCCGCTCGTCCTCGTGCTCGCCGTGGCCGTCGGCGCGGGCGGCACCGGCCTCGTCCTGCTCTCCCGGTCCGATGACGGCCCCGCGTCGGCCGTGCGGTCCTATCTCGGCGACGTCCGCGCCGGCCACTACGACGCCGCCTACGACCGGCTGTGCAGTTCGGTCCGGGGCAACCGGTCGTCCACCGAGTACACGATCCTCATGCGGGCGCTCGACGGGATCAGCGGAGGCGTCGCGTCGTTCGCCGTGCGGGGGGTACAGACCCGCCATCCCGCCGCCGCCCAGACGATCCGGGAGGTCCAGGTCGACGTCCGGCGCGGTGACGACCCGGCCAGCCGGGAGTCCTACCAGGTGGGCAGGGAGTCCGGCGGCTACTGCCTGCTCACCCCGGGTGCGCCCTTCACCGCCGGCGCCGGCGGTGGCACCCCGGGCGGGCAGCCGCCGGGACCGTTCGGCGGGTTGCCGGGCGCCCCTGGGAGCGGCACGCCGGGCGGCGGCGGCCTGAGCGGCGGTGGTGCAGGCGGCGGTGGTTCAGGTGGTGGCTCGGGTAGTGGTGGCGGTGGTGACTCGGGTGGTGGCTCCGGCCGCGGCGGCCTGGGTGACGGGAACCCGCCGGCCCGCGTCGCCTGATCCGTCGTCCGCCGACGCGGGGAGGCCGGTGTTCGCCGACGCGGGGAGGTCGGTGGCGTTCCCGAGGGCGAGGCCGCCGCGGCGCGGGAGGGACAGGGCGCAGAGCAGGGCCATGGCGACGGCGATCACGCCCAGCCACAGCGCGGGCCGCGTCCCGTCGATGAACGCCGCCGGCGTGTCGTAGCCGCCGCGGGCGGCGAAGACCGACGACAGCACCGCGATCCCGAGCACCCCGCCGAGTTCGCGCAGCGCGTTGTTGGTACCCGACGCGATGCCCTGCATCGAGGCCGGCACGACCCCGAGCGCGACGGTCGCGATCGGCACGAAGAACAGCGCCATGCCGACGCCGGAGAGCACGAACGGCCCGACCAGGGCCGAGTACGACATGTGCGTGCTGAGGACCAGTGCGATCCAGGAGAGCCCGGCGGCGTTGAGCGCCAGCCCGCCGACCAGCAGCGGCCGTCCGCCGATACGGTCCGACACCGGACCGGCGAGCGGCGCGACGAGCAGCGGCATCGCCGTCCACGGCAGGGTCCGCACGCCGGCTTGCAGCGGCGAGTAGCCGTAGACGTTCTGCAGCGCCTGGGCCAGCAGGAAGATCGAGCCGAACATGCCCATCGAGAACAGCAGCGCGGTGGCGTTCACGGCCGCGAAGCCACGAACGCGGAACAACCCCATCGGCAGCATCGGCGCCCCGCCCCGGCGGGCGACCCGCAGCTCCCAGGCGACGAACGCGGCGACGCCGAGGCCGCCGAGCACCAGGGCGCCGAGCACCGGGGTGCTGGTCCAGCCGTGCCCCTCCCCGCGGACGAGGCCGAACGTGACGCCCAACAGCCCGGCGCTGACCAACGCGGCGCCCGTGAGGTCGAGCCGGGACGAGCGGACCCGCGACTCGGCGAGCGCACGCAGCCCGACGGGCAGCGCGACGAGGCCGATCGGCACGTTGACCCAGAAGATCCACTGCCAGCTGGCGCCCTCGGTGACCGCGCCGCCGATGAGCGGGCCGACCGCCACGGCCAGTCCCGTCATGGCCCCCCAGATGCCGAGGGCGGCCCCCCGGCGCTCCTCGGGCACGGCTGCGGCGAGCAGGGTGAGGGTCAGCGGCAGCACGAAGGCGGCGCCGACACCCTGCACGGCGCGGGCGGTGATGAGGACGCCGATCGACGGCGCGAGCGCGGCACCCGCGCTGCCCAGGGTGAACACGGCGAGACCGGCGAGGAACACCCGCCGACGTCCGAGCCGGTCGCCCAGCGCCGCCCCGGTGAGCAGCAGGACGGCGAACGGCAGGGTGTAGGCGTTCACCGTCCATTCCAGGCCTTCCAGGCCAGCGCCGAGATCCTCGCGGATCTGCGGCAGCGCGGTGGTGACCACCAGGTTGTCCAGGGACACCATGAACGCGGCCAGCGAGGTGACGACGAGGGTCCAGGCGGTGCTGGGGCGTCGAGACACGGCAGTTCTCCTTCCGTCTCTTGTGAGCACTCACTATCTACGGCAGGTAGTAACCAGTCACTACCTTGGGCGTGCGCACCGGGCCGAGGCCCGCCGGAAGCCGGCGTGCCGCGGTCGATCCGGATCAGGTGGTGTGGGGCCCCAGGGCGCCGGGCGCCGGACGGTCGAGGCTGGGTGCGTCGGGCCTCAGGACACTGGCGGCCGAGCCCGGCGGTGCCGCGAGGCAGATCATCTGCGCCCACTGTTCGTCGAGGACGGCGAGGTCCATCGCCGCGATGATGTTGAACAGCATGCCGTAGGCGAAGAACTGCCGGACGTCGTCGACGGGCAGGCCGGTGATGCGGAGCACGGTGTCCCACAGCCGGTGGAATCCGGTGCGGGTCGCGGCCTGGACCTCGGCGTCATAGCAGCCGGAGTAGGCCTGCAACTGGTTCAGCAGGTACGCGGGGTCCGCCAGCAGCTCCTGGTAGGACTCCTTCATCGCGTCCAGCGCGGCCTCGCCGGTCAGCTCGCCGGCGGCCTGCTCGAAGTGTGTGGCGGTCCGGTGGAAGGTGTCGGCGATGACGGCGAGGAACAGCGCCTTCTTCGTCGGGTACAGCCGGAACAGGTACGGCTGGGAGATGCCGGCCCGCAGCGCGATCGACTCCGTCGACGTGCCGGTCAGCCCGCCGTGGGCGAACTCCACGACGGCCGCGGCGAGCACGCTCGCCCGCCGCTGCTCGGCGCTCATCCGCCCGCCGCCCTCTGCCCGCGTCGCCATGCCCCTAAGGTAGTGGCCACTCACTACCTTGTCCAGCATGAGTCGTGCCTCGTCTGTCGACGGCATCGGGCGGACTGCGGCGTCCAGCGGGCCAGTAAGGTGGTCATCACTCGCTGCGTCGTTGTGCCCGACATGGGCCCTGTGGGGCCCGTTGCGGGTGCGGGTGCGGGCGCGGCTGCTCGCTCGCACCGTGAAGGATGGTTGCCCTGTCGACTGATGGACTGGCAATCCAGCCGAGCGCGGCGACTTACGAGTTGGAAGATCTCGTCAACGAGACCTGGCAGGGGCGGGTCCGGGTTCCGCACTTCCAACGTGACTTTCGGTGGGGCAGCCAGGACGTTGTTCGCCTCTTTGACAGCATCATCAAGGGCTATCCGATCGGCAGCATGCTGCTGTGGGTGCGGCAGTCGGGTGCCGAGGCGGTCACCATCGGCAGGACTAAAGTCTCAGCCCCGGCGGGCGAGAATACGCTTTGGGTGGTTGACGGTCAGCAGCGCATCACCAGCATTGCGAACGCTCTACATCCGGAGGGTAATCGCCATGCGCCATTCGCAGTGTACTACGACTTCAAGGGGCAGCGGTTCGTCGATCGCCCCAGGGAGATCGAGGAGCATCATCTGCCACTGCCGGTTCTCTTTGACCTGATCAGACTGCTCGACTGGTTTGCCGACCCTGCCCGTGGCGCGCGTGAGTATTTTCCGGAAGCACAGCGCATAGCCAAGGTGCTTCGCACCTACAAGATCCCGGCCTATCTTGTCAGGCAAGATGACGAGAAGATCCTGACCGACATCCTCGACCGGATGAACAACTACGGGAAGCGGTTGAGTCGGGCCGAGATATTCTCGGCGCTGTTCGCCGGCCCCGAGGAGGGGGCGGCGGAGCGGCTGTCGCTCGCACGCATCGCTGAACGGGTCGACGCGGAGACCGGTTTCGGTCTGATCGACGCGAACACGGTGCTGCACTCGATTCTCGCCCGTCGGGGCCCGGATCCGATGCGCGATATCCGAAACGAATTCTCTCCGGACAACCGCCGGACCGCCGACTTCTCCGACGAGTCGCAGGAGGCGGCGTACGCAGAGGGGGAGGCGGCGCTGGTGCTGGCGGTGCGTTTCCTCCAGGACGATGCCGGTGCGCCACATCTTTCGCTGCTGACCTATCGCGCGCTACTCGTGGTACTCGTCCGTTTTTTCGGCCACTTCCCCGATACGGGGGATTGGAACCGCCAGCTCCTTCGTCGATTCTACTGGCGGGCGGCCGTCAGCGGGCCGAGTGTGTTCAAGGGCAGCTTCACGCAGATGAGTAGAATCCTTTGTGCCGTCGTGAAGCCCGGCCGGGAAGAGGAATCCGTTCAGGGGCTCACCAAGTCGATGGAATCCTCGGTGTGGTCTCTTCCGAACGCGCGGCGTTTCCGGACGAACGAGGCGGTAGGGAAGATCATACTCTGCTCTTGGTGGGCACTGGGGCCGAGGTCGCCATTGACGGGCGAGCGGCTGGGGGCCGGTGATCTCTCGGAGCTGCTGATCGATCAGTCGACGGCGGCCATCTCCGTGCACAGAATCTATCGGCGCGGTGTGCCCAAGCGGCAGCAGTTCTGGGCGGCGAATCGGCTTTTCGTCCCGGACGCGGCGGAATCGGTCGACAGCTTTCTTGAGTCGGTGACCTCGCCGTCCGTCCTCGTCGAGGAGCGGGACCGTGCGGAGGTCCTTCGGTCCTACTGTCTGAGCGATGACCTGATTGAACTGTTTAACTCTGGGCGGCGCGAAGAGTTTCTGGATGTCCGACAGGCCGCGATCGATGTCGGCCTCAATGCATTCATCGATCGAATGGCGCAATGGGAGTTCGAGGACACCCCTTCCCTCGACTCCCTCGCGTTGGACGAGCGGGACTCCCTCGAACTGGAAGAATCGGACGAGTAGACCAGTGCCACCGACTGAGCATCACTACGCGGTACTGCTGCACAGGGGACACATCGGTGTCCTGCGGCAACGCGGGGACCACACGATGTTCACCTTCACCGAGGAGTATGAGTCCCGTCCCGTACTCGGGCTCCGATTCGAGGAGGATCTCCGCGGTCCGTATGCGGCCGCGCTGCGCCTGCCGCGGTGGTTCTCGAACCTGCTGCCTGAGGGTCCCCTACGCGAGTGGATCGCGGCGGACCGGGATGTCGCGCTCGACCGGGAGATGGAACTGCTCGCCCAGGTCGGGCATGACCTCCCCGGGGCCGTCCAGGTTGTCCCGATGGAATCCGTCGCGGAGGCCCTCGAATGGCCTGCTGAGCGCTTGGACAGATCGAGCGGATTCTTTTCCGCGGCCACGGTGTCGCCGTGGCGGTTCTCGCTTGCCGGGGTCGCGCTGAAGTTCTCGATGCTGGCCACTGGTGATCGCCTCACAGTGCCGGCCGTGGGCGAGCACGGGGACTGGCTGGTGAAGTTCCCCGACCAGCGGTTTGGAGACGTGCCGCTGAACGAATTCGTGATGATGTCGCTCGCCGCCGAGGTCGGGCTCGACGTACCCGAGGTCCGGCTCGTCCACCGGGACGATCTTCAGGGCCTGCCGTCCCGGATGTGGCCGAACTCCGAGGAATGGGCGTACGCGGTTCGCCGTTTCGACCGACACGGCGAAGGGGATCGGACGGCGATTCACATTGAGGACTTCGCCCAGGTGCGGGACAAGTATCCGGACGCGAAGTACGAGGGCACGTTCGAAACGGTGGCGGCGCTGGCCTATCGCGGCCGGTCTTGATCGCCGATTCGGGGTGACCGGGGCGGATCTGCAGGCAGTCGCGTCCGCGGTGGGCGAGAGGCTCCCGGCGGCGTGGGAGCACGATCGGGATGCCTTCGCCCGCAGTACCGCGCTCGGTGGTGACATCGGCAACTGGATCGACCGGACGCGGACGGTGCTGCACTCAGCCCGGTAGCCGTTGGGATCAGCGGGGCGGGGTGGCGACGCCGGGCGGGGCGAAGCGTTCGCCGGTGACGGCCTCGCTGATGCCGGTGCGGTCCAGGTAGGGGGTGATCCCGCCGAGGTGGAACGGCCAGCCGGCGCCGAGGATCATGCACAGGTCGATGTCGGCGGCCTCGGCGACGACCTTCTCGGCGAGCATGAGGTGGATCTCCTCGGCGAGTGCCCGCAGGGCGGCCTCGCGCACCTCGGCGGGCGTGGGCGGCTGCGCCTGGGCGTCCGCGCGCAGTGCCGCGGCGGCCTCGGGGTCGACGATCTGGGTGCCGTCCGGGCCGGTGGTGTAGACCGAGCCCCGGCCCGCCTCGACCAGCCGGGCGAGGCTCGTCGGCGCCCGGAACCGGTCCGGGAAGGTGGCGTGCAGGTTCTGCGCGACGTGCAGGGCCACCGCCGGGCCGACCAGCGACAGCAGGACGAGCGGCGACATCGGCAGCCCCAGGGGATCCAGGGCGTGGTCGACCTGGTCGATCGGGGCGCCCCGCTCGGCGGCGCCGAGCACCTCGCCGAGGAAGCGGGTGAGCAGCCGGTTCACGACGAACGCCGGCGCGTCCGCGACGAGCACCGCGTCCTTCTTCAGGTTCCTGGCGACCGCGAGCGTCGTCGCGATCGTCGCGTCGTCCGTGCGAACGGCCCGGACCACCTCGACGAGCGGCAGCACGGACACCGGGTTGAAGAAGTGCAGGCCGGCGACCCGTTCGGGATGCTCCAGCCGCGCGGCCATCTCGGTGACCGACAGCGCGGAGGTGTTCGTCAGCAGCACCGCCGTGGGCGCCACCACGGCCTCCAGCTCGGCGAACACCGCCTGCTTGACGGCCAGGTCCTCGAAGACCGCCTCGATGACCAGGTCGGCGTCGGCGAAGGCGTCCTTAGTCAGCGAGCCGGTGACGTTGGCCTTGTACCGGTTGGCCTGGTCGGCGGAGATCCGGTGGCGTAGCAGCAGGTTGTCGATCTCGCGGTGGACGTTCGCGACGCCGGCGTCGAGGCGCTCGGCGTCGATGTCGGTGAGCACGACCGGCACCTCCAGCCGGTGCGCGAACACGAGCGCGAGCTGGGCGGCCATCAGCCCGGCGCCGACGACCCCGACCTTGGTGACCGGGCGGGCCAGCGCCGGATCCGGGCCGCCGACCGGCCGCTTCGCCCGCTTCTGGACCAGGTCGAACGCATACAGCCCGGCGGCGAGCTCACCGCTGACCGACAGGTCGGCCAGCGCCTGGGTCTCGGCGGCGAAACCGCTGGCGCGATCGGCGGTCTCGGCGAGCTCGATCAGATCGAGAGCCCGGTAGGCGGCCGGCGCGGCGCCGTGCAGCCGGGCGTCGGCGAGCGCCCGGCCGCGGGCGACGGCCTCGGCCCAGGCGGCGCCCCGCGGCACCGGGTGGCGCTCGGCGACCGGGTCGATCTCCCCGCGCAGCACCCGGCCCACCCAGGCCAGCGCCTCCTCCAGGAAGTCGGCCGGCGCCAGCAGCACGTCCCCGATGCCCAGCTCGAACGCCTGCGGCCCGCGCAGGGTCCGGTTCTGGCTGAGCGCGTTGTCGACGACGACGGACACCGCCGCCTCGGCGCCGATCAGGTTCGGCAGCAGCTGGGTGCCGCCCCAGGCCGGCACCAGGCCGAGGAACACCTCCGGGAAGGCGAGCGCGGGAATCCCGGCGGACAGCGCCCGGTAGTCGCAGTGCAGCGCCAGCTCCAGGCCGCCGCCCAGCGCCGCCCCGTTGACCAGCGCGAAGGTCGGGACCCTGCGCCCGCCGAGGCGACCGGAGCCGAGCCGGGCGAAGGCGTCGTGCCCGAGCCGGCCGAGCGCGTCCAGTGACGGGCGCAGCCGGTCCGCCTCGGTGATCGACGACCGGAAGCCCAGGTCCGCCCCGACGCTGAAGATGAACGGCTTGCCGGTCACGGCGATCGCGGCGACCGGGGGATCGTGCGCCTCGATCTCGTCGACGGCGGCGAGCAGCCGGCGCAGCCCGGCCGGGCCGAAGGTGCTCGGCCGGGTGTGGTCGTGGCCGTTGTCGAGGGTGACGAGGGCGACCGGGCCGGCCACCCCGGGCAGCGTCACGTACCGGACGTGCGCGGCCGTGACGACCTCGTCCGGGTAGTCCAGGGTCACCTCGTCGATCGTCATGCCGCCCTCTCCTGGGATGGGATCTCGCGCAACGCCCGGTCAGCTCGCCGCCGCGGTGGCGGCGTCGTGGTGGGGGTTCGCCCAGATCGTGGTGGCCCCCATGCCCAGACCCACGCACATCGCCGTCATGCCGTAGCGCACCTCGGGATGCTCGGCGAACTGCCGGGCGAGCTGGGTCATCAGCCGCACCCCGCTGGAGGCCAGCGGATGGCCCAGCGCGATCGCCCCGCCGTACTGGTTGACCCGGGGGTCGTCGTCGGCGATGCCGAAGTGGTCGAGGAAGGCCAGGACCTGCACGGCGAACGCCTCGTTCAGCTCGAACAGCCCGATGTCGTCGATCGTAAGGCCGGTGCGGGCGAGCGCCTTCTCCGTCGACGGGATGGGGCCGACGCCCATGACCTCCGGCGCGACCCCGGCGAAGCCGTAGCCGACCAGCGTCATCCGCGCCGGCAGCCCCAGCTCCGCGGCCACCTCGGCGGCCGCGAGCAGGCACCCGGTGGCGCCGTCGTTGATGCCGGCGGAGTTGCCCGCCGTGACCCGGCCGTGCGGCCGGAACGGGGTGCGCAGCCCCGCCAGCCCGTCGAGGGTCGTCGTCGGGCGCGGCGGCTCGTCGGCGGTGACCAGCTCCCAGCCGCTGTCGGCGTGGCGGGCGGCCATCGGGACCAGATCGGGCTGGATCTGGCCGTTCGCGTACGCCTTGGCGACCTTCTCCTGGGAGGCCAGGGCGTAGGCGTCCGCCCGCTGCCGGGTGATCGCCGGGAAGCGGTCGTGGACGTTCTCCGCCGTCAGTCCCATGATCAGCGCGGACGGGTCGACCAGCCGCTCGGCGACGAACCGCGGGTTGAGGTCGGCGCCCTCGCCCATCGGATGGCGGCCCATGTGCTCCACCCCGCCGGCGACGGCGACGTCGTAGGCGCCCACGGCGATCGACGACGCCGTGGTGGTCACCGCGGTCACGGCCCCGGCGCACATCCGGTCGACGGCGTAGCCGGGCACCGACTCCGGCAGCCCCGCCAGCACGCCGGCGATCCGGCCGATCGTCAGGCCCTGGTCGCCGATCTGGGTGGTGGCCGCGACCGCCACCTCGTCGATGCGCTCGGGCGGCAGGGACGGGTTGCGCCGCAGCAGCTCCCGGATCACGCGGACGATCAGGTCGTCGGCCCGGGTCTCGGCGTACACGCCCTTGGCCTTGCCGAACGGCGTGCGGACGCCGTCGACGAAGACCACGTCACGGACCGAACCGCGGGCTGAACCGAACACGGTGGCCTCCCCACCGGCGGCTCGCGGCCGTCGGCACCTCGCGTGGGACACCGACTGCCCGCGCCGGCCCGACGGGACCGTGCGGACGGTCAGCACCGGCGCGGACACCGCCGGCACCGGTTAGCCTACGGCAGCGGTTACCGGCCGGTAGGACACTCGTCCCGTCTGCCCCCGGTGTCGCGTCGAGGCGGGTACGGCGCGCCGCACCAGCCCCGGCCCCGGGCCCCGCGGGTGCCGGGGGAGTCCGGTGCCTGGCTGGTTACCGCTCGTGGGTGGGGGCGGTGGGGGCGCCACCCGGCGGGCCCGAGGCCGGGCCCGACCCGGCGGACGGCTTCGCCGCGCCGCCGCCCGGCGCGGCAGCGTCGGTGGGACCGCCGCCCGCCGGAGCCGCGCCGACGGAGGAAGCACCGCCGCCGTCCGACGACGTCGCGCCGACCGGAGAGCCGGCGGTGGCCCGGCCGGCCGCCCCGCGCACCGACCGGCCGGTGCCCGCGCGTCCACCGCGGGAACGAGGGCGATCCGCGCCGCCGGCTCCCCCGGACCCGCCGCCGCGGCCCGCCCGCCGCCCGGCACGCTCGGGCGCGGGCGGGGCGGCCTCGTCGACCGGGTCGGGTTCAGGGTCGACGAGCGCGGAGCTCAGGGCCGCACGGGTCAGCTCCCGCTGCCAGGCGCGGGCGCCGCTGGCGCGCAGCGTCTCCTCCACTGCCGACTCGGTCGGCGGGTCGGGCGGGGACCAGGCGATCCGGCGGGACAGCGCGGGTTCGAGCAGGTTCTCCACCGGCATGGTGTACGTGGCGGCGAGAGCGGACAGCTCCGCCCGCACGCGGGCAAGCCGGGCGGCGGCCACCGGATCGCGCTCGGCCCACCGGTTGGGCGGGGGCAGGCCGTCGCCGCTGGGGCCGGCCGGCGCCGGCAGCTCGTCCTCGGGCAGCGCCGCGGCGCTGCGCAACGCGTCCAGCCAGGTGCTCGCGGTCCGCCGGATCCGCGGCCCGGAGAAGATGGGCAGGCGGATCAGCGCCGCGGTGTCGGCGGGGGCGTTGAGGACCGCGTCCATGATCGCGCTGTCCGGCAGGACCCGACCGGGGGCGACGTCACGCGTCCGGGCCATCCGGTCCCGGGCGGTCCACATGGCGCGCACCGCCGCGAGCTGGCGCCGGGACCGCGCCCGGTGGATGCCGCTGGTCCGCCGCCACGGTTCGGCGCGGGGTTCCCGGGGCGGCGCCGCGACGATCGCGGCGAACTCCTGCCGGGCGAACTCGAGCTTGTCCTGCTCGATGAGCTCGGCCTCGAGCGCGTCGCGCAGCTCCACCAGCAGCTCGACGTCGAGCGCCGCATAGCGCAGCCAGGGCTCGGGCAGCGGCCGGGTCGACCAGTCCGCCGCGGAGTGGCCCTTCTCCAGGCCGTAGCCGAGCACCCGCTCGACCATCATGCCGAGGCCGACCCGCTCGTAGCCCAGCAGCCGGCCGGCGAGCTCGGTGTCGAACAGCAGGGCCGGGCGCAGCCCGAGCTCGGCCAGGCAGGGCAGGTCCTGGCTGGCGGCGTGCAACACCCATTCGGCGTCACCCACCGCCTCCTGGATGACGGTGAGGTCACCCAGCGGGACCGGGTCGATCAGCAGCGAACCGGCCCCCCGCCGGCGGATCTGGACGAGGTAGGCGCGCTGGCTGTAGCGGTAGCCGGACGCCCGCTCGGCGTCGAAGGCGACCGGACCCGTCCCGGCCGCGAGCCGAACGGCCGCGGCGGCGAGCGCTGCGGCGTCGACGATGACCGGTGGGACGCCGTCCACAGGAGCGAGCAGCGGGATGGGCTCGCGGGCGCTGGTGCTGGGCTCTCCCTCCACCTTTGCGCTTACACCCCCGCTGACCTGCTGTGTTGGTTCAGGAACCGTCGACGTCACGATCGGCGATCGTACGTCTGAATCCTCGCGGAGGCAGCCGCGCTGTTCAGCGAATCACGCTAATTATACGCATCGTGACACCGCCACCGGGTAGGGTGGCCGGCTCCCGAGCCGAACGGGGTAGCGCGAATCCCCTGGCTGTGGTCCCGCGGCGGGGCCGCGACCGGCGGATTCAGCTCCGGCGCTGGGGCAGCGGCACGACGCCGGACAGTGCCGGTGGCAGGCCGGCCATGGCGGCCAGCAGGTCGCCGAAGGCCAGCAGGTGGGCCGCCGCCCCGGCGGGACTCCAGGCTGGTCGCGCCGGCTCCGGGCCGTGCGGGCCCGCGGCGCCCGGGCCGGCGCCGAGCGCGGTCTCGGCCCAGTCGGGCGACCAGGAGCAGCGCAGCTCGACGTCGAAGCTGTCCCCCTCGGCCCGCAGCAGGCCGAACCGCCGCGACGAGGTCGTCGTCACCGCGCCGCCGAGCGCACGGACCTGCGCGCCGTGCGCGTCGAGGGACTCCCGCAGCCACGACCAGGCCACGTCGGCCAGCAACGGATCGGTGGCGATCTCCGGGTCGACACTCGCCCGGGCGTAGCAGACGATGCGGGCGCTGCCCTGCCAGGCCGGCTGTCCCTCCGGATCCATCAGGACGATCAGCCGGCCGGCGGCGAGGTCGGCGGCGTCGCCGGTCAGGCCGCCGGCGAGCGCGAAGGCGTGGGGCGCGAGCCGGGTCGGCGCGGCGACCTCGTGCACGCTGATCTCCGGTCGCAGCCGCGCGATCCCGTCGCGCAGGGCGTCGGTGCTGGCGAGAAAGATCGGCGGGCTTGCCTCGTACGACTGCGCCGCCCCCATGACGGCAACGTTAGGACGTCGACCTTGATCGCGCTGGGTAGACGCCGGAGCGTGGGGCTTCGACCCCGTTGCGTGCGGACGGACGCCGATGAGGCGATGGCCGGAACGGTGCGCCGTGTCCCGCAGGACCGGAACCTCCCGGGGCCCGGGGACCGCCTCCGCCGCGGCGGGCTCGCCGAAGGGTGCGGGACGGCCCGCGGCGGCGCCGTAGTCGGGACGCGGGGCGGGACTGTGCAGACTCACGCCGGGATCCGGGCGGCGGCGCGCTCGCGGCCGCGATGATCCCGCGCCCCGGCGCCGGCCTCCCGGCCCGCTCGCGGGTGCGCCGCCGACCTGGCCGCCGGGACCTGCCCTCCGGCCGGGGCCTGCGCCCCGAGCGGGACCGGTCCCAGGAGTACCGCCGCACCGCACTCGGTGCAGGCCCACTCCGGGCAGTCCGCTCCGTGCCCGTCGGCGCACGGCGGCTGCTCGAACGGCCGCTCGTCACCGCATTCTGTGCAGGTCAGAACGATGAGATCGTCGGCGCCCACCCGGACCAGTTCCACTCGAACACCACTCCCCGCGCACGGCTGCTGCGTGTTGCGTCCCCTCGGATGCGGTGGGCGCTGCACCACGGATCCCGCGCCCCCGCGACTGCCGGCCGAGGGGGAACGCGGACGACGCGCACCCTCTGCCCTCATTCCGACCGGACTGACGGTGCCACGGGACGGACAGATGTCCGCGCATTCCCTCCGGCGTGTCGCGTGCGCCCGTCTCGAGGGGGTGTGGGCGGGAGATCCCTGGTCGCGCGACTCGCCCCGCTTGGGTGCGCAGCGCGCAGCCGCGCGGGGCAGCCGCGCCCGGGGCGTCAGCTCCGGCGGGCGGCGGGTCGGGAGACCGGCCGCGAGCCCGGACCGGCCGGCGGGGTCGTGCCGCCCGCGAGGCCGGCGTCACCGCGCAGCCAGTGCCGTTCCACGAAGAACGGTGCCACCGGCAGCACGGAGGCGATCAGGGCCAGCACGGTGCGCCGGCGGGGCCAGCGCCCGGCGAACGCCAGGTAGCCGATGAGTGCGCAGTAGGCGAGAAAGAGCGTGCCGTGGATCGGGCCGAGGATCTTCACCCCCTGGGGATGGTCGGCGCCGTACTTGATCCCCGTGGCGATGAGCAGCAGGAGGAACGACGTCGCCTCGGCGAACGAGACGGCGCGGGCCGCGGTCAGGACGCGGGATCCGCCGTGCGGGGCCTGATCGGTCATCTCAAGTCCTCAATCGTCGTGGCGGTCGGACGGTCGTCATGGCGAGATCGTGACCATCGCCGGACCTGAGGTGCCGCCCGGACACGCCGGCCGCTCACCTGGGCGGACAGCGGATTTCGTCACATCCGAGTGGTCTGCGGTCGGCCTGGTCAGCCCGGCTGTTCGGGCTGGTCCGGACCGGCGGGCACCGGCTGGACCAGCAACTTCTTCTACTGAAAGTAGAAGATAGCTGACGCCGGAGGACCCGATCGGCCCGGACCGTGACCACCCCGACGCCGGTCATCACCCGCCCGTGCCGATCGGAGTGACCCCGGTCGCACCGGCACAGGTGCGGCGGGCATGCAACGATCGAGGCATGTCTGTCGTCCACATCGACGCCGGGCCCGGGTCCGGGTCGGCCAGCGTCCAGACCGCGCCGAGCGGCGTCGCGGTCGCCTCGGCGCGGGTCGCGCCCTCGCGGGACGGCGACACCCTCCACCGCCCCGGTCGGCTCGCCTCGGCCACCGGCCTCCCGCTCACCGACGCCGCCCTGCGGGCCGGTGCCGCGGACCCGTGTGCCGAGGCGGCCGATCCGCGCGCCGGCGTCGCACCCCGTTGCGCCGCCGCGCGCTCGGCGGACGCGCGCCGGCCCGGCCTCGCCAGCACCGCCCCGTTCCTGCGGGCCTGCCGACGGGACCAGCCCGAGACCACCCCCGTCTGGTTCATGCGCCAGGCCGGTCGCGTCCTGCCCGAGTACCGGGCGCTGCGCGCCGACGTGCCGATGCTCGACTCGTGCCGCGACCCCGCGATGATCACCGAGATCACCATGCAGCCGGTGCGTCGCTTCCGGCCGGACGCGGCGATCTTCTTCTCCGACATCGTCGTGCCGCTGGTGGCGATCGGGCTCGACATCGACATCGTCGCCGGGGTCGGGCCGGTCGTCGCGGAGCCGGTGCGCGACTCCGCCCGGCTCGCGGCACTGCGTGCGCTCGAACCGGACGACGTCCCCTACGTCACGCAGGCGGTCCGCGACCTGCTCGGCGAGCTCGGCGGCACCCCGCTGATCGGTTTCGCGGGCGCGCCGTTCACCCTGGCCAGCTACCTCGTCGAGGGCGGCCCGAGCCGCAACCACCTGCGTACCAAGGCGATGATGTACGGCGAGCCGGAGCTCTGGCACGAGCTGCTCGACCGGCTGGCCACCATCACCACCGCCTTCCTGCGGGTCCAGGTCGACGCCGGCGTCGACGCGGTGCAGCTGTTCGACTCCTGGGCCGGTGCGCTCAGCGAGGACGACTACCGGCGTTACGTCGCACCGCACAGCGCGCGCGTGCTGGCGGCCTTCGCCGGCGAGGTGCCGCGTATCCACTTCGGCGTCAACACCGGCGAGCTGCTCGCCGCCATGGGCCAGGTGGGTGCCGACGTCGTCGGGGTCGACTGGCGGGTTCCCCTCGACGAGGCCGCGCGCCGGATCGGGCCGGGCCGGGCGGTGCAGGGCAACCTCGACCCGGCGGCGGTGTTCGCGCCCGAGCCCGTGCTCGCCGCCAAGGTCGGCGACGTCCTGGCCCGCGGCGCGAAGGCGGAGGGGCACGTGTTCAACCTCGGCCACGGCGTCCTGCCGGAGACCGACCCGGGCGTGCTCGCGCACATCGTCGACCTCGTCCACGCCGGTTGATCCGGCCGGCGACCGACGGCCGGTTACAGCTCCACCACCATCGGGGCCCGGTCCGCCACCACAGCGTGATCCGCCGCCGGGACGCGGCCCGCCTGCGGGCGGGCGCGACGCGATGGTGAATCCTGGTGGAACGGCACCACTCATCGTGAAGGGCGGCAGGAACGTGCGGGTTGTCATCGTCGGTGGGGGAGTCGCCGGGCTCGCCGCGGCCCATGCCCTGTCCGGCCACGCCGAGGTGACCGTCCTGGACGCGGGGGAGCGCGTCGGCGGCAAGCTGCGCACCACCCCGATCGAGGGGATGGACGTCGAGGAGGGCGCCGAGTCGTTCCTCGCTCGCGTCCCCGACGGTCTGCGGCTGGCCAGGCAGATCGGCCTCGGCCACGACATCGTGCATCCGGCGACGACCTCGGCGTCGCTGTGGATCCGGGGCCGGCTGCGGCCGATCCCGCCGAACACCATGCTCGGCGTGCCGACCGACGCCTTCGGCCTGGTCCGCTCCGGGGTGTTGTCCCCCTGGGGGCTGCTGCGGGCCGCGGCCGACCTGGCCCTGCCGCGCACCCGCTTCCCCGACGACCCCACCGTGGGCGGCTTCGTCGGCGCCCGGGTCGGGCGCGAGGTCGTCGACCTGCTGGTCGACCCGCTGCTCGGCGGGGTGTACGCCGGGCGGGCCGACGCGCTGTCCCTGCGGGCCACCGTGCCGCAGCTCGTCCCGATCCTGACCGAGGACCGGTCGCTGCTGCTCGGCGCCCACCGGGTGCGGGCCCGCACCGCCCCGGCCGCGTCGGCGTCGACGACGCCGCTGTTCGCCAGCTTGCGCGGCGGCCTGGGGTCGTTCGCGACGCGGCTGGCCGAGCGGTCCGGCGCGACCGTGCGCACCGGCGTGCTGGTGCGCGCCGTGGAACGCACCGCCGGCGGCTGGCGGGTCGTCTGCGACCGGGTCGGCGGCGGGGAGAAGCCCGAGCCGCTGACGGCCGACGCGGTGATCCTCGCCGTGCCCGCCGGGGTGGCCCGGACACTGCTGAGCCCGCTGGCCCCGCACGCGGCGGCCCCGCTCGCCGGTGTCCCCTACGCCTCCGTCGGCCTGATCACGCTGGTCTACCGGGACGTCACCCCGCCGCCGGGCAGCGGTTTCCTGGTGCCGGCGCGGGCGGGTACGTCGGTGAAGGCGGCCACCTTCCTGACCACGAAGTGGCCGCATGTCCGCGCCGGCCGGTTCACGGTGGTCCGGGCCAGCATCGGCCGCGCCGGCGCCGAGCACGACCTGCAGCGCGGCGACACCGAGCTCGCCGGCGTGGCCGCGGCGGAGATCGCCCAGATCACGGGGCTGACGGCGCGTCCGATCGCCACCAGGGTGAGCCGGTGGGGCGGCGCGCTGCCGCAGTACCTCCCGGGCCATCTGAGCCGGATCGCCGGCGTGCGCCGGGCGCTGCCCGCGGGCCTCGCGCTCGCCGGCGCCGGCTACGACGGCGTCGGCATCCCGGCCTGCATCCGCTCCGGGGAGGCCGCCGCCGCCGCGGTGCTGCGCGCCGTCCGGACGGCCCAGGGCAGTCCGGCGGAGCCGTCGGGATCGACCGATCCGGTGGGATCGACCGATCCGGTGGAGCCGACCGATCCGGTGGGGCCGGTGGGTCCGCTGGGCCCGGGAGTCTGAGGAACGACCCGCACCGGCCGGTCCGGTCGGTGCGGGGTGATGGAGGAGACGGGTATGCCGGAGTCCACGAAGTCCGTTCAGGAGCTCAACGCCGAGCTCCTCTACACCGGGTGGTCGGTCTTCGCCGCCGACCGCCCGCTGCCCGCCGATCGGACCCCCCTGATCGACGAGGCCGACGCCCTGCTGGAAGGGGCACTGGCGAAGGACGTCTACACCCGCGGAACGTACGAGATCTCGGGCTACCGGGCCGACGCGGACCTGATGGTCTGGTGGACCAGCCCGGACCCCGACCTGCTGCAGGAGACCTACCAGCGGTTCCGCCAGACGGCGCTGGGCGGCCATCTGCGGCCCGTGTGGTCGGCCGTCGGGCTGCACCGCCCGGCGGAGTTCAACCGCAACCACATCCCGGCGTTCGTCCGCCGGGAGGACCCGCGCGGGTACATCTGCGTCTATCCGTTCAACCGGTCTCTGGAGTGGTACCTGCTGCCGGAGTACGAGCGGCGCGGGCTGCTCGCCGAGCACGGGATCATGGGCCGCGAGTTCGAGGACGTCCGGGCCAACACGGTCGCCGCGTTCGGCCTGGGCGACTACGAGTGGCTGCTCGCGTTCGAGGCCGACGAGCTGCACCGCATCGTCGACTGCATCCGCCACCTGCGGGGGAGCGCCACCCGTCGGCACACCCGGCTGGAGACCCCGTTCTACAGCGGCGCCCGCAAGTCCCTCGCCGACATCGTCGCCGCCCTGCCCTGACCCGGTGGCGGCCGCGCTGAGCCGCCCGCACAGCCCCGCCACGACGCTGCGCCGCGCGACCGTGCCGTCCCTCCGGCGCGCGGCGCCGTCGGTTCTGTCTGCGGCGCGTGCCGCCGGGGCCGGCTGACACCCGCAGCCGGCGCCTGCCTGGGCGCCCCCACCCGTCCGGCAGGCGCCGACCGTCCCGTATCCGTGCCCCCCGGCTCGCGCAGGCGCGAGCCGGATCGCACAGTTTCCACCCCGACGGCGCCCGTACGGGCCGGGCAGCCGACGGCTCCCCGGCCGGAGCCGAAGAGCCATGACGCACAGTAGCAGTCCAGCCGCTTCCTGTATACGCAGCGTGCGGCCGGCGTGTGCTGTCCGGAATTTCGGTATCCACGATTGAACGCGGGAATTTCGCTACGGCGGGTTACCGGCGATCGACGTCATCTCTGCTACCTTGAGTCGCCACAAACGGACGGATGACGCCGCCGCAACAGTCGGCGGTCGCGGCGTCGTCCGGCACCTGCTTCGCGGGCCCCCGGTAGATCGGCTGAGGAGAGCCGGTAACGTTGCCCGTGACCAGGAGTGCCGGCCGCGTCGGTGGCCGGCGGTCCGGTTCGCACCGGTGTGCACCCCGACGCAACGCCGGGCAGTGCGCGAACAGCCGGCCCGCCGTCCGCGGTGGCCCACAGTCAGTGGCGGGGGAAGATCGCTGGAGGTCCGGTCGATGCATCACCGATGGTTGAGCTCTCGGCCGTCCACGCGAGGCATACCGAGAACCGCGGCAGGATGGGGTCGGGCCCGGACCGCACCCGAGATCCGACGCGTTGTGGCGACCACGGAGCGGTCGACGATCGGCGCAGCTCGGGGCATCGTCATGACCCCCACCATGCGACCAGGGCGGACGATTCGGACAGTTTGTTCGATTCGTACATTTCAGGCGACTGTCGCCGCGGAGGCGACGGCGGGGTGTTCCGTCGGGAGTCGTCGTTCGGGCGGACCGGTCGGGCGGCGCTGTCCCGCGGGTCACGCTCCCGGGGAGGGCCACGCGTGACGGAGACGATGTCGGGGGACGCCCGCGCCTCCGCCGGGTCGAACTTCGTCCCGCGCACCCGGCCCGGCCCGTCGCCCTACCCGCCGCAGACCAGGCCCGGGGCCGCCGCACCGGCGGACCACGCCGCGACGCCCCCGGGCGGGCAGCCCGGCTGGACCGGCACCGGCGGCCGCCACAGCGTCGCCCGCGCGCACTCGGTCGCGGCGCTGGAGAACGTGGCCTACCGGGCGCAGGTCACCTGGGAGCGCCGCTACGTGCGGCTACTGATCCTGTTCGACGCGGCGGCCTGCGTGGTCGCCGCGGGGCTGGCGTTCTTCGTGCGGTTCGGCGACCTCGTCGACTTCGAGACCAAGCCGGTGTCGATCAAGCCGTACATCCTCATGACGGTGCTGCTGCCGGTCGCGTGGGTGCTCGCCATGTCGCTGAACCGGGCCTACGAGAGCCGGTTCCTCGGCGGTGGGTCGGAGGAGTTCCGCCGGGTGGTCAACGCCGCGGCCAGGTTCACGGCCGCGCTCGCGATCATCTCGTACGCGACCAAGGCCGAGATCGCCCGCAGCTACGTCCTCATCGCGTTCCCCGCGGCGACCCTGCTGTCGGTGGCCGGCCGGGTCATCGGGCGGGGGATCCTGCATCGGATGCGCCGCGCCGGGCGCTGCCTGCACCGGGTCCTCGTGGTCGGTGCCGGCGAGTCCGCCGCCACGCTGGTCCGCCTCGCCCAGCGCGACCCGACGTCGGGCTGGTCCGTGGTCGGCGTGGTGCTCGACCGCTCGCCGGGCCGGCACAGCCACGACCGCCCGGAGCGCAGCGGGTTCGACCTGCTCGGAGTGCCGATCGTGGGCACCTCGGAGACCCTGCACACCGCCATCACCGCCACCCACGCCACCACCGTCGCGATCTGCCCGCAGATGGACGGCGAGACCCTGCGCCGGGTGCTGTGGACGCTCGAGGGCAGCGACGTCGACGTGCTCGTCTCCTCGGCGCTGACCGACGTGACCGGCCCGCGGATCTCGATCCGCCCGGTGGCCGGGCTGCCCCTGCTGCACATCGAGGAGCCGGAGCTCAGCGGGACCCGCCGGGTCATGAAGGGCGTGTTCGACCGCTGCGTCGCCGGCACGGTGATCCTGCTGTTCCTGCCGGTCCTGCTCGGCCTCGGGATCGCGGTCCGGCTCACCAGCCGCGGCCCGGCGCTGTTCAAGCAGATCCGGGTCGGCCGGGGCGGCGAGCACTTCACGATGTTCAAGTTCCGGTCCATGTACGTGGACGCGGAGGCGCGCAAGGCCGAGCTGGAGTCGCGTAACGAGCGCGCCGAGGGCCTGCTGTTCAAGATGCGCGACGACCCTCGGATCACCCGCGTCGGGAAGTTCCTGCGCAAGTGGTCGCTCGACGAGCTGCCACAGTTGATCAATGTGCTCAACGGCAGCATGTCGTTGGTCGGGCCGCGCCCGCCGCTGCCCTCGGAGGTCGCCCGCTACGAGGACGACGTGCACCGCCGGCTGATGGTGAAGCCCGGTCTGACCGGCCTGTGGCAGATCAGCGGACGCTCGGACCTGGAGTGGGACGAGTCGGTCCGCCTCGACCTGCGCTACGTGGAGAACTGGTCGCTGGCGATGGACTTCGTCATCCTCTGGCGGACCGTCTTCGCCGTCCTGCGCCGCGAAGGCGCCTACTGAGCTGGCCTGACCTGACCCGGCCGGCCGGCCGGCCCGACCGACCGACCGGCTGGCGGGCTTCCGGCCGGGAGCGGCCGGGCGGCCCGACGGACTACGCGGGGGTGAGCCAGCCGGCGACGCGTAGGTGATCGAGGATGCGGTCGACGGCCTCGTCCCCGGAAAGCTGCGCGGTGTCCACCGTGACATCGGCGTCGGTGGGTTGCTCGTACGGGTCCGACACCCCGGTGAACGCGGGGATGACGCCGGCTCGGGCCTTGGCGTAGAGGCCCTTGCGGTCGCGCGCCTCGCAGACCTCGAGCGGCGTCGAGACATGAACCAGGACGAAGCCGCCGCCGGCCGCCTGGACCATCTCGCGGACCTGCGTGCGCACCCGCGCGTAGGGCGCGATCGGCGCGCAGACCGCGGTGCCGCCCGCCCCGGCCACCTGCGCGGCGACGAACCCGATGCGGCGCACGTTGAGGTCCCGGTCGGCGCGGGAGAAGCCCAGGCCCTGGGACAGGTGGGCGCGCACGACGTCCCCGTCGAGCAGGGTGATCCGCCGTCCGCCCTGCTCGAGCAGCCGGCAGACCAGCAGCCCGGCCAGGGTCGACTTGCCGGACCCGGACAGCCCGGTGAAGAAGATGGTCAGCCCGCGCTGGGAGCGCGGGGGGATCGCCCGGGCGAGCTCCGCGGCCACCGCGGGCGGGGTCAGCTCGGCGGGGATCGGCCCGCCGGCGTCGAGCAGGGAGGCCAGCTCCTGGCGGCCGGGCGCGCCGATCGCCGGGCCGATCAGGCTGCCGGACAGGCCGTAGCTGCTGGCCAGGTGCGCGCGTTGGGCGGTGAGCCGGGCCAGCACCTCGGCGTCTGCGTTCGCCGACGGCGTTGCGCCCGCGGCGCCGCCGTCCGGTTCGAGGGGAATGGCCGCCGGGGCCACCCCGGCCGGTGCCGGGCCAGCCGACGACAGCGCCGCCGGTTCGAGGCCGCTCGGTTCGAAGCCGCTCGGTTCGAGGCCGCTCGGTTCGAAGCCGGCCGGTTCGAAGCCGGCCGGGCCGGGGGCCAGCGGATGGCGCGTGCCGCCGGCGGGCGGCAGGACCGTCGCGCTCATCCCGGGCTCCCGGGGGGTGGCCAGCAGCGCCGAGGGGACGGCCGGGACGAGGACCAGCAGGCTGCGGTGACGCGGCGGGTGGTCGCCGGTGCCCGGGCGGCGGTAGGGATCGGGACCCGGCTCGTGGCGGCGGCCGGCGGCGCCCGCCGCGATGGCGTCGGAGGCCACCGCCTCGGAGGCCAGGGTCGCCTCGCTCGGGCGCAGCGGCGCGTCCACGGCGTCGAGCGCGGCCTGCAGGCAACGGACCCGCAGGTGATGCCCGGCATCCGCCGGGTCGGCGCCGCCCACCGGGGCGAGCACCACGCAGCGCTTGCCCTGCCGGGTCAGCGCGCGGATGCGCCCCACGTCCGCGGTGTGCAGCAGGCCATCGGCCCAGACCGCCCACGCCGCCCCGGCTCCCACCTGCGGACCGGTCCAGCCGCGGGCGCGCAGCTCGGCACGGAGCTGGTCCGGGGTCAGCCGTAGCGCCGGGTGGTCCGGGTGGTGCGGCAGGCGCACCCCGTCCAGCGTGCCGACCAGGCGCACGGTGGACCCGGCCGGGGCCGGCAGCAGGGTGCGTACGTGCAGGGCGGCGATCATCACCCCCTCCGGGTCGCGCAGGGCGACGGTGTCCCCGGCCGCCAGCGGCTCGGCGTCGGCGGCCGGCACGGCGAGGATGGGCACCGGCACGCCGGCCAGCTCCTGCGCCGCCGGGTAGCCGGGGTTCGGACCGAAGGCGCCGACGAGCAGCAGCTCCAGCTCGGCGAGCTGCACCGGCGTCAGGGTGAGCGACGGCCAGCCGAGAGAGGCCGTCGTCAGCTCCGCGGCGCGGTCCGGCGTCACCAGGCGCAGCAGCCGATCGTCGGCGGCGGGCCCGTGCGACGGGTCGGTTGCGCCCGTGGCGCCCGGCTTCGGGAGGCGGTCGGGATCGGGATCCGGATGAGAGGTGGCACTCACACCCGCGACCGTAACGGGTGACAGACTCCGTCCCGATGAACACCGACGACACCCGCCGGCCGGCCACCGTCCCCGTCGACATCGCGACCGACGAACTCGACGACGACGTCCTGGCCCGGCGACTGGCCACGGATGCAGGCAAACTGCTGCTCAGAATCCGGGAGGAGGTCGGGTTCGCGGAGCCCGCCACCCTGCGCGACGCCGGCGACGCGCGTTCCCATCAGCTCCTGGCCCGGGCGCTGGCCCGCCACCGCCCGCAGGACGCGGTGCTGTCGGAGGAGGGCGCCGACGACCCGGCCCGACTGTCCGCCGAGCGGGTCTGGATCGTCGACCCGCTCGACGGCACCCGTGAGTTCGCCGAACCCGGCCGGTCCGACTGGGCGGTGCACGTCGCGTTGTGGCGCGCCGGCGAGCTCATCGCCGGCGCGGTCGCCCTGCCGGCGCTGAACGTGACGCTGTCGGCCGGCGGCGATGCTCCGGCCGCGGCCCGGCCCGCCGCGGCGGGTCCGCCGCGGATCGTCGCCAGCCGCACCCGGGCGCCGCGGATCGTCGGGGAGGTCGCCGAGGCGCTGGGCGCCAGCGTCGTCCCGATGGGGTCGGCCGGGGCGAAGGCCGCGGCGGTCATCCGCGGCCGGGCGGAGATCTACCTGCACGCCGGCGGGCAGTACGAGTGGGACTCCGCGGCCCCGGTGGCGGTCGCGCGGGCGGTGGGGCTGCACACCAGCCGCCTCGACGGCTCCCCCCTGCGGTACAACCAGCCCGACCTCCTGCTGCCCGACCTGGTCATCTGTGAGGCGAGCCTGGCCCCGGCGGTGCTCGCGGCGATCCGGGCGGCCGACCCACGGCCGTGAGGCCACCCGTGGTGGTCGCCCGGCGTCGCAGGCGGGGCGGCCGGGTGCCGACCGCGACCGGCCGGTGTCCGTCGTGTCGCCCGTGTGGCGGGATGGTGGAGTTGGGTCACGGGTGAGCCGGTTAACGTCGACGAAACCGCCGGTGGGAGAGCCGGGTCGGCTACTTTGGACTGATACATCGGCGAGACGAGGGGTTTTCGCGTGCCTGTGACGGGTTACGAGCTCACCCACCTGCAGATGCTCGAGGCCGAGGCCATCCACATCTTCCGTGAGGTGGCGGCCGAGTTCGAACGTCCCGCGCTGCTGTTCAGCGGCGGGAAGGACTCGATCGTCATGCTGCGGGTGGCCGAGAAGGCGTTCTGGCCCGCGAAGCTGCCCTTCCCGCTGCTGCACATCGACACCGGCCACAACTTCGACGAGGTGCTGGAGTTCCGGGACCGCCGCGCGGCCGAGCTCGGCGCCCGCCTCGTGGTCGGCTCCGTGCAGGCGGCGATCGACGCCGGGGAACTCACCGAGGACACCCGGCCCGGGGCGTCGCGCAACCAGCTCCAGACGCCCGTGCTGCTCGACTCGATCACCGACAACCGGTTCGACGCGGTGTTCGGCGGCGCCCGGCGCGACGAGGAGAAGGCCCGGGCCAAGGAGCGGGTGTACTCCTTCCGGGACGAGTTCGGCCAGTGGGATCCCAAGAACCAGCGCCCCGAGCTGTGGTCGCTCTACAACGGCCGGCACCGCCCCGGCGAGCACATCCGGGTCTTCCCGCTGTCGAACTGGACCGAGCTGGACATCTGGCGCTACATCGCCCAGGAGCGCCTGGAGATCCCGTCGATCTACTACGCGCACAGCCGCGAGACCTTCGAACGGGACGGCATGCTGCTCGCCGTCACCCCGCTGACCCAGCCGCGCGCCGGTGAGGCCGTGGTGCCGCGCCAGGTCCGGTACCGCACGGTCGGTGACATCACCTGCACCGGCGCGGTCGAGTCGACCGCGGCGACCGTCGACGAGGTCATCGCCGAGGTCGCGGCGACGCGGATCACCGAGCGGGGCGCGACCCGGGCCGACGACCGGGTCAGCGAGGCGGCGATGGAGGACCGGAAGCGGGAGGGGTACTTCTGATGGCCGAGCTGCTGCGCGTGGCGACCGCGGGGTCGGTCGACGACGGGAAGTCGACGTTGATCGGCCGGCTCCTCTACGACACGAAGTCGCTGTTCACCGACCAACTCGCGGCCGTCGAGCGGACCAGCCGGGAGCGCGGCGACGGCTACGTCGACCTCGCGCTGCTCACCGACGGCCTGCGGGCCGAGCGGGAGCAGGGCATCACCATCGACGTCGCCTACCGCTACTTCGCCACGCCGCGGCGGTCGTTCATCCTCGCCGACACCCCGGGGCACGTGCAGTACACGCGCAACATGGTCACCGGTGCCTCGACCGCCGACCTTGCGCTGCTGCTCGTGGACGCGCGCAAGGGCGTCGTCGAGCAGACCCGCCGGCACGCGTTCCTGGCCTCTCTGCTGCGCGTGCCCCACCTCGTGCTCTGCGTGAACAAGATGGACCTCGTCGACTTCGACCGGGAGGTCTTCGAGAAGATCAAGGAAGACTTCCGGCGCTTCGCCGCCAAGCTGGAGATCGTCGACGTCGCCACGATCCCGGTGTCCGCGCTGACCGGTGACAACGTGGTGTCCCGTTCGCCGAGCACGCCCTGGTACGACGGCAGCTCGCTGCTGCACCACCTGGAGGAGCTGCACATCGCCTCCGACCGCAACCTGATCGACGTGCGGTTCCCGGTGCAGTGGGTGGTCCGGCCGCGCAGCGAGGAGCTGCACGACTACCGCGGCTACGCCGGGCAGGTCGCCGGCGGTGTGCTCAAGCCCGGCGACGACGTCATCGTGCTGCCGTCCGGGCTGACCTCGCGGGTCGCCGGGATCGACACCTACGACGGGCCGGTCGAGGAGGCGTTTCCCCCGATGTCGGTCATCGTCCGGTTGGAGGACGACCTCGACGTCTCCCGCGGCGACCTGATCGCGCGGCCGAACAACCAGCCGACGGTCGGCCAGGATCTCAACCTGATGGTGTCCTGGATGGTCGACGCGCCGCTGCGCCGGCGGGCCCGGGTCGGGATCAAGCACACCACCCGATCGGTGCGGGCGATGGTCACCGACGTCAGCTACCGCGTCGACATCGACACGTTGCACCGGGACGAGAGCGTCGACACGCTGGGCCTGAACGACATCGGCCGGATCGCGCTGCGGACGACCACGCCGCTGTGCTACGACCCGTACCGCCGCAACCGCACCACGGGCAGCGCGCTGCTCATCGACGAGGCGACCGGAACGACCCTCGGCGCCGGAATGATCCTCTAGCGGCGCCCGGCCCGCCGCGGCGATCCGGCGGGGCGCATGGGGCAGTATCGAGCGGTGGACCTGCCCGTTGTTCCGCCGGTGAAGCCGATGTTGGCGCGTGCCGTCGCCGAGATCCCGCCGGGTCTGGTCTACGAGCCGAAGTGGGACGGCTTCCGGGCCCTGGTGTTCCGCGACGGCGACGCCGTCGAAATCACCTCGCGGACCACGAAGTCGATGACGCGCTACTTCCCGGAGCTCGTCGCGGCCCTGCGGGCCGTGCTGCCGGCGCGCTGCGTCCTCGACGGCGAGATCGTCGTCGCCGGAGAGCACGGTCTCGACTTCGAGGCGTTGCAGCAACGGGTGCATCCCGCGGCGAGTCGGGTCGCGCGGCTGGCCGCCGAGACCCAGGTGTCGTTCGTCGCCTTCGACCTGCTCGCCGTCGGGGACCGGGCGCTGCTCGACGAGCCGTTCGCCCGCCGCCGCGCGGAGCTCGCCGAGCTGCTGCGCCCGGGGGACGCCGCCGGCGTCCGCGTGCACGTCACGCCGGCCACCGACGATCTCGATCTTGCCCGACGCTGGTTCGACCAGTTCGAGGGCGCCGGCCTCGACGGCATCATCGCCAAGCCGCCGACAGGTGGCTACGAACCCGACCGGCGCACGATGTTCAAGATCAAGCATGAGCGGACGGCGGACTGCGTCGTCGCCGGCTATCGCCCGCACAAGTCCGGCGCCGGCGCCGTCGGCTCCCTGCTGCTCGGCCTGTACCCGGACCCGGACCCGGACGGCACCGGCACCACCGCCGACGCCGATGCCGGGCCCGGCGCCGGGGATCCGGCCGGCGGCTCGGCGCTCGCCGGAGCCGGCCTCGCCGCGGTCGGCGTGACGTCGGCGTTTGCGATGGCCCGGCGGCGCGAGCTGGTGAGCGAGCTCGCGCCGCTGGTCATCCCGATCGACGAGCATCCCTGGGCTCCCGCCGGGTCGGGCGGCACACGCACACCCTGGGACGCGGGGGAGAGCAGATGGGCGGCGGGCCGGGACCTGTCGTTCGTGCCGCTGCGCCCGGTGCTCGTCGCCGAGGTGCGCTACGACCACATGGAGGGCCCGAGGTTCCGCCACACCACCCAGTTCGTGCGGTTCCGGCCGGACCGTGACCCGCACAGCTGCACCTTCGCCCAGCTCGAACGACCGGTGCGCGTCGACCTGGCCGACGTGCTGCGGTGAGGCGGGCAGCGCCCGCGGGATCGTCCTCCGCTCGATCATCCGTCCACCTGATCGTCATCCGCCCGGCCGCAGGGCAGCGTCCGGCGGGATCCGCGTCTCGCCGAGCGCGACCGCCCCGGCCAGGACGGGCAGCCGGTCGTTGTTGGCGACCAGCGCCGGACTCTCCAGCCAGGCGAGGTAGGCGCCGCGCTGCGCCGGCGTCATCGCCGCGCTCGGCCGCGGACTGCCGCCCGGGTCGAGGAAGTCCGTCGTCGGACCGGTGATGTACCCGTCGAGGCGCGGGTCTGCGGTGTACACCCGGGGCCGCCCGTCGCCGCCGGTCACCGTGATCGGCCGCAGTGGGTCCCCGTCGCGGCGCGCCCAGAGCTGGCGGGCGCTCGACTCGTAGGCCGCGGCCCACCCCGGGCCGACCCGCGAGGCCTCCCGCAGCCGGGCGAGGATCCACTCCGGCCGGGTGGTGGGTACATCGCGGTAGCGCTGCCGGACGAGGGCCTCGACCACGTCCACCGTGATCCCGACGCCGAGATGGGCGAACGTCGCGATCGGATCCGTGGGGTCGATCGACGTGGCCACCGTGCCGAGCAGATCAAGGATCACCGCCTGCCGCCGGCGGTGGGCGGACCCGGCGTCGGCGTGTTCGCGCAGCACCGCGTCGGCGGCGTCGCCGAGAGCGCCGCTGAAGAAGGCCTGCGCCCGGGCACCCCGCAGGTAGCCCAGTGCCCGTGGGCTCGACGGATAGCCGCCGGTCCCGGCGTTCCAGCCCCGCGTGCGTCTCGCCACCCGCTCGTCGAGCCCGATCGCGTAGGCCGCGGCGTCCCGCCCGAGCAGCCCGGCGAGCGCACCGCCGCGCAGGCCCTCCCGCAGCAGCGTCTGCCAGGCCGCGACCGGGATCTCGCGGCTGGCCGCCGCCGGCGGCGAAGAGACCGGCCCGGCAACGACCGCCGTCACCGCGTCGTACATCTCCTCCCGGTAGGTGTGCAGCGCCGGGACGAGGGCCGCGCGCAGGTGCGACGGCAGCGCCGGGCCGTCGGCGGCGTGCACGGCCCCGGCGAGGCGGGCGACGAACTCCGCCGAGGCGCGCGGATCCGCCCGCCGTGCCGCCGTGCCGCCGGCCGCGGCGACCAGCCCGGACCATGCCCGCGCGGTCGCGCCGACGAGGCCGACCGCCACCGGCAGAGCGAGGTCCCCGACGGCGGCGCCGGCCAGGATCGCCTCGACGTACCGGGTTGCGAACCGGGCCGCCAGCGCCGGTTCGGCGGCGATCGCCGCCAGCAACGCGACCCGGTAACCGCGGTCCGCCGTCGCCTCGCGCAGCACAGCCGCCCCGCGACCGTCCGCGGGCTCCCGCCGAGCCGCCGGTCCGGACCCCGGGCCGAAGGCCAGGCGACCCAGCCGGTCGAGCAGGGCGCTGTCGATGCGACCGGCCGTCAACAGCGGAATCAGCAGCACGGTCTCGGCCCGGTCGTGGCGGCCCTGGGTGTTGAACCGGCCGAGCCAGGAGTCGTCGAATGCCCGGCCGCGGCTGTAGGCGGCGAAGGTCCGCCCGAGAATCCCCTCGGCGTCGCGCCGGTTCACCCCGGCCGGTGGTGCCGGCCGGTTGACCATCGGCCCCCCGGAGCGTTCCGTCACCCCGGCGAGCAGGTGCGCGAGCCCGGCCGGCCCGAGCCCGTCGTAGAAGCCGGCGACGAAGTCCAGGTCGCCGCCGCGTGAGCGCAACGCGCTCAGCGCCTCCCGCAGGCTGCCCGCGGATGCGCCGCCGCCTGCCGACGCGTGGCCGCCCGGTGAACCCAGCCGCCGCCCGGCGCCCGCACCGAGAGCGCGGGCCGGACGCCCCGCCGACCCGGCGACGTCGCCGGCCGCGCCCTGCGCTCCCGCCGGGCCGCCACCGGACAGCAGCGAACGCGCCGCGGCCCGACCCGCGGCGCGCGCCGCGGGTCCGCCGCCCCCGACGGGGACGGCTCCGGTACCGGCAGCGACGTCCGCCCCGGGATCAGCCCCACCGTCGAACGACCGGGAGTGCTGTACGGCCGGCACGACGACGGCCGCCGCCGGCAGGATCGACCGTCCCGCGACGTCGGCGCTTTCGGCCAGCGCGAGCCGGCGGCGCAGCATCGCGGCATCGGCGTCGAGCTCGTCGCCGAGCCGGGCCAGCCGTGCCGCCCAGCCACCCGGGCCGCCGACCTGAGCCAGCGCGTGGGCGACGAGCCGCGCGCCGGTGTGCAGGGCCTCCCCGGCGGACCGGACCGCGGCCGCGAGCACCCGCAGCCGGGCGGGATCGAAGGACACCCGGGCGGCACTCGTGCCGTGCCCGGGAGGATGGCCCGCGGTGAGGGGGACGGAATCACCGAAGCTCGCCACAACGTCAGCCGATCGCCCGCGGTGGGGCGCCGGGCGCCGCCGACGGCCCGGCCGGGCTGGAACAGGCCTGCTCGCAGAGCAGCAGGCACCGGTCGAGCAGGGCGGTCGCCTCGGCGGCGAGGCGCCGAATCCGGCTGGCCCACTGCTGTGCCGCCCGGCCGTCCCACGCCCCGGCACCGGCGGCCGTCACCCGGTCCAGGGCCGTCGTCACGTCTCGCCGGGTGCGCGCCACCGCAGCGGCCGCCGTCGTCCCGGCTCCATCGAAGATCGTCATCCGCACACCACCGCCGTCGGGGTCAGGTTCGGTGCGGCGACGCTAACAACTTCCCGGCGGCTCGCGCTGATCGTCCTCGGATCCTGTGGATGACGGCTGTGGGAATTGCCGACCTGTGGATGAAGCGAGAGCCACCCCGGCCCCGCCGCACCGACCGGGCGCACACGGGCCCGGCGCCGGCGGCCTCAGCGCTGGTAGCGCAGGAAGAGGTTGCCGTCCTCGGCGAGCACCTGGACCAGCCTCATCGTGGCCGGTTCGGGCCAGGGAGGGCCCTCCACGATGCCCATCCGGCCGGGGCCGGCGAGCATCGGCGCCACGGTCAGGCACAGCTCGTCGAGCAGACCGGCACCGGCAAGCTGGGCGTGCAGCAGCGGCCCGCCCTCCGTGAGTACCCGGGTCATCCCCCGTTCGGCCAAGGCCGCGAGGGCCGCCGCCGGGTCGACGGTCGTCTCACCGCAGAGGACGACCTCGGCGACCGCCGCGAGCGCCTGCCGTTTGGCCGGGGGGGCGGCGTCGCAGGTCAGGACGATGGGACGGACCTCGGCGTCGAACAGTCGGGCGCCGGGATCGAGGCCAGCGGTCGCGGTGATCACGGCGATCGGGGGGACGGCGGCGAGCCCCGCGGCCTGCCGCCGATCCCGCCGTTCGGGGGGGACGATCACCGGCCCGTAGTTCTCGTGGCGTACGGTGCCGGCGCCGACGAGCACCACGTCGCTGAGCCAGCGCAGCAGCTGGAAGACCCGTCGGTCCGCCTCGCCGCCCAACGGGCCGGACCGCCCACCCACCTCGGCGGCACCGTCGACGGAGCTGACGAAGTTCGCCCGGACGTAGCTGGTCTGCCCGGCTGCGGGCGGGTAGGCGTAGGCCTCGTCGAGATCGACCTCGACCGCCTTCGCCGCGATCTCGTCGCCGCCGGCGGCGACCGGACCGTCCGTGCCGGCACCGGCACCGGCGGCATCCGCCGTCGTCGTCGCGACCGGCGCGGGCGTGCCTGGGCTGTCGGCGGGGCCGGGAACCGGAAGGATGCGTCGCACCGAGCCGACTGTAGCCGGTCGGCGAGGGCTCATCCGGTTCGTCTCGTCCTGTGACGTGCGGCCGACCAGCCTGTTCCTACTGCCCCGATCGGCGGCTCGCCCGGCCCTCGATCCCTGCCCTGAAGGGGCTGCGAGAGGGGTGGGCCCTGCCCCGAGGGGCGGCTGCGAGAGCCCTGTGTCCTGCCCTGTTGGGCGGCTCTGCGCGCCGTGCGTCCTGCCCCGCGGGCGGCGCCGTGACGACCCCTGTGCCGGCCCGATCGGCCCGGGCACTGTGAGTTCGGTCCCGGCGGCGCACGACGGGTGGCCCGATCCGGCCTGCTCCGTAGGCTGGCGGGGTGGTGCAGCGCCTCGTCGACCGCCGACCGCAGGTGCGGCCCGAGGAGCTGGTCGCCGCGCTCGTCCCGCCGCCGCGCTTCGACGCCGTCCGCTTCGCCGGCTACCTGCCCGATCCTGCGGAACCGAGCCAGAGCGCCGCCGTCACCGCCCTGTCCGCGTTCGCCGACCGAGTGAATGCCGGCCCCGCCAGGGGCGGCGGTTCGGCCCGTAGGGCCCGCAGCGGCCGGTCGGGGCTGTTCGGCCGCGGCGTCCGCGGGGCCTGGTCGGGTGGTGCGGGCCGCGGTGCGGGGACGGCCCGGCCGGGGGTGTACCTCGACGGCGGGTTCGGCGTCGGCAAGACCCACCTGCTCGCGTCGCTGTGGCACGCGGTGGCGGGCCCGAAGGCCTACGGCACCTTCGTCGAACTCACCTCCCTGGTGGGAGCGCTCGGCTTCGCGGCGACCGCGCGCGCTCTCGGCGGGATGCGGCTGCTCGCCATCGACGAGTTCGAGCTCGACGATCCGGGCGACACGGTGCTCATGTCGACCCTGCTGACCCGCCTCGCCGACGCCGGCGTCGCGCTGGCCGCGACGAGCAACACCCAGCCGGAGGATCTCGGCGCCGGCCGGTTCGCCGCGGCCGACTTCCTGCGCGAGATCCAGGGCCTGGCCGCCCGCTTCGACGTCCTGCGCGTCGACGGCGCCGACTACCGGCACCGGGGACTGCCGGCCCCGCCCCCGCCACGCGCGGACGGCGAGGTCGCGGCGCTTGCCGCCGCCCACGACGGGGCCAGCGAGGACGATTTCGCGGCGCTCTGCGCGCATCTCGCCGGACTGCACCCGTCGCGTTACGGGGCACTCGTCGACGGGGTGCGGCTGGTCGCGTTGCACGGCGTGACGCCGGTCGCCGACCAGGCCGTGGCGCTGCGGGTCGTGGTGCTCGCCGATCGGCTCTACGACCGGTCGATACCGGTCGTCGCCTCGGGCGTCGGTCTGGGGGAGCTGTTCGGCGCGGAGCTGCTCGCCGGGCCGCATCGGAAGAAGTACCAGCGGGCGGTGTCGCGCCTGGCCGCGCTCGCCCGCGACGGCGCCCACCTCACCACCACCGCCTGACCCTCGCCGCCTGACCCCCGCCGTCCGCGTCCCGCCGCCCGAGTCCTGCCACCTTCCATCCCGGACGCCGGCCTCGCGGCGCTCCCGAACCGGCTGCCCGTCAGGTGGACGGACATCAGGGACCGGACCGCCGCGATCGTCGGCGAGGCCTGCGACGATGGACGCATGGGAACCTACGTCGTGCTGCTCGTCATGGTGTTGCTGGTGGGGCTGGCGGTGCTCGGCGCGCTGTACTTCCTGCTGTCCCGCGGCCGCATCCGACGATGACCGGCGGGCCGGGCGCGGCGGCGCTCAGCCGGCGGGCGGCAGCAGGCGGGTGATCACGACGGACTCGCCGTCGAGCTCGACCCGGCCGGGCATGTAGGTGAAGCCGGGGGCCGAGGCCGCCGGCGCGTCGAACGGGACGCCGTCCAGCGGCACCGCCTGCCGCTGCGCCGCGAGGTTGACGACGATCGCCACGTCCCCCCGGCGCACCACCAGCCAGCGGGCCTCCTCGTCGAAGGTGCACTCCACCGACGCCCACGCCGGATCCGTCAGCGCCGGCAGCCTGCGGCGCAGTCCGATGAGCCGGCGGTGCCAGTCGAGCAGGCTGCCGTGGCCCGGGCGGGTCGGCTCGGACCAGTCCAGCTTCGACCGTTCGAACGTCGCCGGATCCTGCGGGTCGGGAACGTCGTCGGGCCCCCAGCCGTGCTCGGCGAACTCGGCCCGCCGCCCCTCCCGCACCGCGTCGCCGAGCCCGGGGGCGAGGTGGTCGGTGAAGTACTGCCAGGGGGTGTGCGCCCCCCACTCCTCGCCCATGAACAGCATCGGGGTCAGCGCCGAGGTGAGCAGCAGGGCCGCGCCAATGCGCAGCAGCCCGTCGCTGAGCTGCGCCGACGACCGGTCACCCACCGCCCGGTTGCCGATCTGGTCGTGGTTCTGCAGGAACGTGACGAACCGGTAGGCCGGCGTCGTCGGCGGCATCGGCCGACCGTGGGAGCGGCCGCGGAACGACGAGTAGCCACCCTCGTGCACGAAGCCCTTCGTCAGCGCGTGGGCGAGCGTCGAGATCGACCCGAAGTCGACGTAGTAGCCCTGCCGTTCGCCCGACAGCGTCGCCCACAGCGCGTGGTGGGCGTCGTCGCACCACTGGCCGTCCAGGCCGTACCCGCCGGCCTCGGGCGCGACCACCAGCTTCGGGTCGTTGAGGTCGGACTCGGCGACGACGAACAGCGGCCGGCGCATCTGCGCCCCGAGCCGGTGCACCGACTCGGCGATCTCCTCGAGCAGGTGCATCGCCCGGCTGTCCTGGAAGGCGTGCACGGCGTCCAGGCGCAGCCCGTCGCAGTGGAAGTCCCGCAGCCAGGACAGGGCGCTGTCGAGGATGAACGCGCGGACCTCGTCCGAGCCGGGCGCGTCGAGGTTGACCGCCGGCCCCCACGGGGTGATGTACCGGTCGGTGAAGTACGGCCCGAACTGCCCCAGGTAGTTCCCGTCCGGGCCGAGGTGGTTGTAGACGACGTCCATGATCACGCCGATGCCGCGGGCGTGTGCCGCGTCGACGAACCGCTTCAGCCCCTCCGGCCCGCCGTAGGGCTCGTGCACGGCGAACAGGCCGACCCCGTCGTAGCCCCAGCCGTGATGCCCCGGGAAGGCGTTGACCGGCAGCAGCTCGACGGCGTCGATACCGAGCTCGGCGAGGTGGTCGAGCCGGCCGATCGCGGCGTCGAAGGTGCCCTCCGGGGTGAACGTCCCGACGTGCAGCTCGTAGAGCACGCTGCCGGCCAGTGCGATGCCCCGCCAGCTCGCGTCCGACCAGCGGAACGCGCCGTGGTCGACGAGCCGGGACCGGCCGTGGACCCCCGCCGGCTGCCAGACCGAGCGGGGATCGGGCAGCTCCTCGCTGCCCCCGTCGAGCTGGAACGCGTAGTCCGTGCCGTGCTTCGCGGAGGGGACGTTCACCCACCACCAGCCCCGCCGCCCGGCGGACATCTCATGGGTGGCGTCGCCGGCGGAATCCGCCACGACCAGGCTGACCGTCTTCGCGTCCGGGGCCCACAGCCGGAAGGTGCTCATAGCTCCTGTCTACCTTCCGCCGCCGGCCGACATGCCGTGTCCGTGACAACGGCCCCCACCGAAGGTGCCCGCAGGACCCGGTTTCACCGGGCGGGACGGCCCCCTGTGACCGGTCTCATGGCCGCGGACACGCCAGGTGAGATCCGTGATCAGCGTCTGGCGGCGCGCGCCGTCCCGCCTCGTGCGGACGTCCGTCGGCGGCGAAGGTCGATCCGTGGGAGGGGCCCGTTCGCGCCGGGTCAGGAGCGTGGTGAAGGCCTCGGGGAGCCGGGCCCGCGGTCAGGAGCGGACGAGGAGGCTGACGGGGAAGTCGCGTAGGAGGCGCAGGACGTAGGCGGTGCCGCCGTCGTGCTTGCGGCCGGTCAGGACGTCGGTCCAGCGGCCCTCGGGCAGGGGGATGGTCGTGTCGCGCCAGCCGCCGCCGCGGCGCAGGCCGAGGACCAGGCGCGGCACCACGGTGACCACCGACTCGGAGCGGGCGAAGGCGACCACGTTCTCCGCGGCCGAGCCGGACGCCCACAGCGGCCGGTAGGTGGCCCGGTCGCCGAACCACTCGGGGTGCTCGCGGCGGGTCCGCAGCGTCCGGGCGACGACGAGCAGCTTCGCGGCGCCGGAGTCGTCGAGCAGCGGCGGGCGGCGTGGCCCGCCGGTGTCCGCGCCCGGCTCGGCGCCGAGCTCGGCGAGCAGCTTCGTGCGGTCGCCGTAGTTGACCGGGCGGCGGTTGTCCGGGTCGACCAGGGACAGGTCCCACAGCTCCTGACCCTGGTACACGTCCGGCACGCCGGGGACGGTGAGCTGGAGCAGCTTCTGGGCCAGCGAGTTCTGCCGGCCGAGCTCGACGAGGGTGGCGACGTAGCCGGTGAGCACGGCGAGGAACTCCTCGTCCTCCAGCACCGACTCGATGTAGTTCGTCAGCGCCGCCTCGTAGGCGGGGTCCTGGTCGGTCCAGCTCGTGTAGACCTTCGCCTCGCGGACGGCCTTGACCATGTACTGGGTCGCCCGCTCGGTGGACAGCGGCCAGGCGCCGACGAGGGTCTGCAGCAGGAAGTAGGCGGTGGACCGGTCCGGCCAGCCCTGCTCGGTGTCGCGGTGGCGCTCGCCGAGGCGGACCAGCCGGCCGGCGACCTCCGCCCAGCCGCGGGGGTCCTCCGACAGGACGGCGAGGCGGGCGCGGACGTCCTCGGAGCGCTTCGTGTCGTGCGTGGACAGGGTGGTCATCGTCAGCGGCCAGTTGCGCTGCACGGTCAGGTTCGCCTCGTGGAACTCGGTGACGGCGCTGCGCGGATGCCCGGTGGTGAACGCCGGGAAGCGCGCCGGGTCGCCGCCGACCTCGTTGAGGGCGATGAGCCGGGAGTAGCGGTAGAACGCCGTGTCCTCGATGCCCTTGGCCATCACCGGGCCGCAGGTCTGCTGGAAGCGCGTGACGAACTCGGGCGGGCCGCTGAGGGCCAGGTCCTCGATCAGGTCGACCTCGGTGGAGCGGCCGGGCAGGTACGAGCGGGCCTGCTCGCAGGCGCGCACCACGTGGCCGCGTGCCTCCAGGCTCGGGGTGCCGTCCGGGCGGATGTAGGCCCGGTAGACGTCGAAGGCGGCCAGCACCTCGCACAGCGCCTCGCGCAGGCCGGTGCGGGTGAGGTCCGCGCGGGCCTCCCGGGCCTCGCCGAGGGCGAGCGCGGTCAGCCGGTCGACCTCGGGCTGCAGCACGCCGGCGAGCACGTCGAGCTTCGCGGCCCGGGCCTCGGCCTCGTAGTCCGGATCGGCGCGGGTGATCTCCTGGTAGAGCGCGGCGAGGGGATGCCCGGCGACGGGGTCGAGGAACAGCCGGGTCAGCCGGGCGATGCCCTCGTAGCCGGTGGTGCCGTCGCAGGCCCAGGTCTCCGGCAGGTCCTCGTCGTTCTCCAGGATCTTCTCGACGACGGTCCACACCCCGCCGGAGGCGTCGGCCAGCCGCCGCAGGTAGCCCTCCGGGTCGGCCAGGCCGTCCGGATGATCGATGCGCAGCCCCTCGAACGTGCCCGCCCGAACCTGCTCGATGAGCAGCCGATGGGTGGCGGCGAAGACGTCGGGTTCCTCCTGGCGCAGCCCGGCGAGGGTGGTGATGTCGAAGAAGCGGCGGTAGTTCAGCTCGCTCGCGGCGACCCGCCACCAGCACAGCCGGTAGTACTGGGCGTCGAGGGTCGCGGCGACGTCGTCGGGGTCGGCGGTGCCGGGCGCGGTCGGCAGCACGTGGTCGTAGTAGACGACGACCCACGCGCCCTCGGTGTCCTGTTCGACGGAGATCTCCCCGGCGGCCAGGCAGTCCGCGAGGCCGGCGCCGAGGATCGGCACGAGCACCCGGCCCGGGTTGTCGGGGGCGGCCCAGTCGATGTCGAACCAGGTCGCGTAGGGGGAGTCGGGGCCCTCCCGCAGCACCGACCACCAGGCCGCGTTCGCCGCCGCCGGGGTGACGGACATGTGGTTCGGGACGACGTCGACGACGATCCCGAGGCCGGCCTTGCGGCAGGCGGCGGTCAGCCGGCGCAGGCCGCCCGTCCCACCGAGCTCGGGGTTGATCTGGCCGTGCTCGACGACGTCGTAGCCGTGCGTCGAGCCGGGGGCGGCCTCCAGCACCGGCGACAGGTACAGGTGCGACACGCCGAGCGCCGCCAGGTAGGGGACGATCACGGCCGCGTCGGTGAGGGAGAAGTCCAGATTGAGCTGCAGCCGGTAGGTCGAGGTCGGGACCACCCGCTCGCCTCGGGAGCCGCCCGGCGGCGGGGCGGTCGGCTCAGTCGACACGGCGCAGCACGACCGTCGAACGGGCGTCGATCTCGATCGGGTCGCCGGCCTTGACCACCTTGCCCACGTCGGTGGGATCCAGGGCGGTGTGGGCCAGGGGGATGACCTCCAGAGTGGCGTCGATCTCCGCGGTGGACTTGCGGGTGTCGATGACCGTCTCCCAGGTCGCGCCGAAGCTCGGTGCCGGCACGCGGAAGGCGACCGGCTCGAAGTGGGCGTTGAAGTACAGCAGGAAGGAGTCGTCGGAGATCGGCTGGCCGAGCGCGTCCGGGTCGGGGATGCCGTCGCCGTTGAGGTAGACGCCCAGGGTGCGGGCCGTGCCGGACTCCCAGTCGACGTCGGACATCTCGGTGCCGTCGGGCCGCAGCCAGGCGATGTCCTTCTTGGCCGGGTCGTCGCTCGCGGCCGGGTCGTCGCCCGCGGCGCCGCGGGCCGCGGTGCCCTGCCCGCGCAGGGAGAGCCCCTTGAAGAACCGGCGTCGGCGGAAGATCGGGTGATCCTTGCGGAGCCTGGCCAGCAGGCCGACGAACTCGACCAGGTCCGCGTTGCGCTCGGCATCCGCCCAGTCCAGCCAGGAGATCGGGTTGTCCTGGCAGTAGGCGTTGTTGTTGCCGTGTTGGGTGCGCCCCATCTCGTCTCCGGCGACCAGCATCGGCACCCCCTGGGACAGCAGTAGCGTCGTGAGCAGGTTACGGGTTTGCGCGGTCCGCAGGGACAATACGTCCGGGTCGTCCGTCGGCCCCTCGACTCCGCAGTTCCACGACCGGTTGTCGTCGGATCCGTCCCGGTTGTCCTCGCCGTTGGCCTCGTTGTGCTTCTCGTTGTACGAGACGAGGTCGCGCAGCGTGAACCCGTCGTGGGCGGTGATGAAGTTGATCGACGCCCAGGGACGCCGCCCGTTGTTCTCGTACAGGTCGCTGGACCCGGTGAGGCGGGAGGCGAACTCGGCGATGCCGTGGTCCTGGCCGCGCCAGAAGTCACGGACGGTGTCGCGGTACTTGCCGTTCCACTCCGTCCACAGCGGGGGGAAGTTCCCGACCTGGTAGCCGCCCTCGCCGAGGTCCCACGGCTCGGCGATCAGCTTGACCTGGGAGACGACCGGGTCCTGCTGGACCAGGTCGAAGAACGACGACAGCCGGTCGACGTCGTAGAACTCCCGGGCCAGCGTGGCGGCCAGGTCGAAGCGGAAGCCGTCGACGTGCATGTCGGTCACCCAGTACCGCAGCGAGTCCATGATCAGCTGCAGGACGTGGGGGTGGCGCACCCGCAGGCTGTTGCCGGTGCCCGTGTAGTCCATGTAGTAGTGGGGGTCGTCGTCCACGAGGCGGTAGTAGGCCGCGTTGTCGATGCCGCGGAAGCACAGCATCGGCCCCATGTGGTTGCCCTCGGCGGTGTGGTTGTAGACGACGTCGAGGATCACCTCGATCCCGGCCTCGTGCAGGTTCTTGACCATGCCCTTGAACTCCTGCACCTGCCGGCCGTGGCCGCCGGAGGCGGAGTAGCCGTTGTGCGGGGCGAGGAAGGCGATCGAGTTGTAGCCCCAGTAGTTGCGCAGGTTCTTGCTGACCAGGTGCTCGTCGTGGACGAACTGGTGCACGGGCAGCAGCTCGATCGCGGTGACGCCGAGCTTGCGGTAGTGGTCGATCATCAGCGGGTGGGCGACGCCGGCGTAGGTGCCGCGGTACTCCTCGGGCAGCCCGGGATGGTTCTTGGTGAGCCCGCGGACGTGCGCCTCGTAGAACACCGACTCGTTGTAGGGCGTGCGCGGCGGACGGTCGCCGTTCCAGTCGAAGAACGGGCTGATCACGACCGACTTCATCATGTGCGGGCCGGAGTCGGCGTCGTTGACGCTGTCCGGGTCGCCGAAGGTGTACGGGAAGACCGCCTGGTCCCAGGCGACCTCGCCGTCGACGGCCTTGGCGTACGGGTCGAGCAGCAGCTTGTGCGGGTTGCACCGGGCGCCGTGGGCGGGGTCGTAGGGCCCGTGGACCCGGTAGCCGTAGCGCTGCCCCGGCCCGACCGCCGGCAGGTAGGCGTGCCAGACGAAGGCGTCGACCTCCTTGAGATCGACCTGGTCCTCCTTGCCGGCGTCGTCGAACAGGCAGAGCTGGACCCGGTCGGCGATCTCCGAGAAGAGCGCGAAATTCGTCCCCGACCCGTCATATGTGGCGCCCAGGGGATAAGGGCTGCCCGGCCATACCTGCGACATACGAACGAAGCCTACGGCCAGGACGGATGCTCTGATCCGGGGGCGCACGAAATGTGAGGTCAGAGCTTTGGTGATCATTGAGGTTTCATTGATCGGCGGCTGACGGCCGGGCCTAGCATGGACTCATGGCCGACTGGGCGATCTGGGTCGTCGTCGCCGGCGCCCTGCTCGTCGGCGAGCTGCTCACGCTGGATCTGACGCTGGTGATGTTCTCGCTGGCGGCGCTGGTGGGCGCCGCCGTCGCGGTGCTGGGCGTCGATGTGGCCTGGCAGATCGTCGGGTTCGTCGTGGCGGCCGGTGGCTTCGGCCTCGGGCTGCGCCCGGTGGCCCGCCGGCACCTGCAGCGCGGCCCCGAACTGCGCACCGGCACGGAGGCGCTCCTGGGGGAGCAGGCCCTGGTGGTGGAACAGGTCAGCGGCGACGGCGGCCGGGTCAAGATCAAGGGGGAGGTCTGGTCGGCCCGGTCGTACCCGACCACGACCGTGCTGGAGGTCGGCAGCCAGGCGCACGTCCTGCGCATCGACGGAGCGACCGCCATCGTGCATCGATTCGAGATCTGACCCCACGGCCCGGCGCTCCCGGCGTCGGCGGGGTCAGGCACAAGGCCCGCGGGTCCGACTGGGAGGGGTTCGTCATGGCAGGTGTCATCGTCGCCGTGGTGGTCGCGGCGGTATTGCTGATCTTTCTGGCGCGGGCGGTGCGGATCGTGCCGCAGGCGCGGGCGATGGTGGTGGAACGCCTCGGCCGGTACCACCGCACCCTCACCCCGGGGCTGGCGATCGTCGTCCCGTTCGTCGACCGGGTGCGCGACCGCATCGACCTGCGCGAGCAGGTGGTCAGTTTTCCGCCGCAGCCGGTGATCACCGAGGACAACCTCGTCGTCGGGATCGACACGGTCATCTACTTCCAGGTCACCGATCCGCGGGCGGCCACCTACGAGATCGCCAACGTCATCCGCGCCATCGAGCAGCTCACCGTCACCACGCTGCGCAACGTCATCGGCGGGCTGAACCTGGAGGCCACGCTCACCTCCCGCGACCAGATCAACGGACAGCTGCGCGGCGTGCTCGACGAGGCCACCGGCAAGTGGGGTATCCGGGTCAACCGGGTGGAACTGAAGGCCATCGACCCGCCGCGGTCCATCCAGGACTCGATGGAGAAGCAGATGCGGGCCGAGCGGGACCGTCGCGCGGCGATCCTGACCGCCGAGGGCGTGAAGCAGAGCGAGATCCTGCGGGCCGAGGGGGAGAAGCAGGCGGCGATCCTGCGGGCCGAGGGCGAGCGCGAGGCGCAGATCCTCACCGCCGAGGGCGAGGCGAAGGCCATCGGCACGGTGTTCCGGGCGATTCACGAGGGCGACGCCGACCAGAAGCTGCTGGCCTACCAGTACCTGCAGACGCTGCCGCAGATCGCCCAGGGCCAGGCGAGCAAGCTGTGGATCGTGCCGAGCGAGCTGACCGGCGTGCTCGGCGGCCTCGGCAGCGGCCTCGGCGGTCTGCTGGGCACCGGCGGGCCGGCCACCGGCCAGGACGGCGCGCCCGCCCGCGGCGGGCCCAACGGCGCCGCGCCGCAGCGGCCTCATGCCGCGTCGGACTGACTCACCCGGATGAACCATCCACGAGGCGGGGAGCGTGGTTGCCCCGAACCGGGGTTCCGCCCAATTAGTCATACTTCCGGAGGGGGGTGGGGCTAGTCCGCCGAGCCGGACCATGGGACGATTTGTTCAGCCATACGGGGGCGGGTCGACAGGCGCAGGGGAAGGCGTCCCTCGTCGACGGAGGTCCCGCGTGGTCGCAATGTCCTCGACAGCTCGTGAGCTGTCATCCGGCTCGTCGTCCTTCGCCGTGCCGGGCAAGCTGGCGGTGCTCGCCTGTCCGCCGGCCCTGTGCCCGCATCTGGAGTTCGGCGTGTCCGGCGTGTTGTCGTCGCCGGTGTCGCTGACCTGGACGGCGCAGCCCGGCATGCCCGGATTCCTCTTCGCCGGGCTGGAGTGGCGCGCGTCCCCGGGTACGGCGGGCCGAGTCGCCGGCGCCCTGCGCAGGCTCGGTCACATCACCTTCGAGACCGTCGAGGGGCCCTCGCCCGGGTGTGACGCCGAGCGCTATTCCTATACCCCCGATCTCGGCCTGCACCGCGCCGCGATCGCCGCGAACGGTGACGTGGTGGTCGGCGAGGCCGCCCTGCGGGCGCTGCTGGAACGGGGCGAGGCTCGGGAGACCCTCGCCCGTGGCCTGCACCGCCTGCTCGGGACGGCGTGGGACGACGTCCTCGAGCCGCTGCGCCGGGGCGCCCACGGGGCCCCGGTCACCTGGCTGCGGCGCACCGGCTGAAGACCCGCCGCCGACCGGCCCGCGGGGCCCCGGACCTGCACCGGGTGGGCGCGCGTCGCGGATGGTCAGAGCCCTACGACGCATCGGCGCGGAGATGGTTGCGAGGGTGTGGTGAAGCCCACACCCGGGTAGCGCGGGTCTGACGGGCACATACCCCGGCGGTCGTGCGTTGTGGCTTGCGCACGACCTCGCACAACCATTCTGGGAGTTATTCAGTGGCCACCGATTACGACACACCTCGTACGGCTGACATAGAGGACGCCTCCGAGCAGAGTCTCGAAGCCCTCAAGGCACGGCGGGCGGACGCGGCGGCTGATCTCGGTGACGATGTCGACCCGTTCGAGACCGAGCTCGGCCTGCCGGGTGCCGACCTGGCCGGAGAGGAACTGAACGTCCGGGTGCTGCCGCGGCAGGCTGACGAGTTCACCTGCACGCAGTGCTACCTCGTCCACCACCGCAGCCAGCTCGTGGACGAGCGCCGGATGGTCTGCCGGGACTGCGCGGCCTGAGGAACCGCGTTCGGATGTTCCACCGCATGGCCTCTGGCGTGGGCTCGCAACACGCCACGGCCGTGGCGGGGGCCCGCTGACGGCACGCCCCGACCGGCCCGACCGACGGGGTTGCCTCAGCCGACCAGCACGCCCGCGTCCCGCATCGCCGCCACGGCCCGCTCCCCGTCGCCCGGATGCAGGTTGACGAATCTGGTTCGAGCCAGCGGCAGCACCACCGTGAGACCCTGCAACCGCGCGTCCAGCGCGCTCTCCCGGACGCAGTGGTCGCCGGCCAGGCCGACGACGACGAGCGTCGACACCCCGAGCTCGGCGAGCCGCTCCCCGAGCACGGTCGCCGACCGGTGCCCCGAGGCCGGGTCGCGCACGGAGAAGGCGGAGTAGCCGTCGGCCCCGTCCACCCCCTTGCGGATCACCTCGCCCGACACGACCAGGTCGGGATGGAAGCCGGCTCCCGCGGTTCCCGCCACGCAGTGCGGCGGCCAGACACCGCCGTCGGTGACGAAGTGCGGGGTGCGCGCGGGGTGCCAGTCCTGGCTGTAGAACACCGGGGAGCCGGCGGCCACCGCGGCCGCGACCTCGGCGTTCACCCCCTCGACGATCTGCTCGCCGCCGGCCACGTAGAGGCTGCCCGCCGGGTCGGCAAAGTCGTTCTGGACGTCCACGACCAGCAGGGCGATTCCCGGTCCGTAACGCGCAGTCACCGTCGCAGCTCCCCTTGCCTCATGCTGCCATCCTCGTGCCGGCCCGGCCGCCGGGCGGGAGCGGGCCGCCGGCGATATGACCCCACCTGGTCCCACCTGACCCCACTGTCGCATCCCGACACGCCCGCGTCGATATCCCTGATCATGGCGTTCTGGCGGCCTAGGTTCGGGGCATGCGCAGCCGCGATTATGGCCGAGATGTCCTGGCGCCCGCCGCCCGGACCCGCCCGGTTCCGCCGCCGGAGGTCGAGCTCGAAGCCGATCTGGTGGTCGAGGAGGTCGCGACGGGCTTCTGCGGCGCGGTGGTCGGCACCGAGCGCGGCGCCGTCACGCTGGAGGACCGCCACGGCGCCCGCCGGGTCTTCCCGCTCGCACCCGGGGCGTTCCTGCTGGAGGGGCGCCGGGTCACACTCGTGCGGCCCCGTCGGGCGGGGCCTGCCGCCCCGGCACGCACCGCGTCCGGCTCGCTCGCCGTCGCCGGTCATCGGGCCCGCGTCGCCCGTGCCAGCCGCATCTACGTGGAGGGCGTGCACGACGCCGCCCTCGTCGAGCGGGTGTGGGGTGACGACCTGCGCGTCGAGGGCGTGGTGGTGGAGAGCCTCGACGGGGTCGACGAGCTGCCGGGGGTCGTCGAGGCGTTCCGGCCGGGGCCCGGCCGGCGGCTGGGCGTCCTCGTCGACCATCTCGTCCCCGGCTCGAAGGAGAGCCGCATCGCCGCCGCCGTCACCGGCGAGCACGTGCTGGTCACCGGCCATCCCTACATCGACATCTGGCAGGCGGTGAAGCCGGCGTCGATCGGCATCCCGGCCTGGCCGACGGTGCCCCGCGGCGAGCCGTGGAAGGAGGGGGTGTGCCGGGCGCTGGGCGTTGCCGAACCCGTCGATCTGTGGCGCCGGGTACTGGCCTCGGTCGACAGCTACACCGATCTCGAGGTGGGCCTGCTGGGAGCCGTGGAGCGGCTGATCGACTTCGTCACGGCCTGACACCGCCCCCCGCGCCGCCCCGGGGAGCCTGCCGTGCTGCCGTGACGCCGCCCTGTTCTGGCGGGGTTCGGGCGTTCGCATACGGTGAGTGCGGACGGGGCAGCTCGACTCCTCCGTAGGTGGGAGACACGATGCCGGTGTGGGTCAGGCCGTCGATGCTCGCCCAGATCGTCGGCGTGGTCGCCGTCGCCCTGGTGGCCGGGTTCGGTCTGCGGTTCGCGCTGACCGGCTCGGACCAGCACGGCGCCCCGGTCCCCAGGCCCGTCGACTCGCCCGTCGCCGCCGGCCCGGCGGCGCTCGCCGGCCGCACCGTCGTGCTCGATCCAGGGCACGACGGCGGCAACAGCCGAGCGAGCGCGGCCATCAACCGACTGGTGCCCGCCGGGGGTTTCGACAAGGAGTGCGACACCGTCGGGGCGCAGACCGACGGCGGGTACCCGGAGCACGCCTTCACGTTCGATCTCGCCCAACGGGCCGCCGTGATCCTGCGCTCCCGCGGCGCCAGGGTCGTGTTGACCCGGCCGGGCGACGACGGCGTGGGCCCGTGCATCGACGACCGGGCGAAGATCGGCAACAGCGCCGGCGCGGCCGCGGTCGTCTCCGTCCACGCCGACGGCGGGCCCGCCGAGGGGCGCGGCTTCCACGTGATCGCGCCCGCGCTGAGTCCCGACCGGGCCAACGCGGCGATCCTCACCCCGTCGAGCCGGCTCGCCGGGGCCCTGCGGTCGGCGTTCGGCCGCGCCACCGGCCAGCCGCTGGCCGACTATCTCGGCAAGGAGGGGATGACGATCCGGTCCGACCTGGGGGGCCTGAACCTCTCCCGTGTCCCGAAGGTGTTCCTCGAATGCGGGAACATGCGCAACCGGACCGACGCCGCGGAAATCATCGATCCGGCCTGGCGGGCCCGGGCGGCGAGCGGCATCGCCGACGGTGTGACCGCGTTCCTCCTGGCCTCGGGTTCGCCGTCGGCGGCGCCGACCCGCTGATCCGGCTCCTCGCGATCGTGCCGCGGCGGGGCCGTCCGGCCTGGGTAGCAGCGGATCCGGGCGGGCGGTGGTTGGGAAACGACCGCGCGACCGCGCCCGAACATGAAAACGGCCACTCCAGGGAGTGGCCGGCCAAAACAGAAAAAACACCGTACTGCGGGTGGGCGATACTGGGATTGAACCAGTGACCTCTACCGTGTCAAGGTAGCGCTCTCCCACTGAGCTAATCGCCCGCAATGGATCCAGAGGCGGAGGCGGGAATCGAACCCGCGTACAGGGCTTTGCAGGCCCTTGCCTAAACCACTCGGCCACTCCGCCGCGGGAGGCCGCTGGTACGGACCTCAAGCCCCTCTGTTCCCGAGCGGACGACGGGATTCGAACCCGCGACCCTCACCTTGGCAAGGTGATGCTCTACCAACTGAGCCACGTCCGCGCTGCACCAGGAGTTCTTGGCGGTGCAGGTAGCACTCTAGCGGACGAACGGCCCCTGCGTCGAATGGCCCGCCAGACGTCGCGGAGATGTTGCGTTGGGTCAAGGTGTCCCACGTGAACATCGGGTTTCGCCCACGGCACGTCCACCGAGCCGGTCGACCCCCCGGGCTCGGTCTCCATCCGTGGCCCGCGGGTCACGCGTTCGCCCGCGGCAGCGTTCGCGGCACGTCTCGCGGGCGTGGACGACCGCCTGCGGGGCAGGGGATCCACGGCCGGGCAGACCGATCGGGAAGCCCGTGGGAGGGAGGTGTCGATCCGGGAGGGGCGGTAACGTGATCGGAATGAGCCGGACGAACCTGGGCGCTCCGGAACCGGTCGTCCGCGGGTCCGCGGCGGTCCCGCGGTCCAGGCCACCGTCGTACCTGCTCGCGGGCGAGCGGCTCGCCACGGGCGTGGTGGAGATCAGCGACGATCCCGCGGTGCTGGAGCGCGGCGGCTTCTGGGCCGTGGTCGTCGACTTCGAGGGGGCGCTGCGGTGCGTCCGGTTCGCCGACGTGCGTCCGGCGCCCGCCGCGGGTGCCGCGGCGCTGAGCCGCGGCCCCTGGCGCGGCCCGGACGCGCGATCCTGGGCCACCAGCCTCGACCGCGCCGCGTACGTGGCCGGCGCGACGACCATCCGGGAGCGCATCGCCGCCGGCGACGTCTACGAGGTCAACCTCTGCCGGCTGCTGTCCGCGCCGCTGCCTCCGGCCGGCCCCGGCGGCGAGCCGGTCGAACCCGACCCCGCCGCGCTCGCCGCGATCCTCGCGGCCGGCAACCCGGCGCCGTACGCGCTCACGCTCGACGTTCCCGAGGCCGGCCTGCGGATCGCGGGGGCCTCGCCGGAGCTGTTCCTGGCCCGGGACGGCGACGTCGTCCATTCCGGCCCCATCAAGGGCACCGGCCGGAGCGTGCGCGACCTGCGGGACAAGGACGTCGCCGAGAACATCATGATCGTCGACCTGGTACGCAACGATCTCGGGCGGGTGGCTCGGACGGGCAGCGTCGCCGTGCCGGCCCTGTGCGCCGTCGAACATCATCCCGGCCTGGTGCACCTCGTCTCGACGGTGCGCGCCCGGCTGCGGTCCGGGGTGGGCTGGCCGGAGCTGCTGGAAGCCGCCTGCCCGCCCGGCTCCGTGTCCGGCGCGCCCAAGTCGAGCGCGCTGCGGATCATCGGTGAGCTGGAGCCGGGGCCGCGCGGTCCCTACTGCGGCGGCATCGGCTGGGTGGACGCCGACAGCGGCCGGGGATGGCTCTCGGTCGGCATCCGTACCTTCTGGTTCGGCGCGGACCGGCTGTGGTTCGGCACCGGCGCCGCCGTGACCTGGGGCAGCGACCCGCTGGGGGAGTGGCATGAGACCGAGCTCAAGGCCCACCGGCTGGTGGGCCTGGCGAGCGGCTGAGGTCGAGCGGCCGGCCCGCGCCGGCGCACCAACGACGACCCGCCTGGCCGGAGGGTCTCCGACCAGGCGGGTGGGTGCTCGTCAGGCAGGTGGATGCTCGGCATGCGATGGATGGGAACTGCCTCGGATGCAGGAGGCGATGGGGGAGGAGCTCCCCCTGTCGAACAGTGCCCGCACCGGCTGACCGGGGTCGGGCAGCGATCCCGACCCCGGTCAGATCACCGCTCGGGACCGCCCCAGATCAGCAACGCGAGCTCCGCATCGAGATCGATGATGTCGCTCTCGCCACCGAGGGGCACGGCGGAGTACGTCCGCCGTAGGAAGGCCAGCACCTCGGAGCGCGGCATCTCGAACAGCGCGTGCCCCGACGGACTGGACAGGGACAGGCAGACGATCCGCCCACCGGACTGGGCGGCCGGCCACACCTGCACATCGCCGTCCCCGGCGGGACGACGCACGCCGTCGCTCAGGAGCTGGCGTGCGAAGGTCCACTCCACGACCTCGTCCGCTCCCGTCCGGAAGCCGATGCTGATCGCGTAGGGGTCGGCCGGCTCGTACCGGACCGTCGCGGCAACCGGCACAGGAGCGCCGCCGGGCACGACGAGACGAAGGGCGAGTTCGGCGGTGATCGAATCGTGACGAATAGTCATCGGGCGGCCTCTCATGGTGCGTGGTGCGGGCGAGCACCCGTGTAACGGGATAGTTCCCTCTCCGAGTCCCGTTGGAAACAAGATTATGCCAAGACAACATCCGTTACGGCAGTTCGGGCGAGTTGACCGGCCCGGAAGGGTGACCCTTTCCCGGGTAGATCGTAGATCGGACGGCCGCGAGATGTACCCCCACCGCAGGCGGGCGGATGGTTACCATCCGTAGCGTCCGAACGTCCCCCGAGCGTCAGGCCAACCTGCCAAGGCCGTTCCACTTTGAGCCTTCCCCGTCCGGGTGGTTCTCAACCTTGGCCAGTCGCGGCGAACCTGACCCAGTCCACCCACCGGACGGGACGGCGGACATCGGTGTATCCGTCCGCCGGGACCCCCCTGCATCGACCCGGATCGGTGCCGTGTAAGGTGGTCCCACCACCCGCAAGGGCGTATAGCTCAGTGGTAGAGCGCTGCCTTCACACGGCAGAGGTCCGTGGTTCGAAACCACGTACGCCCACGCGATCTGGCTTGTCATGCTGCGCCCCCTTCCGAGGGGCTTGCCGCGGTCCCGCGTGATGTCTGCCCGGGGGGCGACCCCCCGGACCCCCCGCGATGGGTGTGGTGGTGGGTTGGGGTGGATGGGCGGGTGTGGGTGGGAGTCTGGCTCTGAGCGCATGGGATCCCTTGGTGGGTGGGCCTTGGCGCTGGTTGTCGGTGGGGCGGCTCGGGCTGGTGTCGATCTTGCCGCCATGTCGAATCTTCGCGCTGGGCGGGGGCTTGGCCTGGTGAGCGCTGGTGCCCGGGGGATGGCCCCAGGTGCGCTCGCGATGGGCCTGGAGGCACGTCTGACCAGGGGCTCGGACGGTGGTGTTCGGGTCGTTGGTCGGGGGGTTGGTCCCGGGGCGGCTCGGTGGAGACGGGCGGGTGGCGCGGGAAGCGTCCGGTGCGGGTGGGTCGTGCTCATGCTCGCGCCTTTGAGTTCCGGTCGTCGGTGATCCGCTGCGGTTTCCCCTTTGGTGTCGGTTCCCGGGGCTGCCAGGCACCGCCGCGTCGGTGAGTTCGCTGGGGGCGGACCGGCGGCGGGCCATCGGATGGAGATCGTCCTGTCCGGCGTTGGCGCGCTTCCTGCCAGCACAAATGCCGCTTTCTTCGCGATACGCCCGCCCGCTTCGGGCGTCGGTCGGACCGGAACAATCTCCTCGCGACCCCACTTTGGTGCCATGCCGGTGGGGGTCCTCGACGTCGGGCCCGCGGACGGGGCGCCCGCACCGCGCCGGGCGCCTTCCGGCGGACGGTGACGGAGAGTGAGCATCGCCGAGGGTGGGCCGGTGTGGTCCGCCGATCTGGCCAGCCGAAGGGCGATCGCTTTTCTGGTTCCGCCGGTCGAGATGAGTGGCCCAGACCGCGAAAGACCGTCCGGGTTCGGACGATCGAATTCACCTGGGTGGGCTACCCCGGGTGGTCCGGGGTGGACGGTGCGCCTCGTCGGTCGCCCGGCAGCGGCGCGCGAGGATCGCCGTCGGCCGGAGTCGAAGGTGACGGGGCGGGGTGGGCCGACCGCGGTGGCCGATGACGTCGCCGTTGGCCCATCGTGGATCGCCATCGTTGTGCGTCCCGCCCCTTCGGTGAGATCGTTGGTGTGCCCACGGGTTCAGGTCCGGCGCCGGCGATGTTCGTCGGGATAGTTCCGGTCGGCATGAGACCGGCCCTGTACAGATCGGCTGAACACCCGCTAAGCTGATCCGGTAGGGCGTAGCGGGTCCCTTTTGTCGGTGCGGCGCCGCGCAGGATGCGTCGGGAGATCTCTCCCGTTTCGTACGTTTCCTTCGGGCGTGCCGCCGCGGCGGCCGGGACGCCGTGGTTCGAAACCGAATACGCCACTCGAGGGAGACTGGCGGCGACCCCCCCACGCCGTCAGTCTCCCTCTTCATCTGCGGGTACGCACCTGCGCGTGGGCGTCATCGCCCTCGCGGGAGCCCCTCATCGGTCCACGTCCTGATAAATTGGCGGGATGATGGCCACCCTTCGAGGGGGATCGTCCGATGCAGGTGGCAGGGTTGTCCCCGGTGGGCAGGCCCGGTCGGCCATGTCCCGTCCAGTCGCTCCCACCTGCGGGCTCCCCCGGCCAGGCCGGGACGGCGAGCTCACTGTGACCACCCGGTGAGCGCCGAGGTCTCGCCTGGCGGGGTTCCGCTGGAGGAGCAGGCCGGGGTCGGCGGCCCGGATGCCTTCCAGCGGCTTTACACCCCGCACCGGATGGCCTACATCAAAGGCGAGGGGCGCGGGCGCGACGACGAATGCCCCTTCTGCTCCATCGTCGACATGTCCGATGAGGACGGGCTCGTCGTCGCCCGCGGGAAAACCGTCTACGCCGTCCTCAATCTCTATCCCTACAATGCCGGGCATCTGCTCGTCGTGCCTTACCGGCATGTGGCCGACTATGCCGACATGGAATCCGAAGAAATCGTGGAGATGGCCTTTTTCGTGCAGCGGGCCCTGCGCGCGCTGCGCACCGCCAGCGGAGCCCACGGTTTCAACACGGGCATGAACCTCGGCCACGTCGCCGGGGCTGGGATCGCCTCCCATGTGCACCAGCACGTGGTGCCCCGGTGGGGCGGCGACACGAACTTCATGCCGGTGGTGGGGGCCACCCGGGTCCTGCCCGCCCTGCTCGGGCAGACGCGGGAGATGCTCGCCGACGCCTGGGCGGCCGCCGCGGCCGCGGCCACGTCCACGTCCACGGCCGAGGCCGAGGCCGAGTAGGTCGACGCCGAGGAGGCCGCCGCAGGCGGCTCAGCCGAGCAGCGAGTCGGCGAGCTGCGGCGGCATCGGCTCGTAGCCGTGCGGCTGGCGGTGGAAGCTGCCCGTTCCGTGACTCAGAGAGCGCAGCTCGATGGCGTACCGGGACATCTCGCTCTCGGGCACCTCGGCGTGCACGACGGTGCGCGTCGCCGCGAACGAGCTCGCGCTGCCCGGCGGCGGCGGCACCGGATCCATGCCGACGACCCGTCCACGCCGGGTCGACAGGTCGCTGACCACCGTCCCGACGAACTCGTCGGGCACCGACACGTCGACCGCGAGCACCGGCTCGAGCACGACGACGCCGCCGCTGCGGACGGCGTCGCGCAGCGCCAGCCCGCCGGCGATCTGGAAGGCCATGTCCGAGGAGTCGACGCTGTGCGACTTGCCGTCGACCAGGCGCACCCGCAGGTCGGTCAGCGGGTGGCCGGCGCGCACTCCCTGGGCCATCTGCGCCCGGACCCCCTTCTCGACCGAGGGGATGAACGAGCGCGGGATGGCGCCGCCGACGACCTCGTCGACGAACTCGAAGCCGCTGCCCGGCGGGAGCGGCTCGACCTCGATCTGGCAGACGGCGTACTGGCCGTGCCCACCGGACTGCTTGACCTGACGACCCAACCCCCGCGCCGGGGCCCGCAGCGTCTCCCGCAGCGGGATGACGGTCGGCACCCGGTCGACGGTGGCGCCATAGCGCTGGGCGAGGCGCTCCAGCACGGACTCCGCGTGGGCCTCGCCCATGCTCCACAGGACGAGCTGGGCGGTCTCCGGGTCCTGAACCACCCGCAGGGTCGGATCCTCGACCGCCAGCCGGGACAGCGCCGTGGCCAGCCGGTCCTCGTCGGCCCGGCCGCGGGCCCTGATCGCGATCGGCAGCAGCGGCTCGGGCATCGTCCAGGCGGGCAGGTGGCGCGGATCATCGAGGTTCGACAGGGTGTCGCCGGTCTCGGCGGTCGCGAGCTTCGTCACCACGCAGATGCCGCCCGCCGGGCAGTCCGGCACGCTGTGCAGCACCGAGCCGTACGGCCGGGACAGCGCGCCGACCCTCTCGTCGTCGTCGTGGTCGGCGTGGCCGGCCGCCGCCCGGCCGTGCCCGCTGACGTGGACGTGATCGTCCGGGTGCAGCGTCCCGCTGAACACCCGCACGACGGACATCCGGCCCACGTACGGGTCGGTGGTCGTCTTGACGACCTCGGCGACCAGCGGCCCGGCGGGATCGCCGGTGGCCGGGTCGCAGGCCGTGCCGTCGGGCCGGGTCAGCACCGGGAGGGGATGCTCCGCCGGCGCGGGGAAGCCCTGGACGAACAGGTCGAGCAGCTCCGTCGAGCCGAACCCGCCGGCCAGCGCCGGGCCTCGGTCCTCCGCGACCCGTTCGTTCCTGTCCCGTCCGTTCCTGTCTCGCTGGTTGCCGTCCCGCTGGTTGCCGTCCCGTTCGCCCCGGTCGTGGTCCGCGCGCCGCTCGGTGAGCAGGCCGATCGGCAGCACTGGGAAGAACGTGCCGTGGGCGACCGCCTTCTCGAGGTCGGCCAGCAGCAGGTCCGGATCGGGGTCGGCGCCGGCCAGGTAGCGGTCGAGCAGGGTCTCGTCCTCGCTCTCGGCGATGATTCCCTCGACGAGGGCCGCCCGGGCGGCGGCGTGGCGCACGTCGGAGCGATCCGACTCCGCCGCCGACTCGCGCCGCCCGCCGGGGCCGTACTCGACGATCCGGCCGCTGAGCAGTCCCGTCATGCGCACCCCGCCGCCCGCCGCGCGGCTGGGAAGCCAGGCTGGCAGCACCCCGGTGCCGAAGGCGCGCTGGCACTCCTCGACCGCCGCGGTGAAGTCGGCCCGGGCCTGGTCCAGGTGGGTGATCGCGATGGCGCGCGGCATGCCGACCTCGGCACACTCGCTCCACAGCAGACCGGTCGCGCCGTCCACCCCGTCGACGGCGCTGACGACGAACAGGGCGGCGTCGGCGGCGCGCAGACCCGCGCGCAGCTCGCCGACGAAGTCGGGGTACCCCGGAGTGTCGAGCAGATTGACGGTGAGCCCGCGGTGGCTGACCGAGCACAGGGAGAGACTGACCGACCGGGACGGTCGGTGATCGGGGTCGGCGTGCCCGACGTAGCTGGTGTGGGCGAGCTGATGGTCGCCGTTCTGACGCTCGGGCGGCCCGGCGGTGGCGAGCAGTCGGTCCACCAGGGCCGTCTTGCCCGCGCCGGTGTGCCCCACCAGAACGACGTTGCGTACATCGCACGAGGCTGTCGACATCCTCGCCTCCTTGATCGGCAGGTGGGATCCTGTCCGTAACGGCAGAGTCCTCCCAGGTGACGTGGGGCACAAGCCCGAGGGGGGTCGTGGTCGGGAATGCACGGATCGTGGCGGCGGTACTGTGAAGACCGCCCGAAGCCGGGTACACGCGGGACGACGGGACGGACATGCTCGCTAGCAAGGCACGACCGCAGATCCAGAAGGTGCTCGACCCGGTGAGCCAGTGGGCCGCCCGGTCGTCGGTGTCGCCCGACGTCGTGACGATCATCGGTACCGTCGGGGTGGCCGGCGCCGCGCTGGGGTTCTTCACCCGCGGGGTGTTCTTCCTCGGCACGATCGTGATCACCCTCTTCGTCTTCTCGGACCTGATCGACGGGGTGATCGCCCGAGCCCGCGGCATCTCCTCCAAGTGGGGGGCCTTCCTCGACTCGACCTCCGACCGCGTCGGCGACAGCGCGATCTTCGGTTCCCTGATCGTCTGGTACGCCGGTGACGGCGACTCGCTGCCGCTCGTCGTGGCCGCGTTGATCTGCCTGGTGGCGGGCTCGATCACCTCCTACGTCAAGGCACGTGCGGAGGGGCTCGGCTTCACCTGCGACGTCGGCTTCGCCGAGCGCGGCGAGCGGCTGCTGGTCCTGCTGGTCGCCGCCGGGCTGTACGGCCTCGGCGTGCCCTACCTGCTGCCCGCCGCCCTGTGGTTCCTCGTCGGCGCGACCTCGCTCACCGTCGTGCAGCGCGTGGTGCACGTGTACCGGCAGTGGTACCGCGCAGGTGACCCGCCGTCGCCGTCCGCGTCGACCGCGGCCCCCACCGTCCCCTCCGGGGCCGCGCCGGCCGGGCCCGCGCGGCGGCCGTGACCGTGGTCCAACCGTCCTCGGGCTGCGCACCGTCCTCGGGCTGCGCACCGTGACCGGACTTCGACGGTGACCGGACTTCGGTCGTGACCGGGGCTCGGCCGTGAGCGAGGGGCGGCTCACGGATCTCGGCTACGCGCTGGGCTGGCGCGGCGTGCGGCTGCTGCCGGAACCGGTCGCCGCCGCGGCGTTCCGGCTGGGCGCCGACGCGGCCTACCGGCGCGGCGGGCGGGGGGTGCGCCGGCTGCGGGCAAACCTGAGCCGGGTGGCACCGCCCGGCACCGACCTGGATCGGCTCACCCGGGCGGCGATGCGCTCCTACGCGCGCTACTGGCTCGAGGTCTTCCGCCTGCGCGAGCTCGGTACCGAGCGGATCGTCGGCCGGATGCGGGTCCTCGACGAGCACCTGCTGCGTGACGCGCACGCCCGCGGCACCGGCACGATCCTGGCGCTGCCACACATGGGCAACTGGGAGCAGGCCGGCGCCTGGCTCGCGGCGACGGGCGTCCCGTTCACCACGGTCGCCGAGCGGCTGCGGCCCGAGTCGCTGTTCGAGCGCTTCGTCGCGTTCCGCTCCGAGCTCGGGATGGAGGTCATCCCGCTGACCGGCGGTGAGAGCCCGCCGTTCGGCCTGCTGGCCGACCGGCTGCGGGCCGGCGGAATGCTGTGCCTGCTCGCCGACCGCGACCTGTCCCGCGCGGGCATCGGCGTGCGGTTCTTCGGCGCCCCGGCGACGATGCCCGGCGGACCCGCCGCGCTCACGCTGGCCACCGGGGCGACGCTGCTGCCGGTCACGCTCTGGTTCGACTCGGACGGCTGGAGCGCGCGGATCCACCCCCCGGTGCGGCCGAGCGACGTCGCGACGATGACCCAGGACCTCGCCGACGCCTTCGCCGCCGGCATCGCCGCCCACCCCGCCGACTGGCACATGCTCCAGCGCGTCTGGCGCGACGAGGCGTGAGCCCGCCCGGTCGCGCCACGGCGGCGCCGTGAAGATCGGCCTGGCCTGCCCCTACACCTGGGACGTCCCCGGCGGGGTCCAGGTCCACGTGCGGGACCTCGCCGAGACCCTGCTCGCGGCGGGGCACGAGGTCTCCGTCATCACCCCCGTCGACGACGAGCAGACCCTGCCGTCCCACGCCGTCGACGCCGGTCGGGCACTGCCCGTGCCGTACAACGGCTCGGTCGCCCGGCTGCTGATGGGCCCGGTCTCCGCCGCCCGGGTCCGCCGCTGGCTGCGCGAGCACGACTTCGACGTCCTGCACGTGCACGAGCCCAGCGCGCCGAGCGTCAGCCTGCTGGCCTGCATGCTCGCCGACGGGCCGATCGTGGCGACCTTCCACACCGCCAACCCCCGCTCCCGGTTCCTGACCGCCGCGCAGGGCGCGCTGCAGCCGTCCTTCGAGAAGCTGCGTGCCCGCATCGCCGTGTCCGAGGCGGCGCGGCGCACGCTGGTGGAGCATCTCGGCGCCGACGCCATCCTGATCCCGAACGGGGTCGCGGTGCAGCACTTCGCCGACGCCCGGCCGCTGCCCGGCTACGACGACGGGCGGCCCACCGTCGCCTTCCTCGGCCGCATCGACGAGCCGCGCAAGGGCCTCGACGTGCTGCTGGCCGCGATGCCGGCGCTCGCCGCCCGGATCGACGACGTGCGCCTGCTCGTCGCCGGGCCCGGGGACGCCGCGGCGGTGCGCGCCCGGCTGGATCCGCAGCTGCGGTCCCGGGTCGAGCTGCTCGGCCTCGTCTCCGATGCGGACAAGCCGCGGGTGTTCGCCTCCGGCCAGGTGTACTGCGCCCCGAACACCGGCCAGGAGAGCTTCGGAATCGTCCTGCTGGAGGCGATGGCGGCCGGGACCGCCGTGGTGGCCAGCGACATCGACGCGTTCCGCCGGGTGCTCGACGACGGCCGCGCCGGGCGGCTGTTCGACGTCGGCGATCCCGCGCAGCTCGCCGCCACCCTCGCCGACGTGCTGACCGATCCCGTCGGGGCCGCGGGGCTCATCCGGCGGGGCCGGAAGGTCGTCGAGACGTACGACTGGCGGACCATCGCCGAGCGCATCGTCGGCGTCTACGAGATGGTCTCCGGGGACCGGCGGGTGTCGCTCGCGCCGGCCTAGCCGGGTGGGCGGCGACGAGTCCGGTGCCGAGCCCGGTGGCCGGTACCGGCGCCAGGTCACATCCGCCCGTTGACTACGCTGCGCGAGATGACCGTCCTCGTGGTGGTGGTTGCCCTGGTGGTGGCGACTGCGACCTATCTGACCTGGCTGGCCCGCCGGCTCGATCGGCTCGCCGCCCGGGTGTCGGACGCCGGCGGCGGTCTGGTCACCCAGCTCGTCGCTCGCGCCGACGCCGCGGCGCGGCTCGCCGAGCGCTGCGGTCTCGACGAGCTGGCGGCCAGCGCCGCCCGCGCGCGCGCCACCTACCCGGCCCTGCTCGCCGGCGCCCCCCTGGACGCCGCGGTCGAGCTGACCGAGAACGCGCTGAGCCGGGCGCTGCGCTCCGCGGAGGTCGCGGCGGCCGGGCAGCGCTTTCCCGTCGAGCTGCACGCGGTCGACTCCGGGGCGGCCCGGGTGGCGCTGGCCCGCCAGTTCCACAACGACGCGGTCCGGGACCAGCGGGCGCTCGCGGGCCGCCGGGTGGTCCGGGTGCTCCACCTGTCCGGCCGCCGCCCGCCGCCCGGCTACTTCGAGATCGACGACGCCCTGCCGGCTCGCGAGGAACCCTGGCCGCGCCTCGTCGAGGGCGGCTCGGCGGATGACGCCGACCCCTCCGTCCGCGACGCCCCCGTCGGCGACGCCCCTGGCCGCGATGTTCCTGGCCGCGACGCCTCCGTTCGCGACCTGCCCGGTCGCGACATCCCCGGCCGGGAGGACCGGTCGGGGCGCGACGGGCCGCTCGGGCACGGCGACCGGCCGGGCCTGGCCTCCTGAGCCGCCCGGTCGGCGCGAGCTGCGCCGTACGATGGGGAACCGACCCACCCGCACGGGATTCACCTGGCTGGGTATCCGACATGCAGGTGTCCCTGACATGGCGGAGCCGGCCGGCCGTGGCGCCCGACTGGAGCGAAAAGAGACGGCACATCATGTCCCAGGGCCAGACTGCCGCCGCCACCGGCCCGGCGACCGACTCCGCCCGGCACGCCGGCACCGCCCGCGTCAAGCGCGGCATGGCGGAGATGCTCAAGGGCGGTGTGATCATGGATGTGGTCACGGCCGAGCAGGCGCGCATCGCCGAGGACGCCGGCGCCGTGGCGGTGATGGCCCTGGAGCGGGTGCCCGCCGACATCCGCGCCCAGGGTGGCGTCGCCCGGATGAGCGATCCGGACATGATCTCGGAGATCATCGAGGCGGTCTCCATCCCGGTCATGGCCAAGGCGCGGATCGGGCACTTCGTCGAGGCCCAGGTGCTGCAGGCCCTCGGGGTGGACTACGTCGACGAGTCCGAGGTGCTCACCCCGGCCGACCCGCACCACCACATCGACAAGGGGTCGTTCACGGTCCCGTTCGTCTGCGGGGCGACCAACCTCGGCGAGGCGCTGCGCCGCATCGCCGAAGGCGCGGCGATGATCCGCTCCAAGGGGGAGGCGGGTACCGGCGAGGTGTCCAACGCGGTGGTGCACATGCGCACCATCCGCGCCGAGATCGGCCGGCTCGCCGCGCTGCCCGCGGAGGAGCTCTACGCCGCGGCCAAGGAGCTGCGCGCCCCCGTCGACCTGGTCGCCGAGGTGGCCCGGCTCGGCCGGCTGCCGGTCGTGCTGTTCACCGCCGGCGGCATCGCCACCCCGGCGGACGCGGCGCTGATGATGCAGCTCGGCGCGGACGGGGTGTTCGTCGGCTCGGGGATCTTCAAGTCCGGGGATCCGGCGCGGCGTGCCCGCGCGATCGTCGAGGCGACCACGATGTTCAACGACCCCGACGTGCTGGTGAAGGTGTCGCGGGGCCTGGGCGAGGCGATGGTCGGCATCAACGTCGCCGAGCTCCCGTCGGCGGCCCGCTACGCCGACCGCGGCTGGTGAGCGGCCCGCGGATCGGCATCCTCGCGCTGCAGGGGGACGTGCGGGAACACGCCCGGGGGCTGACGGACGTCGGCGCGCAGCCGGTGGAGGTTCGCCGCGCGGCGCAGCTCGCCGAGGTGGACGGTCTGGTCCTGCCCGGCGGCGAGTCCACGACGATCGGCCGGTTGCTGCAGGTGTTCGAGCTGCTGGAGCCGCTGCGGGCCGCGGTCGTGGCGGGGCTGCCCGTGTTCGGCTCGTGTGCTGGCATGATCCTGCTTGCGCGGGACGTCGTGGACGGTCGGCCGGACCAGCCACTGATCGGTGGGTTGGACATGGTCGTCCGGCGCAACGCCTTCGGCCGGCAGGTCGACTCGTTCGAGGTCGACCTCGACGTCGACGGGGTGGAGGGACCGCCTGTGCACGCGGTCTTCATCCGAGCACCATGGGTAGAAAAGGCGGGCGATGCGGTCGAGGTCCTGGCTCGTGTCGCCGAGGCGCCGGTGGCGGTCCGTCAGGGCTCGCTGCTGGCCACCGCGTTCCATCCGGAGCTGACCGGAGACTCCAGGATGCACCGGCTATTCGTCGACATTGTGCGATCTTCCGGATCCGGTCGGTGATCGCGAGTAAGAGGGGCAGGACATGAGCGGTCACTCCAAGTGGGCGACCACGAAGCACAAGAAGGCGGTCATCGACGCCCGACGGGGCAAGCTGTTCGCCAAGCTGATCAAGACGGTGGAGGTCGCCGCCAAGACGGGCGGCGGCGACCCGGCGGGCAACCCCACGCTGGCCGACGCCATCGCGAAGGCCAAGTCGCAGTCCGTGCCGAACGACAACATCGAGCGGGCGGTCAAGCGCGGGTCCGGTGAGCTCGCCGGCGGGGTGAACTACGAGAACATCACCTACGAGGCGTACGGGCCGAACGGCGTCGCGATCCTCGTCGAGTGCCTGACCGACAACCGCAACCGGGCCGCCTCCGACGTCCGGGTGGCGATCACCCGCAACGGCGGCACGGTGGCCGATCCCGGCTCGGTGTCGTACCTGTTCAACCGCAAGGGCGTCGTGCTGCTCACGAAGGCCGCCGGGCTCACCGAGGACGACGTGCTGCTCGCCGTGCTCGACGCGGGCGCCGAGGAGGTCAACGACCTCGGCGACGTCTTCGAGGTCATCTCCGAGGCCACCGACCTGCATGCGGTGCGGGTGGCGGCCGGTGACGCCGACCTGGAGATCACCTCGGCGGACATCTCCTGGCTGCCGAGCGTGAGCGTGCCGCTGGACGCCGAGCCCGCGGCCAAGGTGCTCAAGCTCGTCGAGGCGGTCGAGGACCTCGACGACGTCCAGAACGTGTGGTTCAACGGCGACATCTCCGACGACGTCATGGAGCTCGTCAGCAGCTGACGGGCCGCACGCCACCGCGCCCGGGACGATCTGTTGGGCGTGTCGTGGATGTCCGGTTGCGCCGACCGATCTACCATCGAACGAGTGTTCTTGCGGGCGAGCGGGCCCGTGAGCGAGCGGGCCTGCGGGCGCGTGGTCGGGAGGGTGGATGCGGGTGCTGGGCGTCGATCCGGGGCTGACGCGGTGCGGCCTGGGGGTCGTCGACGGCGCCCTGGGTTCCCGCGCCCGACTGGTCGAGGCGGGAGTGGTGCGCACGCCGGCCGGCGCCGAGGTGGCCGACCGGCTGCGGGCCGTCGCCGACGGCATCGACGCCTGGCTGGACCGCACCCGCCCGGACGCGGTCGCGGTCGAGAAGGTCTTCAGCCAGGCCAACGTGCGCACGGTGATGGGCACGGCCCAGGCCGGCGCGGTGGCGATCATGCTCGCCGCCCGGCGCGACCTGCCGGTGGGCCTCTACACGCCCAGCGAGGTCAAGGCCGCGGTCACCGGCAGTGGCCGGGCCGACAAGGCCCAGGTCGGGTTCATGGTCACCCGGTTGCTGGGGCTGGCCGAGGTGCCGCGGCCGGCCGACGCCGCCGACGCGTTGGCGCTGGCGTTGTGTCACCTCTGGCGGGGCCCGGCGTTGGCCCGGCTGCGCGCGGCGGCTCCCGCAGCGCCTGTCAGCCGCCCGGCTCCCGCAACGCCCGCTCGCCGCTCGCCGCGGCCCGCCGCGCCTGCCCGCCGCCCGGCGGGGGCGTCATGATCGCCTCGCTGGCCGGCACCGTCCGGGCGCTCGGGCCGCTGTCCGCCGTCGTCGAGGTGGGTGGCGTCGGCCTGCTCGTCCAGTGCACCCCGGCGACGCTGGCCCGGCTGCGCATCGGTGAGCCGGCCAGCCTCGCCACCACCCTCGTCGTGCGCGAGACGGAGCTGACCCTCTACGGATTCCCCGACGCCGACGCCCGCGACGTCTTCGAGATCCTGCAGTCCGCCGCCGGGGTGGGGCCCAAGCTCGCCCAGGCCGTCCTCGGCGTGCACGAGCCGGACGCGGTCCGCCGGGCGGTCGCGGAGGAGGATCTCGCCGCGCTCACCAAGGTGCCCGGGATCGGGCGCAAGGGCGCCCAGCGGATCGTCCTCGACCTGCGCGACCGGCTCGGCCCGCCGCGCGGCGCCGCCGTGCCCGGGCCCAGGTCGGGCGGCGCCGATCTCGGCGCCGGCGGGGTCGGGGCGGCCGGTCCCGGCGAGGCCGGCGCGGTCGCGGACACGGTGCGTGAGGCGCTGATCGGCCTGGGCTACTCGGCGCGGGAGGCCGACGACGCGGTGTCCCGCGCGCTGGCCGTGCTGGCCGCGCCTTCGGGCGACCCCGGCGGTCCGGACCGGCCAGGCGGGAACGCGTCAGCCGTTGCCCCGTCCGCGGTGGCGCCGTCTGCGGCGGCCCCGTCCGCGGGTGCAGCGCCGATCGAGGGCGCGGCCGACGCGGCGACGCTGCTGCGGGCGAGCCTGGCAGTGCTGCGCCGATGACCGCGCCGGAGCAGGCCGCGCCGGAGCAGGCCGCGCCGGCCGCGGGCCGGGCGCCCGGGGGTGGCGCGTGAGCGCCGACGGGCTCGTCTCGGCCGCCGCCAGTGCCGAGGAGCAGGCGTTCGAGGCCGGGCTGCGCCCCCGCACGCTCACCGAGTTCGTCGGTCAGCGCAAGGTCCGGGAGCAGCTCTCGATCATGCTGGAGGGGGCGCAGGCCCGAGGGCGCCCGCCGGACCACGTCCTGCTGTCCGGCCCGCCGGGTCTGGGCAAGACCAGCCTCGCGATGATCATCGCCGAGGAGCTGGCGGTGCCGCTGCGGATGACCAGCGGGCCGGCGATCGAACGGGCCGGCGACCTCGTCGCGATCCTCACCGCGCTGTCCCCCGGGGAGGTGCTGTTCCTCGACGAGATCCACCGGATCGCGCGTCCCGCCGAGGAGCTGCTCTATGCCGCGATGGAGGACTTCCGGGTCGACGTGATCCTCGGCAAGGGGCCCGGCGCGACCGCCATCCCCCTCGACGTCGCCCCGTTCACCCTGGTGGGCGCCACGACCCGGTCGGGGCTGCTCACGGGGCCGCTGCGCGACCGCTTCGGGTTCACCGCCCACCTGGACTTCTACGCCCCCGACGAGCTCGCCCGGGTGCTGACCCGGTCGGCGGGCCTGCTCGGCGTCAGCCTCACCGAGGACGGCGCCGCCGAGGTCGCCGGGCGCTCCCGGGGCACCCCGCGCATCGCCAACCGGCTGCTGCGCCGGGTACGCGACTACGCGGAGGTGCGCGCCGACGGCGTGGTCACCCGCGACGTCGCCCGGGCCGCGTTGCGGATCTACGACGTGGACGGGCTGGGGCTCGACCGCCTCGACCGTGCCGTGCTGGAGGCGCTCGTGGGTCGCTTCGGCGGCGGCCCGGTCGGGCTCACCACGCTGGCCGTCTCGGTGGGGGAGGAGCCGGAGACGGTCGAAGATGTGGCCGAGCCGTTCCTGCTGCGGGCCGGTCTGTTGATCCGCACCTCCCGCGGCCGGATCGCCACCCCCGCCGCCTTCGAGCACCTCGGGCTCGAACCGGTCGCCGATCCGCTCGGCCGCAGCCAGGCCCCGCTCTTCTCGAACACCGGCCTGCTCGCCGAGGGCGGCCTGCTTCCCGAGGACGGCCTGCACCCCGGGGGCGGCTGAGCGGCGGCCCACCGGGCGGCCCACCCCCGCCCACCGCGCGGCGCCACGGCGCCGGTATAAAGCGGACACCACGGCCCTGCCCACCGGCGGCATCCGCTCGATACGTACGATCGCCGCAACACATCAGGAGGGCAGGACGTGCGCGGACTTGTGACGGCGGCGACGGCAGCCGACGGTAACGGCGGCAGTTCCATCGGCGGTTTCCTGATTCCGCTACTTCTCGTCCTGGCGGTCGTCTACATCTTCTCGATGCAGCGTCGCCGCGCCAAGGCTCAACAGCAGCAGGTGTCCCAGCTCCTGCCCGGCACCCTCGTGATCACCACCGCCGGGCTCTACGCGACTGTCGTGGAGCTGGAGGACGGCGACGTCCTGCTCGAGATCGCCCCCGACGTGGTCTGCCGGTTCACCCGCAGCGCCATCGCCCGGGTGATCAGCTCGCCGGACGCCGACGAGACGCACGACGACGGGTCGGCGGACGGCGCCGCGCACGACGGTCCGGCCGACTCCGCGATCGCCACCGGCGAGACGGCTCCGGGGACGGCACCCGGCGCGGGCACCGCCGTCGGCGAGGAGGGCGCCGGGGGGCCGTCCGCGACCGACGGTTCCGACGGCGAGGGCAAGGGCGTGCCCCACCCGCCACGCAAGGAGCTGTAGCAGGTCGACGGACCACCGGAGCGTCACCAGCGGGGGTTTGGAACGTACCCTCGGTGACATTCGTTCGGGTACGTTGGGCACCGCCGGTCCGGGCAACGGCGAGACGAACGAGCGCCGGCCTCCGGCGCGTGAGGAAGGGACTCGCACGTGGCACGCGGCTCGGCACGGGCATCCACGGGAAGCTCCGTCTGGACCCGGCTGGGGGTACTCGGCGGTCTGCTCGTCGTCCTCTACAGCCTGATGGCCGCCACCGGGAACTGGACCCCGCGGCTGGGGCTGGACCTGCAGGGCGGCACGAGCGTGATCCTCACGCCTCGGGCGACCACCGGTAGCAGCGTCGACTCCGGCGCGGTCGACCAGGCGGTGGAGATCATCCGCCAGCGCGTCGACGGGCTGGGCGTGGCCGAGTCCGAGGTCCACCGCACCGGCAACCAGATCGAGATCTCGGTCCCCGGCCGCGGTCGCAGCGACGTGGTCGACCTGGTGGGGCAGACCGCGGAGCTGCGCTTCCGGGAGGTCTACGAGGCCGCCGCGGCGACGCCGGCGAAGACGGTCCCCTCGCGCACCCCCGCCGGCACGGCCGCACCGACCCCCGCGTCCGGCGCGACGCCGTCGCCGGCGGCTGGGAGCACACCGTCCGCGACGCCGTCGGCGGCCCCCTCCGTGGCGCCGAGCCCCTCGGCGTCGAACCGCCCGGCCGCTCTCGGCGACGGCGCGCGGCCGGCCGCGAAGCCGGTGGCGCTCGGGGATGGCTCCGGGCTGGTCGCGCAGCCGGTGGCGCTCGCCGCGAGCACGGGTAAGGCCGCAGGCACGGGCAAGGCGGTCACCGCCGCCGGCGTCCTCACCGCGGCCTCGGCGGCTCCCCCCGCGCCGGCCTCTCCCGCCGCGGCCTCCCCTGCTGCGGCGTCCTCCGCGGCTCCGGCCGCGTCGGCGTCCCCGGCGCCGTCGTCTCCGGCGCCCGTCGCCGGCGCCGCCGCCGCCGCGGACACGCCGCCTGCCGCCGCGGTCGCCCAGTACGACGCGCTGACCTGCGCGGCCACCGACGTGCGCAGGGCGGCGGTCAGCACCGACCGGCCCCAGGACTGGACCGCCGCGTGCGACCGGGACGGGGCGACCAAGTACCTGCTCAAGCCGGCGTCCGTCGTCGGGACCGACGTGAAGACGGCCTCCGCCGGCCTGCAGGGCGGCGGCGGCACCACCGGCGTCACCACCGGCCAGTGGGTGGTCAACGTCGACTTCACCGGCTCCGGCCAGAACAAGTTCACCAAGCTCACCGAGAAGACGATCGGCAAGCAGGTCGCGATCGTGCTCGACGGCGTGGTGCAGTCGGCGCCGCAGACCAACGAGCGCATCGCCGGGACCGCGCAGATCTCCGGGTCCTTCGGCCAGTCCGAGGCTGAGGACCTCGCCAACGTCCTGCGCTACGGCGCGCTGCCGCTGGCGTTCGAGCGTTCTCAGGCCGAGTCGATCTCGCCGACTCTGGGCCGCGACTCGCTGCGCGGCGGGCTGCTCGCCGGGGCCATCGGGCTGGTGCTGGTCGTCGCCTACTCGTTCCTGTACTACCGGGCGCTGGGCATCGTGGTGGTCGCCTCGCTGGCCGTCAGCGGGGCGATCATCTATGCCTCGGTGGTGCTGCTGGGCGCCGCGATCGGCTTCACGCTGACCCTCGCCGGCATCGCCGGTCTGATCGTGTCGATCGGCGTCACGGCGGACTCGTTCGTCGTCTACTTCGAACGGATCAAGGACGAGGTGCAGGCCGGCCGGACGGTGCGTGCCTCCGCCGACCGGGCCTGGCCGGCCGCGCGGCGCACGATGCTCTCGGCGGACACGGTCTCGTTCCTCGCCGCCGCCGTGCTGTACATCCTCTCGATCGGCTCGGTGCGCGGGTTCGCGTTCACCCTCGGGCTCTCGACGTTGAGTGACGTGCTGATCATGTTCATCTTCACCCGCCCGATGGTGGCCCTGCTGGTGCGGCGCAGACTGTTCTCCGTCAGCCGGTTCTCCGGCCTGAGTCCGAAGACGATCGGTGGTCGGGCCGCGGCCGGGCCACCGGCCGCGGCCCCCAGCAGGCCGCGGCTGGCCAAGCGGCCGGCGCCGGCCGGGCAGAAGCGGGAGAGCTGACAGATGGCACTGCTCGGGCGGATCTACCGCAGCGACTTCCACGTCGATTTCGTCGGCCGCCGCCGGGTCTGGTACGCGGTCTCCGGCGTCATCCTCGTGATCTGCGCCGTGAGCATGATCTTCCGCGGCTTCACCCTGGGCATCGAGTTCTCCGGCGGCGCGGTCTTCCAGCTACCCAGTCACGGCGGCACCGTCGAACAGGTCGAGCAGACCCTCTCCAGCGTCGGCATCGACCCGGCGGACGGCGTGGTCCAGCAGCTCGAGACCTCCAAGCAGTTCCGGGTGCAGACCCCCACCCTGACCGACGCCCAGACCGACAAGCTGACCGACGCGCTGGCCAAGCGGTTCTCCGTGACCGACCCGGACCGCGACATCGCCGTGTCCACCGTCGGCTCCTCGTGGGGCTCGACGATCACCAGCAAGGCCATCCAGGGGCTGGTCGTCTTCCTGGTGCTCGTGATGATCTACCTGTCGGTGCGCTTCGAGTGGAAGATGGCGGTGGCCGCGATGGCCGCGCTCATCCACGACCTCGTCGTCACCATGGGCGTCTACTCCCTCGTGGGGTTCGAGGTGACGCCGTCGACGGTGATCGCCGTGCTGACGATTCTGGGCTTCTCGCTCTATGACACGGTGGTGGTGTTCGACCGGGTGCGGGAGAACACCGCGGGGATGGCGACCTCCCACCGCCGTACCTATGCCGAGGCGACGAACGACGCGCTGAACGAGACGCTGGTCCGTTCGCTGAACACGTCCCTCATCGCCCTCATCCCGGTGGCGTCGCTGCTGTTCGTCGGCGCCGGGCTGCTGGGCGCGGGCACGCTGAAGGACCTCGCGCTCGCCCAGTTCGTCGGGATCGCCTCCGGCACCTACTCGTCGCTGTTCTTCGCCACGCCCCTGCTGGTCGACCTCAAGCGGGGTGAGCCGGCGGTGCAGGCCCTCGATGCGCGGGTCGCCCGGGAACGGGGCAAGCGTGCCCGCGCCGTCGCGTCGACCGCGGCCGGCCCGGGGGCGCCGGTGGGCTCGCCGGCGCCGGACGAGCCGGTATCGGGGGAGGTCGCGGCCCTGTCGGCGGGCGGTGCCGCGCTGGCGGACGATCCGGTCGGTCGGCCCGGCGGCCCCGGTGCCCGCGAACCGGTTCCCGCCGGGGCGGGACTCGGCGGGCCCGGCCGGCGACCCCCCACGGCGGGTGCCGCGCGACGCGCCGGTGGCCGCAAACCCGGCCGGCGGGGGCGGCCGAGCGGTAAGAAGCGTCGGTGAACCGGGCGTCAGGGACACACCTGCGTACCCGCGCCCTGCGGTGTACCCGTGCCCTGCGGCGCCCGGGGACGGATCTGGCGGACTAGCCCCGAAAGTGGGATGAGCAGGACGATGACGAGCATCGACGAGGCGGCACCCGGACGGTCCGCCGCGAGCGACGCGGCCGCCGACGTGTTGCGTGGCCACATCCGGGACATCCAGGACTGGCCGCAGCCCGGGGTCGTGTTCAAGGACATCACCCCGCTGCTGTCCACGCCCGCCGCTTTCGGCGTGGTCGTCGGGGCCCTGGTGGACGTCGCCCGCGAGCGCGGCGCGACCACGATCGCGGGGATCGAGGCCCGCGGCTTCCTGCTGGCCGCGCCGGTCGCCGACCGGCTCGGCGCCGCCCTGGTGCCCATCCGCAAGCAGGGCAAGCTGCCGGGCCCGACCCGCAGCGCGACCTACGACCTGGAGTACGGCACCGCCACCATCGAGATCCACGCCGACGCGGTGCGCCCGGACGAGCGGGTGCTGCTGGTCGACGACGTGCTGGCGACCGGCGGCACGGCGGCCGCCGCGCACGGCCTGCTGGCCGGCGTGGGGGCCGAGGTGGTGGGCCTCGCGGTCCTCATGGAGCTGTCGTTCCTGCCCGGGCGGGAACGGGTCGCTCCGCTGGATGTCGTCCCACTTCTGACGATTTGACCTACCCTCGGCCGGGCCTGCGGAAGGCTTCCGGGCGGCGCGGCGTTAGGCTCGGTGTCTAGTCCTCACGCAGGAGCGGCCCGTGCCAGAGGCAGCGCCGGTGACCACCGGAGCGTCGTCGCCCGCCGTGGCTCCCTCGAGGGAGCCACGGACGGCGGCTGATGGTGCGCGTCCTGCCCCGTCTGGCCCGGACCGCGGACCCACCCTCCGTGACGAGGCCGTCCGCGAGCCGGCCGGCCCGCAGCCCGCGAGCCGGGAGCCGCGCGGGGCCGCCCCGGCCCGGGAACCGGCCGGGCAGGCCGGTCCGCCACTGGCGGATGCGCCGCCGGATGACGGCTCACCGGTCGTTCCCCGCCTCGGCCACGAGTCGCCACCCCTGCCGCGCCGGGTGCGCGGGCGCCTGTCGCGCCTCTCGACGCACCGGGCCACTCCCTCGTCGGCCCTTGACCCAGTGCTGCGCGGCCTGCTCGCGAACCACCCACGGGCCGACATCGACCAGGTCCAGCAGGCCTTCGAGGTCGCCGACGCCGCGCACGCCGGCCAGGTGCGCTTCTCCGGGCATCCCTACATCACCCACCCGATCGCCGTGGCGAGCATCCTCGCCGATCTCGGGATGGACACCCCGACGCTGTCCGCGGCGCTGCTGCACGACACGCTGGAGGAGACCTCCCTGTCCGCCGAGGCGATCCGGGAGACCTTCGGCGACCAGATCGCCCTCATCGTCGACGCCGTCAGCAAGCTCAACCGGGTCAAGGTCGGCGAGGCGGCGCAGGCGGAGACGATCCGCAGGATGGTCGTCGCGATGGCCCGCGACCCGCGGGCCCTGGTCGTCAAGCTCGCCGACCGGCTGCACAACATGCGCACCCTGCGCTTCCTGCCCGAGCACAAGCAGGAGCGCAAGGCCCGCGAGACGCTGGAGGTCTACGCCCCGCTCGCCCACCGGCTCGGGATGAACTCGCTGAAGTGGGAGCTGGAGGACCTCGCGTTCGCCGCGCTGTACCCGAAGCGTTACGACGAGATCGTCCGCCTCGTCGCCGACCGGGCGCCCAGCCGCGACGTCTACCTCGCCGAGGTGATCGGCCAGGTGCAGGCCGGCCTGCGCGACGCCCGGATCCGCGCGGTCGTCTCCGGCCGACCCAAGCACTACTACTCGATCTACCAGAAGATGGTCGTGCGCGGCCGGTCGTTCGACGACATCTACGACCTGGTCGGCATCCGCGTCCTGGTCGACTCGGTCCGCGACTGCTACGCCACCCTGGGCACCGTCCACGCGAACTGGAAGCCGATCCCCGGCCGGTTCAAGGACTACATCGCGATGCCCAAGTTCAACATGTACCAGTCGTTGCACACCACGGTCATCGGGCCCGAGGGCAAGCCGGTCGAGCTGCAGATCCGCACGCACGCGATGCACAACCGGGCCGAGTACGGCATCGCCGCGCACTGGAAGTACAAGGAGGACGGCGTCGCGGCCCGCCCGTCGGCGGCCGCCGTCGACAGCGGCGGCGGCCGGTCCGGGCGGCGTCGCGGCAGTCCCGAGCCGGACCTCATGAGCTGGCTGCGCCAGGTCCTGGACTGGCAGCGCGAGACCGCCGACCCGGGGGAGTTCCTCGACAGCCTGCGCTTCGCCGCGGAGACCGACGAGGTCTTCGTGTTCACTCCGAAGGGCGACGTCATCCCGCTGCCCGCCGGGTCGACGTCGGTGGACTTCGCCTACGCGGTGCACACCGACGTCGGTCACCACTGCGTCGGCGCGCGGATCAACGGCCGGCTCGCGGCGTTGGACACCGAGCTCGACAACGGCGACACCGTCGAGGTCTTCACCTCGCGGGCGCACTCGGCGGGTCCCAGCGAGGACTGGCTGATGTTCGTCCGCTCCTCGCGGGCCCGGGCGAAGATCCGCCAGTGGCACGCCCGTGAGCGCCGCGAGGACGCGATCGTCGCCGGCCGCGACGCGATCGGCCGGGCCATGCGCCGCCACGGGCTGCCGCTGTCCCGGCTGATGAACGGCGACGCGCTGCTCAACCTGGCCAAGGACCTGCGCTACGCCGACGTCGCCGCGCTGTACGCGGCGGTGGGGGAGAACCACGTCAGCGCCCCGTCGGTCGTCTCGAAGCTGCTGGTGGCGCTCGGTGGCCCTGAGGGCGCCGAGGAGGACGCCGGCGAGACCGAGCTGCCGATCCGCACGCTGCGCCGCTCCACCGGGGAGCCGGGCGTGCTGGTTACCGGGGCACCGGACGTGTGGACGAAGCTTGCGCGCTGCTGCACCCCGATGCCCGGCGACGACATCGCCGGCTTCGTCACCCGGGGTAAGGGCGTGTCCGTCCACCGGACCGACTGCTCCAACCTCACCGGGCTGCGCGGCGGGCCGCACGACCGGCTCGTCGAGGTCGAGTGGGCGCCGTCGTCGGGTTCGGTGTTCCTCGTCGTGATCCAGGTCGAGGCGCAGGACCGGACCAAGCTGCTCTCGGACGTCACCCGGGTGCTCTCCGACCGGCACGTGAACATCCTGTCCGCGTCGGTGGCCACCACCAGGGACTCCGTCGCGGTCAGCCGCTTCACCTTCGAGATGGGGGATGCCAAGCATCTCGGGCACATCCTGAGTGCCGTGCGATCCATCGACGGGGTCTACGACTGTTTTCGCGTCACCTCAGGCATACAGGTCTAGCGGGACAAAGGGGGCGCCGTGGATGCTGAGACCGTAGGTGCGGGTCTGCCGGCGGGCGGCGGACTGACCCCGGCGCTGTCCCGGGCCGACTCCCGGGGCGACTCCTCCGACGACGCCTCCCGGGCCCTGTCGGCGGCGCGGCAGGCGAGCGTGCGCCTGGCGCACCTGGCCCGCCGGATGGCCACGCCGCGCATGTCGCAGGTGCCCCCCGAGCTGCGGGACATCGTCGAGGCCCACCGCGACTACCACCCGCGGGCCGACATCGGCGCCCTCGTGCACGCCTACGGGGTCGCCGAGCGGCTGCACGCCGGCCAGATGCGCCGCAGCGGGGACCCGTACATCAGCCACCCGCTCGCCGTCTGCGAGGCCCTCGCCGAGCTCGGAGTGGACACGACCACGCTGATCGCGGCCCTGCTGCACGACACCGTCGAGGACACCGGCTACACCCTCGACTCGGTCGTCGAGGAGTTCGGCGGCGAGGTCGCCAACCTCGTCGACGGGGTCACCAAGCTGGACAAGATGCGCTTCGGTGAGGCGGCCGAGGCCGAGACGCTGCGCAAGCTGATCGTGGCGCTCGCCCAGGACTACCGGGTTCTCGTTATCAAGATCGCCGACCGGCTGCACAACATGCGCACCCTCGACTTCATGTCCCCACCCAAGCAGGTGAAGATCTCCCGGGTCACGTTGGAGATCCTGGCGCCGCTGGCCCACCGGCTCGGCGTCAGCGTGATCAAACGGGAGCTGGAGGACCGGGCGTTCGCCGTGCTCCATCCGGCCGAGCATGCGCGCACCGCCCGGATCGTGGACGAGTTCACCGCCGCGGAGCAGGCGTCGGGTTCGCTTGCGGGCCTGGTCGCGCGGCTGCGGGCGGGCCTGGCGGGCGCCCGCATCGACAGCGAGGTCTCCGTCCGCGCCAGCCACCTGTTCTCGATCTACAAGCGGGGGCAGGAACGGGCCCGCGCCCCGCAGGACTACACCGACATCGTCCGCGTCCTCGTGCTCGTCGACGAGGTGACTGACTGCTACGCCGCCCTCGGGGTGATTCACGCGCTGTGGCGCCCGGTGCCGGGCCGGCTGCGGGACTTCGTGGCGACGCCGAAGTTCAACATGTACCAGTCGCTGCACACCACCGTCGTCGACGACACCGGGCGCAGCATCGACATCCAGATCCGGACCCCGGCGATGCACCGGCTGGCGGAGACCGGCATCGTCGCGCGCCCGGTCGGCCCCGGCGCCGACGGCGCCCGGCTGGAGGGCCTGTCCTGGCTGCACAGCCTGCTGGACTGGCAGGAGGACACGATCGACTCCGACGAGTTCCTGGAGTCGCTGTCGTCCGATCTGGACTCCGACGAGGTGCTCGCCTTCACCCCCAAGGGGCGGATGATCGCCCTGCCGCCCCGGTCGTCGCCCGTCGACGTCGCCTACGCCGTGCACACCGACATCGGTCACCGGGCGATCGGCGCCCGGGTCAACGGGCGGCTCGTCCCGCTGCACACCCGGCTGCGCAACGGTGACGTCGTCGAGATCCTGACCTCCAACCTGCCCGGTGCCGGGCCGTCGGAGGACTGGCTGCGGTTCGTGAAGACCTCGCGGGCCCGCGTGCGCATCCGCCGCCGGCTTGCCCGGCAGCGCCGGGACGCCGCTGCCGGCCCCGGCCTGCCCGAGGGACCGGAGCAGTCCGGCCCGGCGGCCGGGACGGACGCCGGCGCCCGCGGCGGCCCGACCGGCGACCCTGGCGGCGGTCCGGGGGGCGCTGCGGGCGGCACCTCCGCGGCACCGGCGCGGCAGCTGGCCCGGCGCGGGGTGCCCAGCCTCGCCGCCGTGGCCGACGACGGGTCGGGCGCGAGCATGCCCGTCCGGCTGGCCCGATGTTGCCTGCCGCTGCCCGGTGACGCCGTCGTCGGCTTCACGACCCATGGCAGCGCTGTGTCGCTGCACCGGCGCGAGTGCGGCAACGCCGCCGAGGCGAGTGCCGACCGGGAACGGGTCGTGGTGACCGCGTGGTCCGCTCCCGATGTCCAGATTTTTCCCGCCGAGATCGCGGTCGAGGCGTTCGACCGTTACGGCCTGCTGGCCGACATCACCGAGGTCCTGTCCGAGACGTCGGTGTCGGTCCGGGCCGCGTCGACGACCACCTCCGAGGACCGCGTCGCCCACGCCCGCTTCACCATCGAGGTCACCGGGCCCGAGCAGCTCGACAGCGTGCTCTCGGCGGTCCGCCGGGTGGGTGGCGTGTACGACTGCTACCGCGTGTGTCAGTCCCAGGCGTCGCCGACCGTCGACCCGCCCGCCCGCGCCGCCACCTGACCCGAGCCGCGGCCGGGTCGGGCGACCCCGTACGGGCACGACCCGCCGACCCGACCGTCGAAGGGGGCCCGGTCGGCGAGAACCGCCACCGATACCGGCGCGCAGCGTGGCGATTCCACCCCGGAAAGTGCCCTCCGCATCCACCGGTGGTAAACGGAAGGTGCCTAAAACTGCCCCATCCGGGCCGATAAGGGTGGATTGTCGCCGGGAGAATACCCGCCACCCTTCCGGGCGCCGTAAATTCAACGGCGACCGCCACTGATCGATGTAGAGTATCTCGCGTATCCCTCGTTTCCAGATGGGAGTGCGCGTGGGTCACCTTCAGGTCATCGTGAGTATCGACTCCCGGGAAGGCGCCGAGCGTGTCGGCCGTGCGCTCGTGGAGGCGCGCCTGGTCGCCTGTTTCCAGGTGATCGGCCCGATGAGCAGCATCTACCGCTGGAAGGGTGAGATCGAGCAGGCCGAGGAATGGCTCTGTCTCGCGAAAACCACCACCGAGCGATTCGACGAGCTACGCGAGCGGCTGGTCGTCCTGCACCCGTACGAGAATCCCGAGATCATTGCCACGCCGATAGTTGCGGGCCACGCCGACTATCTGCAGTGGATCAGTGCGGAGACCGCGCCCGCCGTGCGGAGCTGACGTCCGGTCGCCGCCCCGACTCTGGCGGGGCCGGGGCGGCGACCGGACGTCATGTCGGCGGCGGTGACGTCTCCGGCCGGCGGCGTCGGACCCGGGGAGCCGCGCTCAGACCAGCACGCGTAGCTGGTCGTCGAGGTCCCGCACGGCCTGGGTGTGCTGCCAGGGCCGCAGGTGCTCCCGGGTCCGCCGGACCCGGGCCAGGCCCAGGGAGAAGTCCGTCTGGGCCACGATCGACAGCGCCTCGGCGGCGAAGTGGCAGGCCGCCTCGATCTCCCGTCGCTGGATGTGGACCTCGGCGATGTCGCTCATCAGCAGCGACCGCTTCTTCGTGGCGCCCGGCGCCGTGGCCCGCAGGGCCTCGGTGGCCGCCGCGTAGGCCGCCGCCGGTCGGCGCAGCCGGGTGTAGGTGGTGACCTTGAGCCCGTCCAGCCGGCCCCGGTCGAAGAACTGGGTCCAGACCCGGTCGCCGTCGCTCTCGCCCCGCTCGAAGGCCTCCTGCGCGCGGTCGAGCGCGGCCAGCGCCGCCCGGCCCTCGCCCCGCGCCGCCTGCTCCTCGGCCTCGCGGGCGGCCAGCCACGCCCGGGTCATGACGGTGCTGCCCGTCGCCGCGCGTCGCTGGGCCTCGCCGAGCAGCACGCACGCCTGGTCGTGACGGCCCTGGCTGGCGGTCTGATAGCTCTCGTAGCCGAGCACGCACGCCCACAGCGCGTTGTCGTCGGCCTCGCGGGCGGCCTCGATGGCCACCCGGTAGTACGCCACCGCGGCGGGCAGGTCGTTCATGTCGAAGGCCAGCCAGCCCGCCAGCGCCGCGGTCTCGCCGGCGGTGGAGGTCAGGTCGCGGCGCACCGGCGTGCGGTTCGTCGACTCCAGCAGCTGGGTGAGCCGCCCGAGGTGGTCGGTGACCCGCTGCATGAGGATCCGGGCGGGAACGCGCTCCTCCAGGCCGTACAGGCCCGCGGTGCGCTGCCCCAGCTCCTCGGCGAGCTCCGGGGTGACGCTCGCCCGCCGGCGCAGCGCCGAGGACAGCCGCTCCCAGGGCGGGGTGGTGTCCGCGGCCGCGGCGATCGGCACCACCGCGACGCCACCCGCCGCGGCGAACAGCCGCAGAAAGTCGCGCCGCTCCACGGGAATGCCATTCGGGTCGATCACTTCGGCGTCCGCCTGCAGGACCAACGTTCCGCCGGGTACCACCTCGCGGCCGGCCTGCTGCGGACCGCCGGGCCCGGCCGGGGCGATACCCCGACCCATTCCCGTCCGCATTGCTCCGGCGACGGAGGGAAGCGTCTCGTCGTCCACGAAACCCAGTTCCACCGAAGATCGGCCGAATAGAGCCCGCAACAGCCGCTGATAACGCAGGCTCGGTTTCTTGTCGCCCTTCTCCCACTTACAGATCATGTTTCCGGTCACCCCGGCCTCGCGACCCTCGTGGATGACGGAGAAGCGCCGGATCTCGGTGGCAAGGCGTTCCTGCGACCAGCCCCGCTCCTCCCGGCTCAGCCGTAGTCGGGCGTTCGGTGTGCGGGTCGCGGGCGCACGGCTGGACTTCGACACGTCAGGTGATGGTCCGGAGGCCGCAGGTGCCCGGGAAGCTGCCGAGGGACCGGTCGTGAGCTGCATCGGGGCCTCCGAAGTCAATCGGTTGACTCCTGGAGCTTAACCCTCTGTGAGATAAGACGGTCATAGTCACTGTGGTCCCTTCGAGACCAGCTAGGGCAAAAATGTGGTCTTCCCGGCGCGCGGGTGGCCTGCGTTCCGCCGACGGGCGTCGCCTTCTAGAGTGAGGGCGTGAGAGCCGGACCCCTCGACCGACGTCCTCGACCGCCCGGATCCGGTGCCCCGAGCCGTCCGCTGCGCGCGTGGCAGCGGGCGGCCCTCGACGTCTACCGGTCCCGCTCGTCGTCCGGGGCCCGGGACTTCCTCGCGGTGGCGACGCCGGGCGCCGGCAAGACCACCTTCGCCCTGCAGGTCGCCACCGACCTGCTGGGCACCGGCGAGATCAGCCGGATCACGGTCGTCGCGCCCACCGAGCATCTCAAGCGGCAGTGGGCGGTCGCCGCCGCGGAGGTCGGGGTGGACCTCGACCCGGACTTCCGCAACTCCGCCGGCGCGACGTCGTCCGACTACACCGGCGTCGCGGTGACCTACGCCCAGGTCGCGGCCCACCCGGCGCTGCACCGGGCGCGGACCGCCGCCCGGCGCACCCTGGTCATCCTCGACGAGATCCATCACGCGGGCGACGCGTTGTCCTGGGGCGAGGCGACCCGGGAGGCGTTCACTCCCGCGGCGCGACGCCTCGCCCTGACCGGGACGCCGTTCCGCTCCGACGTCAACCCGATCCCGTTCGTCACCTACCTGCCGGGACCCGACGGCGTCCTGCGCAGCATCTCCGACTCCTCCTACGGCTACGCCGAGGCCCTGCGCGACGGCGTCGTGCGCCCGGTGCTCTTCCTCGCCTACTCCGGCGAGATGTCCTGGCGGACCAGCGCCGGCGCCGAGCTGTCGGCCCGGCTCGGCGAACCGCTGACGGGCGAGCAGACCGCCGCCGCCTGGCGCACCGCCCTGGACCCGGGCGGGGACTGGATGCCGGCCGTGCTCGCCTCGGCGGACACCAGGCTGTCGCAGGTGCGCGCCGGCGGCATGCCCGACGCCGCCGGGCTGGTCATCGCCACCGACCACGCCGCCGCGCGGGCCTACGCGGGGCTGCTGGCCCGGATCACCGGCACGTCGCCGGTGCTCATCCTGTCCGACGACCCGACCGCGTCGGCGAAGATCGCCAACTTCCGGGAGTCCGCGGACCGGTGGATGGTGGCGGTGCGGATGGTGAGCGAGGGTGTCGACGTGCCCCGCCTCGCCGTCGGGGTCTACGCGACCTCGGCCTCGACGCCGCTGTTCTTCGCCCAGGCCGTCGGTCGGTTCGTCCGGGGTCGGGGTCGGGGGGAGACCGCCTCGGTGTTCCTGCCGAGCGTGCCCACCCTGCTCGCCCTCGCCGGGGAGATGGAGATCCAGCGCGACCACGCGCTGGAGAAGCAGCCGCGCGACCCCGACGCCTTCGACGACGACGCGCTGCGCGAGGCCAACCGGCGCAGGGACACCCCCGACCAGCCCGACACGCTGTTCACGGCGCTGGGCTCGTCGGCCCACCTCGATCGGGTGATCTTCGACGGCGGCGAGTTCGGTACTCCCGCGGCGCCCGGTTCGGTGGAGGAGGAGGACTTCCTCGGCCTGCCGGGCCTGCTGGAGCCGGACCAGGTCGCGACCCTGCTGCGCCAGCGGGAGGCCGCCCAGCAGGCGGCCGCGCGCCGCGGGGCCGCCGCCCGGGCGGCCGGGCAGCCCGAGCCCGAGGTGCCGGCGGCCCGCGACGGTGCGCAGCCGACGACCCGACCGGTCCACGAGGTCATCGCCGAGCTGCGCAAGGAGCTCAACCGGCTGGTCGGGGCGCACTTCCACCGCACCGGCAAGCCGCATGGAATGATTCACGCCGAGCTGCGCCGGTCCTGCGGTGGTCCGCCGAGCGGGCAGGCCAGCGCCGCGCAGTTGCAGGCCCGCATCGACACGATCCGCCGCTGGGCCGGCTGACGGCTGCCCGGGCCGGCCCAGCCGCCGCGTCAGCCGCCCTGGGAGATGGCGATCGACAGGATCTTCGCCTTGCTGGCCGGGGCGCCGTCGGAGCCGCCGCCCTGCACGCCGGGCTTGGTGAGCTTGTCGAGGACGTCCAGCCCCGTGGTGATCTTGCCGAAGACGGTGTAGCCGCCGGCCAGCGCCGCCGCCCCCTGCTGCGTCGGGTTGGCGTAGTTGATGAAGAACTGGCTGCCGTTGCTGTTCGGCGCGGAGCTGTGCGCCATCGCGAGCACCCCGCGGTCGTAGGTGACGCCCTCGGTGTTCTCGTTGGCGTACCCGTAGCCGGGGCTGCCGCTGCCGGTGCCCGTCGGGTCGCCGCACTGCAGCACGGAGATGCCCGCCTCGGCACCGCCGGTCTGCCGGTGGCACAGCGTGTTGTCGTAGTACTTGGCGTCGGCGAGCGTGCGCAGCGCGTGGACGGTGCACGGCGCCTTCTGTGCGTCCAGGCTCGCCGTCATCGTCCCGGCGTCGGTGGTGATGGTCATGGTGGCCGGGGAGGTGTCGACGGTGGCCGCCGCCTTCGGCAGGGTGGCGCCGCGGGCCGGGGTCTCCCCGTTGGCGGTGTACGTGCAGGCGCCGACCTTGCTGGTGGCCGCCGCGGCGGCGCTGGGGGCCGCGGTGCTGGCCGCGTCGGCGGCGGTGACGTCGGACTTGTCGTCCTTGCCGGTGAGCAGGATCGCGGCGATCGCCGACGCCGCGACCACGATCGTCACGAAGCCGGCCACGATCGCGAGTCGCTGCTGGCGGCGGCGATGGGCGACCCGCCGTCGCTGCGCCTGCCGGGCCGCGCGAGCCTCGGCGAGCTCGCGCTGCCGTCGCTCCTTGGAACTGGCCACCGTCGCCGGCCTCCTCACATCCCGAACCTGGCAGGTTCCTCGCTGTTGCGTCCCGTCCGTCCCGCGGCGGTGGACACATGTGGTCTGTGCACCGTAACCGTTGGGCGGCGCCCGGCTGGGCAGCGCACCTGTGGCGAGCATGCCGAAGCCGCCTGTGCGCCCGCTGTGCGCCGGAGGCGTCGGCGGTGGCTGGTAGCGTTGCCGCAAGGTGAGGTGCGGTACCGATCAGGGGCTGACGCGATTCATGCTCGATAAGCGTTTTATCCGGGAGAATCCGCAGGCCGTGCGGGACGCGGTCGCGGTCAAGGGCATTGACCTGGATGTCGACGAACTACTCCAGCTCGACCAGGACAATCGCAAGTTGCAGTTCGAGGTGGACGAGGCGCAGGCCCGGCGCAAGAGCTTCGCCAAGCAGTTCGCCAAGGCCGACGAGGCCCGCCGGGCCGAGCTGCGCGTCGAGCACGAGGCGTTCGACGCCCAGCTCAAGGACCTGCGCGAGCAGCTCGCCCGCACGGGTGCGCGATTGTCCGAGCTGATGCTGCTGACGCCGAACATCCCCTGGTCGGGGGCGCCGGTGGGGCCGGACGAGGCGGCCAACGTGGTGCTGCGCACCGTCGGCACGCCCCCGGAGTTCGACTTCACCCCGCTCGACCACACCGAGCTCGCCGAAAAGCGCGGCTGGGCCGAGTTCGCCCGCGCCCGCAAGGTCGCCGGCGAGCGGGCCTACGCGCTCGTCGGCGACATGGTGATGCTGGAGCGGGCGGTGCACTCCTACGCGCTGGACCTGCTGCGCGGCCGGGAGTTCACCCCGGTGGCGGTTCCCGCGCTCGTCCGCGAGGAGCCGCTGATCGGCACGGGGATGCTGCCGAAGGCCCGGGAGGAGATCTACGCGATCCCCGAGGACGACCTGTACCTGGCCGGAACCGCCGAGGTGGCCCTCGTGGGCCTGCATGCGGGGGAGATCCTCGACGCCGCCCGCCTGCCGATCCGCTACGCCGGGATCTCGCCGTGCTTCCGCCGGGAGATCGGCAGCGCCAGCCGGGACGTCCGCGGCCTGCTGCGCGTGCACCAGTTCGAGAAGGTCGAGCAGTTCGTCCTGTGCGCCGCAGACGAGGCCGAGTCGGCCCGCTGGCACGCCGAGCTGCTCGCCACCGCCGAGCGGATCCTGTCCGACCTCGGGCTGTGCTACGAGGTCGTCGAGTGCGCCACCGGGGACATGGGCGTCGGCAAGTTCCGGATGAACGACATCAACACCTGGTTTCCGTCGCTGGGGCGCTTCCGGGAGACGCACAGCTGCTCCACGCTGCACGACTGGCAGGCCCGCCGGGCGAACCTGCGCTACCGAGACCCCGACGGCACGATCCGCTTCGCCCACACACTGAACAACACCGCGGTGGCCACCCCCCGACTGCTGGCGGCGCTGCTGGAGAACTTCCAGACCGCGGACGGCGCGGTGCGCGTCCCCGAGGTGCTGCGGCCCTACCTGGGTGGGCGCGAGCTGATCTGAGCGCCGCCGCGGCGGCGCTCCCGGGCGGCCCGGACCAGGGCCGGCCCGGCCACCGCGAGGCGCCGCGGCAGCCCGACGGCCACCCGGCGTTCCAGCACCCGGTAGTCGGCCCGCTCCACCTCATCGAGGATCTCCCGGTAGAGGACGAATGCGGTGCGCATGCAGTCCCGCGAGGTGGGGTGCAGCAGTCGGATACCGGGCGCCGCCGCCCGGAACAGCTCCCGGGCCCGGCTGATCTCGAACGCCAGCAGCCGGCGGACCGGCCCGTCGACGACCCCGGCGGCCAGATGCTCCCGGGTGACGCCGAACAGCGCCAGCGACGTCTGCGGCAGGTACACCCGCCCGCGGCGCAGGTCCTCCCCGACGTCCCGGATGAAGTTGGCGTGCTGGAAGGCCAGGCCGAGGTCGCGCGCGTAGGGCAGCGCGCTGTCGTCGACCGGTTCGAGCAGCGGCACCATCTGCAGGCCGATGACCGCGGCTGAGCCGTGCATGTAGACCAGCAGGTCCTCCCATGTCGCGTACCCGGTGACGGTCAGGTCCATCGCCATCGAGGACAGGAACGCGGCGAAGTGGTCGGGGTCGAGCGCGAAGCGACGGATCGTGTCGACGACCGCCGGCAGCACCGACACCTCGCTCGCCGCCCCGTTCTGACCGCCGTCCTCGCCCGAGACCTGGGCGTCGACGGCGTGGGCGGGCACGCCGTCGCGCAGCGCGGCGAGGAACCGGCCACTCCAGGCCTGCAGCCGGACGGCCCGCTCGTCGCCGGTCAGCGCCGAGTCGAGGTCGTCGACGATGTCGTCGGCGTGGCGGGCGAAGCCGTACAGGGCATGTACGTGCGCCCGCTTCCACGGCGGCAGCAGCAGGGTCGCCAGGTAGTAGGTGCGCCCGTGGGCGGCGTTGAGGGCGCGGGCTCGTGCATACGACGCGCGCAACCGGGGATCGGTGATCCCGGCCGCGTCGAGCTCCCCCACGGCATTCAGCCTAACGGTACTGACGGTAGGCCCTGTCAACGTCGCATCCAGGATCGGGTTGGGCCCCCGGTCCTAAATCTCCGAACATCATGATCGACTGTCGGAGTCGGGTCGCGGCTGTTCCGCGGAACACCATGATCGTTTCCTGGTGTCGAGGTCAGGGCGGGGCGCGGTTCTGGCACCGGATGGGTTCCGTTCCGCGGACCATGATGTTTTTCTGCTGGTTTCGCGTCCCGCCGCGGGCTCCACGCCCGTGCCGTGCCGGTGTTGCTGCCGGGGCGGGACTCTGCTCCGGACATGATCGGCGGGGTCCGGCCTGCGGTCCGGCGGTGCGGGCGGTTCCGCGGAACACCATGATCATCGGTGGGGCCGGTTCGGGTGGGGTTCCGGCTGCATCGCCGAGTGGGGCTTCCGGTTCTGGAAGGGCCTGGCCCGGCCCGCCGCGGTCGGGCCCGTCTCGGTCGGGCCCGCCGCGGTCGGGCCCGTCCCGTTGTGCCCGCGCCGTCCCACCCCACCATGGTTGATCTTGTGTTGGGTTTTTGTCGGTGGTGGGTGGGACGATCGTCGTGTCCGTTGATCGATGACACCTCTGGCCCGGTGATCCTGATGAGTGCAGCGTCCACGTCTCCTCTTCCTCTGCCTGTTCCCTCGGCCTCGTCGGCGTCGTCGGATGCGTCCGCGCTGATCGGGGTGGATGTGGAGGCCGCGTCGTTGGGGGAGGTGGAGGAGGTGATCTGCCGGTGGGCGGGGCGGATTGCCGCGGCGAGCTGTGGCTGGCTGCTGGCGGTCGCGGCGTTCGACCGCCGCGGTGGCTGGTCGGGGATGGGGATGGGTTCGTGTGCGCACTGGCTGGCCTGGCGGTGCGGTGTCGGCCTGCGTACGGCGCGGGAGCAGGTGGCGACGGCGCGGGCGTTGGAGGGTCTTCCGATGGTGCGGGCGGCGTTCGCGGCGGGCACGGTGTCGTATGCGAAGGTGCGGGCGGTGACCCGGGTCGCCGAGCCCGCGACGGAGGAGCTGTGGCTGGCCCGTGCCCGACGGTGCTCGGCCGGTCAGGTGGAACGGCTGGTCCGTTCCTACCGGCAGGCCAACGGTGATCCGAAGGTTCGGCGGGCCGTACGGCGGGTGGCGTGGACGTTCGACGGCGACGGGATGCTGTGTCTGCGGGCGGTCCTGTCCCCGGACGAGGGCGCCCGGTTGATCGCCGCGTTGGACGCCGCCCGGGCCAGTCTCGAGGACACCACGGCCCTACCCGGCGACCATCCCCCAGCAGACGGCGGCACGGGGGGCGACGTGGGTGAGGTGCCCGCGGATGGGGAGAGGGTCGTGGCGGCGCGGGATCGGCAGCGGGACGCCGACGCGCTGGTCGCGTTGGCCGACGGGTTCCTCGACCGGCCTGCCCCGGGGCTGATGAACCCTGGTCACACCCTGGCCGTGCACCTCACCACCCAGCCCACCCCCACCAGCAGCGACGTCACTGCGGCCGGTGGTGATGGAGAGGCCGGGAGCGACGCGGCGGACCCGAAGGAGGGCCCCGCGGGGGGGCTGCTGGGGGTGGCGCGGATCGGGATCGGGGCGTGGGCGCAGGTCGACGGGGGCGTCGGACTGTCCCGGCAGGTGGTGGAGCGCCTGGGCTGTGACGGGCTGATCCGGGCGTTGCTCACCGACCCGGACGGTAATCCGTTGCATCTCGGTCGGCGGCAGCGTCAGCCCGGGCAGCGGCTTCGTGACGCGGTCTACCTGCGGGACCAGGGGCGCTGCCAGTATCCGGGCTGCGGTCACACCCGCTGGTTGCACCTGCATCACCTCACCTGGTGGGGCCGCGGGGGTGATACCGACATCGACCGGCTGCTGCTGGTCTGTTCGACCCATCACCGGGCGGTGCACGACGACGACATCAGCCTCGGCCGCGACGCGGACGGGACCGTCACCGCGCGGACCGTCGACGGCCGCGTCCTCGTCGAAGCACCACCGGTCCTGCCCGGGCCCGAGCCGGCAGGAACCCTCGCCCGCGCAACCCGCCACATCGACCCCACCACGATCCACACCCGCGACGGAGGACGCCTTATGGCAGGCGGGAGGCGAAGGCGAGCGAGCTCGCCGCGGCAAGGAAGCCCAGCGCGAGGGACAGGCCCAGGAACCAGGTGGTGATCTCCCGGTACTCGGTCCGGTAGCCGATGGAGCTGCCCAGGCCCTTGTAGACCGAGCGCAGCTCGTCGCCGGTGGCGGCCCGGTGGTAGGAGCCCTCGGTCTGGTCGGCGATCTCGTTGAGGGCCTGCTCGTTGACTGGGACGGGCACCTCCTGGCCGCCGACGTCGAGCGTGCCGTCGCTGGTGCCGTAGGCGATGGTGTCGACGGGGACGTGCGCCTGCCGGGCGGCGTCGGTGGCCTGCGTGTTCGGCCGGCCGCGGGTGGTCTCGCCATCGGAGAGCAGGACGATGGCCGCGGGTGGCGGGCTCTGCCCGGCGTCGGAGAACCGCTTGCCGGCGGTGTTGATGGCCTGCAGCGAGGCGAAGATCCCCTCACCGATGGCCGTCGCCGGGCCGAGTTGCAGGCCGCGGATGCCGGCGCGGACCGACTCGCGGTCGGTGGAGGCGGGCACGAGCACCGTCGCGCTGCCGGCGAAGGAGACCAGGCCCAGGTTGATGCGCGGCGGGAGCTGGTCGACGAACGCCTCGGCGCCCTGCTTGGCCGCCTCCAGGCGGTTCGGGGCGATGTCGGTGGCGGCCATCGAGTTCGACACGTCGATGGCCAGGATGATCGTCGCGCGTTCCCGTGGCACCCGCTCGGCGCGGGCCGGCCGGGCCAGCGAGAACACCAGGCCGGCGAGGGTGAGCAGCAGCAGCGCGGCCGGGACGTGGCGGCGCCACCACTGCGGGCGCCGCGGCAGCACCGAGGCCAGCACCGAGGTGGACGACAGGCGGGCCGCGTAGACCCGCCGCCGCGCGGAGACGACGATGTAGGCGACGAGCAGCGCGGCGACGAGCAGGTACAGCCACAGCCAGTGGCCGGCGAGGAAGCTCACCGGGTACCCGCCTGGGCGGGTCGGACCGCCGGGCCGCCGCGACCGACCGGCGCGCGCCGCCCGGCACCGCGGCCGCGCCGGTTCGCGGAGGCGAAGCGGACGATGTCGACGAGCCAGTCCGAGTCGGTGCGCAGGACGAGGTGGTCGGCGCCGACCCGGCGCAGGGCGAGCGAGACCTCCCGGCGGTGCGCCGCGGCGGCCGCGGCGTACCGTTGCCGGAACTTCCGCGAGGAGGTGGGGACCTCCAGCATCGCCCCGGTCTCGGCGTCGACGACGGGCAGCAGGCCGACGGCGGGCAGGGCCAGCTCCAACGGGTCGACGATCTCGATCGCGAGCACCTGGTGGCGGGCGGCGACCACCCGCAGCGGGCGTTCCCAGCCGAGGTCGGTGGACTGGAAGTCCGAGATGACGACGGCGAGGCCGCGCCGGCGCGGCGGCCGCAGCAGGCCCTGCACGGCGGCGGCGAGGTCGGTGGCGGCCGCCGGGTCGGGGCGGCGGTGCGGCCGGTCGTGCGCGGTGCGGGGCAGCGTGAGCAGGCTGCGCAGCAGTGCCCGCAGGCCGTCGCGACCCGGCCGGGCCGGGATGAGCCGCGTGCCGGCCTGGGTGAGCGCGACCGCGCCCATCCGGTTGCCGGTGCGGGCGGTGAGGAAACCGACGGCGGCGGTGGCGGCGACCGCGAGGTCGCGCTTCTCCCAGGCGCCGGAGCCGAACTCGCTGCTGGCGCTGAGATCGACCAGAGCCCAGGTCTCCAGCTCCCGGTCGGCGATGAGGTCGTGGACGTGCGGGACGGTGGTGCGGGCGGTGACGGCCCAGTCCATCCGGCGCACGTCGTCGCCGACGGAGTACTCGCGGCTCTCCGCCTTCTCGCTGCCCTGGCCGGGCAGCAGCCCGAGGTGGTCGCCGAGCAGCATCCCGTCGAGGCGGCGCAGCACGGTGAGCTCCAGGCGGCGCAGCGTCCGCTCCACCGCCGGGTCGGAGCCCGGGGTGGCCGCGGCCGGCGTCGTCACAGCGGGCCCCGGTCGAGGTACTCCGGGAAGCCCGAGCGCGGGTTGGTGCCCCAGCCGCCGGTGTTCGGCCCGACAGGCCCGGTGGGGTAGGGGGCCTGCTGGCGCGGCGCCACCTGCGGCGGCTGGACGGTCTCCAGGATGCGGGCGGCGATCGCGTCCGCGGTCAGCCCCTCGGCCAGCGCCTCGTAGGACAGCACCAGCCGGTGCGGCAGCACGTCCAGGGCGACGGCGACCACGTCGTCCGGCACCACGTAGTCGCGCCCGCGCAGCAGGCCGAGCGCCCTGGCGGCGGCGACCAGGCCGAGGGAGGCGCGCGGCGAGGCGCCGTAGGCGAGGTGGCCGGCCAGCTCCGGCAACCCGGCCTCGGCCGGTGCCCGGGTGGCGAGCACCAGCCGCACCGCGAACTCGGTGATGGCGTGGTGGACGAACACGTTGTCGGCCCGCGCCTGTAGCCGCTCCAGCACCTTCGGGCCGAGGACGCGCTCGGGGACCGGCGGCGACACACCCATCCGCCGGACGATCTCCAGCTCCTCGGTGGGGCTGGGGTAGGGCACGTTGACCTTCATGAGGAACCGGTCGCGCTGGGCCTCGGGCAGCGGGTAGACACCCTCGGACTCGATCGGGTTCTGGGTGGCCAGCACCAGGAACGGCCGGGGTAGCCGGTGGGTGGCCCCGCCGAGCGAGACCTGCTTTTCGGACATGACCTCCAGCAGCGCCGACTGCACCTTCGCGGGCGCGCGGTTGATCTCGTCGGCCAGCACGAAGTTGGCGAAGACCGGCCCGAGCTCGACGTCGAACGCCTCCTGGCTGGCCCGGTAGATGCGGGCGCCCACGATGTCCGAGGGCACGAGGTCGTTGGTGAACTGGATCCGGACGAACGAGCCGCCGACCACCGTGGCCAGGGTCTGCACCGCCAGCGTCTTGGCCACCCCGGGCACGCCCTCGAGCAGGCAGTGCCCGCGGGCGAGCAGCGCGACGAGCATGCGCTCGACCATGCGGTCCTGCCCGACGATCACTTTCTTGATCTCGAACAGGGCGCGCTCGAGCAGCGCCGCGTCCGAGGTGGTGTCCGGGGCGGCGAGGCCGGCCGGGCTCTGCCCATCGTCCATGCCGGTATTCTCCCAGCCCCGGCGCGGAATGGGGCGCCAACGGAGTCGGCACGGCTCGGTTGCAAGCGTCTTCTAAGCCCCTGTTCAGGAACTTTCGGTCGCTGGGCCGGGCTGGGTCGGGGCCTCGGAGCGCAGCGCACGCGAGCGGTAACCGCGATCGGCGCCGAGGATCCGCTCCGCCGCGAGCCGTCCCGAGATGAGCACCATCGGCACGCCGACGCCGGGCCGGGTGCCGCTGCCGGCGAACACCACGTTCGCCAGCCCCGGCGCCATGTTCGCCGGGCGGAACGGGCCGGTCTGGCGGAAGGTGTGGGCGGCGGCGAACGGCGCGCCCGCGGCCATCCCGCGGGCCCGCCAGTCGGCCGGGGTGGTCACCTGCTCCACCTCGATGGCGTCGCCGAAGCCGGCGTAGCCGCGCCGTTCGCAGGTGGCGACGACCTCGTCGCGGTAGCGCGAGCGCAGTACGGACCAGTCCAGGGGCGCGGTGAGGTTCGGCGTCGGGAACAGCACGTAGTAGGCGTGCCCGCCGGCGGGCGCCATCGCCGGTTCGCTGCGCGACGGCGTGGTGACGAGAAACGACGGGTCGCTCATCAGCTCGCCCCGGTCGATGATCTCCGCGAAGGTCCGCCGCCAGGCGTGGCCGAAGTGGATGGTGTGGTGCGCCGTGTGCGGGTACTCCGCCCGCGCGCCGGCCAGCAGCAGGAAGCACGACGGGGAGTAGCGCAGCCGGCGCAGCCGGGCCGGCGCCGCCGCCGGCGGCAGCAGCTCGGCGTAGGCGATCGGCAGGTCCGGGTTGAGGACCACCACGTCCGCGCCGATGCGCTCGCCGGCGGTGGTGTGCACCGCCACCGCCCGCCCGCCGTGCACCTCCACCCGGCTCACCGTCGTCTCGTAGCGCACGGTCACTCCGTGCTTGACCGCCGCTGCGGTCATCGCCTCGGCGACGGCGTGCATGCCGCCGGTCGGGTGGTAGACCCCGGCGACGGAGTCCATGTACGAGATGACGGCGTAGAGGGCGAGCGCGTCGTGCGGGGCCAGCCCGGCGTACATCGCCTGGAAGGAGAACATCCGCCGGGTCCGCGGGTCGCGCAGGTGACGGCCGACGACCGTGTCGAGCCGGCGGAAGCCGCCCAGCGCCGCGAGCCGGGCGAGCTGTGGGCGCAGCAGCGACAGCGGCGAGTCCACCTGGGCGTCGATGAAGTGCCGCACCTGGGCCCGGTACATCGCCGTGACCAGGGTGACGAACCGCTCGAAACCGGCGGCCTCCGCCGGGCCGCACAGCGCCCGGATCTGCGCCGCGGTGTCGGCCGGGTCGGCGCGCACGTCCAGCGACGAGCCGTCGGCGAAGAACCCCCGGTACATCGGGTCGAGCCGGGTCAGCGTCAGCCACCGATCGAGGTCCTCGCCGACGCAGTCCAGCGCGTCGGCGATCAGCTCGGGCATGGTCAGTACGGTCGGGCCGGTGTCGAACCGGTAGCCGCCGAGGGTGAGCAGCCCCGCCCGCCCGCCCGGCACCGCCTCGCGCTCCAGCACCGTCACCCGCCGCCCGGCCCCCGCCAGGCGCAGCGCGGCCGACAGCCCCGCGAAGCCCGCCCCGACGATGACGACGTGATCCGTCGGGCCCTCCACCGTGCGCATCCGGCGCCCGCCTCCTCTCCCCGCTCTTCCCGGTCGTCCGCGTTACTGTGCCCGTGCCGTGGCCGCGGTCGCGAGCTCCATCAGCGCGCCGCGGGTGGTGTCGTCCAGATCGGAGCGTGCCAGGACGGCCAGGGCCTGCGCGGTGCGGGCGGCGATCCGCTCCTCGGCTGCGGCCGGTGCGCCGCTGGCCGCGATCAGTTCGCGCGCCTGTTCGACCGCGCCGGGCCGGGCCGGGCGACCGACGAGGTCACGCAGCCGGGCCGCCGCGGCCGGCCGCGCCTGGCGCAGGGCCAGCGCCAGCAGCCCGTTGGGCCGGCCGTCGCGCAGGTCCTCCCCGGCGGGCTTGCCGGTCACCGCCGGGTCGCCGAACACCCCGAGGACGTCGTCGCGGAGCTGGAACGCCTCTCCGAGCGGATGGCCGAACGCCGCGTAGGTCTCCAGCAGGCCGGGACGTGACCCGGCGAGCAGGGCGCCGAGCTGCAACGGTCGGACCACCGTGTAGCCGGCGGTCTTGTAGCGGGCGATCCGCGCGACCCGAGCCGGGTCCACCTGGCCGCCCCCGGCTCCCCCCTGGCTGGCCCCGGGTCCCACCTGGCTGGCGAGGTCGAGGTACTGGCCGGCGACGAGCTCGCCGCGCATCCGCGCGTACGTCGGCCAGGCCCGCGCCAGGGCGCCGGGCGTCAGCCCGCTGGCCATCAGCAGATCGTCCGCCCAGGTCAGGAAGAGATCGCCGAGCAGGATCGCCGCCGAGCGGCCGAAGGTGTCCGGATCGCCGCCGAGCCGGGCCCGCCGGTGCACCAGGGTCAGGCGGCGCTGCGCGCTCGGCGCACCGCGGCGCAGCTGCGAGCCGTCCATCACGTCGTCGTGCACCAGCGCACAGGCGTGTAGCACCTCCAGGGCTGCGGCGGCCGTCACGATCTCGTCGCAGTCCGGCCCGCCGGCGCCCCGCCAGCCCCAGTAACAGAACGCCGGCCGCACCTGCTTGCCCCCGCTGAGCAGCACGTCCTCGGCAACCCGGACGAAGGGGTCGAGATCGGCGTCGATGTCGCGCAGCGCCGCCCCCCGGGCGTCGGCGAACCGGCGCAGTACGGCGGAGACCCGCGGGCGGACATCGGTCATCGGTGACCGGGGTACCGTGCGGTGTGCCCGTGTTCGACACCGCCATCCTGGTGATCGCCGTCGTGCTGCTGGCCGCCGCGGTGGGCGGTCTGTCCCTGTTGCGGATGCCACCCGCCGAGCTGGTTCACACCGTCGACGGTATAGAGGCCGTCGAGGTCATGGTGGCCGCGGGCCGGGTCGAGGTCGCCGAGCGCGACCGCTCTGACGTGCGCGTCGACCTCACGGTGCGGCGCCGGCCCGGCCGCTCGGGTCCCGCGGTGACCACCGGCGGGTCGGTGCTGCGGATCGACGGGCGGCGCAGCGACGTGCGGGTCCGGCTGGCCGTGCCGCCCGGCACGCGGGTGCGCGCCGAGGTGCTCACCGGCGAGATCACCCTGTGGGGTGTGCGCGGGGAGCTGTCGCTGGTCACCCGCGACGGCACGATCGCCGGCCGCGAGCTCGGCGCCGGCCCGGTCGCCGCCCGCAGCCGGGGCGGGGACGTCAACCTGCACTTCAGCGAGCCGCCGGACACGGTCCATGCGCACACCGAGTCCGGTCTTCTGACGGTCATGCTCCCCGACGGCGCGTATGCGGTGGAGGTCGAGACGGGCGATCCCAGCGCGGTCGACGTGGCGCTGGCGCCGACGCCGGGGGCCACGCGGCGGGTGGTGGCCCGCACCGTCGCCGGCCGGGTGCGCATCGGCCTGACCGCCCCGCTGGGGCCGCTGCCGATCTGATGTGCGTTGATGTCACGTGCCGCTCACGCGTGTTTCCGGCACAGGGGTACGTCTCCGGCCGTGGTCCGCGCCGGTCTACTCTCGTCGCATGACGGCGGTTCGGAGTGCGAGCGCGAAACCGGCGACGATGGGGGAGTTCCTCGCCTCCGGGCGTCCCTCGTTCTCGTTCGAGTTCTTCCCGCCCCGCACGCCCGAGGGCGAGCGTCACCTGTGGACCGCCCTGCGCCGGATCGAGGCGCTGCGCCCCTCCTTCGTCTCGGTGACCTACGGCGCGGGCGGCTCGACCCGCGAGGGCACGATCCGGGTGACCGAGCGGATCGCCACCGACACCACCCTCACGCCGATCGCCCACCTCACCGCGGTCAACCACTCCGTCGCCGAGCTGCGGCAGGTGATCGGCAACTACGCGGGCGCGGGCGTGCGCAACGTGATCGCACTGCGCGGCGACCCGCCCGGCGACCCGCAGGGCACCTGGACGGCCCACCCCCAGGGGCTGGAGCACGCCGACGAGCTCGTGCGGCTGGTGAAGTCGGTGGGGGACTTCTGCGTCGGGGTGGCGGCCTTCCCGGACAGGCACCCCCGCTCGCCCGACTTCGACACCGACGCCCGGTACCTGGTGGGCAAGTTCGACGCCGGCGCCGACTACGCCATCACCCAGTTCTTCTTCGGCGCCGACGACTACTTCCGGCTGGTCGAGCGGGTCCGCGCGCTGGGCTGCGACAAGCCGATCATCCCCGGGATCATGCCGGTGACGAACGTGGCGCAGATCGTCCGGATGGCACAGCTGTCCGGTGCCGCCTTCCCGCCCGCGCTGGCCGCCCGGCTGCAGGCCGTCGCGGACGACCCGGCGGCGGTGCGGGCGGTCGGCCTCGAGGTGGCGACCGAGCTGTCCCGCCGCCTGCTCGACGGCGGGGCGCCCGGTCTGCACTTCATCACCCTCAACCGGTCCAGCGCCACGCGGGAGATCTTCGAGGCGGTCCGGTAGGCGGGCGCCTACTCGGGATCGTCGTAGGCTTCGAACACGCACAGCAGCCACTCGTCGCGGAAGGTCTGCTCGCGCTCCAGGGCGAACCCGGCCTGGTTGGCGGTGTCGATCACCGCCGCCACGAGGCCGAGGTCGAGGGTGTTGAAGACCGGGGTGATCCGCACGGCGAGGATCACCTGGTGGCGGTGGGGGGCGAAGACCACCCGCGGGTCGAGGTCGTCGAGGCTCTCCACCACGCCGCTTACCTGCTCGGTCACGTCACTCCCGCCTGGCGGGGCCGGCCTGGCCTCGTCCGTCCGCTCCCATCGGCCGACGTGGCCGCGGCCCGTGGTGGAAGTCCACGCGACTCTACGTCCCCGGGGCGGTGACGTCCCGGACGGGGTCGGCGTCCCGGTCGCGGCTGATGTCCCGGGCAGGATGGACGTTGTGCGCACCCCCGTACCCGACCGCGACACCTATCTCGCGCGCTGGTCGGCCCTGCACGGCGGGTACGACCCGCGGGGCGGGCTGTGGCTGGTGCGCGCCTGGCTGACGCTGGTCCACCGGGTCGCGAGCCCGCTGGCCGCCCGCCGGGTGCCGCCGTCGGCGGTGACCGCGGCGGGGGTGGCGGTCACGGCGCTCGCGCTGCCGGCCGCCGCGGCCGGGGGCCGCTGGCCGCTGCTGGCGGTGGTGGTGATGCTGCTCGGGGGCGTCGCCGACAGCCTCGACGGAGCCGTGGCCGTCCTGACCGGTCGGGCGAGTGCCTGGGGTTACGTGCTGGACTCGGTCGCCGACCGCTGCGGCGACGCGCTGTACCTGGTCGCGCTGTGGTACGTCGGGGCGCCGGGCGGTCTGCTCGTCGCCGCCGGATGCGCGCTGGGGCTGCTGGAGTACACCCGGGCGCGGGCCGGCAGTGCCGGCTTCCGGGAGATCGGCGTCGTGACGATCGGTGAGCGGCCGACGCGGCTCATCGTCGCCGCGTTCGGGCTGGCGGGGGCCGGCATCGTCCCCGGCCTGGCCGGTTTTGCCGGGACGGTGGCGGCAGGCGCGACGCTCGCGGTCTGCGTGGTCGGCCTCGGCCAGCTCATGCTCACTCTGCGTGCCCTCCTGCTGGGCGCGCCCCCACCCCGTGACTAGCCGGGTGACGACAGCCGGGTGACGGGCGCGTTGTTCGGACCTCCGTCCATTCCTTCGTGCCGAGGGCGGCGCCCGCTTCTGCGGTCGTGCGCGAACAGACCGTATGCGAGAGATCTGTTCAGTATGCGGACAGTTTTGATGGTCGTCCGACCGGCGGGGTCCGGAAGATCTGGGCGGTCGCGGTTGACCGCGGGTTGCTCGTCGGTCTCCGCCGGTGGTGGTCGCCGGCCCGCGGGCGGCCGACCAGGGGTCGGAGCGTCACCGGCGGAAGCGTGGAAAAGCTGACCAGATGATCCGCATACGCGGATTCTTCTTGGCTTTCCGCCCAGATCTGCGGATTCATCGCTACGATCTGGCCATCCGCTCAGTCGCCGATCGGCCGCGGGCCGCGGCCGCGTGACCGGCGAACTCCGCACCCACGAAAGATTCGGGGAAATGGTGTCGTACCTCGCCCGCAGAGTGTCCCGTCCGCGTGTCGTCGCGATCGTTCTGGCCCTGGCCGCGATCCTCGTCGTCAGCCTGCTGCCGACCTGGCGGGCCGAGGCCGCCACTCCGGCCGCCACCCCGGCCCCCGCTGCGGCCGCCGCGCCCGCCAAGGCAGTCCCGCATCCCCTTCCCACCCTGCCGCCGGGCCGGGTGGTGCTCCTCGGCCGGATCGCGCACCCGGTGCTGCTGACCGTCGCCGATCTCGCCGCGAAGTACCCGCAGCACACCCAGACGGTCTCCTTCCAGAGCGGGGCGGGTCCGCAGACCCACACCTACACCGGCCCCCTGCTCTACGACGTCCTGCAGGCGGCGAAGCCGGCGTTGCGCAGTGACGTGAAGAACGACGCGCTGCGCTACGCCGCGGTCGTCCACGCCAGCGACGGCTACGAGTCGGTCGTCTCGTGGGGCGAGATCGACCCCGGCTTCGCCAACACCGAGGCGCTGCTCGCCGTCACCCAGGACGGCGTGTCGCTGGCGAAGGAGGGGCCCCGCCTGACCGCCCCCGGCGACACCAAGGGCGGCCGGTACGTCTCCGGCGTCACCGCGGTGACGCTGGTCCGCGCCGGGCTGTAGGCCGCGGGCGCCGGGTGAGTCGGGCCGGTCAGGCCGGCCCGACGAGCCCGGCGACGATGCCGGCGGACAACACGACCAGCGGCAGGCCGCCGCCGGGGTGGGTGGACCCGCCGACGAGGAACAGCCCCGGTACCCGGGCGGCGTTCGGTGGACGCAGGAACGCCGCCCGGGCACCGTTCGACGACCCGCCGTAGATCGATCCGCCCACCGAACCGGTGCGCCGCTCCAGGTCCGCCGGGGTGATCGTCTCGTACCACCGCAGCCGGGACCGCACGTCGAACCCGCGGGCGGCGAGGATGTCCAGGACGTGCTGGGCGTAGTGGTCCGCCAGGCCGGGTTCGTCCCAGTCCAGGCCGCGCGCGTCGGGACGCCCCGCCGCGGCGACCGGCGCCGGGGCATGCGGCGCGGCGTTGACGAGGACGAACCACGCCTCGCCGCCCGGCGGCGCGCAGGCCGGGTCCGCCGGGGCGGCGATGTAGACCGCAGGGTCGGCGGCGAGGCGCCCGGCGAACACCGCGTCGAACTCGCCGTCGTAGTCCGCCGGGAAGGTGACCGTGTGGTGGCCCAGCCCCGGCGTGGCGCCGGTCAGGGCCAGCAGCAGCACGAACCCGGACATCGACGGCGTGGCCCGCCCCACGCGGCGCCGCCCGGCCCGGTCGTCCACCAGCCGGCCCCCCGCCCGCCGGGCGTTCTCCGGGCGGCCGTAGAGCGATGCCGCGTCGACGTTGGCGACGACGACGTCGGCGGGCAGCAGGAGGCCGTCGGCGAGTCGCACCGCGTCGACCCGGCCGCCGGGGGTGCGGGTCACCGTCAGCACCCGGGTGTCGAGCAGGATCCGGGCCCCGCGCTCCTCGGCGCGCCGCGCGATCGCCTCGCCCAGCCGGCGCAGCCCGCCCTCCACGTACCACCCGCCGAAGCGGCGTTCGGCGTGTACCACCGAAACCAGGGCGGCCGGGGCGCGCCGGGGATCGGAGCCGGAGTAGGTCGCGTAGCGGTCCAGCACCATCCGTAGGCGGGGGTCGCGCAGGTAGCCGCGGCCCAGGCCGCGCAGGCTGCGGCCGGGGGCGACCGCCGCGACGTCCCCGGGCGAGGCCCAGGCCAGCCGGGCGAGCCCGGCGGCGCGCACCGGGCTGGACAGAAACGGCCCCTCGGCGGCGTCGAAGACCCGCGCCGCCCGGTCGGCCAGGCGTCGCCAGTCGCCGCCGGCGCCGCCGCCGAGGCGTTCGTCGAGCTCGGCGGCGAAGGCGCCGTCGTCCGCGTGCGCGGCCAGGGTCGTGCCGTCGGCGAACCGGTAGGAGGCGATCGGGTCGAGGCGGCGAAGGTCCAGCTCGGCGCGCAACGGTCCGCCGGTCGCGGCGAACAGGTCCTCGAACACGGCGGGCATGGTCAGCAGGGACGGCCCGGTGTCGAAGCCGTAGCCGTCCCGCTCGTACCAGCCGAGCTTCCCGCCGATCCGCGACGACTGCTCGCAGACGGTGACCTCATGCCCCGCGGCGGCCAGGCGGGCCGCGGCGGCCAGCCCGCCCACCCCGGCGCCGATCACCACCACCCGGGCCACGGCGTCGACTCTACGAGCCCGCGCCCCGCGGTTCTCGCCGCGGTGGGGGCGCCGTGACCGATCGGCCCTTCCAGGTCGCGGTACCACGTCGCCGCCGCCACCACGACAGCGCCGTCAGGTATCCCAGCAGGCCGACCGAGACCGGGTGGGCTGCGGCGTCCGGCCAGCTGCGCCCTCCGGTGCGCCGGGCGGCGACCACCCGGCCGGCGACCCCGGCGAGGTAGCCGGCCAGTCCGGCGCGGGAGCCGAGCGCCGCCGCGGCGGCCGGCAGGACGAACAGCCACCACAGCAGGCCGATCTGCGCGGCGCTGGCCGCCGGGCCGCCGCCGGCGGCGGCCAGCGACTTGGCGTAGCCGTCGCGCAGCTCGGCCCAGCCGGCGTACATCCGGTTGGTCACCAGGGCAGAGCCGTCGACGACCACCCCGCGCCCCCCGGAGCGCTTCACCGCCCGCAGCAGGGCGATGTCCTCGAGGATCTGGTCGCGGACCCCGGCGTGCCCGCCAGCCCGCCGGTACGCCGCCGCGTCCACGCACAGGAACTGGCCGCCGGCCGCGGCCAGCGACGGCCGCGGGGACCGCTCGGCCGCCCGCAGCGGCAGCAGGGCCAGCCACGACCAGGTCAGCAGCGGCTGGACGAGCCGCTCGGCCGGGCTCGCCGCGACCTGGCGCGGATACGGTGAGATCAGGTCCAGTCCGCTGGCGCGCAGCAGCAGCACGGCGCGGGCCAGCCCGTCGGCGGCGAGGATCACGTCGGCGTCGACGAAGACCAGCACGGTTCCGGTCGCCGCGGCCGCCCCCCGGGCGCAGGCGTGCGGCTTGCCCAGCCAGCCGGGCGGTGGGCCGGCGCCGCGCAACGCGACGATCCGCCGGTCGCGCCGCGCCCAGCCGGCGAGGATGCGTCCGGTGGCGTCGGTGGAGGCGTCGTCATAGACCACGATCTCCAGATCGGGCACGTCCCGCGCGGCCAGCAGGGCCGCCAGGCAGTCGTCCAGCCGGGCGGCCTCGTCCCGGACCGGCAGGACCACGGACACCCGCTCCGGCACCGGCCGGGCCGGCGGCGCCACGCGCAGCAGCCGGGCGTTCACCGCCGCGTGCACCGCGATGCCCAGGGACGCCACCGCAGCCGCCCCCACCACACCGTCCCGGACCGTCGCCGCTCCGGCTCGGATGATGGCCGCTCCGGCTCGGATGATCGCCGCCCCGGCCGGGACCGCCCTCACCGCCACCCCCACCGCCCGGGATCGTCCGCTCGGCGTTCGGCACGCCAGGGCCGCAGCGCCACGGCCAGCACCACTCCCATCGCGACGCCACCGGTGACCGCGACGCCGGGCTCGCCGAAGAAGGCGAGGTTCGCCAGCACCGACGACAGGTAGGTCCAGGCCAGCAGGGTGAGCGGGATGCGCTCGTCGCCGCGGTCGCTACGGCGGCCGTGGCGGGGACCGTCCGTCGGGTCGGGCAGTGCGAGCAGGATCGCGGTCATGACGGTGCCGACCACCAGCCAGCCGAGGAAGTTCGTCAGCGGGATCCCGTTGAGCGCCGGACCGCCGCCGAGCCAGTGCCAGTGGCCGGCGGTGACCATCTGCGGGTCGAGGAAGAGATCCCAGGTGGCCAGCACCAGGCCGCCGAGGACGGCGGCGCGGACCGGGGCGCGCCGGTGCCGCCGGACCAGGACATAGGTGGGATACGCCATCATCGCCCAGGCCAGCGGCACCACGACGGCGACGCCGCACAGGCGGGGGCCGAGCGAGCCGGCGTAGGCGTAGCGGCCGAACGGGACGCCGGTGTGAACCCCGACCGTCTCCACGGCGAGCCCCCCACCGACGGTCACGGCGAGGAAGCCGGCGGTCCAGAGCGGGCCGCGGGTGGCCAGGGCGTGCGCCGTCGACGCGACGAAGAAGAGCAGGACCGTCACGACGGCCAGCGCGCTGCGCGCGGCGCCGCTGACGAGCGGGTAGGGGATCTGCACCGCCACCGTGGCCAGCACGGGAATCCATCCCCAGATCGGCGCCCGGCGTACAGGCGGTTTGCCCGGGATGCGCCGGCCGACGGGCCGGGCCGACCCGAGCGCCGTGGACGCCGGGCCGTGGAGGGTCACCGCACGGGTGCCGGCTGGTCGGCGTCGCCGGCGCGCTCGCCGTCGGGGCTGGCGGCCGACGGAGCGCGCAGCTCCTTGCCGAGCACCGCGTAGGGGGTGAGCGTCCCGGGGAACTGGAAGTCCGACAGCAGCGGGACGAATCCCTCGCTGGCGTACAACCGGCGCGCCCGGCTGCCGGCGGGTTCGAGCGCGGACAGGGCCGCGGTCCGCTGTGGGACGTCGCGCAGCAGCTCCCGCAGCAGCTGGCGGCCGATCGAGCGGCCCTGGTAGGAGGGCAGCACGTGCAGCTCGACGATCTCGAGGCAGTCGTCGAGCCAGTGCGCCGCGGTGGCCGCCGAGCCGGCCGCGACCGCGTCCACGACGACGTCGTGCCACCACTGGCCGGGCTGGCCGGGCAGCGCGTAGGTGATGCCGACGAGGGTGTCGTCGGGCGTGACGGCGGCGACGGCGAGCAGGTCGCGGCGGTCGAAGTGGCGACGGGCGTGCAGGGCCCGGTCCCGGGCGGCCCGGACGGGGTCGGCCTCGTGATGGTCGAGGAACGCGGCCTTGTAGACACCGATCACATCGTCGAGCCGGGCCCGCATGCGGCTGGGCGACCAGCGGACCACGCTCACGTCCCCGTCGGTCACCGGCGTCGCCTCCTGTCCGTCCCTCGGCGCGTCGACCTGGTCCCGCGAACGGGTCTGGCGAGCCAGGAGGTCGGGGCACACCAACACGTCGCTCGACGATAACGCGCCGGTAGCGGGGCGCGCCGAGCGGCGGGAGTGCCTGCCACGTAACGTCATTACTCTGATGCGCAGGGCGTTTTCCCCGGAAGGCGCGGGAGGCCGATCCGATCGACCGCCATCGCGAGACCCGCACAGCGGGGAACGTCGTCGAGCAGGTCCGCGACCAGGCCGGCGACGGCCGGGGCCTGCACCGCGCCGCCCGCGTTCGTCCCCGCGGCCACCAGGACCCGGCCGGCGTGGCCCGGTAGCGCGGTGACGAGGGGGAGTCCGTCGGGGGTGGCCGGACGTTCGCAGACGCGCACGTCGCGTACGTCAAGGCTGCCGTCGGCCCGCCGCAGCGCCGGAAACAGGCCGGCGATGGCCCGTTCGGCGACGTCCCGCAGCCCGGCGATCCCCGCCGCGGCGGCCTGGCGCTCGGCGGTGCCCAGGTAGCCGAAGCCGCCGCTGACGTGGATGAGCGTGCCGTCGGGTGACAGGGAAATGTTGATCACGCCGAGGGGGTCGCCGGCGTGGATCTTCGCCGGGCGGCGCAGCCCGGGGTTCGGCAGTGTCAGCGACAGGCCGAGCAGGTGGGCCACCGCGCCGGCCCCGGGCCAGGCGGCCCCGAGCAGCCGGTCCAGGTCGCGACCCCCGGCGGTGATCACGACGCGATCCGCCGGCAGCACCGCGCCGTCGTCGAGACGCAGCCGCACCGCGCCGCCACCGGAGTCGAGTTCCCGTACCCGCACGCCGGCGCGTACCTCGACGCCGAGGTCGGTGAGCCGGCCGGCCAGCGCCGTCGCCAGATCGTGGATGTTGACGGCGTAGCCGTCCACCTCGACCGCGCCCGCGATCTCTCGGACGCCGCCCGGCAGCGGCATCGAGGCGGCCAGGCCCGGCCAGTCCCGGGCCAGCGCCGCCCCGGGCAGGCGGACGGCGTCGGTGCCGGCCGTGCGCTGGAGCCGTTCGCCCGCGGCGAGCTCGGCGGCGTCGAGGTAGATCCGGGCCAGCCGGGCGTCCCGGCGCAGGCCGGCCAGCCAGCCCGCGCCGTCGACGGCGAACAGGTGTTCCCATCCGCGCAGCCCCAGCCGGTTGAGAGCGATCACCAGCTCCTGGGCCGTCGCGTGCAGGCCCGGCCGGTCGGTGCCCCGGTCGAACGCCGCCGACCAGGCGAGCTCGGCCGCGCTCAGGGACGCGGGGTCGCGCAGCCGCCAGCCGCCGTCCGCCGGGCCGCGGTCGAGGACGCCGGCCCGGCCGGCATCCGCCGGCGGCAGGGTCTCGGTCGCCGACAGGTGCCGCGCGTTGGCTCCGCCGAACGTCGTGCCCTGCCGGTCCGGATCCGCGCGATCCGCCGGCGCGGCGTCGAGCACCCGGATCCGGCGGTGGCCCCGCAGCCGCAGCAGCAGCGCGACGGTGAGTCCGACGATCCCGCCGCCGACGACCACCACGCCGTGGCCGCCCGCGGCGGGATCGTCGGGTGCCGGGTCCTCGTCGACCCGGCGGTCGGTGTCCCGGCCCGGGCCGGGAGGGTCGGATCGCGGTCCGAACAGGTCGGCGCCGGTCAGCTCGTCCAGGTCCGCCCGGCCGACCACGGCGAACATGGCCTGATCCAGATCGTCGTCGCAGGCGGCGGAGCGCATCGCCGCGGAGCACAGGGTGAACCCGGGGCGCGGGGCGCCGCCGTCGCCGTCGATCCGCGTGGCCAACAGCTCCCGCACCGCGGCGAGCAGCCGGGGGGCGTTGTCGAGGACGACGGCGAGATCACGCCGGTCGTAGGCGTCGAGCAGGGCGCGCTCGGCGAACACCTCGGGCTCGCTGACCGAGACGATCCGTTCGCCCGTGAACGCCTTGAGCACCCGCTCGTCGATCAGGTCGACGGTCGCCCAGGGCCCGGCGTGGACCAGCGGCACGGCGACGGCGACCGCGTCGGCGACCTCGAGGACCTCCTCCACGGTGCGGGCGACGCGCACCCGGTCGGCGGGCAGCCGGTGATGACGCGCCCAGGCGCCCACCGACGCGGGCTCGGCGACGAGGGAGGGGGAGTGCACGACCAGGCGCCAGCCCCGCGCGGCGCCGTCTCGGGCCACCCGTCCGTTGATGTTGCCGGCGCCGAGTAGCCCGAGGACGCCGGGCCGATCCCGCGCGGGCGACGCCGCCGCGCCGTCGGCGGGGCCGAACAGCCGGTCGGCCACGAACCGGGCGACGTGACGGGCGTTGACCTCCGGGGTGTTGCGCACCTCGATCCGTAGCCGGGCGGCGGCGGTGGTGTCGACGGCGGCCAGCGAGGTGCCGCGGCGGACGAGCAGGAGCTCGCGGTCGGCGTCGGACTGCGGCGAGCCCACGTGAACCGGACCGCCCGCAGGGACCGGACCGCCCGCAGGGACCGGACCGCCCGCAGGGACCGGACCGCCCGCAGGGACCGGGCCGCCCGCGCGGACCGCCGCGGCCCATCGTTGCAGGGTCGCGGCGTCGACCGCGTTCGCGCCGACGACCAGGGTCTGCGGGCGCAGTTCGACCAGCGCGTCGGCGAGTTCGGCCGGGCGGGCGGCCAGCTCCGGGCGAAGGACCACGCTGGCGGCCCGGGTGAGCAGGTCCGCCGCGCGGGCGCCCACCGCCGTGGCGATCAGTATCCGGCGGTGGGGGACGGAGCCGTGCGCAACCGGGGGGTGCGGTCCTGGGCCGCGGGGCGTCGCTTCGGGGGGTGCCTGGCCTGCGGACACCTGGGCACGTGCCTGGTCACGGGACATCGGCATGCGGTTCGCTTCATCCGGTTCGTCGGGCTGCCTCATCCGGTTCGCCGCCGGACCTCCCCACCGTGGCGGACGTCCGTCAACGGGTTGTCAAACCGTCGGACCCGGTGCCGGCCCGGGGCGGGGCGGGCGTACACGGCACCTTCAACGAGCCGTCAACGTCGGGTCGGGGAGCAGGGCCAGCAGCGGATCGCGTCCGCCAAGCGTGCCGCGGGAGCCGAGCACCGCGAACCGCGCGAACAGCTCCTCGCTGTACCAGCCGACCTCGGGGGTCCGACGGACGACCTCGCTGTGCGCCGGCCGGCCGTAGGCGAACCGGCGCAGCGAGGCCGCGTCCTGCCAGAGGCTGAACGTCCCCTTCAGCCCGATCGGCGCCTCACCGATCCCGGCCGCGAACAGCAGCCCCTCGGCCCGGGCGAGGTCCGCGACCACCGGCGGGACCGCCCGGCGGAAGGTGAGCGCGTGCCGGGGAGCGACCCGGGCCCGGGTGATCACCGCGACCTTCGTGCCCGCGGCGGTGGCGGTCGGCGCGGCCGCAGCCGTGAAGTCGCCGAACGGCTCCCGCCGCGACCACCGCCCGCGCGAGGACAGCGGGTGCAGGTCGATGCGCCACCGCTCCTCGGCCAGCACCGACCAGGCCCGCACCTGCGCGGACCGCTCGAACGACCGGGCCGCCGACGGCGTCTCCCAGACCGAGACCATCGCCCACTGGCAGGGGTCGGCGCCGCGCAGGCCGAGGCTGCTCGCCGAGCCGGTGCCGAGCAGCTTGGCGAACGTCAACCCGGTGACGTGCCGCAGCGCGGAACGGTCGGCGGCGACCCGGGCCAGGGCGTGGCCGATCCGGCGGCGGGGGACCCGCCAGAAGTCGACGGTCACCAGCAGGGCGGCGGGGTTGGCCGGATTCATCGGGACCGCCGTTCGCATCGCGTTCAACTCCGCACCGAGGACAGTCGCAGCAGGCCGTCGCGCGCGGCCCCGTACTTCTGGGTGAAGGCCGCCGCCACCACCCCGGCGCCGGCGTCGTCGCGCAGCGGTACCACCCGGGCGCGGCCGATACCGGACAGCGCGTGCCGACCGTCGCCCGCCACGGCCGTGACCAGGCCGTCCGGGCCGCCCTGGCGCAGCAGGGCGGCCAGCTCCGCGGACGCGACGTACACCGCCCCGTCGAGCCGGACGAACTCGGCGCGCACGTCGACCGGGTCGGCGTCCGACCGGAGGACCTGCAACGGCACGCGCAGGTAGTCGTCCAGGGCGGCGCTGCCCGCCGGACTCCACAGCCGCTCGAAGTGCTGCTCGACGAACTGGACGAGGGTCGAGGAGATCGTCGCCTCGTGCTGGGTCGCGGCGGCCGAGGAGTAGCCGACCGGGAAGCTTGACACGAGCGCGCCGGAGTCCCAACGGTGGTAGGTCGTCAGCGGCTGCTCGGCGTAGAGCCGCACGGCGAGGCGGGGACGCAGAACCGGGGTGAGCCGCTCCCGCAGCCCGTCCAGGACCAGCAGGTTCGCCCGGATCTCGGCGGGTACGTCGATGCGGTGCGACAGATCGGCCGTGCGCGCCGCCGCGGCCGGCGAGTCCGGGTCGAGTAGCAGGATCTGCACGATCGCCCCGGCGTCGATCGCCGCCAGCACCGCGTCGGTGAAGGCGTCCCGATGCGGCGCGGAGACCAGGTCCGTCCACGTGTTCAGTAACCGCACGCTGCGCCGCGAGGCGGCGACCCGGGCGATGAAGTAGGCCGGTTCGAAGGCGCCGAGCAGCCGGCCGCCGGTGAACTGGGTCGGCTCGGTGGTGACCGGCGCGCTCAGCCGGTCCTCGGCGGCGGCCAGCTCCGGGGAGCCCTGCTGGCGCAGCAGCGTGATGCCCTGCTGCCAGGAACGCCGGGCCGCCGGATGGTCGTCGAGCTGGGCGAGGATGTCGCCGCGGCGCACCAGCACGCGCGGCTCCCACAACAGGTCGGGCAGCTCGGCCAGCAGCGGCAGGCTCTCGTTGTAGGCCGCCAGCGCCTGTTCGGGGCGCTCCCGGTAGCGGTAGAGATCGCCCAGCCGCCGCTGGGCCTGCGCCTCCAGCGGCCGGTTGGCAAGCTCCCGGGCGATCGACAGGCTCATCGTCAGGCAGGTGATGGCGTCGGCGAGCTCCCTGCGGTCGCCGTGGGTCATGGCGACGGCGACCAGCGTCTCCGCCTCGAGGCGGCGGGCCCCGGCCCGACGCATCGTGCCCAGACAGGCCTCGAAGTGATCCAGCGCGGCGGCGAACTCGCCGCGGCCGCGGCAGGCGTCGGCGAGCCCGCGCACGGCCCGTGCCTCGCCCAGCTCCGCCCCGAACCCGGCGAAGATCTCCCGTGCCCGGGTGAAACGCTCGGTGGCCAGCGCCAGGCGCTCGAGCGCGTCCTGGGTGACCGCCACCGCGGGCTCGCCGTCGGGATCGGCCCCGGCGGCGTCCAACCGCCAGAACGCCTCCTCGAACGTCAGGACGATCTCCCGTTCCCCGAGACTGGTGAGCAGTTCGGCCTCGGCGAGGCGGTGCCCCGTGCGGCGGGCGGCGGCCAGGCCCAGCGCATGGGTGCGCGCCCAGTCGGCCCAGTGCGCCGCGAACGCGTAGAACTCCGCGGCCTCGACGGCGAGCAGCCAGGTCGGCGGGTCGAGCCCGGCGGCCTGCGCCTGTTCGACGAGGGCGAGCAGGTTCGAACGCTCCCCGCCGAACCAGACCAGCGGCCGGCGGACGACCTCGGCGAGGTCCGCGCGGGCGAACCGGGCGGCGGCCTGCGCGGCGAAGCCGGCGTCCGGCCCGTCGGCGGACAGGGTCCGGACGCGTCCGGGGCTGAAGGTGTCGACCGCCTCACGCAGCATCACCTGATAGGCGTACAGCAGTCGGCTCAGCGCCGCTTGGTGTTCACCGGACAACGCCGGCGAATCGTCGGGTTTCGCGGCGTCGGAGGCGCCGTGCCCGCCGTCGCCGCCGGCGGCGACGCCACCTTCGGGCGCGACCCCCGGGGGCCGCCCGCCGTGGCCGTCCCCCGCGTGGCCGTTCCCCGCCCGCTCCCCGTCCGCGGACCCCGGGTGGGCGCCCGACGTCTTCGACGCGGGCTGGCCGATCGCGGTCCCGACGCCGGTCTCCCGCTCCCGGGCGAACACCCGCAGCAGGTCGTGGAACCGGTAACGTTCGGTGCCGGTGGCGTCGACGCCACGCCGCTCCAGCAGCTGCGCGTCGGCGAGGCGGTCGACGACGTCCTCGGCCTCGTCCAGATCGACGTCGAGCACGGCCGCGGCGGCCCACGGCGCGAAGTCGTTGACCGCGGGCAGCGACAGCAGCCGGAAGGCACGCTGCTCGTCGGCCGGCCGACCCTCGTAGCTCAGCGAGAAGCTGGCCCGGACCTCCAGGTCGCCGACCTCCAGCCAGGACAACCGGTCCCGCTCGTTGGCGAGCCGGCCGGCCAGGCGCGCCAGCCGCCAGTGCGGATGCGCGGCCAGCTTGCGCCCGGCGATCTGGATGGCCAGCGGCAGGTACCCGCACAGGCCGACGATGTCGCGCGCCGCCTCGGGCTCGGCGTCGACCCGCGCCGCCCCGACCACCTTGGCCAGCAGCTCCACCGCGTCGCTGGGGATGAGGACGTCGACCATCCAGTACGGCACGGTGAGCCCGTGCAGCCGCGACCGGCTGGTGATGAGCACGGCGCAGCCCGGGCTCGTCGGCATGAGCGGACGTAGCTGTGCCTCACCCGCCGCGTTGTCCAGAATGATCAGCACCTTGCGGGTGGCGAGCAGCTCCTGGTACATCTCCGCCAGGTCGTCCGGATCGGTGGGGACCGCGGCCCGGCTGACCCCGAGCCCCTGGACGAACCGGGCGAGCACCCGCGTCGGCTCCAGCGGCTCGCTGGTGCCGCGCAGATCCACGTACAGGGCGTCGGTGAACCCGGCGCGGATGCGGTGCGCGATGTGCACGGCCAGTGCCGTCTTGCCCGCGCCGGCCTTGCCGGCGAAGGCCGCCGTGACGGTGCCCCGGGCCAGGGCCGCCTGATCGGTGAGCACGGCGTGCGCCCGGGCCTGGATGGTGTCCCGCCCGGTGTACTCCGGGGTGTCCGGCGGGAGCTGGTGGCCGCCGGCGCCGGCGGGCGCGACCTGGGCGGGGCGGCCCAGCGAGCGCGGCGGCGCCCAGGCGAGATCCGGCGCCCCGCGCAGCACGTCCTCCTGCAGCCGGCGCAGCATCGCAGAGTCCAGCCCGAGCTCGTGCAGGGCCTCCAGGCCGTCGCGGCAGGCCCGGGCGGCGTCCTCCGTCCGGCCGTCGCGGTAGAAGGCGACGACCAGCTCCCGGCGCAGCCCGTCGTCGTGCGGATGACGGGCGACCAGCATCCGCAGGTCGCCGATGACCTCCCGGTGCCGGCCCAGGGACAGGTCGGCGGCGATCCGCGTCTTGGTCACGTCGAGCTGGAGCTCGGTAAGCGCCTCCGCGTAGCCGTGCGCGAACGGATGGTCCGCGACGTCGACCAGCGGCGGCCCCCGCCACAGCGACTGGGCCTCCTGCAGCGGGGCGATCGCGCTCACCGGGTCGCCGTCGTCCACCGCGCGGCGGCCCTGCGCCAGCAGCCGCCGCACCCGCTCGACGTCGATCTGCTCGGCCCGCACGTCGAGCAGGTAGCCCGCGCCCCTGCGCAGCAGCACCCGCGGCGGCCTGTCGTCCGCCATCACCCGCCGCAGCTCGCTGACGTGGGTGCGCAGCGTGCGCAGCGCACCCTCCGGGGGAGAGTCGCCCCAGATCACCTCCATCAGCCGGGGGATCGACACGGCCCTGCCGGCCTCGAGCAGCAGAACGGTCATCAGGACCTTGCGCTGGGCGCCGCCCAGCGAGACGGGTGTCCCGGCCGCGGTGACCTCCAGCGGACCCAGGATGGCGAACTGCAGGCTGTCGCGGTCGGGCATCTGGTCCTCTCGTCACGGCCCCGTGGTGATGTCTGTTTATCGCAGCGTGCGCCCGCAGGGGAGCCCGCGGCAACCACCGATCCTCCACGGGCGCTGTCGTTTCCGCGTCAGGACCGCACCCGCTGTGATCCCGGCACGGCGCACGGGACCTGTCAACGACCGCTCAACGTCTGCGGTGACCGTGCGTGCACCGCTCATTGACACCGCAGGTGTGCACTCCGGATCGACGAGAACCGAGGATGACGGACCGTCGGCAGTCGGCCGACGGTAGGAGGTGTCGGGATTATGGCGATCGCGGTGACGAGGATCCTGTCGCGACGGCCCGGGGCGCCGGGGCGGGCGCCTTCCCCGGCGGCGGCGTCGGGGACGCGGGCCGAGGCGGTCGCGGGACGGTCGGGACGGTCGGAACGGCCCGTGACCTGCACGCGGCCGTTGCCGGAGGTCGGCGCCGGGGCGCAGGCCCTCCCCCGGCGCGCCGGCGGCCTGCCGCACGAGGTGGTCTTCCGGGTCACCGCGGCGAGCCGGTGCACCGCGGTCCGGCAGGTGTGGGTCGAGACCGACGAGCAGGCGGTGCTCGCCGACTGGGCGTCGCGGGGGCGGGTCGAGCTGATGGCCGCCCGGCGTCCGTTCGTCCTGGAACTGGACCTTGACGGCCAGGGCGTGCGGCTGGTCGAGCCGATGGGGCGGGTGCCGGTCGCGGCCTTCGCGGCCGACCGGGCGGGCGGCCGGGTGCGCCTGGCGGACGGCTGCGTGCTGCGGTGGCTCACGCCGACCCGCGGCGCGTTCGCCAGCGGCCTGGTGGGGCACCGCGAGGTCAACATCATCCGGTTCGCGCTGGACGGGACGGCGCTCGTCGTGGCCCATCCCGACCTGCTCGTCCCGGAGGTCACCCGGGTGGTCCGGGCGTCGGACGCGGGTCCGGGGGATACCCGTCGGGGGGATGTCCCGGACCCGCGCCTGGGCTGGGTGCCCGACGTGGTGGCGCTGCTCGTGCTGGCCTGGTTCCTGCGGCTGCTCGAGACCAGCGCCGTCGTGCCGGCTCGCTCGCGTGTTCGAGAGCCGGGTGTTTGACGGGCCGGCCGGGAGAGGGTTACCTTCCAGGTATTCGAACTTGTGTTCGACGCCGGGAGGGTGTCATGGCCGTCGTGAGTCGACCTGTCAGCGGCGCGGGCCCCGCGGGCGGAGCCGTCGGGGTGGAGGGTACGTCCGCCGGGCGCGGAGCATCCAGCGGGCCGCCCGGACGGGCCCTGCTGCCCGCGGCGGGGCTGCCCCACCGTTCCCGGGACGAGCTGCTCGCCGCCGCCCGGCGCGGTCTCGGGGAGGCGGAGTACGCCCCCCGGGCCGGGGAGCGGTACGCCCTGGCTCATCTCGCCGCCCTGCGGGCCGCCGCCGCCGTGCTGGCGGATCGGGCGCGGCCCCGGCCGGGCCGCCGCGGCCGGCCGGTCAGCGCCTGGTGCCTGCTCGTGCGGGTGGCTCCCGAGCTCGTCGAATGGGCGGACTTCTTCGCGGCGGGCGCCGGTCGGCGAGCGGCCGCCGAGGCCGGCCTGAACGTGGTGGGCCGCCGCGAGGCCGACGATCTGATCCGCCAGGTCGACCAGTTCATCGGCGTCGTCGAGGGCGCGCTGGGGCTGCCGTCCCAGCCGGTGCTCGCCGGCACCGGTCCGGCCGATGTCGTGGCAGCCGCGGCCGTCCCGCCGCGGCGGGGTTAGCCGGCCGTGGCCGGTCCGGCGGCGTTGGCCGCCCTGCAGGAGGTCGCCCGCGGTGCGCCGCCGCGGGTGGGGGACACCGGTGAGCGCCTGCTGCCCGTGGTCTCCACCCTCGCCGCGCTTCTTCCCGAGGCAGGGCTGCGCCGGGGGACGACCATCGTCGTCACCGGGTCCACCTCGTTGCTGCTGACCCTGCTGCGTGGGCCCTCCCAGGCGGGTGCGTGGTGCGCGGTGGTGGGTTTCGCCCAGCTCGGAGCGCTCGCCGCCGCCGAAGCGGGCATCGCGCTGGAACGCCTCGCCCTGGTCCCCGTGCCGGGCCAGCGCTGGCCGGTGGTCGTGGCCGCGCTGCTGGACGCCATGGACGTGGTGGTGGTCCGCCCGCCGGCCCGGTCCCGCCCGGCGGACGGCCGGCGACTGACCGCGCGGGCGCGCGAGCGCGGCGCCGTCCTGGTCGCCGTGGACGGCTGGGAGGGCGCCGATCTGCGGGTGGCCGCCGTCGAGCGGCGGTGGGACGGCCTCGGCGCCGGCCATGGCCAGGTGTGCGCACCCAACCTGCTGGTGGAGGTGTCCGGGCGCGGGGCGGCGCGCCGCCCCCGCCGGGCGTGGCTGGCCGGGGCCGGTGCGCCGCCTGCCGCGGCCCCGCCGGCCGTCGAGGCGGGTGGGACGGTGCCCGCGGTGGTGCGTGCCCTTCCGGTCGAGGTGGCCTGACATGCCGGTCCGCATGCTCGCCGTGCACTACCCGGACTGGCCGGCCGTCGCGGCCGGGGTCGCGGCGGACCAGCCCGGCGCGGTGCTGGCCGCCGGGCGGGTCGTCGCCGCGACCCCCGCCGCCCGGCGCGCCGGGATCCGCCCGGGGCTGCGCCGCCGGGAGGCGCAGGCCCGCTGTCCCGAGATCACCCTCGTGCCCGACGACCCCGGCCGCGCCGCCCGGGTCTTCGAGCCGTTGGTCGCCGCGGTGGAGTCGGTGGCCCCCGGCGTCGAGGTGCGCGGCCCGGGTGACTGCGTCGTCCCGGTACGCGGCGTCGCCCGGTACTTCGGCGGGGTCGAGGCCGCCCTCGCCGAGGTCCGCCGGGCGCTGACGGCGGCCTGGCCCGCCGCGGTCCGGTCGGCCGGGGCGGTCGGGCCGGCGCCGCGCTGCGGCCTCGGGGTGGCCGACGGGCCGTTCGCGGCCGGGATCGCGGCCCGCGGCGAGGCGGTCGTCCCCCTCGGGGGGACCGCGGCCTTCCTCGCCCCGCATCCCGTCGACCTGCTCGGCGACGCCGAGCTCGTCGATCTGCTCCGCCGGCTGGGACTGGTCACGCTCGGGAGCTTCGCCGCGCTCCCGGCGGCCGACGTCGCCGCCCGGTTCGGGCCGCCCGGAGACTGGGCGCACCGCCTCGCCCGCGGCGAGGACCCCCGCCCGGTGACCCCGCGCGAGCATCCGGTCGACCTCGGCGTCGTCACGGCGTTCGACCCGCCGGCCGAGCGGGTCGAACAGGCGGCCTTCGCCGCCCGCCGGCTCGCCGAGCAGGCCCATGATCGGCTCCGCGACCACGGGCTGGCCTGCACCGGGATCCGGATGGAGGCGGAGACCGGCCACGGGGAACACCATGTGCGGACGTGGCGCCACGACGGCCCGCTCGCGGCCGCGGCCATCACGGACCGCGTCCGCTGGCAGCTCGACGGCTGGCTGGCCGGTTCGGCCTCGGCCGGCGACGAGGTCGCCCACGCCGCCATGCCGACCCGGCCGCGGGGGGCGGCCGGATCGGGGCCCACGGCCGGGGTGGTCCGGCTCCGGATCGAACCGGTGGGGCTGGTGCCCGCAGCCGGTCGCCAGCTCGGGCTGTGGGGGGAGCCGGGGGCGGCCGCCGCGCGGGTCGGCCGCGCCCTCACCCGGGTGCAGGGGCTGCTCGGTCCGGACGCCGTCCTCACCGCGGTGGTCGGCGGTGGCCGCGATCCCGGGGACCGGATCCGCCTGGTGCCCTGGGGAGAACCCCGGGTGGCCACCGGGCTGGATCGACCCTGGCCCGGGACCCTGCCGGCCCCGGCCCCGACCCTCGTGCACCGACCCCCGCTGGTGGCCAGCGTCCTCGACGACGCCGGGGAGCCGGTGGGGGTCAGCGCCCGGTGCACGGTGACCGCGCCGCCCGCGCGGCTGGCGATCGGCGCGGGCTCGCCGATGCCGGTGACCGGCTGGGCGGGGCCGTGGCCGGTGGACGAGCGCTGGTGGGACGCCGACGCCCGCCGGCGGGCCCGTTTCCAGATCAGCGTCGCCGAGGGGGGCGCCTACCTGCTCGCCGTCGCGGGCGGGCGGTGGTGGGTGGAGGCGTCCTATGACTGAATCGGCGGCGGCCGGCCTGGCGGGCGGGGACCGAGGACGGGACGCGTCGGTTCGCACCGGTCAGCCCGGCGACGGCGGGGACAGCCCGGCCTGGTCGCGCAAGCGGGCCCCCTACCGGCCGCGAGCGGGGCTGCGGGCCGCCTCGGCCGCGGCCGTCCCCTACGCCGAGCTGCACTGTCATTCCGCGTTCAGCTTCCTCGACGGCGCGAGCCAGCCGGAGGACCTCGTGGAGGAGGCGGTGCGGCTGGGGCTGTCGGCGCTCGCACTCACCGACCACGACGGGCTCTACGGCGTGGTCCGCTTCGCGGAGGCGGCCCGGGAGGTGGGACTGCGGACCGTCTTCGGGGCGGAGATCTCGCTCGGGGCGCGGGCGGCCCGAGCGGGCGAGACCGATCCCGACGGTGACCACCTGCTCGTCCTCGCCCGTGACCCGGAGGGCTACCGGCGGCTGGCCCGGCTGCTGTCCGACGCCCACCTGGCCGGGGGGGAGAAGGGCCGGCTGGTGGCCGAGCCCGAGGCCTGCGCCCGGGCGGCCGGCGGGCACTGGCAGGTGCTCACCGGATGCCGCAAGGGCACGGTTCCCCGGGCCCTGGCCCGCTCCGGTCCCGCCGCAGCCGGGGCCGCCCTCGCGGAGCTGGCGGAGCTGTTCGGCCGCGAGAACGTGGCGGTGGAGCTCGCCGACCATGCCCATCCGCTGGACTCGGCCCGCAACGACGCTCTGGCCGAGCTGGCCCGCACCGCGCGGCTTCCCCTGGTGGCGACCGGCAACGTCCACTACGCCGCGCCCGGCGCGGCCCGGTTGGCGGCGGCGATGGCTGCCGTGCGGGCGCGGCGCAGCCTGGCGGAGATGGACGGCTGGCTGCCGGCCGCGGGCACCGCGCACCTGCGCTCCGGCGCGGAGATGGCGCAGCGGTTCGCCCGGTTTCCCACCGCGGTGGAGCAGGCGGCCCGCATCGGTGCCGAGTGCGCCTTCGACCTGCACCTGGTCGCGCCGCGGCTGCCCGACTTCCCGGTTCCCCCGGGGCACACCGAGGCGAGCTGGCTGCGGCTGCTCACCATGCAGGGCGCCGCGCGCCGGTACGGCCCAGCGGGACAGGAACGGATCGCCGGTGCCTACGACCAGCTCGCCCACGAGCTGGGGCTGATCGAACAGCTCGGTTTCCCGGGCTACTTCCTGATCGTCCATGACATCGTCGAGTTCTGCCGCCGGCACCGGATCCTCTGCCAGGGACGGGGCTCGGCGGCGAACTCGGCCGTCTGTTACGCCCTGGGCATCACCGGGGTGGACGCGGTCTCCTTCGGCCTGCTGTTCGAGCGTTTCCTCGCCCCGGAACGCGACGGGCCGCCCGACATCGACCTGGACATCGAATCCGGACGGCGGGAGGAGGTGATCCAGTACGTCTATCGGCGCTACGGGCGGGACCGGGCCGCCCAGGTGGCAAACGTGATCACCTACCGGCCGCGGTCGGCGGTGCGGGACGTGGCGCGTGCCCTGGGCTTCTCCGCCGGGCAGCAGGACGCCTGGTCCCGCCAGCTCGACCGGTGGTCCCTCCCCGCGGCCGGGCCGCCGCCGTCGGGTGACGGCGGCGGCCCGGAACACGACATCCCGCCCGAGGTGACCCAGCTGGCCGACCGGTTGCTCGGATTCCCCCGACATCTCGGCATCCACTCCGGCGGCATGGTGATCTGCGACCGCCCGGTCGGGGAGGTCGTCCCGGTGGAGTGGGCCCGGATGCCCGGGCGGACGGTGATCCAGTGGGACAAGGACGACTGCGCCGCCGCCGGCCTGGTCAAGTTCGACCTGCTCGGGCTCGGCATGCTCTCGATGCTGCACAAGGCGTTCGACCTCATCCGCGGCCACCACGGCCGCGACCTTGACCTGTCCCTGATCCCGCCGGAGGATCCGGCGGTCTACGACATGCTGTGCGCGGCCGACTCCATCGGGGTGTTCCAGGTGGAGAGCCGCGCCCAGATGGCCACGCTGCCCCGCCTGCGGCCCCGGCGCTTCTACGACCTGGTGGTCGAGGTGGCGCTGATCCGGCCCGGGCCGATCCAGGGCGGGTCGGTCCACCCCTACATCCGTCGCCGCAACGGGGCGGAGGAGGTCACCTATCCGCATCCGCTGCTGCGTCGCTCCCTGGCCAAGACCCTGGGTGTTCCGCTGTTCCAGGAGCAGCTCATGCAGATGGCGATCGACATCGCCGGGTTCTCGGCGGCGGAGGCCGACGAGCTGCGCCGGGCGATGGGCTCCAAGCGGTCCGCCGACCGCATCGAACGGCTCCGTGAGCGGCTCTACACGGGGATGGCGGCCAGCGGCATCACCGGCGCGCTGGCCGACGACCTGTTCACCAAGCTGTCTGCCTTCGCGAACTTCGGGTTTCCCGAGAGCCACTCGGTGAGCTTCGCGTTCCTGGTGTACGCCAGCTCCTGGATCAAGCTCTACTACCCGGCCGCGTTCTGCGCCGCGTTGCTCAACGCACAGCCGATGGGCTTCTACTCGCCGCAGAGCCTGGTCGCCGACGCCCGCCGCCACGGCGTCGAGGTGCTGCGGCCGGACGTCAACGCCTCCGCGGTCGGGGCGAGTCTGGTCGGCGCGCAACCGCGGGTCCGGCTTGGCCTGTCCGGAGTCCGGCGGGTGGGGGAGAGTCTGGCCCGCCGCATCGTCGAGACGCGGGTGGCGGGCGGCCCCTACGCCGGCATGGCCGATCTCGTCCGCCGGGTCGGACTGTCCGTCGATCAGGTCGAGGCGCTGGCCACCGCGGGGGCGTTCGCCTGCTTCGGGGTGGCGAGGCGCGAGGCGCTGTGGGCGGCCGGCGCCGTGGCACAGGCTCGCCCGGACCGGCTCGACGGGATGGTCTTCGGCGCCGACGTCGCCGCCGTCGCGCCGTACCTGCCGGGGATGACCGGGGTCGAGGAGTCCGTGGCCGACCTCTGGGCGACGGGGATCACGACCGAGGGCTATCCCACCCGGTTCCTCCGGGAGCGGCTCGCCGCCCAGGGGGTGACGGCGGCGGCGGGTCTGCGCGACGCCGAGGCGGGCCGGCGGGTCCTGGTCGCCGGAATCGTCACCCACCGGCAACGGCCGGCGACGGCGGGCGGCACGACCTTCGTCAACCTGGAGGACGAGACGGGCCTGGTGAACGTGATCTGCTCGCCCGGGGTCTGGGCGCGCCATCGGATCGTGGCCCGCACGGCGGTGGCCCTCGTCGTCCGCGGTCGCCTCGAACGGGCCGAGGGGGTGACCAATGTGATCGCCGAGCGGATGTGGCCGCTGCCGGTCGCCGTCACCTCCCGCTCCCGGGACTTCCGATGATCCCTTCGCCTGCTGTTGCACGCAGCGTAGCCGTCGTTCACTATCGGTCATCTCCTGGGGTGTTGCGCGTGACGAAGCAGGTGATCATCGATGGCTCTCACCGGTTCTGGGTTCCGGCACCACGGCGCGCATCGTGCGGTGCCGTCCGCAGTGGCCCGGCGCAACGCCTGGGTGCTACAGATTCTGGGACTGTCGGTCGGCGGGCTCGCGGTCGGCGTCGCCATCGGCCTCGTCGTGGGCCGCTGACCCGCCCGCGCCCGACCGGGCCGACCGGCGCGGGCGGCTGGGGGGAGGAGGCGATGTCGATGGCCGACCATGTCACTGCCGGCGATGTCACTGCCGGCGATGTCACTGCCGGCGATGTCACCGGCGGCGATCTGCGGCAGGCCGCGATCTGGCACGGCCTGTGGGCGGTCCTGCCCCGCCCGGCGCAGCCAGCCCCGGCCGACCAGCCCGCGGGCGCCGGGACGGGGGCACCGGGTGAGCCGGGGGTGGGGGCGCGCCGGCCGCTCGTCGTCGACGCCGGCGGAGGCAGCGGTGGCTTCGCCGTGCCGATCGCGGCTGCCGGCTACCCGGTCATCGTGGTGGATCCCTCGCCCGACGCGCTGGCCGCCCTGCACCGGCGCGTCGCCGAGCGGGGGCTCGGCGGGCGGGTCACCTCGATGCAGGGGGACCTGCGTGACCTGACCGGCCTCGTCGGCACCGGGCAGGCCGACCTGCTGCTGTGCCATTCGGTGCTCGATGTCGTGGACGATCCGCAGACCGCGCTCGCGCAGGCGCTGGGGGTGCTGCGGCCGGGGGGTGCGCTCAGCGTCGTCGTGGCCGGTCTCGCCGCCGCGGTCCTCGCCCGCGCGCTGGCCGGGCAGTTCGAGGCCGCCCTTGCGGCACTCGTCGAGGACGCGCCCCCCGTGCACCGGCCGTCCGGCGCGGATCACGGCTCGTCGGAGCTCAGGGAGTCGGCAGCCGGTCGGGCGCCCCGACGGTTCAGCACCGCCGAGGCCGTCGCGCTGGTCCGGGCCGCGGGGGCGGAGGTGCTCGAGGTCCACGGCGTGCGGATCTTCGCGGATCTGGTGCCGGGGGAGCGCCTGCCCGATGCCCTGGCGGCGCGGCGGCTGCTGCGGCTGGAGCTTGCGGCCGCCGGGCGCGAGCCGTTTCGGGCGTTGGCGGCGCAGCTGCACGTCCTTGCCCGCAGTCCGGGCGGCACGGGTCCCCATGAACGCTGAGAGCACGATCCTGCACGTCGACATGGACGCCTTCTTCGCCTCGGTGGAACTTCGCCGCCGCCCCGAGCTCCGCGGCCGACCCATGATCGTGGCGGGGGGTGAACGCGGGGTGGTGCTGTCGGCGACCTACGAGGCCCGGGCGTACGGGGTCCGCAGCGCGATGCCGATGGCGCGGGCGCGGCGCCTGTGCCCCACCGCGGCGGTGGTCGCGCCCGACCACGCCGCGTACCGGGCGGCCTCGGTCGCGATCATGAAGATCTTCCGGGACGTCACCCCGCTGGTCGCACCGCTGTCGGTCGACGAGGCGTTCCTCGACGTCGCCGGCGCGCGGGCGCTGTTCGGGTCGGCGCCGCGGATCGCCGCGGACATCCGCCGGCGGGTGGCGGCCGAGCAGGACCTCACCTGCTCCGTCGGCGTCGCACCGTCGATGTTCGTCGCCAAGATCGCCTCGACCCGGTGCAAGCCGGACGGACTGGCGGTCATCGCCCCCGACGCGGTGCTTGCCTTCCTGCATCCGCTGCCGACCGGGGCGTTGTGGGGCGTCGGCCCGCGGGCGGAGGCCGCCCTGACCCGGCTGGGGCTGCACACGATCGGGGACATCGCGGACACTCCGGTGGACACGCTGCGCCGGGCGCTCGGAGACGCCGTCGGGACCCACCTGCACCGGCTGTCGTGGGGGATCGACGAACGGCGGGTGGATCCCGCCACCACGGAGGTCACCGTCGGCGCCGAGCGCACCTTCGCCACCGACATCACCGAGCCGGCGGCGCTCGCCCGGGAGCTGCTGCGCCTGTCCGGGCGGGTGGCCGGCCAGCTCCGGCTCCGGCACCGGCGCGCCCGGACCATCTCGGTCAAGGTGCGCTACGGCGACTTCCGGACCGTGACTCGCGCTCGCACGCTGCGTGATGGCACCGACGTTTCCCAGGCGATCTACGCCACGGCGACGGACCTGGTGACGGATCTGGGTCTGCTCGGCGCCGGCCGGGCCGCCGCCGCCGAGGTCATGGCCGTGCGTCTGCTGGGGGTGCGGGCGGGCAACCTCGTCGACGCGGGGGGCGCCAGCAAGCAGCTACGGCTCGGAGAACGGCCCGACGGCTGGGCGGAGCTGGACCGGGTGGCCGACCGGGCGCGTGAGCGGTTCGGTGCGGACGCGGTGGGTCCGGCGGCTCTGCTCGACCACCCCGAGGGACCCCCACCCGCGCCCCCGCCGGGGCCTCCGTGACGATGGTGTGGCCGGGCATGAACGCCGCTGCTTCGGGCACGGGACACGTGAGGTGATTGGCTCGGTTCCAACCGGCATGACGGGTTGCCTACCGCACCCGCCCGCGCATGCCTATTCTTGGTTGTCAGGTTCCGTCTGCCGGGCCTGTAGGTCGTGGGAGGAGCGTCGATGCCGCTCTCGGAGAACGAGCAGCGCCTTCTGGAGCAGATCGAGCGCGCTCTCGTCGAGGATGACCCGAAGTTCGCCAGCACCGTGCGGTCGACGGACCCCCGCACGTACCTGCTGCGCCGGGTGCGCCGCAGTGCGGTGGTCTTCCTGCTGGGGCTCGCCGTCCTGGTGGTCGGCGTGGTGCTCAACCAGGTGCCGCTCACCGTCATCCTCGGCATCCTCGGGTTCCTGATGATGCTGTTCGCCGCGCTGCGCGGAGCCGCCGACCTGCGCCGCATCAGCGGGCGCGACACGGGCGGCCGCCGGCCCGGCGGCCGGGGGCGGTCGAAGGGACGATCCCGGACGAAGGCGCACTTCATGGAGCGGGTCGAGGAGCGCTGGCGGCGCCGCTGGGAGGACCGGCCCTAGCCCCTGGTACTGCATCGGCACAAGCCCCAGCCGCCGCGCCGCCGCGGAACCTCAGCCGTCGTCTGGACGATTTCAGGGGCTGTCCGATTCAGGGGCCGTCCGACGGCGCTGACCCACCGCTGTGCGCCGGCTCCGGGACGCGGACCTCACCATCGTTCACCGCCGCGGGTCGCTGGCCGTCACCGGAGCGGGCCGGTCCGGTGTCGGTGGGGCGGCGCCGCAGGTACCGGCGGAGTCGGCCGGTGGCGCCCTCGCGGGGCGGTTCGTCCGGCTCGCGGCGGCGGAACACCGACGGCGGTGCGAGGCGGGCCATGATCCGTCGGGTGCGCGGGGCGACGGCCCAGAGCGTCCCGGAGGCGATGGCGACGTCCCGCCTCACCTCGGCGTGCGGCGGCGGGGCGGCGAGTTCCGGGGGCGCGTAGCGGGCTCGCTCCTCCGCGGCCGCCAGCCGGGCCAGCGCCTCGCGGGCCTGGGGGTACGACCGGGCGGCCGGCGTCGGGTCGGCTTCGGGATCGGTCGGCTGCGCCGCCGCCTCGGGATCGGCCTGCCGGTCGACCGCCGGATCGGACCGCCGCGCGGGCGCGGGCTCGGCGTCGAGGTAGGCGGTCAGCCGGGCCACTCCGGCCCGCGGTGAGTCGCTGACCCGGATCGTGATGCCGAGATCGGAGGCGACGTCGAGCAGCTCCGCCCAGGCGTCGTGCACCTGGTCGACGCCCTGCGCGCCGGTCCGACCAGGCGCGCCGGCGCCGGCCGTCCCCGCCCCGGCCTCGGGTCGGCCGGCGCGCAGCCGGGCCCGCCGCCGCCGGAACCGGATGATCGCCGGGGTGGCCAGCAGGGCCGCCACGGGCGGAACGGTCGCGCACAGCCAGATCACCCAGGCGGGGATGCCGGGGGAGGTGTCGGTGTCCTGGCCCGCGGTCGGGGAGTGTGTCGCGGTCGGGTCCTCGGGGTTCGCCCCGGCACTGGGCACGGGCATCGGCACCGGTTCGGGCAGCGGCTGGGCGCCGGACTCGCTCTCCTGGCCGGGCGGCGCGGCCGCCCCGTCCGGATCGTCGATGCCGGCGGGCGCGTACGAGGGCGCCGCCGTCGCCCCGTCCGAGCGGCGGGTCGGCTCGAAGCTCACCCAGCCGACCGAGGGGAACCACACCTCGGGCCAGGCGTGCGCCTGCCGGTTCGTGATCAGGTAGCTGCCGTCCGCCTGCTGCTCGCCGGGCACGAAGCCGATGGCGACCCGGGCGGGGAGGCCGAGCAGCCGCACCAGGACGGTCATCGCGGAGGCGAACTGCTCGCAGTAGCCCCGATGCGACTCGAAGAGGAACTCGGCGAGGGCGCCTTCCTGAGTGGTCGGCGCGCCCGTCAGGTCGTAGGTGAACAGCGGCCCGCGCAGGTGCTGCTGGATCGCGTACACCTTCTCGTAGGGGGTGCGCGCGTTGTGAGTGATCGATTCGACGAGCTGACGCAGGCGGGGGTCGAGGTTGTCCGGCAGCGCGGTGTCCACGGCCAGATCGGCGGGGGTCGGCCCGGTCGCGGCCTCCAGCTCGGCCCGGGTCGGGTCCGGCACGGTCGCGTCGACCTGGTAGCGCACGCCCGCGGTCGAGGTCCGGGTGGAGAAGATCGTGCCGGTCGGGGCCGCCAGCCGCCAGTCGCCGGTGAGCCCCTTGATCTTGGTGGGGATGCCGGGGACCGGCAGGTAGAGCTCGTTGAACCGGGTGGTGACGTCGATGGTCGCGCTGACCTGCGCGGTGGTGCCGCCCAGGCGCGGCTTCGGCAGACCCTCGCTGATCCGGTTGTCCCGGGTGGCGTTGAGCGCCCGCAGGGTGAAGAACTGCCCGTCGAAGTTCTCCAGCGCCGTCAGCCGCAGGTATCGCGGGGTCTGCGAGCGCACCCTGAGCAGGGGCACCTCCTTGCTGGCGTGCAACTGCTGGTTCACCGAGACGATCGGCTGCACGACGCTGGCCGAGCTCGGCCCGTCTCCGGCGCCGTAGCCGCCCTTACGCGACACCAGCCCCTCGCCGTCCAGCGACGGCAGGCCGAGCGGCACGGCGACCGCGACGAGCAGCGCCACGAGCGCCACCCCGAGCGCGTTCACGGTGAGCCGGCCGCCGAACGCCTCCCGCTCGCCGGCCCCGTCCCCCCGCCCGCGCCCACGCCCGGCGTCGGACACCGTCCGGCCCCACCGGCCGAAGGCCAACCGACCGTCGAGCAGCAACAGCGCGACGAAGCTCGACGCCCCCAGAAGAAACGGGACGGTGCCAACCCCGCCGGGCAGGATCGCCGCGGACACCGCGTACAGGGCCAGCAGCGGCAGCCCGCCGAGGGCCGGGCGGTCCAACGTCACCACGATCAGATCGACGACCATGACGACGAGGTAGATGCCGATGACGGTCAGGACCACCAGCCCCTGCCGGTGCGGCACCGGCGCCGCCAGTCGGGAGATGTCCGAACTACCGTCGGCGATGAGCGTGCGCAGGGTCCGCACCGTCCCCGCGGTCGGCACCACCCCGAGCAGCGCCGTCCCCCGGGCGCACAACACGGTCACGGTGCCGACGAGCCCGGCGAGGCTGAGCAGGACGGCGGCTGCGACCGGCAGCCGCAGCAACCGGCCGAGCGTCGCGGTCGCCACCGCCACGACGACGGCGATCACGACGGGCCGCATCCACCACAGCGTCCCGTCGAACAGCCGGGACAACGCGCTGGTGGACAGCAGGCAGGCGGCCGCGGCGACGACGGTCGGAACCGGGCGGACGCTCACCGGCCCGCCCGGCGCGGGGGTTGGCCCGCGGTCCGGGTCGCTGCGGTCCGGGTCGCCGCGGCCGGGCCACCGCCCGTGCCCTCGTCCGCGCGGCCGACGCCGGCGAATCCCCCCTGGCCCGCGAGCGCCGTCACCCGCGGCCAGACCGAGGCGAGGCTCATGCCCTGCCGGGCGACGAGGACCGCCCAACCGGCGCGAGTCAGTGTGGTCCGCGCCGCCGCGAGGTCGGCGGCGGCCGCCGGGTGGGGGTGCCAGCTCGTCACGTCGACGAGGACGGCGATCGCGGGGGCCCGGCGCGAGCGCACCGCGGCCAGCGTCGTGATCTGGGCGGGCTCCGTGTGGCCGAGCACGGCGACGAGCAGGCCGCCCCGGTCGCCGCCGGGGCGACGCAGGGCGGCGAGCGCCGGGTGCAGCGACTCGGCGCTGGCCGGGGCGAGCGTGGCCAGCTCGTCGAGCAGCCCGGAGACGGTCGCGCCGGCCGCGGTCGTGACCTGCCCCCGGTCGGTGAGCAGGCGGACCCGATAGCCGCCGCGGACCAGGTGCAGCCCGATCCCGCCGACGGCGCTGACCGCCCATTCGAACGCCGAGGCGGGGCCGGAGTCCGGCCAGGCCCGCGCGCGGGAGTCGAGCAGGATCGCCGCGGCGCCGGTCTGCGGATGCTCCTCGCGCCGGACCATCAGCTCGCCGCTGCGGGCCGTCGTCTTCCAGTGCACCTTGCGCAGGTCGTCGCCGGACCGGTACGGCCGGGTGGTCGTCTCGTCCTCGCCGACGAGGCCGGTGGCCCGGCGCAGCTCGGCGCTCACGCTGGCCGAGGCACGCGGCCGGGCCGGCGGGAGCCGCTCCACGGCGGGCGCGACGATCAGCTCGTCGAGGCTGCGGAAGCTGCGGGACAGCTCGCAGAGCCCGAACGGATCGCCGAGCCGGATCGCCATCGGCCCGATCTGGTAGCGGCCGCGGACCGACGCGCGCAGGGCATAGGAGAGGTCTCGGCTGCCGCCGGGCTCGATTCGGTCGAGCACGAAGCGGGCGCCGCCGCCCAGACCGGAGCCGGTCGTGTCCTCCACCAGCAGCGCCGACGACGGCGAGCGGCTGACGTTCTCCAACTGAATGCGCACGCTCACCCGATCGCCCGCGGTGACCCGGCGCGGTTCGAGCCGGCGCGTGCAGGACAGCCGGTAACGGGTGCGGCAGACGACCGCCGCCGCGAGCACCGGCAGGCTCGCGACGAGCAGCCCGATGCGCAGCAGGTCCTGCTCACCCAGAATGATCGCGGACACGGCGCAGGCCGCCCCCGCGGCGAGGAAGGACCGGCCGCGGACCGTCAGGCCGCGCAGCGCCGCGACAAAGTCCCGCACACGGATCTCTAACGGCCGTGCCGGGCCGGGCGTGCCGTGCCGGGCCGGGGAATGGGGATCCGGTGCAGGACCTCGGTCAGCACGCGGGTGGCGACCTCGGTGGCCGGCTCGCCGGAGAGCATGATCTCCGGGTGCAGCAGCAGGCGGTGCGCCATCACCGGGATGGCCATCTCCTGCACGTCGTCGGGCAGGACGAAGGCGCGCTGGTCCAGGGCGGCGCGGGCGCGCGCGGCCCGGATGAGGTGCAGCGCCGCCCGGGGGGACGCCCCGAGCGCGATCTCCGGATGCGCCCTGGTCCCGCCGACGAGGTCGACGATGTAGTGCCGCACCTCGGGAGACACGTGCACGGTGCGTACCAGGGTGATCAGTCGGGCGATCTCGGCGGCGTCGGTGACCGGGGTGATGCTGGTCAGGGGATTGGCGTTGCCGTGGTTGTCGAGCATCGCCATCTCGGCGGCGGGGGAGGGGTAGCCCATCGAGATGCGCGCGGTGAAACGGTCCCGCTGCGCCTCGGGCAGTGCCCGGGTGCCCTCCATCTCCACCGGGTTCTGGGTCGCGATGACCATGAACGGCGACTCCAGCCGATAGGTGACCCCGTCGACGGTGACCTGGTGCTCCTCCATGCACTCCAGCAGTGCGGACTGCGCCTTGGGCTCGGCCCGGTTGATCTCGTCGCCGACGACGATGTTGGCGAACACCGGGCCGGGGCGGAACTCGAAGTCCCGGGTGCCCTGGTTGTAGACGCTGACGCCGGTCACGTCGCTGGGCAGCAGGTCGGGCGTGAACTGGATGCGCCGCACCCGGGCGTCGATGGAGCGGGCGAGGGCCTTGGCAAGCATGGTCTTGCCCACCCCGGGGACGTCCTCGATGAGCAGGTGGCCCTCGGAGAGCAGGACCACCAGTGCGGTGGTGATCGCCTCGGACTTGCCGTCGATGACCGTCTCGACGCGCGCCCGCACCCGGTCGGCGATCTCGGCAAGGTGGCCGATGTCGGCCACCGGGTCACGCCAGTGGAGCAGACCTGGGTCGGTCACCACTAGTTGGCCCCCCTCCGGGTGTCGGGCTTTTGGGCTGCGCGGAGCCGGCCCCGACGAAACCCGTCCCCCTCCCGAGTGTGACATCCACAGCGGCCACGCAGGCCACCGTGGTCAAGGAAACATGCCCGGGAACGGGCCGACGGGTGGGGAGTGCCAGGTTGTGGGCCCCCATCCACCGGGCCCCGGTCGGCGGGTCGGGGGAGTCGCTCGAACCCCCGCAGGTAAGAGACTTTCCTACCAATTTCAGGGGGTTTATACCAGTCCTTGTCGGGGCATCACGCGCGCCTGATGTCGGAGTGGTTTCGGTGGGGTGCCGCGGGGTGTTGAGGGGGTGTCGGGTGGGGGGCAGTGGAGTAGAGTGGCGCGCAGTGGGGGACAGGAGCTCACGGTTGACCGTCGCGGGGTGACCAGGCGCTGTCTTCCTGGCAGTGGCAGGGAGGTCGCCGGTGTTTCTCGGCAGCCACACGCCGCGGCTGGATGACAAAGGGCGGCTGACCCTGCCCGCGAAGTTCCGCGACGAGTTGGAGGGGGGGCTTGTGATCACGAAGGGGCAGGAACGATGCCTGTACGTCTTCCCGATGGCGGAGTTCACCCGGATCAGCGAGTCCCTGCGCACCGCCCCGGTCACCGCGAAGGCACTGCGTGACTACAGCCGGGTGTTCTTCTCCTCGGCTGCCGACGACGCGCCGGACCGGCAGGGGCGCATCACCATTCCCGCCCCGCTGCGCACCTACGCGGGGCTGACGCGCGACTGCGTCGTCAACGGGGCGAACACCCGGGTCGAGATCTGGGACGCCCAGCGTTGGCAGGCCTACCTGGAAAGCCAGGAGGAGAGCTTTGCCGAGCTGTCCGAGGAGGTCCTGCCCGGAGTTATCTGAGCTGCCCTGGGATCTCGCGATCCGGACGCCCGGAACACGTGTTCCGGCCTGCGCCCGCACCCGCTTCTCCGGCCACCCCTTCCCCGGCGGCCGGCACGGTGGGCAGCGTGCCGGGCTGGTCACCCCCGGCGGTCCCGCGTGCGGATTCCGCCGCACCGGCGGTGCCCGCGTCCTGCGCGGGATGCCGCCGTACCGGACGAGCCCGTCAGCACATCTGAAGACGAGGTCCACGAGCGGTCGAGGGAGGCTCAGCGCTGAACGCCATGCACACGCCTGTGCTGACCGACCGCGTGCTGGAACTGTTGGCCCCCGCCCTGAGTAGGCCGGGGGCCGTGGTGGTGGACGCCACGGTGGGGCTCGGCGGACACGCCGCGGCCCTGCTCGCCGCCTTCCCCGAGGTCCGCGTCGTCGGTCTCGACCGCGATCTCGACGCCCTGGCGCACAGCGGCGAGCGGCTGCGCGCCCTCGCACCCGAGCGGGTGCGACTCGTCCACGCCGTCTACGACGAGATCGGCACGGTTCTCGCCGGCCTCGGCTCCGCGCGGGTCCAGGGCGTCCTGTTCGACCTCGGGGTCTCGTCCCTGCAGCTCGACACCGACGCGCGCGGGTTCGCCTACTCGCGGGACGCGCCGCTGGACATGCGGATGGACGCCACCCGCGGCCTGACGGCCGCCGAGGTCCTCAACACCTACGACGCCGCCGCGCTGGCACGGATCCTGCGGGACTACGGCGAGGAGCGGTTCGCCCGCCGCATCGCGGAGTCGGTCGTCCGGGCCCGTGCCGTCGAGCCGTTCACCACCTCCGCGCGGCTGGTCGACCTCGTCCGCGACGCCATCCCGGCGCCGGCGCGGCGCACCGGCGGCAACCCGGCCAAGCGCACCTTCCAGGCGCTGCGCATCGAGGTCAACTCCGAGCTGGATGTGCTCGCCCGGGCGTTGCCCGCCGCCTTCGACGCGCTGGCCGTCGGTGGCCGGCTCGTCGTGCTGTCCTACCACTCCCTCGAGGACCGACTGGTCAAGCGGGAGCTGCGCGGCTACGCGGAGACGCTGGTGCCGCCGGACATGCCCGTGGTGCCGGCCGGCGCCGAGCCGCGGCTGCGCTGGCTCACCCGTGGTGCCGAACCGGCCGGCGAGGTCGAGAAGGCCGACAACCCGCGGGCGGCGTCCGTGCGGCTGCGGGCCGCCGAACGCACGGCTCCGAACCCGGACCGTACCCAGCCCACCATCGGAGGTGCATCGTGACCGCTCCCGCGCAGCCGCTTTCCCGGGCGGGGCGGAGCGGCGCCGCCCGCGCCGGTGGCCCGCCCCCCGGCGCCCGGGCGGGCCGGGTGCCGGCAGGCGCGGCGGCGCGCACCGCCGCGGCGACGGCTCCGGTCCTCGACCCCCCGCTGCGGCGCGCCCCCGTCCGGACGCGGCTCACGGTGGTCCGCCCGGCGCCGACCGGGGCTCGCAAGGGACCGTTCGTCGTCCTACTGCTGGTCCTGCTCGGCGCCGGCCTGCTCGGTCTGCTGGGGCTCAACCTCGCGCTGATGGAGAACTCGTTCCACGAGAACACCCTGCGTAATCGGGCCTCCGCCCTGGCGGACGAGGAGCAGTCGCTCGCGGTGCGGGCCGATCAGCTCTCCGACCCGGCGGCGCTGGCCGCCCAGGCCAGCCGCCTCGGCCTGGTTCCCGGCGGGGTGCCCGAGTACCTTGCGCCGGGCACCCCCCTGCCGCCGGGGGCCCGGGTGCTGTCCCGGGAGCCGGGCAGCGGTTCGATCCTGGTGATCGTGCCCGCACCGCCAGGCCAGCAGCCTCCGGCCGTCGCGGGCACAGCCGGGTCCGGGACGGGCACGGCGCCGGATGCCGACCCGGGCGCCGCGGCGGCACCCGGCGCGAACACCGGCGCGGCCACCACCGGCGCCGGCGCGGCCACCGGCGCCGCGGCCACCGGCACCGCGGGCACTGCGGCGGCCACCGCGGGCGCGGCCATCGGCGCGGAGACGACCGCGCCCGGCGTCGTGGGCGCCGGCGCGGCCGGGACGAGCACCGCGGCCACCGGCACCAGCGGCGGGGCAACCGGCCCCGCGGCGGCCGGCTCGGCCGTGGGACCGCAGCAGTCGGGCGCGGTCGGCAGCGGTTCGGGCGCCGGGGCGCCGTCGGGCACGGCGACCTCGACCGGCACCGCCGGCGCTGACCGGGGTGGGCCCGCGCGGTGAGCTCCGCCCTCTCCGGCTCACCCCGGCGCGGGCGCGGACGGCTACGGCTGGTGACCCCACCGCCGGCCTCCGTGCACGGCGGACGGTTGCGCCGTGACGACGATCCGGATCGGGGCCCGGCGGACGACGGGGATCACGACGATCCGGGCCGCCCCCGCAGCCCGTCGGGCCTGCGGACCGCCAGGCCCCGCGGCGCCCAGGAGCACCCGCGGGCGCGCCGGGGCGGCAGCGGCGCGGCCCGGGGCGGCACCCGGGGACGAGGCCGGGCGGGTGCCGCCCGCGGGCACGACGGCCGCTACCGCGACCACGAGGCCTTTGACCACGACGCCCGGGACCACGACGCCCGGGACCACGACGCCCGGGACCACGACGCCCGGGACTACGACTACGACGACGCCCTGGACTACGACGACGCCCTGGACCGCGACGCCGCCGTCGACCACGACGGCCTCGGCTACGACGGCCTCGACAGACGCGTTCGGGCGCGCAGCGGTGCCGGGACGGCGGGTCGCCGCGTGTATCGGCCGGGGGCGCTGCCCCGCGGCGCCGGTGCCGGCCGGGGCCGCTATGTCCGGGGCGGCGGGGGTGCGGGCGGTGGTCGTCGGCCACCGCGTCCCCCGGTCCGGCGCAGCTACCGGCTGAGCAGCCCGCGGCGGCGGCTGCGGGTGACGATCGTGTTCATGTGCGCGCTGCTCGGCATCCTCGCGCTGCGCCTGACCCAGCTCCAGGGCTTCTCCGCGTCGACCTACGCGGCGCAGGCCGAGAAGGAGCGGCTGCGCACGATCGTGCTGCCCGCGGTGCGCGGCGCCATCACCGACCGCTCCGGCCACACCCTCGCCCAGCACGTCGAGCTGCGCGCGGTCTACGCGAACCCGACGAACGTCCGGGACGTCGCCGCGACCGCGGCGAAGCTCGCCCCCGTGCTCGACGACAGCGTGCCACGGCTGACGAAGCTGCTGACGGACCCGACCAGGCACATCAAGTTCGTCTACCTGGCCCGCGGCCTGAACCCCGACGTCGCGAAGAAGGTCAGCGCCCTGGAGTTGCACGGTATCGGCATCACCGAGGAACGCGGCCGGACCTACCCGGCCGGTCCGCTGGCGGCCAACGTCGTCGGGTTCATGCGGCGCGGCGACGGGGACGTGCTGGAGGGCGCCGGCGGCCTGGAACTCGAGTACGACAAGGTGCTGCGGGGAACCGACGGCATGCGCGTGCTGGAGGCCAACCCGGAGGGCATCGAGATCCCCTCCGGTCACGGCCGGCAACGCGATCCCGTCCCCGGCTCGGCGCTGCGGCTCACCCTCGACCGCGACATCCAGTGGAACGCCCAGCAGGCCATCGCCAACGCGGTGCGGTCCTCCGAGGCCGACGGCGGCACGGTCGTGGTGATGGACCCCCGCACCGGCGACGTCCTCGCGATGGCCGACGCGCCCGAGTTCGACCCGCGCAACATCACCCCTCGGGACCAGCCGGCGCTGGGCAACCGCTCGACCCGGGACGCCTACGAGCCCGGCAGCGTCAACAAGGTGATCACGATGGCCGCCGCCCTCGATCGCGGCCTCATCACCGCCCAGACGCCGCTGACCGTCCCGCCGTCCATCATCCGCGGTGGGGTGGCCATCAAGGACTCCGAGCCGCACGGCGTCGAGCATCTGACCACCGCCGGGGTGCTGGCCCGCTCCAGCAACATCGGCACCGTGGAGGTCTCCGAGCGGGTCGGACGCGCGGGGATGGAACAGGCGCTGCGCGCCTTCGGCCTGGGCGCGAAGACGGGGCTGGACTTTCCCGGCGAGGGCAGCGGCCTGCTGCCGGCGGCGAAGGACTGGTCGGGCAGCCAGGCCGCGACGATCTCCTACGGGCAGGGTATGTCGGCGACGGCGCTGCAGATGGCGTCGGTCTACGCCACCGTCGCCAACGGCGGGGTGCGGGTCACCCCCCGGCTCGTCGACGCCGTCACCGGCCCGGACAGGACCGTTCAGGTCACCCCGCATCCCCCGGGCCAGCGGGTGATCAGCGCGCAGACCGCGGCGACGCTGAGCCGGATGCTGGAGACGGTCGCGACGAACGAGGGCACCGCGCCGCTTGCCGAGGTCCCCGGCTACCGGGTGGCCGGCAAGACCGGCACGGCGTACCGGCCGGATCCCGTGCACGGTGGCTACCAGGGGTACACCTCGTCGTTCATCGGCTTCGCGCCGGCCGACGACCCGAAGGTCGTCGTCGAGGTCGTCCTGGACAACCCGAAGAAGGGGTACTTCGGCGGTCAGGTCGCCGCGCCGGTGTTCCAGGGCGTGATGAGTTTCGCCCTGACCACCCTCGGTGTGCCGCAGCCGACGACGAAGCCGACGCCGCTCGTCCTCGACCTGGACAAGTAGCACTGCGACCACAGCAGGTAACCCGCCAGACCTGGACAAGCGGTGCGAGAGCGGTCCACCTGCGGCATTCGGGGGACCACCGCCAAGCCCGGGCGCCCCTGCCGATGGCCGAGCTTGCTCCCACTAAGGTCGTCAGCGTGACCCCACCGGCACCCCGACCGGCCGCCCCGACGGCGTGCGGCCTGGCTGATCTGCGCGCGGTGCTCACGGCCGCGCAACTCCCACCGGCGCCGGCCCCGCTGCCCGCCGGCCCTGGTCCGGACGCCGCCGCGCCCGCCGCGCCCGCCGCGCCCGCCGGACCCGGATCGGACGCGGTGGTGCGCGGCGTCACCCACGACTCCCGCCGGGTGGCGCCCGGCGACCTCTACGCGGCCCTGCCGGGCGCGCACGTGCACGGCGCCGACTTCGCCGCCGCCGCGATCGCCCGCGGCGCGGTGGCGGTGCTCACCGACGCCGAGGGCGCGCGGCGCATCGCCGCCGCGGGTGGGCCGGCGGCCGCGCTGCCGGTGCTCGTCAGCGCCGACCCGCGCCGCGACCTCGCCCCGGTGGCGGCCCGCATCCACGGCGATCCGTCGGCGGGGCTGCGCCTGCTCGGTGTCACCGGGACCAACGGCAAGACGACGACCGCGTTCCTCCTCGACGCCGGGCTGCGGGCCGCCGGCCACACCACCGGGCTGATCGGCACGGTGGAGACCCGCATCGCCGGGGACCGGCTGGCCAGCGCCCACACCACCCCGGAGGCCAGCGACCTGCAGGCGCTGCTGGCGACGATGGTCGAACGGGGCGTGGACGCCGCCACCATGGAGGTCTCCAGCCACGCGCTGGCCCAGCACCGGGCGGACGCGCTGCACTTCGCCGGGGCGCTGTTCACCAACCTCAGCCAGGACCATCTCGACTTCCATCCCACGATGGCGGACTACTTCGAGGCGAAGGCGTCGCTGTTCGTTCCCGGCCGGGCGGCGGCCGCGGTGATCGGCGTGGGCGACGAGTGGGGCCGGCGGCTAGCGGCCCGCCGCCCGGACGCGGTCACCTTCGCCGTCGACGGCCCCGCCGACTGGACGGCCCGCGACGTCACCGCCGGCCCCACCGGCAGCGAGCTGCTGGCCGCCGGGCCGGGCGGCGAGCGGGTGGAGCTGTCCGTCCCGCTGCCCGGGGTGTTCAACATCGCCAATGCGCTGGGTGCGTTGGCGCTGCTGGTGGCCGTCGGGGTCGACCCGGCCGCCGCCGCCGCCGGGATCGGTGCGCTGCCCGGCGTGCCGGGCCGGATGGAGCGGGTCGACGCCGGCCAGCCGTTCCTGGCACTGGTCGACTTCGCCCACACCCCGGACGCGGTCACGACGCTGCTGGCGACCGTCCGTCCCCTGGTGAAGGGAAGAATCATCGTCGTGCTCGGCTGCGGCGGGGACCGCGACCGCGGCAAGCGCCCGCTCATGGGCGCCGCCGCGGCCACGCTCGCCGACCTCGCGATCCTCACCAACGACAACCCGCGCTCGGAGGACCCGGCGGACATCCTCGCCGCGATGCTCGCCGGGGTGCCGACCGCCGCGCGCGCGGCGGGCCGGGTGCTGGTCGAACCGGACCGGGCCGCCGCGATCGCCGCGGCCGTCGCCGCCGCCGGCCCGCAGGATGCCGTCGTCGTCGCCGGCAAGGGGCACGAGTCCGGACAGGAACAGGCCGGGGTGGTGACCCCGTTCGACGACCGGGTGGTGCTGCGCGCGGCGCTGGACGCGGCGGCCCGCGGATGATCCCGCTGACCCTCGCCGAGGTCGCCGTGGCGACCGGCGGACGCCTCGACGCGGTCGCCGACCCGGCCGCCGTGGTCGGCGCCGTCGCCGTGGACTCCCGTCAGGTCGGCCCCGGCACGCTGTTCGTCGCCCTGGTCGGCGCCCGCTCCGACGGGCACGACTTCGCCGCCGCGGCGGTGGCCGCGGGGGCGCCGGCGGTGCTCGCCGCCCGGCCGCTCGGCGTGCCGGCGGTCGTCGTGGCCGACCCGTCCGCCGCCCTCGCCGCCCTCGCGGCGCACGTGCGCGACATCGCCCGCGCCACCGTCGTCGCCGTCACCGGCTCGGCGGGCAAGACCACGACCAAGGATCTGCTGGCGGACCTGCTCGCCGAGCTCGGCCCGACCGTGGCCGCGCCCGGGTCGTTCAACAACGAGATCGGCCTGCCGCTGACGCTGCTGCGCACCGAACCGGACACCGCGTTCGTCGTGCTGGAGATGGGCGCGCGCGGCCTCGGGCACATCGCCACGCTGTGCGCGGTGGCCCGCCCGTCCGTCGGGGCGGTGCTCAACGTCGGCAGCGCGCACGTCGGCGAGTACACCGACGGCCGGCTCGGCATCGCCGCGGCCAAGGGGGAGCTCGCCGAGGCCGCCCAGGACGCCGTCATCCTCAACGCCGACGACCCGCTGGTGGCGGCGATGGCGCCGCGGGCGCGTGGCGAGGTCATCACCTTCGGCGAGGACGCCGCGGCGGACGTGCGCGGCGCCGGCGTCCGCGTCGACCCGCTGGGGCACGCCTCGTTCGACCTGCTCGCCGGCGGCGAGCGCCACCGGGTCACCCTCGGCCTCGTCGGCGCGCACCAGGTGCCCAACGCCCTCGCCGCGGCGGCCGTCGCCCTGCGCCTCGGCCTGAGCCCCGCGCGGACCGCGGCGGCGCTCGGCGCGGCGCGGGCGCGCAGCCGCTGGCGGATGGAGGTCACCCGGACCGCCGCCGGGGTCGTCGTCGTCAACGACGCCTACAACGCCAACCCCGAGTCGATGCGCGCCGCCCTGGCGACGCTGGTCGACATGCGCGGGGCGGGCCGGGCGATCGCGGTGCTCGGGGGCATGGGGGAGCTCGGCGACGCCGCCGACGACGCGCACGACGCGCTCGGCCGGCTCGCCGTCCGGCTCGGGATCGACCAGGTGATCGCGGTGGGGCCGGCGGCTCGGCGCATCCACCTCGCGGCGTCGCTGGAGGGTTCCTGGGACGGCGAGTCGAGGTGGGTGGCGGACGCCGACGAGGCGGTGGCGACGGTGGTCGCGCTCGCCCGGCCGGACGACGTCGTGCTGGTCAAGGCCAGCCGGTCCTACGGTCTGGAGCGCGTCGCCGAGGACGTGGTGACGAGGTTCGGCGTGGTCGGCGCCGGGATCGAGGGGGCATGAGAACGGACCGCTGGGTGCACCGGGGCGGACACGCGCGGGTGACACACGCGTGAGAGGCGTTCTTATCGCGGCCATGGTCGCGTTGGTCGTGTCGTTGCTCGGTACGCCCTGGGTGATCAGGTTCTTCCGCCGGCAGGGGTACGGGCAGGAGATCCGCGAGGACGGCCCGTCGAGCCACCTGACCAAACGCGGCACGCCCACCATGGGCGGCACCGTGATCATCGTGGCGACGCTGGTCGGCTACTTCCTCGCCCACCTGGTGACCGGGATCGGCTTCACCGCCTCCGGTCTGCTCGTCCTGCTGGTGATGACCGGACTCGGCATCGTCGGCTTCCTCGACGACTACATCAAGATCCGCAAGCAGCGCAGCCTCGGGCTCACCGCCCGGATGAAGTTCACCGGTCAGGCCGCGGTCGCGCTCGCGTTCGGGCTGCTCGCGGTCCGGTTCAAAAACCACGCCGGGCTGCTGCCGGGGTCGACGTACATCTCGATCGTGCGCGACACCTCCCTGACGGTCGGCATCATCGGCTTCCCCCTGCTGGCCTGGATCATCATCGCCGCGACGTCGAACGCGGTGAACCTCACCGACGGCCTCGACGGCCTCGCCGCCGGCACGTCGGCGATGGTCTTCGGCGCGTACGTGGTCATCTCGTTCTGGCAGTTCGGCAACCTGTGCGAGCCGGGGGACTCGCCCGCCGGCTGCTACGCGGTGCGCGACCCGTTGGACGTGGCGCTGGTCGCGGCGGCGGCGATGGGGGCCTGCTTCGGCTTCCTGTGGTGGAACGCCAGCCCGGCGAAGATCTTCATGGGGGACACCGGCTCGCTCGCCCTCGGCGGCGCGTTCGCCAGCATCGCCATCGTCAGCCGGACCGAGCTGCTGCTCGTCGTCCTCGGCGGCCTGTTCGTCATCGAGACCCTGTCGGTGATGATCCAGGTGGCGTTCTTCAAGGCCACGAAGAAACGTGTGTTCAACATGGCACCGATCCACCATCACTTCGAACTCGCCGAATGGCCCGAGACGACGGTGATCATCCGATTCTGGATCGTCTCCGGCCTCGCCGTGGCCTTCGGGCTCGGCCTGTTCTACGCCGAGTTCCTCTCCCACGGCAATGGCTAGCCCCGCGGAGCCGGCGGGGCCGCGGGCCTGGGCGGGGCTGTCGGTACTGGTCGTCGGGGTGGGGGTGTCGGGGCTCGCCGCGGCCCGGGCGCTGCTCGCCCGCGGCGCCCGGGTGCGGGTCGTCGACGCCGGTGACACCGAGCGGCACCGCGCGGCCGCCGCCGACCTGCGGGCGCTCGGGGCCACGGTGGTGCTCGGCGGCCTGCCGGCGGGGCCCGGCGGCGCCGGGCTCGTCGTCACGTCGCCCGGCGTCCCGCCGACCGCGCCGCTGATCACCGGATCGGCGGCGGCGGGGGTGCCGGTGTGGGGGGAGGTCGAGCTCGCCTGGCGCTGGCGCGGCGCCACCCGCTGGCTCGCCGTGACCGGCACGAACGGCAAGACCACGACCACCGAGATGCTCGGGGCGATGCTCGCCGCGGGGGGCCGGCGGGCGATCACCGCCGGCAACATCGGCACGCCGATCGTCGAGGCCGTCGCCGCCGAGCCGCCCTACGACACGCTCGCCGTCGAGCTGTCCAGCTTCCAGCTCCACTACACCCACACCGTGGCCCCGCTGGCCGCGGCCGTGCTCAACGTCGCCCCCGACCACCTCGACTGGCACGGCGGCGCGCAGGCCTACGCCGAGGCCAAGGCGCGGATCTGGCGCGATCCGGCGACGATCGCGATCGGCAACGCCGACGACGCGGCGAGCGCCCGGCTGCTCGCCGGGGCGCCGGGGCGCCGGGTGCTGTTCGGCCGGGACCCGGCGGCCCGCCCCGCCCCGGGGCTGACCGTCGAGGCCGGTCACCTCGTCGACCACGCCTTCGGCGGCGGTCGGCTCGTCGCCGTGCGCGACCTGCGGGTCACCGGCCCCCACCTGATCTCCAACGCGCTGGCCGCGGCGGCGCTCGCCCGCGCCGAGGGCGTCGACCCCGCGGCGATCGGCGCGGCGCTTGCCGAGTTCCGCGCCGGGGCCCACCGCAACGCCGAGGTCGCCGTCATCGACGGCGTCCGCTGGGTGGACGACAGCAAGGCGACCAATCCGCACGCCGCCGCCGCCTCGCTGGCCGGCTACCCGTCGGTCGTGTGGATCGCCGGCGGGCTGAACAAGGGCCTCGCCTTCGACGAGCTCGTCCGCGACGCCCGCGGCGTGCTGCGCGGCGCGGTGCTCATCGGCCGCTGCGCCGACGAGATAGCCGTCGCGCTCGCCCGACACGCCCCCGATGTCCCCGTCGAACGGGCCGCCGGCATGGACGATGCGGTGAGGGCCGCGGCGGCACTCGCGCGCGCCGGTGACACGGTGCTGCTCGCGCCGGCCGCGGCCTCGATGGACATGTTCCGCGACTATGCGGCCCGCGGAGACCTGTTCGCCGAGGCGGTGCGCGCACGAGAGGGGTAGCCGTGGCTGGTTCGAGGCCGGTGTCGCCCCCTACCGGGATGCCGGTGCGGCCGATCGCCGCCGGTTCCGGCGGATCCGGCCGATCTGGCCGGACCGGCCGGACCGGCCGGGAGGCTCAGGACCGGGTTGCTCAGGACGACGACGGCCCGGTGGACCGGGAGACCGCCGAGCTGCGGGTGCCGCTGCTCGACCGGCCGTTGGCCTCCTACTACCTGCTGCTGTCCTCGGCCGGTCTGCTGCTGTTGCTCGGCCTGGTCATGGTGCTCTCGGCGTCGAGCGTGCGCTCCTACGCCCTGTTCGGCTCGGCGTACACGCTGTTCATCCGGCAGGCGATCTGGGTGGGCATCGGCCTGCCGATCGTCGTCGCGGCCAGCCGGCTGCCGGTGCGGGTCTTCCGCGCCCTGGCCTACCCGTTGCTGGCCGGGACGGTGCTGCTGCTCATGGCCGTGCTCGTCCCCGGCATCGGCAGCGTGCGCGGGGGTGCCCGGCAGTGGATCGTCGTCGGCCCGATCACCATCCAGCCCAGCGAGCTGGCGAAGATCGCGCTGGTGCTGTGGTGCTCGGATCTGCTGGTGCGCAAGCGGCGGCGGCTGTCCGACCCGAAGCACCTGTTCGTCCCGCTCGTGCCGGTGTTCCTGTTCATCGACCTGCTGATGCTGCTCGAACCGGACCTCGGCGGCGCGATCTGCGTGACGGTCGTCCCACTGACCATCCTGTGGGTGATCGGCACCCCGAAGCGCTTCTACGGCGCGGTGATGGGTTCGATGATCCTCGCGGCGACCGTGCTCGCCGTCGTCGAGCCCTACCGGATCCGGCGGCTGCTGTCGTTCACCGACCCCTTCGCCGACGCCAACGGTGACGGCTTCCAGGCCGTCCAGGGCATCTACGCGCTGTCCACGGGCGGCTGGTGGGGCGACGGGCTCGGCGCCTCCCGGGCGAAGTGGCCGGAGCTGCTGCCCGCGGTGCACACCGACTTCATCCTCGCGATCATCGGCGAGGAGCTGGGGCTGGTCGGCAGCCTCGTGGTGGTCGGGCTGTTCGGCGTGCTCGGCTACGCGGGCCTGCGCATCGCCCACCGCTCCGACGACCTGTTCGTCCGGTTGGCCGCCGCCGGCGTCACCGCCTGGATCATCGTCCAGGCGGTGGTGAACATGGGGGCGGTCGTCGGCCTGCTGCCGATCACCGGCGTCACCCTGCCGCTGGTGTCCTTCGGCGGGTCCGCGCTGCTGCCCACCCTCGCCGCGCTGGGGATGCTGCTGTCCTTCGCCCGTTCGGAGCCGGCGGCGGCGAAGTACCTGGCCCGACGGGCCGAGGAACGCCGCGCGGCCCGCGCCGAGCGCGCCGGGGTGCGGCGGCGGCCGCGGCTGCCCGGCCGCCGTGGCCGCCGACCCGACCTGGAGCTCGTGCCCGTCGACGGCCTCGACATAGCACCCGGCACCGGTGGGCGAGCGACCGGTACCGGGCTGTCCGTGGGCCGGCCCGATGTGTCATCGTCTTGACCGATGTTGCGAAGCGTAGTGCTCGCCGGCGGCGGGACAGCCGGCCATGTCGAACCCGCGCTCGCCGTGGCGGACGCCCTGCGCGCCGCCGATCCGCGCGCGCGGCTGACCCTGCTGGGCACGGCCACCGGCCTGGAGGCCCGTCTGGTGCCGGCGCGGGGCTACGAGCTGGCGACGGTGCCGAAGGTGCCGATGCCGCGCCGGCCCACCCCCGCGCTGCTGAAGCTGCCCGTCCGCCTGTTCGACGCGGTGCGCCAGGCGGGCGCGACGCTGGACCGGGTCCGGGCGGACGTCGTCGTCGGCTTCGGCGGCTATGTGTCGGTGCCTGCCTACCTCGCCGCCCGGCGCCGCGGCATCCCGATCGTGGTCCACGAGGCGAACCCGCTGCCCGGGATGGCCAACCGGCTCGGCGCCCGGTTCACCCCGTTCGTCGCCACCTCGTACCCGAGCACCCCACTGCGCGGCGCGACCCTCACCGGGATCCCGCTGCGTGCGGAGATCCTCAGCCTCGACCGCTCACCGGCCGCCGCCCGCGCCGCGCGGGCCCGCTACGGGCTTGACCCGCACCGCCCGACCCTGCTCGTCTTCGGCGGCTCCCAGGGGGCCCGCAGCCTCAACCAGGTCATGACCACGGCCGCGCACTCGCTGGCCACCGCGGGCGTCCAGGTGCTGCACGCGGCCGGACCGAAGAACTTCGAGGAGGTCGCGGCGGCGCTGCCCCGCGGGCTGCCGGCCCCCTACGAGCTGCGGCCCTACCTGGACGACATCATGTCCGCGTATGCCGCCGCCGACATGACGCTGTGCCGCTCCGGCGCGATGACCTGCGCCGAACTCGCCGCGGTGGGCCTGCCGGCGGCCTACGTGCCGCTCCCGCACGGCAACGGCGAGCAGCGTCGCAACGCCCTGCCGACGGTGGAGGCCGGCGGTGGCCTGCTCGTCGAGGACGCCGCCCTCGACGAGGACTGGCTGCTGGCGAACGTGCTGCCGGTGCTCACCTCGGCGGAGAGGCTGGCGAAGATGTCGGCGGCGTGCGCGGGCACCGGCTACCCGCAGGCCGCCGCGGCGATCGTCGCCATGGTCCGCGACGCGGCGGCGACCCGGCGCCGGTCCCGCCCCCGTCACGCCGCCTCCTAGCAGGCCGCCTCCTGGCCAGGCCGCCTCCTGGCCAGGCCGAACCCGGGCAGGGGCGATTGCGGTGCGTTCTGCACGGTCTGCGCTCCAGGAGCGTGCGCAACGCACCGCTTCGCTTCCCGCGCATCGCGACCGGGGCCGTGCCTTCCGTGGACGGGCCGGCCGGACGGGGGCGGCTGGCGGTGGCTGGCGGTGGCGGGGGGTGTCAGCGCAGGGCGGACAGGACGACGACGGGGATCTCGCGCTCGACCTGCTCCTGGTGTCCGCGGATGCCCGGCATCGTCTCCACCAGTGCCTGGTAGAGCCGCTCCCGTTCGGTCCCGGTGGCGGTGGACGCCTGCGCGGCGAACCGGTCGTCCCCGAGCTCGACGGTGACCTTGGGGTTGGCCGTCAGGTTGCGGTACCAGTCCGGATGCCGCGAGGCCGCCATGTTGGATGCGAACACGATGATGCGGTCGTGGCGGCCAGCCCGCCCGTTCCCGCCGGCCTGGTGCTCCTCGTCCGTCGGGATCTCGTCCGTCGGGGCGTCGGCGGGGCTGTCGGCGGCGCTGTCGGTCACGTAACCGAGGGGCGTGGTGTGTTCCCGCCCGCTGTGCCGACCGGTCGTCGTCAGCAGCACGAGCCGGGAGCCGGGCAGCGTCTTCTCCAGTGCTCCGCCGGTGGCTCGGTATTCGGCGATCACGGTCTGGTTGACCGCCCGGATGTCGAAGCCGGGGCTGCGCGGGTCCTGAGTGTCGGACATCTACCTGATCCTCACCGGTCGCCGCCGGCCGTGCCGGCGGTGGGCGTGTTGCGGCAGTCAACCATCGACGCAGCGTCACGGCAGGGAGGATCAGGCCGGGTGCCGCCGCGTCGGCCTCAGCCCGCCGCCGGTTCGTCCAGCGCCGCCAGCAGCCGCGGCCCGACCGTGGTGATCGTCCCGGCGCCCAGGGTGAGCAGCAGGATGCCGCCGGCCTGGGCGGGAACGGGGCCGCTCAGCGTGTCGCGGACGTCCGCGGCGAGCCGGTCGACCAGCTCCGGCCAGGGCACGTAGCCGACCACCGCGGGCCCGACCAGCCGCTCGACCAGGTCCGTCGGGTGCCGGCCGAGGTCGTCGGTCTCCCGGGCGGCGTAGATGTCGGTGACGTAGACCCGATCGGCGTCGGCGAAGGCGGTGGCGAAGCCGTCGAGCAGCGCGGCGAACCGGCTGTAGGTGTGCGGCTGGAGCACGGCCCACAGCGCCCGGCCGTGTGTCCGGGCGCGGGCCGCGGCGAGCGTCAGCCGGATCTCGGTCGGGTGGTGGGCGTAGTCGTCGATGATCTCCAGGCTCCACTCGCCGACCGGATCGGCGACGGCGGTGGCCGGTCCGGTCGGCGAGCGCGAGGCGAGCGCGCCGGCGGGGGCCGGCAGGGCGGCCGCATGGTCGGGGCCGGCCGCGGGGGCCGGCGTCGCCGCCACCGGTGCGTCGACGGCCGGGGGCGCGGCCCGCGGCAGGGCGATGCCGGTCGGCGGCGGCGAGTCCGGCGGCCCGATGGGTGCCGTGGTGGCGGCTGCGGCCGCGGTGGCGGGATCGCGGCGGACGGGTGGGGCGGCTGCGGCGCCTGCGGCGGCCGGGACGGCGGGATCGGGTGTGCCGGCGCGCCAGAAGCCGACGAACTCGAAGCGGCGGGCGGCACCGGTGTAGGTCGCGAGCGTCGCCAGGGTCTGGGCCGGCGCGACGCCCAGCTCGGTGGCGACCGCGAGGACCGCCAGCGCGTTGAGGAGCGAGTGTCGGCCGGGGACCGCCAGGGTCAGGGTGCCGATCTCCTGACCGCCGTGCAGGACGACGGCGCGGGCCGTGTCGTCCCCGGCCACGGTGGCGACGTCCACCGCACGCCAGCGGCGATCCGTCCCGAAGCCGTAGTCGAGCACCGGCGCGGCCGCGGGCGTCCCCTGCCGGTGCAGCTCGGCGAGGACGGCGGCCACCCCCGGATCGTCCCCGCAGACGACCAGCCGGCCGCCGGGACGCACCCGCCGGGCGAACGCGGTGAAGGCGGTCCGGACCGACGCCTCGTCCGGGAAGATGTCCGGGTGCTCCCACTCGACGTTGGTGATCACGGCGATGGTGGGTTCGAGGCCGGCGAACGCGCCGCCGTACTCGTCGGATTCCAGCACGAACAGGTCGCCGGAGCCGGCGAGGGCGTTGCCCCCGAGCTGGGAGACCTCCGCGCCGATGACGGCGGTGGGGTCGAGCCCGGCCGCGCGCAGCACCAGGGTCAACATCGCCGACGTGGTCGACTTGCCGTGCGAGCCGGCCACAGCGACCAGCCGGTAACCCGCGGTCAGCTCCGGTAGCCACTCGGACCGGCGGCGGACCGCCAGGCCCAGCGACCGGGCGGCGACGATCTCGGGGTGATCCTCGGCGAGGGCGCTGGAGGCGACCACGACATCCACGCCGGCGAGCTCGGCGGCGATCTTCTCCGCGGCCGGCGCGGGCCCGACGCGGACGGGCACCCCGCGAGCGCGCAGGGTCGCCACGCGGGGGGAGTCCTCCGCGTCGCTGCCGCTGACCTTCCCGCCACCGGCGAGGTGGATCTGGGCCAGCGGCGACAGGCCGGAGCCGCCGATGCCGAGGAAATGGACGTGCTGGGTGCGCTGACGGGTCACGCAGGCAGTACACCATCACGCCCCCGCCCCGCCACGCTCCCCCTTGATCGCGCCCCCGCGAACCGTCCGGGCACCCCCGCGAATCGCCGAGGCCGAGGTCTGCCATCCCAGGAGGGTCGCCGAAGGTGATCTGACGGGAGAGGGCTGCCGCAGGGGGCCAGGGGCCTCCGCGCATCGCCGAAGGCGATGCGCGGGGAAGGCTGTGACGAAGCGGACGTGCCAGGAAGGGACGTGACGCGCCGACAGCTTCCTTGACCACCGACGTAGCCGTGCCTACTGTCCGATCCACAGTCGGAAGTTGACATAACTGTAACCGTCTAGCTGACGGTGAAGGTTGAGACTCTGACTGCTTCCCCCGCTCGCCGCGTGAATCCGCCATCCCGCGGCGCCGCAGGGGCGGGGTATCCCCCCGTCCGACCACCGACGCCGCTGGAGGACCGACACCGCATGGCTGCCCCACAGAACTATCTCGCGGTCATCAAGGTCGTCGGGATCGGTGGTGGTGGCGTCAACGCCGTCAACCGGATGATCGAAGTCGGTCTCAAGGGTGTCGAGTTCATCGCCATCAACACCGATGCCCAGGCCTTGCTCATGAGCGACGCCGACGTGAAGCTCGACGTCGGCCGCGAGCTGACCCGGGGCCTCGGCGCCGGGGCCGATCCCGAGGTGGGCCGGCAGGCCGCCGAGGACCACCGGGAGGAGATCGAGGAGGTCCTCAAGGGGGCCGACATGGTCTTCGTCACCGCTGGTGAGGGTGGTGGCACCGGTACGGGTGGCGCCCCCGTCGTGGCGAACGTGGCCCGTTCGCTCGGCGCGCTCACCATCGGTGTCGTGACCCGGCCGTTCACCTTCGAGGGCAGGCGCCGCGCGACCCAGGCGGACACGGGCATCGACACTCTGCGCAACGAGGTCGACACCCTCATCGTCATCCCGAACGACCGCCTGCTGGCGATGACCGACCGCGACATCAGCGTGCTCGACGCCTTCCGCAGCGCCGACCAGGTGCTGCTCTCCGGTGTCCAGGGCATCACCGACCTGATCACCACCCCCGGTCTGATCAACCTCGACTTCGCCGACGTGAAGACGGTCATGTCGCACGCCGGCAGCGCGTTGATGGGTATCGGGCGGGCCCGTGGCGACGACAGGGCCACGGTGGCCGCCGAACAGGCGATCGCCTCCCCGCTGCTGGAGGCGAGCATGGACGGCGCCCAGGGCGTCCTGCTCAACATCTCCGGCGGCTCGGACCTCGGTCTGTTCGAGATCAACGCGGCCGCGGAGCTCGTCGCGGACGCGGCCCACCCCGAGGCGAACATCATTTTTGGCGCGGTGATCGACGACGCCCTCGGCGACGAGGTGCGGGTGACGGTCATCGCCGCCGGGTTCGACACGGTGCAGGACCGGCGGATCAGGCCGTCCCACGTGCAGCAGTCGCGGCGGCCCCCCGGCCAGGGTGGGGCCGCCGGCGGCGGCACCGGGAGCGTGGCCCCGGCTCCGGCCCCGGCGTCCGCGCCGTCGACGACGATTCTGCCGCCCCTGCCGACGATCCCGAGCGCCTCGGCCCGCGCGGCCCAGGCCGCGCCGCCGCCCCCGCCACCCCCGCCGCCGCCCACCCCCGCGCCGGTCCAGCCGGCCCCGCCGACGCCGAGCTACCTGCAGACGCCGCCGTCACCGATCGCCCAGGCGAACGTCGGGCACTACCATCCCGAGCCGCTGCCGGGGGCGCCGGCCGCCCACGAGCGCGTCTCGCCCGGCGAGTCGACGGTGATCCCGACGGTGGAGTCGCGCATCGCGCCGCCCGTGCGGGAACCCGTGGAGCCGGCGGCCGACCCCGGCTACGCCCAGCCGCACCGGGTCGACCCGCCACGGGCGACGGGGCCGCGACCGACCTACCCGCCGCCGCGCCGCCCCGTTCGGCCGGTGGCCGACGACGACGAGCTGGACGTGCCGGACTTCCTCAAATAGCCCGCGCCGGGCAGACTTCCGGCCATGCCGGTTCTCGTCACCTCCCGCGCGGGCGGGGTCAGCGTGCCGCCGTTCGGCGGGCTCAATCTCGGTGATCATGTCGGCGACGCCGAGGATGCCGTCGCCGCCAACCGGCGCCGGCTGGCCGAGCGGCTGCGGATGCCGGTGCAGTACATGCGCCAGGTACACGGCACGCGGGTCGTCGTCGCGCGCGAGCCGGCCCCACCGCCGGAGGCGGACGCCCTCGTGACCGACGTGCCGGGCCTCGCGCTGGCGGTGATGGTCGCCGACTGCGCGCCGGTGCTGTTCGAGTCCCCGACGGCGGTGGGGGTCGCGCACGCCGGGCGGGCCGGCATGACCGACGGAGTGATCGACGCGACGCTGGCGGCGTTCGACCGGCTCGGTGTCCCGGCGGATCGGCTCACCGTCACCATCGGCCCGTGCGTCTGTGCGGGCTGCTACGAGGTGCCGGCGGAGCTGCGCCGGGAGGTCGAGCAGCGGGTGCCGGGTAGCGCGGCGGCGACGCGGCGGGGGACCGCCGCGATCGACCTGCGGGCGGGCATCCACCATCAGCTCACCGCGGCGGGTGTGACCGACATCGCCGTCGCCACCCGCTGCACCGCGGAGGACCCGGAGCTCTACTCCTACCGCCGCGACGGTCGTACCGGTCGGTTCGCCGGGGTGGCGTGGCTCGGGTCGGCCGCGTGATCGCGCGTCCGGACCCGCCCGCCGGGGTCGATCCGGCCGCGGCGGGAAGCGGCGACCCGGCGCGCCGGGCGGAGCTGGCCCGCCGGCTCAGCGTGATCGAGGAACGGATCGCCACCGCGGCCCGCACGGCCGGGCGCGATCCGGCCGGGCTAACCCTCATCGCTGTGAGCAAGACCTATCCGGCCGCGGATGTCGTGATGCTGCACACACTCGGGGCGCGCCAGTTCGCCGAGAACCGCGAGCAGGAGGCCGGCCCGAAGGTGACTATGGTCACGCGTGAGCTCGCCCAGGTCTCCGGCGACCCGTCCGCGGGCGGCGGGGACGGGCTCGCCGGGGCGGGCGTGGCGCCGGGTGCGGCGGCGGACCCGGCGCCGGGTGAACCGAACGTCATCTGGCACTTCGTCGGCCAACTTCAGCGCAACAAGGCCCGATCCGTCCTGCGTTGGGCGGACTGGGTCCAGTCGGTGGACCGATCGGCCCTGGTCGGCGTCCTGTCCCGGCTCGCGGTCGAACGAGGCCGCCCGCTGTCGATCTGCCTGCAGGTCTCGTTGGACTCACGGAGTGATTCCCGGGGGCGGGTGGGGTCCGTGGTCGCCGATTCGGGCCGGGGTGGCGTCGATCCAGGGGAGCTTCCGGCGCTGGCTGATCTTGTCGACGAGGCGCCCGGACTGACACTGCGCGGCGTCATGGCGGTTGCGCCCCGTGGTGAACCAGCACGTCCCGCGTTCGAGCGGCTGCGTGCCGTCGCCGAACGGCTGGTCGTGGACCACCCTCAGGCCACCGTGATCAGCGCCGGCATGTCGAGCGATCTCGAGGCCGCGGTGGCCGAGGGCGCGACACACCTTCGGATCGGGACCGCTTTGTTCGGTGAACGGCCGGGTGTCCCTTAGAGTCGCGCCCATGGGGCTCGGGCGCAGGGCGATGGTCTACCTCGGTCTGGCCGAGGAGGACGAGGACTATCTCGACGACGACGACTACGACGACGGTCGTGCGGTCGGTCATGACGACCGGCGTGCCATGCACGAACCGGTCCCGATGGACCGCACGGTCCGTCGGATCGACGCACGGGAGGAGCCGGTCGCCATGCCGCGACGTCCACCGGTCGAACCACTGCGCCCCGCCGGACCTGTGCCGATGCGGCGGGTGATGCCCGTCGAGGAGACGCACCCCTACCGGATCACGACGCTTCAGCCACGTAGCTACAATGAGGCGCGGCAGATCGGCGAGGAGTTCAGGGACGGCACCCCCGTTATCATGAACCTCACCGACATGGACGACGTCGACGCCAAGCGGCTGGTCGACTTCGCCGCCGGGCTGATCTTCGGGCTGCGTGGCGACATCGAGAAGGTGACCAACAAGGTCTTCCTGCTCTCGCCGCACAACGTCGAGGTCACCGAGACGGACAAGCGACGCATCCGTGAGGGTGGGTTCTACAACCAGTCATGACGGGGAGCGCGGACCACTGACGCGCCCCCCGGATCCCCAAGGTTTCCAGGAGAGAGCACCATCAGCACACTAGGCGACTTGATCTCATGGGTGCTGCTGGTCTACTTCCTGTTCCTGATAGCGCGGTGGATCACCGACCTTGTTCTCGTCCTCGGTCGATCGTTCCGTCCGACCGGCCCACTGTTGTTGATCTTCGAATCCGTGTACACGGTGACTGACCCCCCGTTGCGGCTCATCCGCCGTATCCTGCCCCCGTTGAGGGTGGGTAGCGTATCGCTTGACCTCGGGTATCTGGTGCTCTTCCTGGTGATCTTGGTGCTGCGAAGCTATGCCCAGAGCCTGTGACGGGGTTGTGTGCACACCGCGAACGCGGGCGCGGCAGACTGCCCGCAGACCGCCCTCTCTTCGGGGAGCGGCGATGCCGCACGAGGAGGCGACGTGGCTCTGACACCACAGGACGTACAGAACAAGGTCTTCAGTCCGACGAGGTTCCGCACCGGCTACAACGAGGATGAGGTCGACACCTTCCTCGACGAGGTCGAGGCGGAGCTGACCCGGCTGCTCGACGAGAACAGCGATCTGCGCCGGCAGCTCGACGAGGCCCGCCGCTCCGGCGGCGGCGGCCCCGGGGTCCCCGCGCAGATCCTCGAGGAGAACCAGGGGCTGCGTCGCCAGGTCGAGGAGACCCGTCGCCAGCTCGCCCAGGTCCAGGCGCAGGCCGCGCAGGCCGCCCAGGTCGCTGCCCGGGAGCGTGCGCAGCAGCAACAGCAGCCGGTGCCCCCGCCCGGCGTCCCGCAGGGCGGCGCCCCGACCACGGTGATCCCCGCCGTCGGCTCGGGCGGCGGCGGCGTGCCGGCTCGTGCCGGCTCCGGCCAGGCCTCGGAGGCCGAGATCGAGCAGCGGGTCGCCCGCACGCTCGTGCTGGCCCAGCGCACCGCCGACGAGGCACTGCGCGAGGCGCGCGCCGAGTCCGAGCGGGCTCGCCGCGAGGCCCGCGCCGACGCCGACCGCATCATCGGCGAGGCCCGCGCCCACGTCGCCGAGCAGCTCGGCGGCCTGGAGGACGACAAGCGTCGCCTGGAGGGCCAGGTCGAGCAGCTTCGGGCCTTCGAGCGCGAGTACCGCACGCGGCTGCGCGCCTACCTGGAGATGCAGCTTCGGGACCTGGACGGCATGCCGACCCAGCCGCCGGCCGTCGGCGCGGGCAACACCCCCCGCCCCGGCCTGAACCCCGGTGGGCCGACGCCGCCGCCGGCGGTGGGGATGGGCCCGAACGGCGGCCAGCAGAGCCCCGGCCACCAGCCGACGTTCCCGCCCGGCCCGCCCATGCCCGCCGGCGCCATCGCCCGGGACAACGGCCACGGCGGCCGCCCGGATCTGGACCCCAACCGGCGCGACGCGCCCGGCCTGCAGGAGTTCTGATCCGTCGCGTCGCCGCACCCCGCCCCGTCGAGATCGTCTCTGCCATGGCCGCGTCGTCCGTGACCACGCCGCGTGCGGCCTGGCCCGTCGGTCCGGTGTCGGCGAGCACCGCCGTGGCCACCGCGGTGCCGCCGGACCCGCTGGCCCGCCCCGCCCGGACGCGCCCATGCTGATGCTGTGCGGCCTGCTGCTCGCACTCTGCGCGGTGCTGGCGATCGTCGGGATCGTCGCCGGCAGCGGCTTCGTCTACGCCTCTCTGATTCTGACGCTCATCGCCGCGGCGCTGCTCCCGCTCGGCGCGCTGCGCCGAACGTCCTCCTGAGCAGCGCCGCGGCGATCGTCGGCGCGGCGCCTAGCCGGCCGCGGGAGTGTGCCGCGCCAGGCTGAACGCCAGGCCCAGCTCCTGCGCCTCCGAACGCAGATCCGCCTCGCCCTCCGCGGCCTCGGTGAAGGAGACCGCGAGCACCTCCTCGGCCACGGTGTCCCCGTGGGTCCGCAGGGCGAGCGCGGTGGCCGCGCGGGTCGCCGACCAGCGCACGTCCACCCGGTCGGTGATCTCCAGGCCGGCGGCCTTGCGCGCGTCCTGCAGCACCCGCACCACGTCGCGGGCGAGTCCGGCCCGGGCCAGCTCCGGGGTGATCTCCAGATCGAGCGCGACCGACAGGCCGGACTCGGCGGTGACGGCCCAGCCCTGCCGCGGCGTCTCCGTGATGATCAGTTCGTCGCCGGACAGCTCGACGGGTTCGCCGTCGACGGTGACGGTCAGCCGGCCGTCGACCGGCGTCCCGGCGGCGGGGATCGCGGCCGCGACCGCCTTGGTGTTCTTGCCGAAGCGCCGGCCCAGGGCGCGGAAGTTCGGCTTCACGGTGATGTCGACGACGTCCGCGGTCGCGGCCTCGACGACGGTGACGTTGAGCTCCTCGGCGATCTGGGCGCGCAGCTCGGCGGACAGCTCGCCGAACGCGGCGGCGCCGACGACGGCCCGGGGCAGCGGCTGGCGGGTGCGCACCCCGCTGCCGGCCCGCGCGGCGCGGCCGAGCTCGACGATGCGGCGCACGAGGTCCATCTGCGTGGACAGGCGCTGCGAGTGCAGGCCGGCCGGCAGCTCGGGCCAGGCGGCCAGGTGCACCGAGTCGGGTGCCGTGGGGGACGCGTCGGCGAACAGCCGGGCCCACAGCCAGTCGGTCAGGAACGGCGTGAACGGGGCCATCACCCGGGTCAGCGCGTCCAGGCAGGTGTAGAGGGTGGTCAGGGCGTCCGGATCGCCGGCCCAGAACCGCCGCCGCGACCGGCGGACGTACCAGTTGGACAGGTCGTCGATGAACCGGGCGATCCGCCGCCCGGCGCGCAGCGAGTCGAAGCCGGCGAGCGACTCGTCCACCTCGGTCACCGTGGCCGCGAGCTCGGACAGCGCCCAGCGGTCCAGGACGTGCCGCTCGGCGGGCGCCGCCGCGGCCGGGCCCGCGCCGGGGTGCCAGCCGGCCGCGCCCGCATACAGGGCGAAGAAGGAGGCGGTGTTCCAGTAGGTCAGCAGGACCTTGCGGACGATGTCCTCGATCGCCTCGTGGCCGACCCGGCGGTCCGCCCACGGGGAGCCGCCGGCGAGCATCAGCCAGCGCACCGCGTCCGCGCCGTGCCGCTCGAACAGCTCGAACGGGTCGAGGACGTTGCCGACGTGCTTGCTCATCTTGCGGCCCTCGGCGTCGAGTAGCAGCCCGAGGCAGAGCACCGTCTCGTAGGAGGATCGGTCGAACACCAGGGTCCCGATCGCCATCAGGGTGTAGAACCAGCCCCGGGTCTGGTCGATCGCCTCGCAGATGTACTGCGCCGGGTACTGCCGGGCGAAGTCGTCGGCGTTCTGGTGCGGCGCGCCCCACTGGGCGAACGGCATCGCCCCGCTGTCGTACCAGACGTCGATCACCTCGGGCACCCGGTGCGCGGTCGCGCCGCAGGCCGGGCAGGAGATGGTGACCTCGTCGACGAAGGGGCGGTGCGGGTCGAGGGTGGCGAGATCGCGCCCGGCGAGCTCGGACAGCTCCGCGATCGACCCGACGCAGACCATGTGGTCCGGGTCGTCGTCGCAGCGCCAGATCGGCAGCGGCGTGCCCCAGTAGCGGTTGCGGGACAGCGCCCAGTCGACGTTGCCGCGCAGCCATTCGCCGTAGCGCCCGGTCTTGATCCGCTCGGGGTGCCAGTCCGTCGCCTCGTTCTGGGCCAGCAGCTGCTCGCGGATCGCGGTGGTGCGGATGTACCAGGACGGCAGCGGGTAGTAGATCAGCGGGGTGTGGCAGCGCCAGCAGTGCGGGTAGCTGTGCGTGAAGGTCAGCCCCCGCCACAGCCGGCCGCGCTCGCGCAGGTCCGCGGTCAGGGGGGCGTCGGCGTCCTTGAAGAACAGCCCGCCGACGAGCGGGGTGTCGGCGAGGAACCGGCCGTCGGTGCCGATGGGGTTGACCACCGGTAGGCCGGCGGCCCGGCAGACCGCGAGGTCCTCCGCGCCGAACGCCGGCGACTGGTGCACCAGGCCGGTGCCGTCGGTCGTGGTCACGTACTCGGCGAGGACCACCGAGTGCGGGGTGCCGGTGCCGGCGGCGAACCGCTCGGCGGCCAGCAGCTCGAACGGGCGGGTGTAGCGGGCGCCGGCGAGCGCGGTGCCGCGGAAGCGCTCGACGACCTCGGCGTCCTCACCGACGGCGGCGGCGACCAGCGGCTCGGCGACGACGAACAGCTCGCCGCCGGCGGCGCGGACCAGGGCGTAGTCGACGTCCGGGTGGGCGGCGACGGCGGTGTTCGACACCAGCGTCCACGGCGTCGTCGTCCAGACCAGCAGCTCCGCGCCACGCGCGGCGAGCCCGAGGTCGTCGGCGACCAGCGGGAAACGGACGTAGACCGAGGGGTCGTCCACGTCGGCGTAGCCCTGGGAGACCTCGTGGTCGCTCAGCGGCGTCTCGTCGCGCGGGCAGTACGGGGTGACGCGGAAGTCCTCGACGAGCAGACCCTTGTCGAAGATCTGCTTCAGCGACCACCAGACGCTCTCGATGTAGCTGGTGTCCATCGTGCGGTAGGCGCTGTCGAGGTCGACCCAGTAGCCCATCCGCTCCGTCATCGCGGAGAAGTCGGCGACGTGGCGCAGCACCGACTCGCGGCAGCGGGCGTTGAACTCGGCGATCCCGTAGGCCTCGATGTCGTTCTTGCTGGTGAAGCCGAGCTCCTTCTCCACCGCGAGCTCGACGGGCAGCCCGTGGCAGTCCCAGCCGGCGCGGCGGGGGACGTGGAAGCCCTTCATCGTCCGGTAGCGCGGGAACAGGTCCTTGAAGACCCGCGCCTCGACGTGGTGGGCGCCCGGCTTGCCGTTCGCGGTCGGCGGCCCCTCGTAGAAGACCCACAGCGGGCGGTCCGCGGTGGACTCCAGCGAGCGGTGGAAGACCTTCGCGTCGCGCCAGCGGGCGAGTGTCTCGCGTTCGAAGGCGGGGAGGTCCACCTGCCCGGGCAGCGGGGCGAAGGTGGGGGTACGCGGGGCGCTGGGGGTACGCGGGGCGGTGGTCATCGTGACGGACCCGGTCTTCCTCGGTCGTGGCTGGCGTCGGACCAACGGAGGGACGACGCCTCACCGGCCGCGCGTGACGACGGCCGACGGGCCTGCCCGCCGCCGCGTCCCGCCCGGGACCGGGGGTACCGCGGTACCACCCTCCTTGCACGCCCCGGCTCGGCCGATCCGCCGGGGCGGAGCGGGCCGTGGGGCGGCCTCTCGTCAGAGCTCGCGGCGGCCGGGTCTACTGGGGACTCCGCCGGCTCGCGCCCGCGGGGTCCCGTTCTGCCGGCGGCTCGGGGGTGATCTTCGCGACGCGCTGACCACCGGGCTTCCACCAACCCCGGCTCGCTCGGGCTGCGCCCGCCGCTACTCGTCCCCGTCGACGCCGTGCCGCTGTCGGTGCAGTCTAGTCGACCGCTCGGCGGCTCGGCCGGTGCCCGGCGGGGATCCATCGGGGCGCCCCGTGCGGGCTGGCCCGTAGAGTGGATCGGGTGGGGGCGGAGACGACCATCGGGAGCAGTGTGTCCGAAGATCCCGCCGACCGTGGGTCGGCCGCCACGGGGGGCGCCGCGGGCACAGCCCGGCGTCCGGTCGTCACGCTGACGGTCGCGGCCCTGGTGATCCTGCTGCTGGACATCGTGACCAAGCACCTCGCGGTGGCCACGTTGTCCGACCGTGGTCCGGTCGACATCATTCCCGGCGTTCTGGACCTGCGGCTCACCCGCAACTCCGGAGCCGCGTTCAGCCTCGCGGGAGGGGCGACGGTCGTGCTCAGCCTCGTCGCCCTGGCCGTGATCTCGGTCGTGGTCTTCACCGCCCGCCGGCTGCGGTCGGTGGCCTGGGCGGTCGTGCTCGGCGCCCTGCTCGGCGGCGCGCTGGGCAACCTGACCGACCGGATCTTCCGTGCGCCCGGCCCGCTGCGCGGCCACGTCGTCGACTTCGTCTACCTGCACCACTGGCCGATCTTCAACGCCGCCGACTCGGCGATCGTCTGCGGCGGCGTCCTCGCCGTCGTGCTGTCGCTGCGAGGCATCGGGCTGGACGGCACCCGCTACGGCGACCCCGACCCCGACCCCGACCCGGCCGCGGCCACCGGTGGGGTGGCCGCGAGCGGGGTGGCCGTCGGTGGCATGGCCGTCTCGGCTGACGGCGCCGGCGCTGCCGGCGCCGACGACCGCGGCGGCGCGGCCGTCGGCGGAGACGGCGGCGCACTGCGGGCCGAGCCGCCCGCCGACGCCGGCCGAGGCGGCACCGGGCCGGGGGGCCAGTGACCCGCGCCGGGGAAGACGTGAGCGCCGGGGGAGACCTGGGCGCCGGGGGCGACCTGCGTTCGCTGCCGGTTCCGGACGGGCTCGACGGCATCCGCCTGGACGCCGCTATCGCGCGGATGTTCGGGCTTTCGCGGACCGCCGCCGCCACCCTCGTCGACGACGGCCAGGCCAGCCTCGACGGCCGGATCCGCGGCCGGTCCGACCGGGTCAGCGGCGGCGCGTGGCTGGAGGTGCGGCTGCCCGCCCCGCCGCGCCCGGTCACCGTGGAGCCGACTCCGGTGGCGGGCCTCGGCATCCTGTACGACGACGACGACATCGTGGTGGTCGACAAGCCGCCCGGCGTGGCCGCCCATCCGGCTCCCGGCTTCACCGGGCCGACCGTGATCGGGGCGTTGGCCGCGGCCGGCTACCGCATCTCCACCTCGGGTGCCGCGGAGCGGCAGGGGGTCGTGCACCGCCTCGACGTCGGCACCTCCGGGGCCATGGTCGTCGCCAAGAGCGAGCGTGCCTACACGCTGCTGAAGCGGGCCTTCCGCGAGCGCCAGGTGGACAAGCGCTACCGCGCCGTCGTGCAGGGCCATCCCGACCCGCTCAGCGGCACCGTCGACGCGCCGACCGACCGCCATCCCCGCCGACCGGGCCTGTTCGCCGTCGTCGCGGACGGCAAGCCCAGCGTGACCCACTACGACCTGGTGGAGGCGTTCCGTTCGGCGTCGCTGCTGTCGATCCGTCTGGAGACCGGCCGGACCCACCAGATCCGGGTGCACATGTCGGCCCTGCGCCATCCCTGCGTCGGCGACCTCGCCTACGGCGCCGATCCCACCCTCGCCGAGCGCCTCGGCCTGACCCGGCAATGGCTGCACGCGGCCCGCCTGTCGTTCGACCATCCCGGTCACGGCGGCCCCGTCGAGTTCACCAGCCCGGACCCGGCCGACCTGGCGGAGGCGGTGGAACGGCTGCGGGAACAGGCATGACCGAACCGGTGGCGGCCGCGTTGCCGGCCCCGCCCACCCCCGCGGCCCCGCCGATCGCTGGAGCCCGGCCGCCCGTGCTGGCCGACGCCGAGCCGTCCGCCGCGCCCGCCGAAGCCGGCCCGTCCGCCGAGGCCGATTCGGCCGCCGTGTCGGCGTCGGCGGACGCAGGGCCGCCGACGGCCGCCCGCCCTGCAGCCGTCGAGGCGCGGTCCATGGCGCCCCGGCCCGCCGTGAACCCGTTCGACCGGCTCGACAACGCCGCGCTGCCGACCGTGTTCCGCATCCTCGACGCCGCCCGGTCCCACCTCGCCGGCACCGCCGATCGCGAGGCCTGCCGGGCTCGCCGGCTGGCCGAACGGGCCCGGGGCGGGCGGGCGGGCCGGGACGGGCCGGCCGAGCCCGGGGCGGAGGGCTCGCCGGCCCTGCTCGACGTGGTCGGCGTCGCGCCCGGTGGCGTGGTGGACCGGGGAGCGCGGGTGCTCGTCCTCGGCCTGGTCGCGTTGATCGTGGTGAGCGCGGCGGCGGCGATGCTGCAGAGCGTCGACCGGGACCGGCCGTCCAGGGCGACGGCGCCCGCCGACGTGCCGGCCGCCTCCCCGCCGGCGGGGCAGCCCGTCGCGCCGACGGTCACGATCGGCCCCGGTGCCAACGACTCGGTCGCCGAGTACCTCGGGGCGAGCCGGCAGAACCTCGCGTCCCTGACCGCCGCCGCCCCCGCCGCGGACCTCTACGCCGTCGCGAGCCTCACCGCCCCGGTCACCCCCGACGAGATGCTCGGAGTGCTCGGCGCCTACCGGGCCGTGCAGGTGTTCTTCACCGCCGGGGTCGGCGGGGAGGTCGAGCAGGCCACCGTGCGCGACCCGGTCACCGACGTCCACGCTGCCTTCGCCTCGGCGGCGACCCAGGCGCAGGCGCGGGCCGCGGCCGAGGCGGGAGCCGGCGAGGCCGGCGCGAACGACCGGGACCGCCTGGCCGCGCAGCAGCTACGGGCCGGGTGCGCGTGCCTGTTCGCCGCCGTGGTCCGGGCTCCGGCCGGGCGGTTGTCGCAGCTCGCGGCCGATCCCCGGGTCCGGGTCGTCGATCCCGCGCCGCCCGGCGCCGGGCCGCCTGGGGTGAGATTCCTCCCACTGTCGCCGGATCGCCGCTGACCTCGGGCGCGCCGTCCCTCATCATCTGGCCGAGTTGGTGCCATCCGGTGGACGGGGCGCGGGCCGTCGTGGCCGCCGTCGTCGTCGGCCCCCGTACCGGTCGCGACGGCGACAAGGCAGGATGAGGCGCGAAGCCCTCGTCGGCGCGGTGTCGGGGGGCCCGGACGACGCCGGTCGCGGCGTAACGGCGTAGCCGGCAGGCAGCTCCGGACGGCACCAGTGATGATCACGGCTACGGCGACGACCACGATGACGGCGACGATCACGATCACGATGACGGCGACGATCACGACAACAGGACGGTTAGGAGCTCAGGGGTGAAGTTGGCGAAAGGCACCCGGGAGGTTTTCGACGCGGAGAGCCTGGTGGAGGAGTACCTGGGTCCCCGCAAGCGCGGGCTGCGTTACGCCTACCCCTACTACGACGGACTGGTCACCAACGACGACCCGGATCTGCTGTGCACGGGCGACCTGCTGGCGCCCAGCCTGCTCGGCGTGCACGTCGACGTCGACCGGATGCACACCCTGACCGCGCTCACGCCGCTGTTGCAGCGGGCGCTGGACAAGCTGCCGCCCGGCATCGAGCTGATCGAGGCCGACGAGGTGACCCTCGACCTGGTGGCCGCCCTCTACGACCCGCTCGACGACCCCGACGTCTCCGACCGGGACGTCAAGGGCTCGCTGATCGCCAAGGTGCTGCACCGCAAGAGGCCCGCGCTCGTCCCCCTGTTCGACTCGAAGGTCCGGATCTTCTACCAGCACGAGGACTGCGTCCCGCCGTCCCCGCGCGACGGTCGCAGCTGGCGGCAGTACATGGGGTTGCTCGTCCGGGCCATGCAGTACGACCTTCGGGAGAACGCCGAGGAGTTCCGTCGGCTCGCCGCACTGGTGCCGCAGAGCGGCCCGCCGGTCACCCCGCTGCGCATGCTTGACGTCGTGGTGTGGATGAGCAGCGCAGTGTGACTCGTCCCGACGCCGGCCCGGGGCCATCGCCCGCAGCGGGCTGCGAGAATGGGTGACGTGCTGAGCTACGCCGTCCGCGGGCTCACCCGACGACACGGGGTGGGCGGGCACTCCGTCCTCGCCAACGACCGGATCGATCTCGACGTCCGGCAGGGCGAGGTGTTCGGGGTGCTCGGCCCGAACGGCGCCGGGAAGACCACGCTGGTTCGCCAACTGATGGGGCTGCTGCGCCCCGACGCCGGCACGATCATGATGTTCGGTCGCGACGTCCGCGCCGCGCCGGACCTGCCCGCCCGGCTGGCCGGCTATCTCGGTCAGGACGACCTCGCGCTGGCGGAGCTGCCCGTCGCCACCGCGGTGGCGACCACGGCGCGGATGCGCGGCGTTCCCCGCGCGGCCGTGCGGGAGGTCCGCGACGACATCCTCGACGAGCTCGGCCTCACCGCCGTCGCCGACCGGCCGCTGGCCCGGCTCTCCGGCGGCCAGCGGCGGCTGGCCTGCGTGGCCACGGCACTGGTCGGCGACCGGCCGGTCCTCGTCCTCGACGAGCCGACCACCGGGCTCGACCCGGTCGCCCGCCGCGCGGTGTGGGGGGCCTTACAGCGCCGCCGGGACGCGGCCGGCACCACCGTCGTGCTGATCACGCACAACGTGCTGGAGGCGGAGTCGGTACTCGACCGGGTCGCCGTCCTGGAGTCCGGGCGGGTGATCGCCTGCGACACCCCCGGCCAGCTCAAGGCGTCGGTGTCCGGCGACGTCCGGCTCGATCTCGCCTGGCGTCACGAACCCCCCGCCGACGACCCCACCGTCGCCATGCTCGCCGGCCTCGCGACGACCAACGGCCGGCGCTGGACGGTCCGCCTGGACCCGGCGACCGCCCGCGAGGCCCTCGGCCGGCTGACCACCGGCGCGGCCCTCGCCGCGCTGGACGACTTCAGCCTCGCCACCCCATCCCTGGAGGACGTCTACCTCACCCTCGGCGGGGCGTCCCGAGACCTGGAGCGGACATGACTGTGCACGTGCGTCGTCCGGGCCAGCAGGTGTGGACCCGATGACCATCGTCCCGGACGCGCGCGACGCGTCGGTGATCCTCGCGGCACTGCAGCCGGAGCCGTCGCCGACGCCGTCGGCGGAGTCGGCCCTGGCACCGTCGTCGGGGCCGTCCACGGTGCCGCTGCCGTTGCCCATCCCCATGCCGGCGCGGCTCGGGCCGCCGAGGATGCCGCTGGCCACCCGGTTCGGCACCGCGTTCGGCGCGGTCTACCGCGGGCAGCTCGCCCGGTCGAAGGTCGGCCGCATCCCGTTGCTGTTCGTGGCGTCGTTCCAGTCGATCGGGATCCTGGTCCTGCTGCGCGGCATCCTCGACGTCGACAACACCACCGCCGCCGGCCAGGTGGTCGCCGGCTCCACCGTGCTGGTGGTCGCGTTCGTCGCGCTGAACCTGCTCGCCCAGCGCTTCGGTGCCCTGCGGGCGGCCGGCGCGCTGGACTACTACCTGACCCTGCCGATCCCGCCGGCGGCGGTCGTGCTGGGTACGGCCGCCTCCTACGCGACGTTCGCCGCGCCCGGCACGGTCATCACGGCCGTGCTCGGCGCCCTGCTCTACAACCTGCCGATCACGGGGCTGTGGCTGCTCCTGCCCGTCGTCGTGCTCTCCGGGGTGTGCCTGGCGGGTCTGGGGGCCGTGGTCGGCCTGCTCGCCCCGCGCCCGGAGCTGGCGACCATCGCCGGCCAGCTCGGGATGAGCATCGTGCTGTTCCTCGGGGTCATCCCGGCCGACCGACTGCCCGAGATCGGCCGGGTCGCGCGGGACGTGCTGCCCAGCAGCTACGCCGTGGACGCCCTCGCGGCCGCCTTCCAGCCCGGCGTGGACTGGTCGAAGGTGGTCGTCGATCTCGCCGTCTGCGCCGCCGTGGGGATTGCGGCGCTGGCCGTCGCGGCGGTGACGCTGCGCCGCGTCGGCACCTCCTGACCGGGAGCGCAACCGTCCGGGGTCGCGCCGTCCCGGACCACCGTCGCACCAGTGTGGCCGGGGTGACCGCCCAGCACGATAGTGTCAACCGTCCGCGGTGGCCGGCGACGCCGCCGATGGTGCGGACGAGGAGACGGACACCTCTTGGCGGGACGGGCGACGTGACGGAGCATTCTTCGGAGTTTCGGGGGGTCCCGACGGACAGCCCCGCAGCCGAGCCGTCCCCGACCTCCCCGCTGCCGGCCCGCTCGCGGTGGCCCCTGTCGCTCGGGCTGCGCCCGGACCTGATCGCCGGCCTGATCTGCGCGGCGGCGATGGCGGTCGCCGGCTTCCCGCTCGGCCTGCTGTGGGCCGCCGTCGCGCCGCACCTCGACGTCGCCGGCGCGCTGCACGGCAACGAGTCGGCGTTCGCGGTCCAGAGTGACATCGACGCCCGCTTCGCGCTGATCTGCGCGGTCGCCGGGCTCGTCGGCGGCCTGCTGGCCTTCTGGCGGGCCCGGGAGGCGGGCCTCGGGGTGCCGCTCGGGCTCGCCGCGGGGGGTCTCGGTGGCGCGCTGATCGCCGGCTGGATCGGTCATCTCCGCCGTTCCCCGGACCTGCTCCACAGCCTGCCGGCCAACGCCTCGCCGGTGTTGGTCGACCTGGTCGACCTGCGCGTCCGCGCGCACGGGCTCTACCTGGTGATGCCGGTGGTCGCCCTGGGCGTCTTCGCGATCGGCCTGTGGGCGACCTCCCGCCCCCGCCGGGCTCCGCGCGACGAGCGGCCGCCCGCCCCCGGTCCCGGCAGCGCCGCCCCCGGTCCCGGCGGCGACGAGTCCGGACCTGTGGGCGGCAGCTCGGGGCCGCAGAGTCCGGGGGACGTCACCGCCCGCCAGGTCCCGGCGCGCGGAGACGCCGGAGGCTGACCCCGGAGGCTGACACCCGAGGCTGAGGACGGTTGTCGGGCCGGCAGCGGTGACCGACCTCCCGCACCGGGCGCCGTGCCGCAATGGGCGCCGTGCCCGCCGGCCGCGGCTCAGTTGGGGCTCGGGTCCACCCGGCGCAGCTCGCTGGACCCGATCGTGGTGATCTTCTGGAGCAGGCCGACCTCCCGGTGCAGCAGTGCCCGCTCGACGCGCAGCCGGGTGGCCGCGTCGGCCGCCGCAAGCAGGCCCTGGCGCTCGGTGAGATCGGTGACGGCCGCCGCGGCGATCACGTAGGACAGGGCGACGGGATCGTCGGGCAGGTCCGGCAGGGAGATCTGCACCGTGCCGGTGGCGGCCAGCCGCTCGGCGTAGGCGCGCATCAGCCGCTGCACCGGCGCGACGGACTCGCGGGCCCCCTCGGCGTCACCGACCTCGTCGGGCAGGAACTCGACCTCCCCCACCAGATAGGGCGCGCTGTGCTGGTCCACCGTGCCGATGCGGAACCGCTGCCCGCCGACGGTGATCAGGGAGAACCGGCCGTCGGGATGCTCCTGCACCCGCCGCAGCACGGCCGTGCAGCCGACCTCGTGGATCGCCGGCAGCGCCGGCCCCGTCTCGCGGCCCCGCCGAATGGCCACGACCCCGAAGCTGCGCGCCTCGTCGGCGGGCTGGGCGAGCAGCTCCCGGACCAGCGCCCGGTACCGCTCCTCGAAGATCTCCAGCGGCAGCACGAGCCCGGGAAGCAGGACGGTTCCGAGCGGGAACAGCGGGAGTCGCGCGCTCATCGCCGGTGCCCCTCTCCTTCTGGCCCATCCGGATTCCGCCCCGGCCCGTGCGGGACCCTGCCCTTGCCCGAGCGTGCCGTGCCCTTGCCCGAGCGTGCCGTGCCCTCGCCCGAGCCGCCACCGGTCGGGCTCGGCCAACCGGCCGCCGGGGTGACGCACCGCGGCGGGTCCCTGTGCCGGAAGACGGGCGTTCGACCCAACCTTGTCCCGCGCCGGCCGCGGTGTCCATCGGCCGACCCCTGTGATTCTCGCCGAACGGGGGCGTGTCGGCGCCGTCCGTGGTCCGCGCGGGGTGGCGCCACCGGGCCCTGGTCCTCCTTCGCGGCGCATTCGGGCGAGAATGGGCCGGTGTGGGGAACCGAACCGGAGCTGCTGGTCGTCCTCGAAGGAGCGGGCCGCACCGAGGGGCCGCTGAGCGCGCTGAGCGCGCTGGCCGAGTTCGGACGGGTGACCTCGGCGCTGCCGCCGCGGCTGGCACTGCTGGCGGTGCCCGTGTCGCGGGCGGCGGAGCTGGCGGCCCGCGCGGGCGTGCGCGGTGTCTTCGTCGACGGGGTGCCCCCGGCGCTGCGCGAGACCCTCAGCCCCGCCGAGGCCCTGTTCGTCGACGGCTGGTTGGCCCGCCGCATCGCCAAGGACCGGCCAGCCGAGGGACGCCCATGGGACGCCCCCGGCGCCTCACCGCCCGACCCGCCGCCGGTGGCTGATCCACCACCGGCGGCCGACCCACCACCTGCCGACCCACCACCTGCCGACCCACCACCAGCCGACTGCGCGGCCGACTAGGTCGCCCCTGTCCCCGCCGGCAACCTGCCACCGCGACGACGTGACAGGTCATTCGGACTCTGCGAAGCCGCGCACCGGTGGGCGTACGGCCTAGAACACGCGGCGCGGGGTCGACCAGGTTGCCCCGGCTCCGGAGGTACGCCACACCATGTGCAGCTCGTCGCCGACGCGGGCGAGGACCTCCAGGTGGCCGTCGAAGTTGCTCTGGATCATCGAGACGGCGTCGACGGTGCCCAGGCTGGCGGCGAACGGGCGCGGGCCGCTCCAGAACGGCGTGGGCGCGCCGTTGTTGCGGTAGTAGTGGATGAGCCCGCCGCCGGCGGCGGGGACGACCACCTCGAAGTTGCGCGCCCCGTCGGCGAAGGAGCTCTGGATCAGCGCCGGGTTGCCCGCGACCCCCTCGCCGAAGACCGGTCCGGTCCGCCACACCGCGGTGTTGTCCCGAGTCAGGTGCACCAGCCGGCTGCCGACCCGGGCCACGGCCTCGAGCATGCCCGCACCGCCGCCGAGGGTGCCGTGGATGAGGCTGACCGCGTCGACCCGGCCCAGGTTCGCGCCGAACAGCTTCGGCGCGCTCCAGGGGTAACCGTGGACGTCGTGGTTGCGCCACAGGTGCAGGATGCCGACGTCCGCGGCGGGGATGAGCAGCTCGAAGTTGCCCTTCGTCCCCAGCCGGCTCTGGACGAGCGACGGCACCCCGCCGACGCCCTGGGTGAGCTGCTTGGGGTCGTGCCAGGCGAACGCCCCGGTGCTGTCGCGCCACAGGAAGGACAGCGTCGAGCCGACCCGGACGGCGACCTCCAGCGGCCCGGGGTTGGCCAGGGTGCTCTGGACCATCGTGAGGGCGTCGACGCGGCCGAGGGACTGCGCGGTCTGCCACGGGTCGCGCCAGGGGAAGCCGGTGGCGTCGTTGTCCCGCCACACGTGGGTGATCCCCGCGAACGCCGACGGCACGACGGCGTCGAAGTTGCCGGTGCGGCCCAGCCCCTTCGACTGGACCAGCGCCGGGTTGCCGCCGACGCCGTGGCCCCAGCCGATCTGGCCGGGGGTGTAGCGGCACAGCGCGAAGCTGTTGGAGCGCATCAGGCAGTCCGCCGGCGCGGGCGCGCAGGTGTCGCAGTTGCCGTTCGGGACGCCGAACGCCCCCCACGCGCCGCCGCAGTCGCAGCCCGCGCCGCCATACTCGTCCGGGGCACCGAAGATGTGCCCGGTCTCGTGGGTGAAGACGCGGTCGATGTTGTCGGGACCCCAACCGTCGTTGGCGTAGGACATGACGATCCGAGGCCCGCCGACCGACGAGTAGGCGAAGTAGCCCAGCGGGTACTTGGTGAAGAACGCGCAGTAGGCCCACCGGGTGCCGAGCCGGGCGCGCAGCGCGTCGACGTAGTCGTAGACGCCGTCGAAGGTGGCCGCGTAACCGAGCCGGCTCATCGCCGGGTCCCGCCACAGGGCCTCCAGATCGTTCGCCTTCGGGTCCGCCGGCACGGACAGGCGCACGAGCTGGATGTCGTAGGAGAACGTGAGGTCGGCCGCCGGGTTCGTGGTGGCGTACCAGGACAGCCCGTTCTGCACCTCGGCCACGACCTTGGTCCGCTCGGCCGCCGCGAACTGCAGGTCGGCGGTCGGCCCCTCGACGAGGATCAGCCCGATGGCGACGGAGCCCTCCAGCTTCGAGCTGGTCGGGGAGCCGGCGGTGTTGGCCGCGAGGCCCGCGGCGGGGCCGCTGTCGCCGGTGGCGTCCGCGGCGCCCGCGGCGGTCAGCGTCATCAGCGGGCTCTGCAGGAGCGACTGGCCGTTGGCCACGGCGCGCGGCCCCGGGCGGTCCGGGCCCGGCCCGGTGGACCCCCGCGGCGGCGGGACGTCGGTGCAGGGGCGATCCATGTCCCACGCATGGCCGTCGCGCGGGCGATCCTGCTTCAGTCGGCGGTAGGCGGCGCTGGCGCGCAGCCGGAAGGCGTCCAGACCCAGCGTCTCGGCCCGGTTCAGGCCGGGGGAGACGCCCGTGGTCGACACGACGCTGCCGTCGGCCGGGGGCAGCAGGCCCGCGCCGGCGCGGGCCGCGAGCAGCCGCGGCCCGTCGGGTGCGTCGTCCCGCGGCCGGCCGAGTACCTGGACCCGGCCGTAGCGGTGCAGGGTCCGTTCGCCGCCGTCGGCGCCGGTGGGCCGGGCGGGCGTGGCGCCGTCGGTCGCCGCGTCGCCGCCCGTGGCCGGGTCCCCCGCGTCGGTCCTCGCGGGAGCGGCCCGCAGCGAACGGGTGGTCGCCGCGTCGGCCGGGGTGATCAGGGCGCGTTCGTCGACCGGTACGTCCCCCGCCATGCGTGATCATTTTCCCTTCGGTGAGTAATGGCTGTGCGGAGTTGTATCGTGTTGCGGCTTTGTTGTGTCGGCTTTTACGGAAGCAAGCGCCGGGAGTACCGGTCCGTCTTATACGACCCGGTTTGTCCGCATGCGGCCGGGTGGCATTCCGGTCCGGGTGCCTGCCGGCGTGACCGGACGATCGGAGCCGGCCGTCCCTGCGGCGTCGCCCGGGGGCCGGCAGGCCGGCAGACCGCCGGCGGGCGGCCCAGGTCCCTCGGACGGACGAGCGGCCCCGGCGGTCTGCGGCGAGCCCCTCAGGCGGGCTCGGACCCTCGGGGTGCGGCCAACGCTCGGGATGCGGCCAACGCTCGGAATGCGCTCGACGCTCGGGATGCGGTCGACGTCCGGAGTGGGGTCGACGCTGGGAGTGGGGTCAACGCTCGGGGGGGAAGGAGTTCTGCCCGGGGTTGACGTCCGGCCAGCCGGAGCCGACGGCCGACCGGTCCGGCCCACCCATCGCGGGACCGCCCAGTCCGGAACCACCCCCCGCAGAGGCGGCCATCGCGTCGGCGACCTTGCGCATGATGGCCTCGACGAGGCGGACGGCCTGGGGGGTCGAGAGGTTCAGCACGATCTCCGAATCCCCCGCGACCTGGAATCGCACCGAAACGTCCGCCATGACGAGTTCCCCTTCCTCGTGGCTCGCCACCCCTGCGCAGGTGCGTTGCCAGAGGTGACGTTACGGGGCGAAGGGTGCGTCGCGTGCGGGACCTCGTCACCTCGGCGGGCAGCGTGACCGGCTGACAGACGCCCGCGACCGTGCGGGTAGGGTCACCGTGGTGAGCACTAGGGTGGCGACGGTCGGTGACTGCGTGGCCGTGCTGGAGGAGGCGTTCCCGCCGGCCTGGGCGCAGTCGTGGGACGCGGTGGGCCTGGCGGTCGGCGACCCTGAGGCCCCCGTCACCACGGTGCTGTTCGCCGTCGATCCCACCGTCGAGGTGGCCGTCGAGGCGGCGGCCGGCGCTCAGTTGCTCGTCACTCACCATCCCCTGTTCCTGCGCGGGACCCACGGGGTGGCCGAGACCGGATCCGGCGGGCGGGTCGTCGCCACTCTCATCCGCGCCGGGGTGGCGTTGTACACGGCGCACACCAATGCCGACGTCGCCGACCCCGGAGTCAGCGACGCGCTGGCCGCGGCCCTCGGGCTGCGCCGGGTCGGCCCGCTGGACCCGGCACAGCCGGCCGACGCTCAGCTGGATGGAGCGCAGGCGCCCGGAGTCGAGCCGGCCGGAGCGGAACCGGCCGGAGTCGAGCCGGCCGGAGAGGGCGCGGCGGCGCCGGTGTGCCGGGGGCTGGGGCGCATAGGCGAGCTGCCCGAGCCCGAGCCGCTCGAGCGTTTCTGCGCTCGCGTCGCCCGGGCGCTGCCCGCGACGGCCGGCGGGGTGCGCGCGACCGGGGCCGCGGACCGGCTCGTGCGCCGGGTCGCGGTCTGTGGGGGCTCCGGCGGGGAACTGGCCGGCGCCGCGCGGGCCGCCGGCGCGGACGTGCTGGTCACCGCGGACGGGCGGCATCACCACGTGCTCGACACGGTGGGGGAGCATCCGATCGCCGTCGTCGACGTCGCCCACTGGGCGAGCGAGTGGCCGTGGCTCGCGCACGCCGCCGCGCGTCTGGAGGCCGGTCTGCGGACCCGGGGACGTACGGTGAGTGCATCGGTGTCCGCTATCGTGACCGATCCCTGGCGGTTGCACGTTCCGTCCCGGTAGCCGGCGTCGCAGGCGGATGCCCGGCTCGCCGGGCCGGGTCCGTCCCGGGTCCCGCCGACCGCTCGGCTCGCGGGCCGGGCGGCGCGGTACCGGCAAGGGCGTCGTCGATCGCGGCCGACGCCGATGAAGGACATACCGGTGAGGAGTCCATGAAGGCCGACCCAGCAATCCAGCTCCGCCTGCTTGACCTGCAGGCCCTCGACGCCGGCCTCGACCGGCTGGCCGCCCGCCGCCGCGGGCTGCCCGAACTCGCCGTCATCACCGAACGCACCGCCGCCCTGGGCACCATCGACGACGATGTCGTCGAGGTGCGCACCGAGCTGGGGGACGTCACCCGCGCCCAGCGCAAGCTGGAGAACGAGATCGAGCTCGTCCGGACCCGCTCCGCCCGCGACTCGCAGCGGCTGGAGTCCGGAGCGGTGACGAACTCCCGCGAGCTGGAGAACCTTCAGGCGGAGCTGGCCTCCCTGGCCCGCCGCCAGGGTGTTCTCGAGGACGACGCGCTGGAGAAGATGGAGGCCGTCGAGGGCCTGGAGGGACGGCTTGCGGCCCTCGACCAGCGCCGCGCCGACCTGCAGGCGGAGATCGACGCCGCGATCACCGCCCGCGACAAGGCGTACGCCGAGATCGACACCGAGTCCGCCCGAATGCGTCAGGACCGCCAGGCCCTCGCCCCGACGCTGCCCGAGGCGCTCGTGACGTTGTACGAGCGGATCCGGGCGTCCTCCGGCGGGGTCGGCGCGGCACCGTTGCTGCGCCGGCGCTGCCAGGGCTGCCATCTCGAGCTCTCCGGCGGCGATCTGCGGGCGGTCGCCGCGGCACCCGTCGACGAGGTCGTGCGGTGCGAGGAATGTCGGCGCATCCTGGTCCGTACCCCCGAGTCGGGGCTGTAGCGGCAGGTCGGTTCGGGCAGGTCGGTTCGGGCAGTGCGGTTCGGGCTGGGCGCGAGGCGGTCAGGGCGAGGGGAGCGGCAGATGAGCACGGTGCGCAGGCTGGTCGTCGAGGCCGACGGCGGATCCCGGGGCAATCCGGGCCCGGCCGGCTACGGCGCCGTGGTCCGTGACGCCGCGGACGGGACGGTGCTCGCCGAGCGGGCCGCGTCGATCGGCCATGCCACGAACAACGTCGCCGAGTATTCGGGTCTCATCGCCGGGCTGCGGGCCGCCGCCGAGATCGCCCCGGACGCCGAGGTGGAGGCCCGGCTGGACTCCAAGCTCGTCGTCGAGCAGATGAGCGGCCGCTGGAAGGTCAAGCACCCGGCGATGCGCCCCCTGGCCGACGAGGCCGCCGCACTCGCCCGCACCTTCCCCGCCGTGCGCTACCAGTGGGTGCCCCGCGCCCGCAACGCCGATGCGGACCGCCTCGCCAACGAGGCGATGGACGCCGCCGCGGCCGGGCGCAGCTGGGAGCCGTCGGTCCCGCAGTCACCGGATCCGGCGCCGCACCGAGCCCCCACCACCAACCGCCTCTCCGGCTGGATGGCCCCGCCCGCCCCACCGACGACGACGGTGCTGCTGCGCCACGGCCAGACACCGCTGTCGGTGGACAAGCGGTTCAGCGGGACGGTGGAGGCGTCGCTGACCGACCTGGGGATGAGTCAGGCCGCCGCGGTCGCCGACCGGCTGCGTGACGAGCCGTTCGACCTGATCGTCAGCTCGCCGCTCAAGCGCGCCCGGCAGACCGCCGAGGCGCTGGGCCGCGACTACGTCGTCGACGACGACCTGCGGGAGACCAGCTTCGGCGCCTGGGAGGGGATGACCTTCGGCGAGGTGCGCGAACGCTTCCCCGACGAGCTCAACGCCTGGCTCGCCGACCCGAACGTCCCGCCGCCCGGCGGGGAGAGCCTGATCTCGACCGTGACCCGGGTGGCCCGGGTCCGCGACCGGCTGCTCGCCGAGCAGCCCGGCAAGCGGGTCCTCGTCGTCTCGCACGTCACGCCGATCAAGGGCCTCACCCAGCTCGCGCTGGCCGCGGAGCCGACCGTCCTGTACCGCCTGCACCTGGACCTGGTCTCGCTGACCACGATCGACTGGTACTCCGACGGCCCCGCCGTGCTGCGCGGCTTCAACGACACACACCACTCCGCCAACCTGACCACCTACGGCGAATAGTCACCGCAGGTCTGTCACTGGGCTGCCTGCCAGGCCAGGCGGCAGCCCACCAGGCAGCCCGATCGCGGGTGCCGACGTCAAAGACGGGGCGGTCGGCGAGGGGTCGGGCGAGGGCGACGCCGATCCACCATCGCCGTTGAACTCCACCGTGGCGGGCGCTCCGGCCGTGAGCCGTACCAGGCACCTTCCTGATACGGATCGGTCGTGGCGGCTGTTGCCGGTCGATGCCGACGCGGACGCGTACCTCGACCCGGTCGCCGAATTCCGCGACGTCGACGCCGGCCGGGATCTCGCCGCGGTCCGTGGCGACGCACAACCGGAGTTCGCGTCCGTCGTGACTGACCCGTGCGCGGTCGACGGTAGTCTCCCAGGGTTGAGAGGCGGTCGGGTCGCACGGGAGGGTGGCGAGCCGCGCGAGGAGACGCCGGATGAGCCATTCCGGTGCGATGGCCGGCTCGAGGAGCGTGCCGCCCGGCTGGCGGATGGTGGGATCTTCGTTGGGCGAGGGGAGATGGACGAAGACCCGTCCCGGGCGGAACTGTTCGGCTATCTGCGGGCGTGCGGTGAGAAGCGGCGGCCCGGTGGGCTGATCGAGCTTTTCCTGACCGAGTGCGACCGGCCAGACGGCCCATGAGGAGGAGTCGGCCGCGTCTTTGTCGAACACGAAGCTGGTGGCCGGAGGAATCTGATTGGAGGTGAGAAACGCCTCTGCCTGGATCAGCGCCGGTCCGCCGTCGGTCGCGGTGAACGACCAGGTCACGAACCACGGCGGAGGGTCGATCGACACCTCCAGACGTCTCCCTGCGCCCACCCCATCACCGTCCCGCTTTCAGTCCGTAATTACTGCGATCGGAGTGCGTCGGCCGCTGCCGTAATCTGTTCTTTCGTGGGCGCCACGTACGTGAAGTTCCGGCCGCGGAGATATTCGAGAAACTCTGGTTCGGGTGGAAGATCGTGCGCTTCCAGATAGTAGGCGACGGAGGCGTCCCAGATCCAGAGTCCATCCGTCAGGAGTGCCATGGGCACCTGCCGCGGTCGGGCCGGGTCGAGCTGGTCGACGTCGAGGCCGGCGGCCCGTAGGATGACTGCCGCGTGTCGCAGATAGGCCAGAACCTCGCTGCGTTCGCGACCGGGGGGCAGCTCTGGGCGGTCGGTTATGAAGGGGGTGCCGTCCGTTGTGCCATCGAAGACCTTGGCCACCTTCAGATCACCGATAATCTGGGGCATTGCCATCACCTTTGGTTGTCGGGTGGAAATCGATCCAATGGCCGTCGTGTGGTCGGGTTGCCACCAGGATTCCGAACTCGTTCCGTCGCCTTGACGTTGTGACGACATTACCTCTCTCGTCGTTGAAGGCGAGTTCGGTCGGTGCGGTCACGGTGACGCCGAGTTCGTCGGCGACCTTCTGGGCGACGGGGTCGTCGCCCTGTCCAGTCTCGCAGGACACCAGCCGCACCGGTCGGCCGCGCCAGTTCTCGTCCGCGCGGATGAGCGCGCTGAGCTGCCGGGCGTCGAGTCGTGTCCGGCCGACCCGGAATTCCGAGGGGGTGCCGTGCAGGTCGGCGGTGTACTGCCCCGGGGCCGGTCTAGCTTCCGCGGCGGTTGTGCGCATCTCCACGTCGGACTTCTCGTAGAAGGCCCGTCCGTCGGTGGTCGGCAGGCTGTCCCGCCAGATGCGGGTCAGCTTCCAACCGAGCCTCTCCGGTCCGTCGGAGCCGTCTCGCTTCCTGGCTGCCGTGTCCAGGCTCGCATCGCCGACCGGATCGCGGGGCGCGGCGCTGTCGAGCAGCGCCAGCTTGCGTTCCATCGGCGAGAGGGGGGCGTCGGGTGCGACTGCCGTCCGGCGCTCGGGCGGCCGTGGCCGGTCATCCGACAGTGCGCGACGTTCGAGGGCATCCACCTTTGTCTCGATGCTCGACCGTCCAGTGGGCTCCGGGGGGCGGTCGACGCGCGACTCTGCGGACTGGTCCGGCGCCGGCGACTGCTCGGGACTCGTCGCCGGCCGCTCGATAGACATCGTCACCCAAAGTAGCAGTGTCACCACATTCGCGTAGGTACTGTCTGTGAGCCGACAGGTCTGCGCAGCCACGAATCGCAGGCGTGACGTGGGCGGCCGGGATTCCACACGGGCTCAGTGGGCTTCCTGCCAGGCAAGACGGGCAGCCCACCAGGCAAGACGGGCAGCCCACCAGGCGGCCCGATCGCGGGTGCCGACGTCGTGGACGGTGCGGTCGGCGAGGGGGCGGGTGAGGGCGACGCCGATCCACCATCGCCGTGCAACCCCACCGTGGCGGGCGTCGCGACCGTGCGCGGTATCGGGCACCTTCCTGATACGGATCGGTTGTGGCGGCTGTTGCCGGTCGATGCCGACGCGGACGCGCACCTCGACCCGGTCGCCGAATTCCACGACGTCGACGCCGGCCGGGACCTCGCCGCGGTCGGTGGAGACACACAACCGCAGTTCGCGTCCGTCGTGACTGACCCGTGCGCGGTCGACGGTGGTTTCCCAGGGTCGAAAGGCGGTTGGGTCGCACGGCAGGGTCACGAGCCGTGCGAGGAGACGCCGGACGAGCCATTCCGGTTCGGTGGCCGGCTCGAGGAGCGTGCCGGCCGGCTGGCGGATGGCGGGACTTGCGCAGGGCCCGGGAAGGTGGTCTAAGGCCCGTCCCGGGCGGAACTGTTCGCCGATGCGGGGGCGCGCCGTGAGAAGGGCCGGCCCGATGAGCTGACCGTCCTGGTCCTGGTCGGGTGCGACCGGCCAGGCGGCCCACGGGGAGGAGTCGGCCGCGTCATCGTCGAACACGAAGCTGGTGGCCGGAGGAATCTGGCGACCTGATCTAGCAGGATTGCCACGGCTTGGCGGGTAAACGGTGTGTAAGCAGCCTTCGTTGCGGCGGAGTGTTGATCGGCGCGGGTCGGGTCCGAGTGGAGACTGACTCGAGCCGGGGATCAGCCCGGACAGGAGGCACAGCTCCGCGGGAACACCGTGATTTCCAGGCTCGGGCTGGCATCAGGCTTGGACGTGTGGGAGTGGTTCCGTGTTCGTCACGCTGACACCCCATCGGCGACCACGAGCAGCCCACCAGGCCTCTTTACGCCTCGCCTCGATGGACGACGCGGACGATCGTGACGAGGATTCGGCCGTCGTCGGCATGGTAGATCACGCGATGGTTGCCGACTCTGATCGTGGGACCCCGGCAGGCTGACCGGCGAGGGCGCGAGCGCCGGGCGGGCGCGGCTCGGCGGCGAGCGGAGTCACACTGATCCCCGAGTTGTACAAACTGGGGAGGACTCGGTGGCGCGGCTCAGGTCGAACAGGACCGGGCGGCGGGGTCGGGTCCGGGCGGGTGAGCAGCCCGCCGACACCGGCCGGCTTCAGGCGTCGGCGAGCTGCCGGGCCTCTGCGGTCATCTTCTGGATCAGGTGTTCCCAGCCCGCAGTGGCGCCGCCGGCAGCGTGAATTGCGGTCCGTACCGCGGAGAGGCTTTTGAAGGCTGCATCGGGGATGGTGTCGGCCTCGATGGTCATCGTGATGTCCATCCGACCCTCGGCGAGGTTGCCGCCCACGTCGGGGTCGATGAGATCTTCGAGGGTGAGCAGGGCATCCATGAGCTGGTCGGTGTGAGTCTCGAAATCGGCGATGGAGCCGGTCACTGTGAGCTCGACAAGCCCTTCGTACTTCACGATCCGCCCTCCTTCCAGCAGGTCCTGCTCCTCAAGTAGCTCCGTAGGTTCCGTTCGTACCGCGGGTTCGAGGGTGTGAGATGCACCCACTTGTAGTGGCCATCGCCGCACGTACAGAACATTCGGAAGTACCCGCTACCCTTGGTGACGTTCCATCCTTGGGCTTCCCCGCTTCGGAGGACTGCCTCCAACTCCTTGACCGGGTGCCGCGGCCGTGGCATCCATCGACCTCCCCTCGAACCTACCTGGGCATCGCCGCTGGGACTTGGACTGGTGGCGAACTACACCACCGTAGTTCGCTCCGGGTGACCGGTACGTGGTCTTCGTGGCGGACCGGCAGTGGCGTTGCTGTGGTGTGCGGATGCCGGATCCAGACCTTCGGTATCGCGGTCCGGATTTCCAGACATCCGGGCGCGTCCTCGGGCTGCCGGTCGTGCGACGGCCAGGTCAACGCGGCCGAGCTGTGGGGGTCGGGTCCGGGCGGGTGAGCAGCCACTGGGCGACGAGCAGGTTGGGGACCCAGCAGAGGAACGGGACCACGTGGTAGGCGCGGTCGAAGGCGACCTCCGGGTCGGTGCCCGCCCCGATCTGCACGGCGCTCATGACGAACATCCACAGCCGCAGCGTCACCGCGGCGTAGGTCAGTGCGAAGGTGCGGATCGCCCACCGGCGATGCGCGCGGACGTCGCCTCGCCGGATCGTCCATACGCACTCGGCCTCCGCGCGAGTCGGACGTCGCCGGGTCGCCTGACCTGGACGACCTGCCGGCGCTCGTGGAGCGGATCCGGGCGATGGGGCGGGAGGTCGACCTGGCGCCAAACCCGTCGCGCTGTCGCCGTCGGGCAGCCGGACGGCGTACCGGATCGTGCAGGAGGCGCTGACGAACGCCGTGCGGCACACCCGCTCGGGTCGGATCCGGGTCCGAGTCGGCCCAGCGGCGGACCTGGTCCGGATCGAGGTGGTCAACGAGGGCGTCGGGTTCGTCGTGCCGGTGGCGGGGCGGGGTCTGGTCGGCATGCGGAAACGGGCCCGGCTGGAGGGTGGCTCGTTCGACGCCGGTCCGGTGGGAGGCGGCTTTCGCGTCCTGGCCACGCTGCCCGCCCGTCCGGACGGCATCACATGATCACCGTGTTCCTCGCGGACGACGACGGCCTGGTCCGCAGCGGTCTGCGGGCGCTGCTGGACGCCGAGCCGGGCATCACCGTCGCCGGTGAGGCGGCCACGGCGACGAGGCGGTGGCCGAGCTGACCGTGTCCGCGGAGACGGTGCGCTCCCAGCTCAAGCGGGTGCTGAGCAAGCTCGGCGTTCGGGACCGCACCCAGGCGGTGGTGTGGGCCTACCGCAGCGGCTTCGTCGCCACCGCAGACCCGGACTAGCCGCGTCCGCCGCCGCCGTGCCCGTCGCCGCCGTGCCCGCTGGTCCGGGGCCACTGCGAGCGAGACGTCCTGGCGTGCTGGTCGCCCGCCTGCTCACGGGTGGCGCGCTCGGGCTGCCCGAAGATGATCGGGACGCACCGGCCGTCGGCGCCGAGCCACGGCAGGAGCCGCCGCGCGTCGGGCTCGGCGCAGGTGCTCGGCGAGTCGACCCGGCCGGACGGGCCCCGCGGCGGGGTGGTGTTCGGGCGCGTGCCGGCGGGCCGCGGTCGCACTGCGGGCACGACGCGGGCCACGGCCGGTTCGACGGCCGGTGCGGCGGCCGCTCCGGCTGCGGTGGGCCGAGGCCCGGTGGACAGGGGCAGGGGCCGCGTGGCTGTCGCGCCGACCAGGAGGACCGATGCCGGGCTCGGCGCGGCGGAGCTGGCCGCGGGCGGGACCGGGGTGGGGGTCACCGCCGCGGGGCGCGCGGCGGCGCCGGTGGGGGAGGGCGGCGTGCTGGCGGTGGACCGAGCCGTCTCCCCCGGCGCCGCCACGAGGACGGCGGTGATCGCGCCCGCTGCGGCGAGGACCGTCGCCGTCGCGGCGATCCCCCGGCGGTGCACGGGGCGCAGCGTGGGAAGCAGGGCGAGGACGGGGGCGGCGAGGGCGGCCCGGCGGCCGCGGTCCACCGGTGACCTGGCGCCGGCGGGCGACGGGTGCGCCTGCGTGCCGTCGAGGCCGGTCGTGGCGTCCAACGGCAGCAGAACGGCCTTGGTAGCCGCAGCCGCAGCCGCAGCCGCAGCCGCCGCGGTCGCCGTCGTGGCCGTCGTGGCCGCGGTCGCCGTCGTGGCCGGGCTGAGGGCTGCGGCCGGCGGAAGCGGGACGGCGGGGAGGCGGTCGAGGAGCTGGCGGGCGGTGGGCCGGCGGTCGGGCCTCTTGTCGAGGGCCTTGGAGACGACCTTCCCGAGCCGGTTGGGCAGCCCGTCGACCGGGACGTTGTCGTGCAACGTCCGCAGGAGCATGGCCTGGAGCGGACCCTCCCCGAACGGCGGTCGCCCGCTGGCGGCGAACGCCAGGGTCAGGGCCCAGGAGAAGACGTCGGCGGCCGGCCCGGGCGTGCCGGTCGTGGTGAGCAGTTCGGGCGCCATGTAGCCGACGCTGCCGAGGACCACGCCGGTGACGGTGACGGTCCCGGGCACCCCGGCCGCGATCCCGAAGTCGATCACCTTGGCGCCGTCCTCGGCCAGCATCACGTTGCCGGGCTTGAGGTCGCGATGCACCACGCCGGCGCCGTGGATGGCGACCAGGGCCATCGCCAGCTCCACCGCGAGGGTCTGCAGCGCCGCGGCCGACAGCGGACCGTTGCGTCCCACCTCGGCCGTCAGGGTCGGGCCCTCGATGTACTCGGTTGCGAGCCACGGAGTCTCCGCCTCCGGGTCGGCGTCCACCAGCCGCGCCACCCGGGGGCTGTCGACCGCCGCGGCGGCCCGGACCTCCCGGGCGAACCGGCGCAGGAAGAGCTGGTCGCCGGCGTGTTCGTCGCGCAGCACCTTCACCGCGCTGCGCCGGCCGGCGGCGTCCTCGCCGAGGTAGACGATCCCCATGCCGCCGCTACCCAGGCGCGCGGTCAGCCGGTACGGCCCCACCACCCGCGGATCGACGGCGCGCAACGGCCTCACCGGCATAGAGCCCTCCGCTCGTGACTCACCGTCACCGGTGAGCTGGTGGATCGCGGCCTGCCCGCGCAGGGCATCGCCACGATGCCCGCGTCGCACTGTCGATGGGCGCGAACGAGGTGCGCTCGCTGCCGGATCCGGCGTGCACGTCCCCGTGAGTGCACCCACCTAATCCAACTATGTCGGGCGAATATGCGGAGGGCCTCACACATTTCGTCCGACTGACAGGGCGCCGGACGTGGTTCGACGCCCGGTGCCGAGGACGAATCCCGCTCGGCGTGCGGGCGATCAGCCGGTGGCGCGCGGGCTGGGGTCCCGCCAGCCGGGGCGATGCCCGTCCAGCCACTCCTCGACGTCCGCGCGCAGCCACAGCCGCAGCCGCGGATGCTCGACCAGCGGGTCGGGAAAGCCCTTCGAGTTGCTGATGCTGTCGGCATAGCTGCGGGCGACCCGTTCGCCCCGCCGCGAGGTGCGCCCGAGGAGGGTCCGTAGTTCGTCGATGTCGACGAGATCATGCAGCGCGGAGCGGCGGACCGACTCGTCGCTCTCGGGTGGCGGCATGCTGTGGACACTAGGGATGGGTGTGGTCTCAGTGCTCACGCACTGTACGCACGTCCACGGGATCGCTACCGTGCGGCAGACATACGTAACAGGATGGCCCCGTCCGGTCTGTCGCGTCGCCATCGGGGCCTCGAGCGCGGGAGAGACCCACATGATCGAAGTGTCCGGCTCGGCGGTCGCGGTGCCGAGCGATGGCATGCAGAATCTCTGCCGGGTCTCGGTGGTCGTGCACTCGATGCGGACCCCTGATTCCTTCGAGCTCTGCCTGGACGCAGGCCTTGACATCGGCGAGGTGATGCAGGCCCTGCTGGACCACGTGCCGTCCGGCTCCGTCCTCACCGGTGCCGGCCAGCAGCGGGACAACCTGCTGCTCACCTTCCGCGGGCCGCGCCCGTTCCCACCGGCGTAGCCGGGAGTCCGGCCGGAGCTGGTGGATCGATGCCCTGGCCGGGACGCGGGAAACGTCCCTGCGCGTCGGTCTGCCCTGGTCCGGCGCGACGTGCGCCGGGTTCAGGGCCTGCGCCGGGCCGGTGGCAGGTGCCGCGGCTACGGCACGTCCCGTCGCCAGCCGGGGCGGTTCGTGTCCAACCAGCCCTCGACGTCGGCGCGCAGCCACAGCCGCATCTGCGGGTCCTCGGCGGACGGGTGGCTGATCAGCGGGTCCGGAAAGCCCTTCATGCCGGCGATCACCTGCGCCCGCGTTCGGGACACCGGCTCGCCGCGTACCCGGCCGAGCATCGCCTGAAGCTGCGCGATGCCCACCAGGTCCCGCAGGTCGGCACGACGGATCAGGTCATCGTCATCGGCGGGTGACACGATGAGTACGATAGGCATGCATGGTCGCCGTGCCCGCACGCTGTTGGCAGTCGTACACAGGCTCGCTGACCTGTCCCGCGACACACCGCACTGAACCGGTTCCGTCCGAGTTGCGATCGTGGCGCGGCCCCCGGGCCACGCCGGACCTGCCCCGATCTGCGCAGGTCGGGCGGGGTGCTGCGGACGAGGTGGCCTGTAAGCCGGGTCCTGTGGCCGGGTCGCCTTGCGGCTCGCCGGTGGCGGCCATCTCTCTCGGGCTGCCGTTGCCGACAGCCTCCAGCGGTCCACCCGCAGACTCGGGCGGGCAGCCCTCGAACGCCTGCGCGGCTCGCGACCGGTTACGGCCGCGGGCCTTCTGACCTTGCTCCGGGCGGGGTTTACCGAGCCGCCCAGGTCACCCTGGGCGCTGGTGCGCTCTTACCGCACCGTTTCACCCTTACCGGCGCCGTCACCGGCACCGGCGGTCTGTTTTCTGTGGCACTGTCCCGCGGGTCGCCCCGGGTGGGTGTTACCCACCGCCCTGCCCTGTGGAGCCCGGACTTTCCTCGGCGGCACCGGCGTGAACCGGTGCCGACGCGGCCGCCCGGCCACCTCGTCCGCATCTTCAGCATAGGGCACGCACCCGCCTACAATCCCTGGGCACAGGGGACGGCACTGGACGGTGCGGGGCACGGCCGTGCGGGCGATCATGATGGATGGGGCGACGATGGCGGGATCCGACCAGCCGGGCAAGAGGATCGACTACACCCGCCCCGCGAGCCCGCCGCCTCCCGGCGGCCCCGCGGTTGCGGCGCCGGGCGCGGCACCGGTCGGCCCGGGTGCCTCGCCGGGTGCGGTGCCCGCGCCCTACCCGGCGGGCGCCGCCTACCCCACCGGGCCCGGCGGAGTTCCCGGGGTTCCGGGGATGCCGGGGGTTCCGGGGACGGCGGGTGGTCCGGCGGCGCCGGGGACGCCGCCGGCGCCCGGCGCGCCGGGCGAGGGCCCGCCGCGGCGGCGCGGGGTCGCCTACACCACGTACGCGATCACGGTGCTGGTCCTGGTCATCGCCATTGCCGTCGTCGTGTTCGTCGTCAAGAACGACGCCCGGGTGAGTATCTGGCTTTTCGGCTCCACCCAGCGGATGTCGGTTGCCGCGGCGCTTGCCGCCTCGGCCGCCGCGGGGCTCGTCATCGGCCTGCTCATCGGGGTGATTCCGCAGATCCGGCTGCGCCGCGAGCTGCGTCAGCTACGCAAGGCGGCTCGCGGCCGGTAGGACGCCGAACCCGGGAAACGCCCTTCTGCGTGGGCGGCCGGTGATGCGATGGGCGTCGCGCGGGTATTCCGCTTATCCTCGGCACCGGGATATCCCCGTCGCCCCGAACCCCGATGCCGGCCCGTGGTACCGGCGCGCGGGACGACGGGTCGATGCCGGCCTTTCCGGCCGCCGTCGCCGACCTCGACCAGCCACTCATCCTGCCGCGACACAAGCACGGGGCTCCCGTCCGGTCGGCTGCCGACGGGTTGCCGTCCCCTCCCTCGCCACCGCCCGACCATCCGCGCGGGTGAACAATCGGGTCCGGGCGGAGCGGGAGAACCCGATGAGGACCCGTTTCCGCCCGTCGGTGAAACGCGGCCGCACCGGTAGCGGCCGAGCCGCCGAGGTGCCGAGGCATCGTATTCCGGCGACGGCACGCGCATCTTCACGACCATCGACTTCACGACCATCGAGTGGCCTCCGGTTCGGCGACTTTCCACGCGGTCACGTCGTCCATGGCCGCCCCGGTCGATCGCCCCACGCGGTCGCGCCGAGGCAGCGCCGCCACTGCCCCGTCCCCCGGCCGGGGTGACCCGGGACGTCCGGCTCCGACGCGGCAGGACGGACGGCCCGCGGGCACCGGGCCGCGCGGCAGGACCGTGCGCGGACCACCCATACGGGCCATCGGCGCAGGGTGAGCAGGGCTCACCGGCCTCGGCGGCGCGAGATGTCCGTTGCTAGGGCGGATGGGGTGCGGGTGTAGCCCAGGGGCGTTCTGGTGGGGTGGCCAAGCCCGTCTCGTGGGTGATCCTTGTGAACGCTCCTGCGCCTGCGTCACACCGGGACGGGGGGTCGAACGGCTCCCGCGGGGGTGTCGGTGGCGCGCCCGGTCGGGATGTGACGTCGGGTGCGGGACGGGCGTCCGGCGCGTCGTAGAACCCCGTGGACCTCGCGTTCCACCGTCGGCACGAGCGTGGCAGCGAACATTGCGCCGGCGGAGAACCGGGGACGCGGTCGGTGCCGGTGGATCACTGGTTGCCTCGGATTCACCGGAGCCGACCGGGTGGGCGCTCGTCGTTCTCTCGTTGTCGGGTAATGTTTCGAACAACTTTGGATCTGGGAGGTTTCATGGCAGAAACGAGGGCCATTCGCCGACTGGGTCGGACCGCCTGTGCGGGAATCACCGGTTCGGGCGTCCCGGTCGCCGCCGCCGGCCGGAATGCAAGGATCATCGTGCGCGGCGGTGTCGGCAGCGAGGCCGGTCACACCTCGTCGCCGAGTGCGCCCGTCGTCTCCGAGGAGCGGGTCGAACTCGTTGATCGAGTCATTCTCGTGAGGGTGCGGCGAGACATCCCCGAAAGCTGATCAAAGTCGCGGCGGAGAAGCCTCCGAGTGGCGCCACCGGCTTCTCCGCCGCGGTTTGGGGACGTTTTCGGCCGAAGGCCTTGGGGGCCGCCGGGAGAAGTGGCCGGTTGGGGTAACCGATAGGTGGCTGTCCGGGGAGTCGAATGGCCGGGTAGCTGCGGTTCCATCGGTACAGTCCAATTTGTGACACCGCAGCGCATCGTTCCGTCTCCGGGGGCACACCTCCCGCCGCTTCCGGCGAAGGTAGTGGGGCCCAATACCCCCTGCCGCCGCGCTTTGTCCATTGCTTTGACGGCGGTGAGCGGCCGGACTTCCGGCCCGCGCCCTCGGGACGGCGGAGCGGAGCTGCGCGAACGGCGGCGTCAGGGATCCCGGTGCCCGGCGGTGATGCGTGGCACCTCCGGTCGGGTCACGCCCAGTCGTGTCAGGTCGGGTCATCCCACGTCCGGTGACGGAACTTCCCCGACCCCCGGAGTCGTCTGATGAGGGCGTGGGACGCGTGGCCCGACCGGCGCACATGCGCACCACAGGTTGCGCGGGCACGGTGGGGTGATGCCGGCGACCGGACCTTCGGCCCTGCCGGGAGTGGGCCGGCGCCGGCCGACCCCTTAGCCGTCCGGCGGGTGGGCCGACGATCGCCGAAGCTGGAAAGAACGACGTAAGGAGGGCGTGGTGCCGCCCAGGCCGCTGCGCTCGGGTGACCCCGAGCGGGTCGCCCGGTTCGCGCTGACCGCGCGGCTCGGCTCCGGCGGGATGGGCATCGTGTACCTCGGCGCCGACGATGACACCGGCCAGTTGGTCGCGCTGAAGGTGATCCGGTCGGATTTCGCGGCCGAGCCGGAGTTCCGCGCCCGCTTCCGCCGCGAGATCGAGGCGGCCAGGGCGGTCGGCGGCGCCTGCACGGCCCGGCTGGTCGACGCCGACCCCGACGCCGAGGAACCGTGGATGGCCACCGAGCTCATCCCCGGGCAGAGCCTCGCCGAGACGATCGCCACCCGGGGCGCGATGGAGACGCCGGTCGTCATCGCGCTGGCCGCCGGCCTCGCGGAGGCGCTGACCGCCATCCACGGCGCCGGCATCGTCCACCGCGACCTCAAGCCCGGCAACGTCATCCTCAGCGGTGACGGCCCCAAAGTGATCGATTTCGGCATCGCGGCGGCGGTCGACGCCACGGTTGCCACCCGCACCGGGGTTCTGCTCGGCAGCCCCGGCTACATGGCGCCCGAGCAGGTCACCGGGCACGGCGAGGTCGGTCCCGCGGCCGACGTCTTCGCCTGGGGCCTGACCGTGCTGTATGCGGCGACCGGCCGTCCCCCGTTCGGCACCGGCCGCGCCGACGCCCTGCTCTACCGGGTGGTGCACAGCGAGGCCGACACCGGTGACGTCCCCGCCGAGCTGCGGCCGTCGGTGATCGCGGCGCTGGTGAAGGAGCCCGCCGGGCGGCCCAGCGCCGACGACCTGCTGCGCGGGCTGATCGGGCCCACCGACGATCCGGCCACGGGTACCCGGCGGCTGCTGCGCGAGGCCTGGAACCCGCCGCCCATCGACCCCGCGGCCTACGTCCACGTGCCGACGCTCACCCCGTCGCCGACGTCGTCGCGGGCCGGTGACCGGCTGCGCGACGGCGACTTCCACGACAGCCAGACGCTGGTCGGGCTGCCCTCGCCGCGCCCTTCGGTCAGCTTCGTCGCTCCGGTCCAGCGCGCCCCCGAGCCCAGTCGCCCCACGACACGCGCGGCCCGACGCCTGCGTGGCTGGGCGCCGGGCATGTTCGCGGGGCCGACCGGAACGCCCGCCCCGGCCGACAGCCCGTGGCAACGTCCGGACCCCTCGCCGTCCGCCCTGGACGCCCGCTCGTCGGTGCCCGACGTCCCGTCCGCACCACCCGACCCTTCCGCCAGGCCGGACGGCTCCCCGCGGCCTGACGCTTCGGCACGGTCTTTCGGCTCTGTGCAGTCCTTCGGTTCCGCGCGCCCTGACGGATCCTCGCGGTCCGACGTCTTCGGGGAGATCACGCGGCCGCCGGTGCCGGTCACCCCGGGAACCTCGGCCTCGCCGGCCGGGCGGCGCGCCGGGATCGGCCGGCGGGTCGGCGCCGACGAGCGTGCGGCGGCGGGCCGCGCCGTGGACGGCTCCGCGCCGGCACACGGCGACCAGGATCCGGCCGCGGCCGCCGAGCCGACCTCGGGCCGCGGCCGCGGGCCGGGCAACGCGATGACCCCCTGGGCACCCCTCGGCGCACCGGCAGACCGTACGGAGCGGGATCCGATGGCGGCGGCCGGCACCGGCCTCGACCTGGACTCACCTGGCGAGGACCGGGCGGCTGCGGCTGCGGCAGCCGACCCCTGGCGGCGGGTGCCCGGTTCCGGTGTCCCGGACGGGTCGGCGGCGGCGGTCGACGCCGCGCCGCCGGCTGCCGCCGCGCTCGGGCGAGGCCCGAACCCTGCCGACCCGGGGTCACCGATGTCGAGCGCGCCGATGTCGAGTGCGCCGATGCCGATGCCGATGCCGAGGGCGCCGATGCTGCCGCGCTGCGCGACGGAAGCGGGGGAGCCGTCGTCGGGGGGACCGGCACCGGCCGGCGCGCACAGTGGCGGTGTCGGGGCCGAGAACCTGATGGGCGCCGAGGCGTGGGAGGGATCGGGACCGGTGGCTCGTGCCGCCGGTCCGGACAGGCCCGGCGGTCCGGACGAGCGGCCCGGCTCCGGAGGGACTGCCCGCGCGGGCCTGGCGCGGTTGGGCGCGGGGCGCCGGGCAAGGTCCAGCCCACCGACGCCCGCGGGCGCGGCGTCCCCGCCGCCGGGCGCCGTCGCGGGTGCTGTGGGTTACCTGCCGGCGACGGACAGGGCCGATCTGCCCGCGCAGGCGCCTGCCCCGCTCGGTTCGGACGGTTCGTTCGTCTGGAGAGGCCCGGCCGGGTGGGAGGGGTCGGCCGGGCCGGAACTCGCGGCCGGCCAGGCTCACCCCGGCGCGGCGGAGCCGGCGCGAGGCTTGGCGGGTCGCCCGGGCGAGGGCACCTCGACCGCGGCGCCCTGCCCGGCCGATGCGGCGGGCCCGCCCGGCCCGACCGGGGCGACACAGACTGCGCGGGCTCGGACGTCCGCCGGAGCCGGGGCGCAGGCAGATGGGTCGACGGCGAACGGTGCTGGAGCCGGCGGTGCTGGAGCCGGCGGTGCCGGTGGACCCGTCGGGCCCCGGCCTGGCGCGCGAGCCGCGGGGCGGACCGCGGAGCAGGTGTGGGCCGCGCCGCAGGTCGGACCGGCGCCGGGCGATGGTCAGGGCAGCCCGGGCGCGACGGGCCGGGGAACTCCGGTGGGCCAGGCGTCCGCGCTCGGCTCGGGAGAGCCGGCCGACGCCGGGAGGCGCGAGGTCGCCCTCGGGCGAGAGGGGCGCGAGGCCGCCGGGGGGCACGAGGCCGCCGGGGAGCGGGAGGCCGGGGAGCCGGACATCGCCGAAGGGCCGGGGGGGACCGGCGAGTCGCGCGGCCGGGCTGGTCAGGCAGCCCGCTATCCCAGGCGGACGGCGGCCCTGGCCGCGTTGGCCGCGGCGGTCGCGGGGCTGGCCGCGCTGGGCGCCGCCCATGCCGCCGACGAGCCCGACCACACCCCGTCCCGGCAACCCGCGGTGCCGCGGGTGATCCAGGTCAACCCCTCCGGTGTTCCCGGCCCCGGCGCCGGGCTGGGCCTGCGATCCCGGTCGGGCCCGGGCCGGCCGGCCTCCGTGCCCGACGGGCGCTCGTCCCCGGCCGCCGCGTCCTCGACTACTCCGTCCTCGCGTGCTCCGTCCTCGGGCGCCGGGTCCTCGGGCGCCGGGTTCCCGGGTGCTGCGTTCGCGGGTGCCGGGTCCCCGGTCGTCACCGCCCTGAGCGCGGCGCAGATGGTGCCCCTGTCGGCGGTCCCGGCGTTCCGCGGGGCGATCGGACAGCTCGCGCAGGGCCGGCAGTTCGGCGACTTCGTCGCCGCTCACAACACCGGCGTCGTCTTCCTGGAGGTCCTCGCACCGGGCCAGGACAATGCCCGGGCCTTCTTCCCCGGCCCGGATCTCGGGAGCGACCCGCTGCCGAACTTCACCCTGTTCGCGTCGTGCCCGGCGCCGGGCGGTGGGCAGAAGCCGGGCTTCGGTCCCGGCCAGGGCTGCACCGGCACCACCTACCGGCTGGCCGGGTTGACCGGCGGCGGAGCCAGTTTCGACTTCGCGCAGGGCTTCTACCGGCTACACGGATACTTCCTCGTCGATGTGCTCCCCGGTGTGCATCAGGGTCTGCAGACCGTCAATCTGCATGCGGTCGACGCCCGGATTCTGCCGCGCTGACCGCATTTCCGGCCCGGCCTCGACGGTGAACCGGCCGGTTTATTCCCATTGTCCGGTCGTGTCGGATGGGTTTGTGGCCGGGTGGTGACGGAGAAAACCAGGGCAGGCTCTTCATTGGGGGTGTGCGGTGTTTCAAATCATCTGGATCGTTCTTGCCGGCCTGGTGATCGGCCTGCTGGCCCGGCTGATCCTCCGGGGTAGGCAGGACATTCCGATCTGGCTGACGGTCGTCCTCGGCATCGTGGGCGCACTGGTCGGCAACGTGATCGCCAGCGCGATCGGGGTGCGCCATACCGGCGGCGTCGACTGGATCCGGCACGTTCTGCAGGTCGGTGTCGCGGTCGCGCTGATCGCCGTCGTCGCGCCGATGTGGGCGACGCGGCACACCCACGGTGGTGATCGCCGTCAGCGGCACACGGCGGGACGGCTGTGACCGGCCGTCAGCGGCCCCGGCGCACCCAGTCGTCGTAGTCGACGCCCTCCTCGCCGATGGTCGTGTCGTCGCCGTGGCCGGTGTGCACGACGGTGTTCGCCGGCAGGATGAGCAGCTTCGTGCGGATCGAGGCGAGGATCGTCGGGAAGTCCGAGTAGGACCGCCCGGTGGCCCCCGGACCGCCCCGGAACAGCGTGTCCCCGCTGAACAGCACCGGTTCGCCGGTCAGCTCGCCGAACAGGCAGATCCCGCCGGGGGAGTGACCCGGGGTGTGCAGCACCCGCAGCGATCCGCCGCCGGGCAGCGCGACGAGCTGTCCGTCGGCGAGCGAGCGGTCGGGAGCGCGGTGCGGGTAGATCGTCCGCCACAGCATCACGTCGGCCGGGTGCAACGCGATCGGCGCGCGCACCAGGTCGGCGAGCTCCGCCGCCGCGTTGATGTGGTCGTTGTGGCCGTGGGTGGCGATGATGGAGGTCACGACGCGGGCGCCGACCGCCGCCGCGATCACCGATGGGTCGTGCGCCGCGTCGATGACCAGGACCTCCTGGTCGTTGCCGACGAGCCAGACGTTGTTGTCGACGGTGAACGTCTGGCCGTCCAGGGTGAAGTCGCCGCGGGTGATCACGCGGTCCACCCGAAGTCCCGCATTGCCGGTCATGGCGCCCGCTCCTCTGTTCCCGAATTCCCGATCGGGTCGGAAACCCGGATGGTCCGCCCGCCGTGCGCCGGGGGCCGCCGGCCGGCGGCGATCCCCGACGCGTCGACCGTATCGGGCGCCTGCGGGATTCGAACCGCCCCGCCACCCGTGCGGTAGCGCGGCGGACGGCGCCCCCCCGCCGCCACCCTCGGCGGAGCGGCGGCGGTCCCGCTCGCGGGGGCACCCGCGGCCGCGGGCGTCCCCCGGACGCGGCGCGCCCGGGGGACGCGGCACCGGTCGGCGGACGCCTGATCAGACGGTGCCGCCGGTGTCGGACGGCGCCGTCGTGGTCAGAGGACGACGACGCTGCGCAGCACGTCGCCGCGGCGCATCCGGGTGAACGCCTCCTCCACGTCGCCGATCCCGACCGTCTCGGTGACGAAGGCGTCGAGGTCGAGGCGGCCCCGGCGGTACAGGTCGATGAGGATCGGGAAGTCGCGGCTCGGCAGGCAGTCGCCGTACCAGGACGACGACAGGTGGCCGCCGCGGCCGAAGACCTCCGCGAGCGGCAGCTCCACGGTCATCGTCGGGTCCGGCACCCCCACCAGGACCAGCCGCCCGGCCAGGTCACGGGCGTCGAACGCCTGCCGGTACGTCTCGGGCCGGCCCACCGCCTCGATGACGACGTCGGCGCCGAAGCCGTCGGTGAGCGCGCGCACCGCCTGCACGGGGTCGGCCGAGCGGGCGTCCACGGTGTCGGTGGCTCCGAAGTGGCGGGCCCAGGTCAGCTTGCGCTCGTCGACGTCCACCGCGATGATCGTGCGGGCGCCCGCGATGGCGGCGCCGGCGATCGCCGCGTTCCCGACACCCCCGCAGCCGATGACCGCCACCGTCTCCCCGCGGGTGACCCGCCCGGTGTTCACCGCCGCGCCGAAGCCGGCCATCACCCCGCAGCCGATCAGGCCGGCCGCCTCCGGTCGCGCCGCCGGGTCCACGGGCACGCACTGGCCGGCGGCGACCAGGGTGAGCGGGGTGAACGCCCCGATGCCCAGCGCCGGCGCCAGCGGCGTGCCGTCCTCGAGCGTCATCGGCTGAGCGGCGTTGCGGGAGTCGAAGCAGTACCAGGCCATCCCGCGTCGGCAGGCCCGACAGGTGCCGCACGGCGCCCGCCAGGCCAGCACCACGTAGTCGCCGGGGGCGACTTCCGTCACGCCCTCGCCGACCGACTCGACCGTTCCGGCCGCCTCGTGGCCGAGCAGAAACGGATAGTCGTCGTTGATCGCGCCCTCGCGGTAGTGCAGATCGGTGTGGCACACGCCGCACGCACGCACCCGCACGCGGGCCTCGCCCGGCCCCGGGTCCGGGACGATGATCCGCTCCAGACCGACCGGCGCGCCCTTGTACCGGGCCACCACCGCTTCCACCGTCTGTGCGCCCATAGGAAGAGCTCCCTTCACTCGAAAAAACGCCTCATCGCCACCACACCGGGATCGCCACCCGGCGCACATCACCACGGGACCCACATCGCCACGGACCCACATCGCCACGGACCCACATCACGGCGCGACCCACATCACGGCGCGACCGGCAAGACCACCGAACCGGCGGGCCTGCGCGCGGGCCGCCTCCGAAGCGGTGCAAGCCTGACCGAACCCCATCGGTGACCCCTGGTGCATGATTTCGTACCCCTGCGAGCGTGACCCGTCCAACGCGCACCGCCCCCGATGGCGCGACACGCCGCTTTACGGCCACCCAGCGCCGCCGGGAACGGGTGAGTGTCGGTACGCTCCTACCGGTCCGTTTCTGCTCTTTGTAGAAGGAGCAACCCCTCCGTGGTCCGATTTGCCGACGCTCCCTCCGTCGATTCCCCGAAACGCCGCACCTACGGTGAGGTGACCGTCGGTGACCCCCGGTTGTCCGAGGACGGGCGGCTCGAAGCCGGCGGCGAGAGCGTCGACGAGGGGGTGGGGCAGCCCGGCCCCACCGGCCGGCCGCTGCCGTCGTTCCCCGTCCCCGCCCCGCTGACCGCCCACGGTCCCGCCTGGATCGTGGCCATGTGCAACCAGAAGGGCGGCGTCGGCAAGACCACCAGCACGATCAACCTCGGCGCCGCCCTCGCCGAGTACGGCCGCCGCGTGCTGCTGGTCGACTTCGACCCGCAGGGCGCGCTGTCGGTCGGCCTCGGCATCAACCCGATGCAGTTCGACCTGACCGTGCACGACCTGCTGCTCGGCGGGGACTCCGACGTCCGCGACGTCATCGTCGAGACCCAGGTCGACAACCTCGATCTGCTGCCGAGCAACATCGACCTGTCCGCCGCCGAGGTGCTGCTGGTCACCGAGGTGGGCCGCGAGCACAGCCTCGCCCGCGCGCTCGCTCCCATCCTCGACGACTACGACGTGATCCTCGTCGACTGCCAGCCCTCGCTCGGTCTGCTGACCGTGAACGCGCTGACCGCGGCGGACGCCGTCATCGTCCCGCTGGAATGCGAGTACTTCGCGCTGCGCGGCGTCGCGCTGCTGCTGCAGACGATCGACAAGGTGCGCGAGCGGCTCAACTCGCGCCTCGAGCTCGCCGGCATCCTCGCCACCATGTACGACGCCCGCACGCTGCACGCCCGCGAGGTGCTGGCCCGGGTCGTGGAGCGGTTCCCCGACGAGGTGTTCCACACGGTGATCAACCGCACGGTCCGCTTCCCGGAGACGACCGTGGCCGGCGAGCCGATCACGACCTACGCGCCCACCTCGGTCGGCGCCGCCGGCTACCGGCGGCTGGCCCGCGAGCTGATGGTCCGGCACAACACGCCGCCGCTCGTCGGCTGAATCCGGGCTTTTGCATGATCGGGGCGAAAAGGTAGCAACGTGCTCTTCCATCTCGCCGAGCCGGCGGCGCTGCTCGGGATCGTCGTCGCGTTCCTGATCGGGGTGTTCGCGCACGACGCCGCCCAGGTCCTCACCGCGCGGGTCGTCCGGGACCCGACTCCGCTGCGCAGCGGCCGGCTCACCACCGGCGTCAAGGACCGGCTGAGCCCCTTCAGTGGGCTCGCCGTGTTCATCGTCGGCCACGGCTGGGCCGAGTCGGTGCCGATGAACGACGTGTGGCGGCGGCGGCGCTTCCACGTCGCGGCCGCGGTGCTCGCCGGCCCGCTGGCCTACCTGCTGCTGGCGCTCGGCTCGCTCGCGCTGTTCCAGGTGGTCGGCGACCCGGCTCGGATCTACCTCGGCGACCGGGTGACCGAGGTGACCGTGCCGGACAGCTTCGCCGCCGAGCTCACCCTGTGGCTGGCGATCACCTTCGGTTCGATGTTCATCGTCAGCCTCATCCCGGTCCCGCCGACGGACGGCGGGCGCCTCGTGTTCCTGCTCGGTGGGACGTCGTCGGGCTGGCGCAGCGCCCATCATCGGCTCACCGACGGCAACATCGGCCTGGTGATCCTGCTGGCGCTGCTGTTGCTGCCGGTGTTGTTCGTCGGGTTCCCCTCGGTCGTCGGCCAGCTCATCGGCCCGCTGCTGCGCGGGCTCGCCTCCCTGATCGGCCTCAACCTGGCCTGACGCCGAGATCATCGCCGGCCGACCTGGGCGTAACGTGACGTCATGAACGGGTCCCGAGCCGATGCCGATGCCGACGCCGGTGCAGCTGGCACCGGCGCGGCCGGCGGTGGCGCGGCCGGTGCCGGCGAGCCGGCGACGCCGACCGCCCGCGGCGGGCGGACCACGCCCTTCGTCGTCGAGCTCGCCAACTTCACCGGCCCGTTCGACCTGCTGCTCTCGCTGATCGCCAAGCACCGCCTCGACGTGACCGAGGTTGCGCTGTCCCAGGTCACCGACGAGTTCGTCGCGCACATCCGCCGGCTGGGGGACCGGTTCGACCTCGGTCAGGCCACCGAGTTCCTCGTGATCGCCGCGACCCTGCTCGACCTCAAGGCCGCCCGGCTGCTGCCCGGCGCGCTGTCCGAGGACGAGTCCGAGGACCTCGCCCTGCTCGAGGCCCGCGACCTGCTGTTCGCCCGGCTGCTGCAGTACCGGGCGTACAAGGAGGCCTCGGCGCTGTTCGCCGGGCTGATGGCCCTGGAGGCCCGGCACGTGCCCCGCGCCGTGCCGCTGGAGCCCCGCTACGCCGCGGCCCTGCCCGAGGTGCAGATCGGCATCGGCCCCACCGAGCTCGCGGCACTGGCCGCGAAGCTGCGCGAGCCACCCCTGCCGCCGCTGGTCGCCACCGACCACGTGCACCTGCCCCGGATCAGCGTCCGCGAGCACATGCTCGCCATCATCATGGCGCTGCGGGAGCTCGGCGCCGCGGACTTTCGCACCCTGTGCGCGGGCTGCCAGCAGACGATCGAGGTGGTCGCGCGCTTCCTCGCCCTGCTGGAGCTGTTCCGCGAAGGCCGGATCTCCTTTGACCAGGAGATCCCCCTCGGGGAGCTGACGGTGCGCTGGATCGCCGTCGACCCGGCCGCGGACGGCGACCTGCTCTCCGTCGGCCGGGGGTTGTACGGCGAGGATTCGGCCGACGACGAACCGCGGGAGGCGGCATCGTGAGCGAACAGCCGGACGCCGGTGCAGGTGGCGAGGCGCCGGACGCACCGCCGCAAGCGCCGGGGGAGACCGCGGCCGGGGCCGCCGGGGCGGGAGAGACCGCGGCCGGGGCCGCCGCGGGTGGGGCACGACCGCCGCGGGGCGTCGAGGCGGACCGACCGCCGCTGGCGGCGCTGCTGGAGGCGGTGCTCATGGTCGCGGAGCGGCCGGTCGGCGTCGCGGAGCTCGCCACCGGGCTCGGCGCCTCGGCCCGCGAGATCGAGCGACTGCTTCCCGACCTCGCCGAGAACTACGTCCGCGACGGCCGAGGTTTCCGGCTGCGCCACGTCGGCGCCGGCTGGCGGTTCTACACCGCCGACGAGTGTGCCCCCTGGGTGGAGGGCTTCGTGCTCGCCGGGCAGTCCGCCCGGCTGTCCCAGGCGGCGCTGGAGACCCTCGCCGTCGTCGCCTACCAGCAGCCCGTCAGCCGCGGGCGGATCGCCGCAGTGCGTGGCGTCTCCGCGGACGGCGTGATCCGCACCCTGACCGCCCGCCGGCTCGTCGAGGAGATCGGGCACGATCCCGAAACCGGTGCCATCCTGTATGGAACGACTGACTACTTCCTGGAACGGATGGGCCTGCGCGGGCTCGACGAGCTGCCGCCCCTGGCCCCCCTGCTGCCCGGACTCGACGATCTGGATGACATCGTTGCCCCATGAACGCTGCTGCTGACCGCCCCCGCGCGCCGCGCGACGCCCGCGCCCGCCGGGACGGCCGCCCACCCGCGGACGGCCGCCCCACCCGGGAGGCCCGCCCCGCCCGAGGGGAAGCCCGCCCCTCCCGCGAGGCCCGGCCCGCCCGCGGGGAAGTCCGTCCTGCCCGCGGGGAGGTCCGCCCTGCCCGCGGGGATGCTCGGCCGAGCTGGGAAGCTCGTCCGGTCCGTGGCGAGGGCCGCCCCGCACCCGGGGAGGGCCGTCCGGTCCGTGGGGACGCTCGGCCGGCTCGTGGCGAGGGCCGTCCCGCCCGCGGGGATGCTCGATCGACCTGGGAGGCTCGCCCGGCTCGTGGCGAGGGCCGTCCCGCCCGTGGCGAGGACCGTGGGGAGGCTCGCCCCGTTCGAGGGGAAGGCCGTCCGGTCCGTGGGGAGGGTCGACCCGTGCGTGGGGAGGCCCGTCCGGTCCGTGGGGAGGGTCGTCCCGTGCGTGGGGAGGGTCGTCCCGTGCGTGGGGAGGGTCGTCCGGCACGTGGGGAGGCCCGGCCCGTCCGTGGGGAGGGCCGACCCGGCGGGGAGGCGCGGCCGGCTCCGGACGCGCGATCGGACCGCCCGGAGCGTCCAGTGCGTCCGCCGCGGGACCCGGCGTCCGCCGCGGACGAGGGCATCCGGCTGCAGAAGGTGCTCGCCTCGGCCGGCATCGGCTCCCGTCGGCGCGGCGAGGAGCTCATCGCCGAGGGCCGGGTCAGCGTGGACGGTGTCGTCGTGCGCGAACAGGGCCGCCGGGTCAACCCGGAGACGGCGATCATCGAGGTCGACGGCGACCGGATCGTCACCCGTACCGGCCTGGTCCACCTGGCGCTGAACAAGCCTCGCGGGGTGCTGTCGGCCATGTCCGACGACCGCGGCCGGCCCACCATCGCCGACCTGCTCACCGAGTTCGACGGCGGTGGCGGGCTGTTCCACGTGGGTCGCCTCGACGGTGACAGCGAGGGGCTGCTGCTGGTCACCAACGACGGCGAGCTCGCCCACCGGCTGACCCATCCGTCCTTCGAGGTGCCGAAGACCTACCTGGTCGAGGTCTCCGGGCCGCTGCGCCGCGAGGTGCCGCGCACGCTGCGCACCGGCGTCGAGCTCGAGGACGGTCCGGCCCGGGCGGACTCGGTGCAGCTCGTCGATCAGGCGAACGGCCGGGTGATGCTGGAGATCGTCATCCACGAGGGACGCAACCGCATCGTCCGCCGGATGATGGAGACCGTCGGGTATCCGGTGCACCGGCTGGTCCGCACCCGGCTCGGCGCGGTGCATCTCGGCACCCTGCGCTCCGGGCGGGCCCGCCACCTCACCCGCGGCGAGGTCGGCGCCCTCTACCGCAACGTCGGGCTCTAGGCCGAGGCTGCGTCCGTCCGGCCGCCTGCCGTGGGGCGACGGATGTGGCCATAGGCTGTGGGTCATGGTCGGATCGGGCTGGGACGACGCCCAGTTGCCGCGGCTGCGCCGGGTCGGTGTGGTCGGGACGGGGCTCATCGGCGCCAGCATCGGGCTGGCGCTGTCCGCGCAGGGCGTGGAGGTCCTGCTCCGCGACGCCGACGAGGCGCAGGTCGCGATCGCCGCGAAGATGGGCGCGGGGCAGCCCTGGGCGGCGGGGGAGCGGGTGGAGCACGCCGTCGTCGCCACCCCGCTGCCGACGATTCCCGCCGAGGTCAGGGCCCTGGCCCGCGCCGGGCTGGCCGACACGGTCAGCGACGCCGGCAGTGTCAAGGTCCGTCCGCTGGTCGAGGGCGTCCAGCTCGGCTGCGACCTGTCGACCTGGTGCCCGGCGCATCCCATCGCCGGGCGGGAGCGCCACGGCGCGGTCTCGGCGCGTGCGGACCTGTTCGCCGAGCGGGTGTGGGCGGTCTGCCCGGTCCCGCACACCGGCGCCGCGGCCCTGCACGCCACCGTGGCGTTGGCCCTGGCCTGCGGCGCCACTCCCGTGCGGACCACCCCGCAGCGCCACGACGAGGCGATGGCGACCGTCTCGCACGTGCCCCAGCTCGTCGCCAGCGCGCTCGCCGGGGTGCTGGTGGGGCTCGCGCCGGGGGAGGTGCCGCTGGCCGGGCAGGGGTTCCGGGACACCACCCGGCTCGCCGACAGCGACGCCGAGCTGTGGGCGGGGATCGTCGAGGGCAACCGGGGGCCGATCGCCCGGCGGGTGCGCGACCTCGGCTCCCGGCTGACGGCCCTGGCCGACGTCCTCGACGCCGCCGGTGCCGACGATGTCACCACGGCGGTCACCCGGCTCATGCGGGACGGGCACGCGGGGCGCGCGCTGCTGCCGCGTAAGGCCGGCGCCACGGCGCGGTCGTGGGGCTGGGTCGGCGTGGTGCTCGACGACCGGCCCGGGCAGCTCGCCGCGATCGTCGGCCTCATCAGCAGGTGGGACGTCAACATCGAGGACGTCGGTCCGTTCGAGCACAGCCTGGACGCACCGGCCGGCATCGTCGAACTCGCCGTCGATCCGGCGGTCGCGGACAGTCTCGTCGACCGGCTCACAGCCACCGGATGGACGGCATACCGACGATCCTGATGCGGTACCGAGTAGCCTGATCCGGGTTGCCCGCGACGGTCCCCGCCGCGGCGCGACCGACGGGTTGACGCCACCGGCCCGCCCTTCGGCCCGGTTCGCGTGCCGGGAGTCGTCCGACGGTCATCGTCCGGTGATCGTGGCCGGCGGGCCGGCCACCGCCCTCGCGGTGGGCGAGGGTCGGGGCGGACGCGGCGCGGTAAGGGGTCCGCGGGGCGCGACCCGACGATTCTCAGGTGTCCGGGACGGAGGAATCGGGTGAAGCCCGAGCACGGGTCTGCGCTGTCGGCGGGCGGGAGCGCCGCCGACGGGGTGAAGGGAACGTCCGCGCCGCTCGGGTCCGAGGCAGGCGCGTCCGCGCTTGCCGACGGCCCGGTCGAGGGGCTGATCGTGGCGGTCGACGGTCCCGGCGGATCGGGAAAGAGCACGGTGGCCCGCGAGCTCGCGCGGCGCCTCGGGCTGCGCTATCTCGACACCGGGGCGATGTACCGCGCCGTCACCCAGCTCGCGCTGGAGCGGCGCATCGACATCGAGGATCCGCAGGCGGTCGCGGAGCTCGCCGAGCGGGCCGTGCTCTCCGTCGGCACCGACCCGGACGAGCCGTCGATCGCCGTCGACGGGGTCGGCGTCGACGCCGAGATCCGCACCAGGGCGGTCACCAACGCGGTCAGCGCCATCGCCGCGGTGCCCGCGGTGCGGGCGCGCCTCGTCGCCCAGCAGCGCCAGGTGATCGCCGCCACCCGGCCCGGGGGCATCGTCGTCGAGGGCCGCGACATCGGTTCCGTCGTTGCGCCGGACGCCCAGATCAAGGTGTTCCTCACCGCGTCGACGGAGGTGCGGGCGCTGCGCCGGTCGCGTCAGCTCGGCGAGAAGGGCGTCGACGACGTCGCGCGGACGCTGGCCGAGCTGGACCGCCGCGACGCGCTCGACTCGAGCCGCGCCGCCGACCCGCTGGCCGTCCCCGAGGGGGCGATCGTGCTGGACTCGACGGCCCTGTCCGTCCCCGAGGTGGTCGACGAGGTCCTCAAGCGCTGCGGGCAGTCGTCGAACGTGGCGACGTGACGGGCCCCGACCAGGCCGCGGACGACACGACCACCCGGCCGACCCCCGAGGCCATCCTGCCGGCGCCCGAGACCGTTCGGCCGGCGCCCGAGTCCACCCGGCCGACCCCCGAGTCCACGCGGCCGGCCTCCGGGACGGGGCTGCTGCACCGGGGCGCCGCCTCGCCGGTCTACAACGACCTGCCGCACCGCGTGCTCAAGCCCGGCGTGCGGCAGGTCATCAACCGGCTGATCATGCGGGTGACCCTGGAGGGACTCGAACACGTCCCCCGGGACGAGCCGCTGATCTTCGCCGGCAACCACAGCAGCTGGCTGGACGGCCCGCTGGTGGTCATCGAGTCGCCGCGCACCGTGCGCTGCCTGGTCAAGTCGGAGATGTACACCCGGATCGTCGGCCGCCTGCTGCTGATCAGCGGGCAGATCCCGATCGACCGGGGCCGCCCCGACCGCGAGGCGCTGCACACCGCGCTCGACGAGCTGTCCCGCGGCGGCGCGATCGGCGTCTTCCCGGAGGGCACCCGGGGCAGCGGGGAGATGGCCGCGGTCCAGCACGGCATCGCCTACCTCGCCGTCCACGGCCGCTGCCGGGTGCTCCCCGTAGCCTGTATCAACACCGGCGACGCCCTGCCCAAGGGCGCGCGCTGGCCGCGCCGCTCGGTGCAGGTCAGGGTGGTCTTCGGTAAGCCGTTCGAGGTCGACGTGCCGGCGAACCCGCGCTCGCGCCGGGCGCTCGCCGCCGTCGCCGAGGACATCCGGGTGCGGTTGCTCGATCATCTCGAGACCGCCCGCGCCTCCCCGGGCGCATCCGCCGCGTGATCATCGTAGATCACCGGTCCCGACGACAGGTGTGGCAGTGATGGCAGTGATGAGCAGACAGGACGCAGCGATGGACGGCGCCGAGGCGGCATCCGGCGACGACCTTCGGAACGCCGACCTTCGAGGCGCCGAGCTGGGAGCCGACGAGCTGGGAGCCGACGAGCTGGGAGCCGACGAGCTGGGAGCCGACGAGCTGGGCCCGGTCACCGGCCAGCCGGTCGTGGCCGTCGTCGGGCGGCCCAACGTGGGCAAGTCGACGCTGGTCAACCGGATCCTCGGCCGCCGCGCCGCCGTGGTCGAGGACGTGCCCGGGGTGACCCGCGACCGCATCGCCTACGACGCGGTGTGGAACGGCCGCCGGTTCACCCTCGTCGACACCGGCGGGTGGGAACCCGACGCCTCCGGGCTCGCCGCGCAGGTCTCCGAGCAGGCGTCGGCGGCGCTCGACACCGCCGACGCGGTGCTGTTCATCGTCGACGTGACGACCGGGGCCACCGACGCCGACGAGGCCGTCGCCCGGGTGCTGCACCGCAGCGGCCTGCCGGTGATCCTGGTGGCGAACAAGGTCGACGACAACCGGTTCGAGTCCGACGCCGCCGCCCTGTGGGGGCTCGGGCTCGGCGAGCCCCACCCCGTCTCGGCGCTGCACGGCCGTGGCAGCGGTGACCTGCTCGACGCCGTGCTCGCCGTGCTGCCCGAGGCGCCGCGCGAGGTTTTCACCGAGACCGACGGCCCGCGCCGGGTCGCCCTGATCGGCCGACCCAACGTCGGCAAGTCCAGCCTGCTCAACAAGATCGCCGGTAGCCGCCGCTCGCTCGTCCACGACGTGGCCGGCACCACCCGCGACCCGGTGGACGAACTCGTCACCGTCGGCGGCGAGGAGTGGATGTTCATCGACACCGCCGGCCTGCGCCGGCGGATCCGCGAGGCGTCCGGCGCCGAGTACTACTCGTCGCTGCGCACGGCCGCGGCGCTGGAGGCCGCGGAGGTCGCGATCGTCCTGCTCGCCGCGGACGAGCCGCTCACCGAGCAGGACCAGCGGGTCATCACCATGGTGATCGAGGCGGGCCGGGCGCTCGTCATCGCCTTCAACAAGTGGGACCTCGTCGACGAGGACCGCCGGTACACCCTCGAACGGGAGATCGACCGCGACCTCGGCCGGATCGCCTGGGCCCCGCGGGTGAACATCTCCGCCCGCACCGGGCGGGCCACCGACCGGCTGGCCCCGGCGCTGCGCACCGCGCTGGAGTCCTGGGGCACCCGGATCCCGACGGGCCGGCTCAACACCTGGCTCGGCGAGGTCGTCGGCGCCACCCCGCCGCCCGCGCGCGGCGGCAAGGTGCCGAAGATCCTGTTCGCCACCCAGGCCGGCGTGCGCCCCCCACGCTTCGTGGTGTTCACCACCGGCTTCCTGGAGCCGGCCTACCGCCGCTTCCTGGAGCGCCGCCTGCGCGAGGATTTCGGCTTCGCCGGCTCACCCATCGCCATCTCGGTCCGCGTCCGTGAACGCGGCGACCGCCGCAGCCCCACCGCCGGCTGACCCGCGGCGCAGGCGCGGGACGCACCAGGTGTCCCGTGCCTGCCCGGACGTGGAACGTCGTGGGATGGACGCTGCCCGACGGGGTGCGTGCCCGGTGGGTCCTTGCCTGGCGCCGAATCTCTGGTGCGGTGCTGAGACCCGATCAGCGCGCCGCCTTCCTGGGGGCACGAGCTCTGTTCGTGGAGGGCTTGGTCGCCGGCGTGTTCCACCCGTCGTTACGGGTGAAGGGATACCAGTCGAAGCCGGGCTGGTACGGGATGACCTGGGCACCAGACGGCCGAGCCCTGTGGCGCTACGGCGACCTCATCCCGGGGCAGCCTGGCCCGCATAGCGAGTGGCTCCAGATCGGCACCCACAAGATCTTCCGCTGGACGACCTCGGCCAAGATCCAGCACGTCTTCGCGCTCAGCTCTGTTCGAAGTAGTGGCCGTGCGTCAGGTCGTCGATGAGTCCTGGGTGCGCAGGCTCCCATCCGAGCAGCTTCCGCGTCACCTCGCTGGAGGTCGGGTTGTCCACCCCGACGAACGCGCCGAGGAAGGCGAAGCGCTCGGCGGCGTCGGAGGCGGCGATGCTGACCGTGGGGACGCCGGCCCCGCGCCCGATGGCGGCGGCGATGTCGCGGAAGGGGATGCCCTCGTCCGCGACCGCGTGCAGGCGGCTCCCGGCCGGGGCGTCCTGCAGGGCCAGCAGGTAGACCCGTGCCGCGTCGAGCGTGTGCACCGAAGGCCACCGGTTGGCCCCGTCTGCCACGTAGCCCGACACGCCGGACTGCCGGGCGATGCCGATCAGGATGTGCGCGAAGCCGTGGTGATCGAGCGAGCTGTGCACGATCGGAGGCAGCCGGACGATCGACGACCGTACCCCGCGGTCGGCGAGCCCGATCACGAAGTTCTCCGCGTCGACCCGCGGACCGCCGCTGGCGACGTCGGCCTCGGTTCCCGGTCGTCCGACGATGCCCGCGAGGGTGAGCATGAGCGTGCCGGAGGAGGTGACCAGCGGCTTGCCCGTCCCCTCGAGCGCCGATGCGAGCGCGGTGATGGCGGCGAGGTCGGCGGCGACCGCGGCGGCGAAGTTGCCGGCCCCCATCAGGTCGTGCTTGAAGGCGAGGTGGATGACGCCGTCGGCCGCCGCGGCGGCCACGCGCAGCCCGTCGAGATCGTCCAGGTCGCCGCGGCAGACGTCGGCGCCGGCGGCCGTGAGTGCCTCGGCCGAGCTGTCCGAACGAGCCAGCCCCACGACCTGATGTCCCGCCCGCAGCAGCTCGGGCACGACCGCCGAACCGATGTGCCCGGACGCGCCGGTCACGAAAACACGCATGGGAAACCCTCTCGGAACGACTGATGTCACCTGGTGCCATCACCCTAACATGGTCATGACGCCAGGTGACATCGCTAGGCTTGTCACATGGGCAGATGGCAGCCGGATGCGCGCGTGCGGTTGCAGGAGGCGGCCCTGGCCCTCTACGGCGAGCGTGGGTACGAGGAGACGACCGTCGCGGAGATCGCGCAACGCGCCGGGCTGACCAAGCGCACGTTCTTCCGGTATTTCGCGGACAAGCGCGAGGTGCTGTTCTGGGGCTCCGAGTTGCTGGAGCAGCAGATGGTGGCCGCCATCGAGGCCGCCCCCGCGCCCGTGTCGCTCCTGCGCCTGATCGCCGCGGCGCTGGAGGCCGCCGCCGTCCGGTTCGAGGAGGTCCGCGAGTTCGCCGGCCCGCGGCACCGGATCATCGCCGCCAGCCCCGAGCTACGGGAACGCGAGCTGATCAAGGCGGCCTCCCTGGCCGCCGCCATGGCACAGGCCCTGCGCGCACGGGGATTCGGCGACACCGCCGCCACCCTCGCCGCCCACCTGGGCACGACCGTCATGCACGTCGCCTTCACCCAGTGGATCGACGACCCGGCCCGCAGACCCTTCCAGCAGATCGCCGGGGACGCCCTGGCGCACCTGCGGGAGATCGCCTCCGCCGAGTAGTCCGGGCCGGCTGCGCCACGGAGACCGGCGGCGACTACCCCGTCGGCGTGGGTCTGACCCGTCGGCGTGGGTCAGACCCGTCGGTCCGGACGGGCGGGCCCCTCCGGGTCGGCCGCGGCGTAGGCGCGGGCGAGGTGGTCGCCGAGTCCGGTGATCGCCTCCCGGGCCGTCTCGACGGGTGGCTTGTGGGTGTAGCCGTGGTCGACGTCGGGGAAGCGGTGATAGGTGACGTCGGCCCCGGTGGCGCGCAGCTTCTCGGCGAAGATCTGACCGTCGGCCTCGAGGGAGTCGAGCCCGCCGGTGGTGACCAGGGTCGGCGGGAAGCCGGAGAGGTCCGGGGCGAGCGCGGGAGAGGCGAGGGGTTCGGCGCGGGTGGCCGGGTCGGGGAAGTAGGCCTTCTGCACAAGCCGCAGCAGCCGCGGGCCGATGGCGGGAAACCTCTTCGGCGAGGTGCGGGCGTGCGGGTCGAGGCCCACGTCGGTGACGCCGAACCCGACGGCCAGGGCGACCGGCAGGAACGCCCCGGCGTCGCGGGCCTGCTGGACGACGTTGATCGCGAGTTTCGCGCCGGCGCTGTAGCCGCCGACGGACAGCCGTTCGCCGTCCCAGCCCCGCTCGGCGCCGTGCGTATGGGCCCAGGCGGCCACGTCGTAGGCCTGGTGCTCGGCGACGGGGTAGGTGACGTCGGGGGCGGTGTCGTAGTCGGGGACGAGGACCGCGGCGCCGACGTCGGCGGCGAGGTAGCGGCAGACGTGGTCGTCCTGCTCGGGCCTGCGGACGATGAACGCGCCGCCATGGAGCTGCACGTGCACCGGCGGGGGCGCTGCGGTGCCCGCGGGCCGGTAGAGCAGGCAGCGGACGGGGCCGTGCCGGGTGGGCACCGTCACGGTCTCGGGGTCGGCAACCGTCCCGCTGGCGAACCGCAGGGACTTCGGCGGGCGTGCGACGAGGGTGAAACCCGTGCGCATGACGCGGGCGGCCAGGCGGGTCCCGAGGCCGGGGGTGGGGCCGGTGGTCAAGGTCTGTCTCCTGGGGCGGGTCCGGGCTCCGGTGGCGGGTCCGGATCCGGCGTCGAGCGTGCGGGGCAGCGGCGCTGTCTGTCACTTCTACAGGCGTCGCGGCCATCGCTGCCATCCGCTGTCTGCTGCGCCTCGCTGCCGTCGGCTGCCGACGGCTCAGCAGGGTCGGACGATCGCGTCGTACGCCGCGTAGCCGCCGGCCACGATGTCCTGCACGTCTCGCGGTCGCTGCGGCGCGCGGAAGGAGTTGCGGTGCGGTGGGCACAGTTCTCGGGCTCGGACCGCACAGAACGCACCGCAATCGGCCCCGCACCGGCAGACCCCCGACCACCGCAAACGACCGGATGTGGCGGCACTGCTGGTGGCAGAAGAAATCGCCCCGGAACCGGTCCGGCGGCACCCAGTGGTCCGGCTCATCGTTCGAGATCTGCACCAAGAACCGGTGCGGCGCGTCAACATGAAGGAAAGGTGAGGCCGCGGCACATGAGAGCCCGTTGGGGTCCCAGCCAAGGGCGGGCCCGAGGACCGCTGCGAATTCGGGGCGAGTCAGCCCAAGCGTTTGAAGCGCATTACACCGGCCGGCTTGGTCCTCGTCCTCGATCAGACCATCCGGGGCAGCCTGATGGACAGGAGCCCGGCCAGGACCGGCGGGCAACAGAAGGAGGACCGCCGCACGGAGGGAGAACGGGACGAACGCCGTTCGGGCGATCTTCTTTACGGTAAGAAGTCGCGGCGAGCCCCGCGAGGCGGAGCGCCGCCCACGCTGCCTTGGGATTCAGCCCGAGCAGTCCCGCCAAAGACCGCCAACCACGCTTCGCCACCGATCCCGCGAGGGGCTTCGCCACCGATCCCGCGAGGGGAGGGGGAGCGCGAGGGTGGAGCGAAGCTCCCCCTCGCCCCGCGAGGCGAAGCCGAGCAATGAATAAAGGGTGAGGCCCCAGCCTGCGCTCTCCGCAGGCACACCTCACCCCTCACCCGTGTCGGGACGACAGGATTTGAACCTGCGACCCCCAGACCCCCAGTCTGGTGCGCTACCAAGCTGCGCCACGTCCCGTACGTCGACAACATTACCGGATCGGCGGCCGGGTGTGGTGACCGGGGGTCGCGTCAGCGTCGACGCGACCCCCGACCCTCGTGCGCGGGCCCCGCGTGGGACCAGGCCGAGGCCATCACCCACGAGGGTGTTCGTGCGGCTGCCGGCCGCGACGGGGAAGGGTCAGGCCGCACCCTGGGCGCGTCGCCGAGCCACCCCCGCACCGATCAGCAGGGCGCCGACGGTGGCACCGGCCAGTGGGAGCAGGGGCGAGGACCCGCGGTCGGCCATGCCGCCGCCGCCGGCGGCCACACCGCCCGGGCCGCCGGCGCCGACGACGCCGACACCCACGCCGGCGACGACGCCGACCGGGCAGTCGCGGTTGCGGTCCTTGTCCTTGTCCTTGTCATCCCAGTTGAACCAGTCGTCGTCCTTGCCGTCCCGGCCGTCCCGGCCGTCCCGGCCGTCCCGGTCGTCCTTGCCGTCCCGGCCGTCCCGGCCGTCCCGGTTGCCGTCCAGGTTGTCGGCACGCCTCTGCTTGTCACCGCCGTCCCTGTTGTCGAAGCCATCCCTGTTGTCGAAGCCGTCCCGGCCGTCCCGGCCGTCCTTGCCGTCCCTGTTGCCCTTGTCGCCGAAGATGTCCCAACCGTCGTCCTTCTTGTCGTCGCAACGGTTGTTTCTGTCCTTGTCGTCGAAGGCGTGGGCGGCGGCCAGGCCGGGCCCGAAGGTGAGGGCGACGCTCGCTGCACTCGACATCGCGAGAACGGCGGCGCTCCGGCCCATACCCTTCTTCATCTGGTCCCCTCTCTCACTTACGGTGATCCGTTTGTCACTGCGAGTGACACCATAGCGACTGCGTGTGGGGATGCGCGGCAAGCGGGCCGGGCGTGGTGCGAGCGGCCCGGCCGGCGCGAGAAACGCCTGGCCGGCTGGATTTCACGGTCTGTCCCGCCGTCGACCGGGATGGCGGGCGTGGGCGACGGCCGGCTCTCGGCTCGTCGGTGCAGGATCACCGATTGTGTTCGGCTTGCTCGCTACAGTGACGGTCGGTGAAGGGGCTGCGGCCGGGGCGCAGGCAGAACCGGTGGCGCGTACGGCAGACGGCCAGCGGCCAGCGGCGTGCGGCGTGTGGATCGGGCGGGAGGGACTGTGGAAGGCGAGACCAACGACGGCCACCGGAAGCCTGCCAGCGGACCGGTCCCCGTCGCCGCGGCCACGCGGCGCCCCCTGCTGTGGCGCGGGCTGCTCCTCGTGGGCCTGGTGCTCATCGTCGGCAGCGGATTCCGGCTGGCGGAACCGGCACTCGACGCCGTCCGCGGCGGTTCCGGGACGGATGCGGCGGCCGACCTGCCGGACATCCCGCCGCCCCCGCCCCCGCCGCCGGCGGCCTCCGCGGGACCCGCGATCGGTCTGCCGCCCGCGCTGGTCGAGCAGCCGGTGGTCGTCATCAACGATCCCGTCCGACTGCGTATCCGGCGGATGGGGATCGACGCGCCGATCACCCATCTCGGCCTGAGCCCGGACGGTTCGGTCGCGGTACCGAAGGCGTGGGGCGACGTCGGCTGGTTCGACCGCGGTCCCGCGCCGGGTGGCATCGGACCGGCCGTCCTCGTCGGCCACTACGACTCCACCACGGGGCCGGCGGTCTTCTACCGCCTGCCCCAGCTCGTCCCCGGCGACCGGATCGAGGTCGCCGGGCGGACCGGGGCCGCCCAGGCGTTCATCGTCGACCGCAAGGAGGACGTGTCGAAGGCGGCGTTCCCGAGCCAGCGCGTCTACGGACCGGTGGCCCGGCCGGAGCTGCGCCTGATCACCTGCGGCGGCGCCTTCGACCACAAGACCAAGCACTACCTCAACAACGTCGTGGTCTACGCGCATGCGGACACGTTCGCGGGCCCCGCTCCCGGCGCGCCCGCGGGACCCGCCCCGGCGGCGCCGGCGACGGGCGGGAAGCCGGCCGCCCCGCCGAGCAGCGCCCCGCTGGGCAGCGCCCCGCTGGGCAGCGTCCCGCCGGGCGCCGCCATCGGGCCGACCCGCACCGCGGCCGTTGCGCCGGCCGGTGGCGGTACCGGCCCGTCGGCCGGCGCGGCGGGCGCACTCACCCACGCGCCCGCCGTCCCGCCCGCTCGGGCCGCCCGCCCGCCGGCCGGCGCGGCCGCCGTGCCGCCCGCAGGCGCCGCCGCGGTTCCCGCTTCGACGGCGCATGCTGGCACGTTGGTGCTGCCGGGCGCGAGTTCGGGCGGTGGGTCACCGGCGGCGGGGGGTCCGTTCCGGTAGGTCCCGGCGGTGCGGTCCCGGCGGCACCGGGCGTCCCCGCAGCGGGTGCGGGCGCGGCCGCGGGGACTCCCTGAGCCGCACCGGCGGCCCGGCGGCGGCAGGGGTAGCGGATGTCCCCGGCCCACGCCGGCGGCCTCGCGGCGGTGACGGCGAGGGCGAGGGTGAGGGAATTCCCCCGGGTCGATCCGGCGGCTGACCGTTCCGCTTTTCGCCGGCGCCGCGCGGGGCGGGAGGACACCCGTCCTTCGATACGCCTACGGCGTCCGGCAAGGGCGTGGCGGCGGCCCGTCCGGTCCCGGAACGATGCCTTTCCCGCGGTTCGCGGAACCGGCGGGGACCCCGATTCCGGCCGCCCCGGGGTGGCTCGCCGGATCACCTGCGCAGCGTCACCCGAGACGCGGATCAGTACACCGCTGGTCGCGGCCCACCCAACCGACTGTCACGGCGGCAGGGGTCGAGGGGTGTCGCAGCCCGACCGTCGTCACGAGACGTGAGTGCGGTGGCACATCTTGCTGAGGAGGGGGTGCTTTCCGGTGGCGTGTCCGAGCGTTGGGTTCGGGGTGGTTGCCGACCCTGCTGGTATGTCCATTATGGTCGTCGACAGCACTTCTGTTCCGGCCGTTCATCGCAGTCTGGAATATGAAGTGCTGGTTACGTGCCATGCGAACAGCGATACCCGTCGGACCGATGCGCCTAGTCCTGCCCCCGGTTCGGCGGCCCCTCCGAGTATGTCGGGGCAGGCGCGGGGGACCCATGGTCCTGGAGGTGGCTGCCGCAGGCGGCGCCGTCCCCAGGGGTGGAGCCGATAGGTCCGCGCGGCCGGCACCGGGCTCCCCGGCCCGACTCCCGGCAGCTCACCTCGTAGGCGCACGGGAAGGACACGCCTTGCCCCGTCGTGGTATGGCCTGGCTACCGGAGGACTGGGAACAGTTCGTTCGCAGCCGCCAGCGGCCGCCGGCGCCCCGCGCCTCCTCAGGCTCCGGCGCGGTCCGCCGCCGTACCACCCCTCCGCCCCGGCGGGCCGCCACCATCGCCGCGTTCACGACCGGGACGCTCGCCGCGTCGACGGCCGCCTTCGCCGCGACCGTGCCTGCCGGGACCGACGGTGCGGCCTCCCTGGACGCGGGCACGCCGATCCACGAGGCCGCGATGGTCGACGGGCACGGGCACGGGCACGGGGACGTCGGCGACCTGACCGGGGCGCGCACCCTCGCGCCGCTGGCCACCGCGATCGCCGACCACGACCCGGTGTTCACCAACGTCTCCATCAGCGCGGACAAGTCGACCGTCGCGCCGAACACCCCCGTCGTGCTGACGGTGCGCGCCACCGAGGCCGACACCGGCGCCCCCCTGTCGGGCCAGGACGTTCGCATCGTGGTCGTGAACGGGCCGCAGTGGCAGACCTCGACGCGCCTGCACACCGACGCCAACGGGACCGCCCAGATCACCGCCCGGCTGCTGTCCACCACGACCATCACCGCCGTCTTCGACGGGTCGAGCGCGCTGCGGCCATCCCTCGCCGGCGCCGCCACCGTGACGATCGCCAGCCCGGTGCGGGGCGCGGGCGGGCTCGGCGGGTTCGGCTCCGGTTCCGGTTCCGGGTCGGTCATCGACCAGGCCATCCCCACGGTGATCCCGGGCAGTTCGATCGGCGAGAAGGCCGTCTACCTGGCCTCGCTGAACAAGGGCAAGCCGTACGTGTGGGGCGCCGAGGGGCCCTACTCCTTCGACTGCTCGGGCCTGGTCCAGTACGTGTTCAAGCAGCTCGGCCGGTCCCTGCCGCGCACCGCGCAGGGGCAGTACAACGTCTCGACGAAGGTGCCGCAGTCCGGCAAGCAGCCCGGCGACCTGATCTTCTACGGCACCCCGGGCAACATCTACCATGTCGGCATCTACGCCGGGAACGGCTACATGTGGGCCGCGCCGCAGACCGGCGGCGTCGTCTCGCTGCGTCCGATCTACAGCTCCACCTACAAGGTCGGCCGCATCCACTGACGGCGCCGGCTCGGCGCCGGGCGACGCCGATCCGCGCGGGGCGGTGCCGGGCAGCCGTGCCGAGCGGCCCTGCCGGGTCCGACGGACCCGTGGCGACGGCCATCCGCTAGCGTCAGCGCTGTCCGGACTGCCGATCGGGCGGCCCACGCGCGACCGGGCGGCCCCGGCGGCGCCGTGCCCGCGGGGCAAACCCGCGGGTGCACCGGGCGCGGTGGGCGCCCGCTCACCGCACCCCGCGGCACCTGCCGCCGAGCCGGTCGAAGCGCCGGTGGAGGAGGGACGTCGCATGACCGCGCCCACCCCGCAGCCCACGGCGTCCGAGCCGGTGCCGCCGGACCGGGTGTGGACGATCCCCAACGCGCTGTCGGCACTGCGGCTGCTCGGCGTGCCGGTGTTCCTCTGGCTGGTGCTCGGGCCGGAGGCGGACGGCGCGGCGCTGGGGATCCTCGCGTTCGCCGGGGTCAGCGACTACCTCGACGGCAAGCTCGCCCGCGCGCTCAACCAGACCAGCCGCCTCGGCGTGCTGCTCGACCCGCTCGCCGACCGCCTCTACATCCTGTCCACGATCATCGCGCTGACCGTGCGCGAGATCGTGCCGATCTGGCTGGCCGTCCTGCTGCTGGCCCGCGACGTGGCGCTGCTCGCCCTGCCGCCGCTGCTGCGGCGCATCGGCGCGGGGGTCGCCCTGCCCGTGCACTACCTGGGCAAGGCGGCGACGTTCAACCTGCTCTACGCCTTCCCGCTGTTGCTGCTCTCCGCCGGTGACTCGTGGCTGGCGACCGCGGCCCGCCCGCTCGGATGGGCGTTCGCGATCTGGGGTACTGCTCTGTACTGGTGGTCCGGCCTGCTCTACTTCGTCCAGGCCGGCCAGCTCGCCCGGCGCTACCGGGCCCACACCCGGACCGGTGCCCACCCCGGGGCCGGCGAGAGCGGGAGGTAAGCGGTGAGAGCCGTCGTCATGGCGGGCGGCGAGGGCACCCGGCTGCGTCCCCTGACCGCCAACCTGCCCAAGCCGCTGCTGCCCGTCGTCAACCGTCCGATCATGGAGCATGTGCTGCGGCTGCTCAAGCGGCACGGCTTCGACGAGACGGTCGTGACGGTCCAGTTCCTGGCCTCGATGATCCGCACCTACTTCGGCGCCGGCGACGAGCTCGGCATGCACCTGTCCTACGCCACCGAGACGACCCCGCTGGGCACCGCCGGCAGCGTGAAGAACGCCGAGGACGCCCTGCGTGACGAGGCGTTCCTCGTCATCAGCGGCGACGCGCTGACCGACATCGACCTCACCGACCTCGTCGCCTTCCACCGCCGCCAGGGCGCACTCGTCACCGTGGCGCTCAAGTCGGTGCCCGACCCGCTGGAGTTCGGCATCGTCATCACCGGCGAGGACGGGCGCATCCAGCGCTTCCTGGAGAAGCCGACCTGGGGGCAGGTCTTCTCCGACACGGTCAACACCGGGATCTACGTGATGGAACCCGAGGTCCTCGCGCACGTGCCGCCCGGCGAGGCGGTCGACTGGTCCGGCGACGTCTTCCCCCGCCTCGTCGAGGCCGGCGCGCCGGTGTTCGGTTACGTCGCGGCCGGCTACTGGGAGGACGTCGGCACCATCGCGAGCTTCCTGCGCGCCCAGGCCGACGTGCTCAACCGGCAGGTCGACGTCGAGATCGACGGCTTCGAGGTCTCGCCCGGCGTGTGGGTCGGCGAGGACGCCGAGGTGCACCCCGACGCCATCCTCAAGGGCCCGCTCGTCGTCGGCGACTACAGCAAGGTCGAGGCCGGCGCCGAGCTGCGCGAGTTCACGGTGCTCGGCAGCAACGTCCTGGTCAAGAGCGGTGCCTTCCTGCACCGGGCGATCGTCCAGGACAACGCGCTGATCGGTCCGCAGACCAACCTGCGCGGCTGCGTGATCGGCAAGAGCACCGACGTGCTGCGGGCGGCCCGGATCGAGGAGGGCGCCGTCATCGGCGACGAGTGCGTCGTGCGGGAGGAGGCGTTCGTCTCCCACGACGTGAAGGTCTACCCGTTCAAGACGATCGAGGCCGGGGCGGTCGTCAACACCTCGGTCATCTGGGAGTCCCGCGGGCAGCGTTCCCTGTTCGGCCCGCGCGGCGTGTCCGGCCTGATCAACGCCGAGATCACCCCCGAGCTCGTCGTGCGCATCGCCGGCGCCTACGCCACGACCCTGAAGAAGGGCGCCACCGTCACCACGGCGCGCGACGGTTCGCGGGCCGCCCGCGCTCTCAAACGGGCCGTCATCAGCGCGCTGACCGCCGGGGCCATCAACATCCGCGACCTCGAGGTGTCGCCGATGCCCGTCACCCGGTTCGACGTCCGCTCCTCCAACGCGGCCGGCGGGATCATGGTGCGCACCGCCCCGGGCGACCCCGAACGCATCGACATCCTCTTCCTCGACGCCGACGGCGACGACCTGTCCCCGGCCGCCCAGCGCAAGCTCGACCGGGTCTTCTCCCGGCAGGACTTCCGCCGCGCCTTCCCCGGCGAGATCGGCGACCTGCGCTTCCCCGCCCGCACCCTGGACCTCTACATCCAGGACCTGCTCGACCGCGTCGACACCACCGGCCTCGCCGAGGCGGACCTGAAGATCGTCGTCGATCCGTCCGGCGGCTCCGCCTCGCTCGTGCTGCCCACCCTGCTCGGCCGGCTCGGCGTCGACGTGCTGACCGTCAACGGGCGGGTCGACGAGATCATCCCTGCGCACAGCGCCGCCGACGACCTGCGGGCGACCGACCGCCTCGGCGCGCTGGTCGCCAGCTCCGGCGCGGCCTTCGGGGTGCGCTTCGACCACGTCGGCGAGCGCATCGCCATCGTCGACGAGCGGGGCGACCTCATCGACGACCGGGCGCTGTTGGTCTTCCTCGACCTCGTGGCCGCCGAGAACCGGGGCGCCGAGGTCGCCCTGCCGGTCACCACCACCCGGGTGGCCGACCAGGTGACCCACTTCCACGGACTGACCGTGCGGCGGACCTCCCTGTCGGCGGCGGCCCTGACCCGCGTCGCCCGCGAGGAGGGCGTCGTGTTCGCCGCCGACGGCCGGGGCGGCTTCGTCGTCGGCGAGTTCGCCCCCGCCATCGACGGGCTCGCGGCGTTCGTGAAGCTGCTGACCCTCGTCGCGCGGACCCGGCTGACGCTGTCCGCGATCGACGCCCGGATCCCGTCCATCGCCATCCTGCGCCGCTCCGTGCCCACCCCCTGGGCGGCGAAGGGCACGGTCATGCGGCGCATCGTGGAGTCCGTCGATCCCGACGCCGGCCAGACCCTGGACACCACCGACGGCGTGCGCATCGTCTCCCCGGACGGTTCCTGGGTGCTGGTGCTGCCCGATCCCAGCGAGGCCGTCACACACCTGTGGGCCGAGGGGGCGGACCTGAGCGAGGCCCACCAGCTCCTGCGCCACTGGGCCGAAGTGGTCGAGGCGCCGTAGCCCTGGCCGAGTGCGGCCGAGCCCGGGTGAAGCCGCTTGCGGTGCGGTTCGCGCGGACTGGAGCCGGCGGACGATACACCTCGCACCGCACACGCCTCGCGCGTACCGCGACCGGCGGGTCACCGGTGACACGCCCCGCCCAACCGGGGGCGTGCCGACGACCCACGGCACGCGCGGGACGACCGCGGTCGGCGATGGCGGGCCGCCGGTCGGTCAGAATGCCGAATGTGCGGGATCGGACCGGATGGCGATGGCCAGAGGCGATTTACCCCGCCGGCGGCTGTGCACTGCCCGGGTCCGCCGTGCTCCGCGGCACCTCCGAGCCCCTGCCGGCGGAGCTCGCCATGCTCCTCGACGACCCGCCGCGCCGACTCCCCCCGCGCGCCGAGCCGGGCCCGGGCGCCGAGCCGGGCCCGGGGGGTCGGGGATGGTTGCGGCCGGTGGCGCTGGTGCTGGCGTTGGCGCTGCTCGGCGGGGTGATCGCGATCGGGGCGCGGCGTGCCGCCGTCACCGCCGACGCCCGCGACCGGCTCGTGGCGACCCTGCGCGTGCAGGTCGGCGAGCGTTCCGTGGCGCTGGCGGGCACGCAGGACCGGGTCGGGCGGCTGCGGTCGCAGCTCGCGGTGGCCCGCGAACAGCGCCGCCGCGCCGAGCGCGACCAGGCCGGTGCTGCCGCGGACGTCGCGGCGCTCGGACCCGTGACGGGCTCGGCCGCCGTGACGGGCCCCGGCGTGCGCATCACCATCACCGACCGGCTGGCCGGCGGCTCCGGCGGCGCAGACCCCCGGGTGTCGGCGTCCGGCACCCCCCGACCGCGCCAGACCGGCCCGACGACCGCCCCGGGCGTGGTCGCCCCGGGACGCATCCAGGATCACGACCTGGCCGACCTGGTGAACGTGCTGTGGATCTCCGGAGCCGAGGCGATCGCGATCAACGGAGTGCGGCTGACGGCGCTCAGCGCGATCCGGGCGGCGGGGGACATCGTGCTGATCAACTTTGTCCCGGTGCTGGCGCCGTACGCGGTCGAGGCCGTCGGTGACCCGCTTCGGCTGGTGCGGCGGGTGGATCAGTCGGCGGTGGTCGACCGGCTGCGCCACCGTCCCGGCTCTCCCGTGACCTCCCTGACGGCGTCCGCCGCCGCGTCCCTGACCCTGCCCGCGGCGCCGTCACCGGTGCTGCGCCATGCCCGACGGAGCGGATCATGATTGCCCTGCTGGCCCTCGTGCTCGGTGTGGTGGCCGGACTGCTGCTGGGACCGAGTGCCCCGGACTGGTTGGACCCCTATCTGCCGGTCGCGGTCGTCGCGGCGGTCGACGCCGCCCTCGGCGCCGCGCGATCGCTGGTCGAGCGGACGTTCGACGACCGGGAGTTCATCGTCTCCTTCCTCTCCAACGTGGTGATCGCCGTTCTGCTCGTGCTGCTCGGCGATCTGATCGGCTTCGGCGGTGCGCTGTCGACGGCGGTCGTCGTCGTGCTGGGCATCCGGATCTTCACGACCGCGACGGTCCTGCGCCGTGCGCTGATCAGGCTCTGACGATGACGGCGAGCGCGGCGCAGCCCCCGCGACCCGAGTCCGCCGGCGAGTCCTCGGCCGAGCCGCCTGCCGGCGCCCGCACGGACCCGGCGCCGCCGGCGTCCGGCGAGCCCGCCGCCGCACAGTCCGACGCCGCACAGCCCGCTGTCCCGGAGTCCGCCGTCCCGGAGCCCGACAGCCCCGAGTCCGCCGTCCCGGAGCCTGACAGCCGAGAGCCCGCCGCCCCCGAGCCCGCCGCCCCCGAGCCCGCCGCCCCCGAGCCCGCCGGCCCCGAGCCCGCCGGCCCCGAGCCCGCCGGCCCCGAGCCCGCCGGCCCCGAGCCCGCCGGCCCCGAGCCCGCCGGCCCCGAGCCCGCCGGCCCCGAGCCCGCCGGCCCGGGGCCTGAGCCGGGCATCGGCGACGTGGCCGCGGCGGCGGCTGCCGCGCCGTCCGGGGCGGGACCGAGGCCTCGCGGGATGCGGCTGAGCCGGGCGGTGACCCTCGTCCTGCTGGCCGCGCTCGGCTTCGGCGGGGTCGTCGCGGCGCGTTCGGCGGACCCCTCGTTCTCCCTGGCCACGGCCCGCCCGGACGAGCTCGCCGCCAGCCTCGGCGCGATCGGCGCCGAGGATCGGGCGCTCGCGTCGCAGGAGGCGCGCCTGCGCCGCGAGGCAGCCGGCGCGGGTGGGGCGGCATCGCCCGGGGCGTCGCCGGCACCGGGCGGGAGCTCGGGGCCGGGCCGCGGGCCGGGGGCCACAGCGGATGCGGCGTCGGGCGCCGGGGCCGGCGCCGGTGCCGCTGGCGGGGCGGACGCCGAGCGTGCGCGGGCCGACGAGCTGGCGATCCTGGCCGGGACGGTGCCGGTCGGCGGGCCCGGGCTGGAGCTGACCATCCGGGACCCCCACCGGGCGGTCGACGCCTCGGTGCTCGTCGACGCGCTGCAGGAACTGCGCGACGCGGGCGCGGAGGCCATCGAGATCGCCGGGGTGCGGGCGATCGTGTCGACCTACATCGCCGACGAGCCGGGGCACGGGCTGATCGTGGACGGGACGTCGGTCGCCGCGCCGTACGTCCTGCGGGTGGTCGGTGATGCCCACACCCTCGACCAGGCGCTGCGGATCCCGGGTGGGGTGCTCGATACGGTAGCGGCGCGGGACGGGGCGCAGGCCAGCGTCCGGACCTTCGGGCACCTGGAGATCCGTGCGCTGCGGCCCGCGCCCAGTCCCCGCTACGCTCGCCCGGCCGGATAGCTCCGCCGCCGCGCGGGTCGTCTGGCGACGGGGCCGGCTCCACGGCTCCCGCCGGCGCTGGTCGGAGTGATGCGGATCAAGGGGAGGCGATCTCCGGTGTACCCGGACGACCTGAAGTACACCCGTGAGCACGAGTGGATCCGGCTCACCGGGAGCACGGCCCGGGTGGGCATCACCGCCTACGCGCAGGAGGCGCTGGGCGACATCGTGTTCGTGCAGCTGCCCGAGGTCGGCACCACCGCCGCGGCGGGGGAGCCCTTCGGCGAGGTCGAGTCGACCAAGAGCGTCTCGGAGATCTACGCGCCGGCCGGCGGTGAGATCACTGCCTGCAACGAGGCGTTGGTGAACGCGCCCGAGTTGATCAACTCCGATCCGTACGGGGACGGCTGGCTGGTCGAGTTCACGTTCACGGACACCGGCGCCCTCGAGGGTCTGCTGGACGCCGGCGAGTACACGGAGCACGTGAAGGAGCACTGACGGTATCGGCTGTGTCCCGATGGCGGGCGGTGGGTGACGCCACGCCGAACAACACGGGTCGCACCCTTTTCACGAGCGTGCCCCCGATGCACTAGCCTCGGGGTGCACCGGGGCACGGTCGTGGACGGCCCAGCCGTCGGCATGTGATCATCCCGGTGGTGGGGGTGGGCTGAGGACGTCTGGCTACCACCATCGCAAGTGCTGGTAGAGACGTTCCCGCCGCCTGTCCGGCGGCGGCCGAGGCGGCTGGCGAACCTCGCTCACGCGGGGTCCCGGCAGGAAGCGGACGCGACTGTGTTCTGCACGAGGTGCGGACAGCAGAACCCGTCCGACGCGCTGTATTGCGCGCGGTGCGGGTCCCCTCTGGTACGTCCGGGTGAGCCCGTGGCGCCGGAGCGGCCCGCCGAACAGACATCGACGCTGAATCTGGCCGCCGCGCTCTCCGGGATCGAGGGCGATCACGTCGACGAGTCGACGGAGCGCGACGCCGTCGCCGCCGTCGACGCGCTGCCGCCCGGTTCGGCGCTGCTGGTCGTCAAGCGCGGGCCGAACGCCGGCAGCCGGTTCCTGCTGGACGCCGACATGACCACCGTCGGGCGTCATCCCGAGAGCGACATCTTCCTCGACGACGTCACCGTCTCGCGCCGGCACGCGGAGTTCCACCGCTCGCCGTACACCAAGGGCTTCTCGGTGCGCGACGTCGGCAGCCTCAACGGCACGTACCTCAACCGGGAGCGCATCGACTCCGCCGAGCTGACCAGCGGCGACGAGGTGCAGATCGGGAAGTTCCGGCTGGTGTTCCTGACCGGGGCGAGCTACGGGGGGTCAGCGGCGCGGTGAGCGGGAGGGACCCACGGTGAGCGGCTTCGCTGCGGCGTCGCCGGCCCCGCGCCCGAACGGGCCCGGTCGGGACCGGTCCGGTTCGGGCGCGAAGGTGCTCAACATCGGCCAGGTCCTGGAGCGGCTGCGGGCCGACTTCGCCGACATCACCCTGTCGAAGATCCGTTATCTGGAGGCGGAGGGGCTCGTCGAGCCGGCTCGTACGAGCGCGAACTACCGCAAGTACTCGGCCGACGACGTGGCCCGGCTCCGGTACGTCCTGCACGCGCAGCGGGAGCGGTTCCTCCCGCTGCGCGTCATCAAGGAGGAGCTGGCCTCCCTCGACCGCGGGGAGACGCCGGTGCACCGCCCCGGCCCCCGTGCGGTGCCCCCGCATCCGGCTCCTGGCGGCCTGGACGCCATCCTCGGGGTGGAAAGGGTCAGGATGTCCCGCCGGGAGCTCCTGGCGGCCGTGGGGCTCGACGAGGAGGAGCTGGCGGACCTGGAGCGCCACGGCCTGGTCGCCCCGATCGCGGGCGGCGGGTACTACGACTCCGACGCCGTGGTCGTCGCGCGCACGGTCGCGCTGCTCGCCGGGCACGGCGTGCAGGCCCGGCATCTGCGGGCCGCCCGGACGGTGGCCGATCGTGAGGCTGGTCTCATCGAGGCCGCCACCGCTCCGCTGCGGGGCCAGCGCGGCTCGGACAACGCCGGGCGGCAGGCGGAGACCGCCGATGAGCTGGCGGCCTTGCTGGTCCGGCTGCATGCGGCCCTGCTGCGGTCCCGGCTGGCGGCCGGTCGGTCGAGCTGACCGGGTGGTCGGGGCCGGGGCCGAAGTGCCCTGCCGGGCAGCGGAACCGGTGGGCGCGCTGACGCCGGGCGGATGCGGGGATACTGTCTCCCCTGTGGGGTTTTCTGGCTCCGGTCACATCATCCCGCCCTGCCCCACCTGCGCGAGGAGGTAGATCGGTGCATCGGCTGGACATCGTCGGCGTGCGAGTCGAGCTTCCGTCGAAGCAGCCGATCGTCCTGCTCAAGGAGGTGGGCGGTGAGCGGTATCTGCCCATCTGGATCGGCGCCGTCGAGGCGACCGCGATCGCCTTCGCCCAGGAGGGCATCACGACGGCTCGACCCATGACCCATGACCTGATGCGGGACGTGTTGCGGGCGCTGCAGACGGACCTGACCCGGGTGACGATCACGGACCTGCAGGACGGCGTCTTCTTCGCCACCCTCGTGTTCGGCAACGGGGTGGAGGTCTCCGCCCGCCCGTCCGACGCGATCGCGCTGGCGATGCGGATGGGGGCGCCGGTCTACGGCGTCGAGGCCGTCCTGGCGGAGGCCGGGATCACGGTCCCCGAGGAGCAGGAGCAGGAACAGGAGAGCGAGCTGGAGAAGTTCCGGGAGTTCCTGGACACGATCTCTCCCGAGGACTTCAACACGCCCGGCTCCTGAGCCCGCCTCCGCCCCGCGGCGACGAGCTGCCGCGGGGCGGCGTCAGCATGCCTGCGGTCACCTCGGCGCCGGTCCCCGTCCCTGCGCGCCCTTGACCTGCCCTTTCAGCAGCTTCACGGCGGCCCTCGTGGCGCGGGTGGCCCGAACCGGGTGCCCCGTCGGGGGGATGGAGGCGCGCGCCGCACCCCGTTCGCGGGCCCACCGCACCCCGTTCGCGGGTCCACCACGCACGGGGGCGGGTGTGGTCCCGCCCGGGCCGGACCGCGGGCTCCTTTCCCCTGGCCTGGTGGGTTTCGGCGGCCCTTCGCTCCGGGCGGGCGGGCCCGGTGTGGGACGAGTCCGGCCATGACCGCTCCGATGCGATTCCTTTTTGTCCGATCTGGCCAGTGATGTCCGCTGGACTACGGACACGCCGGCTTAGATCATTGAAGGAACCGCACGTCGCTCCTACGGTCGGAGGAACCCGATCCCGGAGCTCGTGGCCGCCCGTGCCCGTGGTGGACGCGTCAGCGGACGAACGTGCTCCGGCACTGACCCTTGCCGGGGAGGTGGTGACGGCGGTCCGTGCCCGGACCTGTGGACCCGCGCCGCGGGAGGCCGGGGCGCGTGCGTCGCGCGCGTCTCGGGCCGGTCCGGGGTCACGTCGCTCGATGGCGACGTGCCGGCCCGCTCGCTCGCGGGCCGGCGGTGGGTGCCGGTGCGGGCTGGTGGCGTCTGGTCGGGACGATCCGGACGTGGCCGTGGAAGTGACTCGACCGGGCTGGGCGTCCGGGATGGCGGGACCGGGTGACCGGCCGCCTGGACCGACCCGGATCGATCCGGAGGATGGGGCTGGCATGGCGGCGAAGTGCGTACGACGATGATCGAACAGGGCCAGCTCTTTCCGGACGAGATCCCCGAACCTCCTGGGGACGATGTCGGATACCGCGGGCCGACAGCATGTGCCGCGGCGGGCATCACCTACCGCCAGCTCGACTACTGGGCGCGGACCGGCCTGGTGGTCCCCAGCGTCCGCGGCGCGTCCGGCTCGGGCAGCCAGCGGCTGTACTCCTTCCGGGACGTCCTCGTTCTGCGGGTCGTCCGCAAGCTGCTGGAGGCGGGCGTCTCGCTGCAGAACATCCGGGTCGCCGTGGAGCACCTGCGCACCCGGGGAGTGGACGACCTGGCCCAGCTCACCCTGATCAGCGACGGCTCGACCGTCTACGAGTGCACCTCGGACGACCAGGTGATCGATCTGGTCCGCGGCGGCCAGGGGGTGTTCGCGATCGCGGTCGGTCGGGCCCTGCGCGACATGCGCGGCCAGCTCGCCGAGCTGCCCTGCGAGCGCCCCGGCCAGCCGCCCGCCACCCACCCGGGCGACGAGCTCGCCAGCCGGCGCACCCGGCGCAGCAGCGCCTGAGCCCCGCCGCGCGTTTCCCCCGGACGCATGAATGTCCGGGATTTGTCGGCCGCGGATTATGTCGGCATCGCTTTTCGCCGATTTCCGGCGAGGGCGAGCCGGTGCGCCGCTGATGGGCAGGAGTCCGGCAGGGGCTGGGCCCGGACAATCACGGGAACTGTCGGTGGGGTGGCATACGGTCCGCACTGTGGCAGACGAACCCGCGGTCCTCGCCGAAGGCCTGCAGAAGAGTTACCGGGGCAAACCGGCGCTGGCCGGGCTGGACCTGCGGGTCGCCTCGGGCACGGTCCACGGCGTGCTCGGTCCCAACGGCGCCGGTAAGACGACGGCGGTCCGCATTCTGTCGACGCTGCTGCGCCCGGACGGCGGGCGGGCCCGGGTACTCGGCGTCGACGTCGTGCGCGAGCCCGACGTGCTGCGGGCTCGCATCGGGCTGACCGGCCAGTACGCCGCGGTCGACGAGCGGCTCACGGGGCTGGAGAACCTGGAGATGTTCGGCCGGCTCTACCGGCTGCGGGCCGGCGTCGCCCGGGCCCGCGCCCGGGAGCTGCTCGACCGGTTCGACCTGGCCGACGCCGCCGGCCGCCAGACGCGCACCTATTCGGGTGGGATGCGCCGCCGGCTCGACCTCGCCGCCAGCCTCATCATCAACCCGCCGGTGCTGTTCCTCGACGAGCCGACCAGCGGCCTGGATCCGCGCAGCCGGGCCGCCCTGTGGCGGGTCGTGGAGGATCTGGTCCGCGACGGCACGACGGTGCTGCTCACGACGCAGTACCTGGAGGAGGCGGATCGGCTCGCCGACCGGATCTCCGTGATCGACGGTGGCCGGGTCATCGCGGAGGGCACCGTCGACGAGCTGAAGGCGCGCATCGGGGGAAGCCGGCTCGACCTCGTCCTCGCCGGGGACGATCCCGCCCAGGTCGAGGCGGCTCGGGCCGTGCTCGACCGGTTCGGCACGGGGCCGGCGACGGCCGACCCGGCGACGCGGCGGGTGGGCGTGCCGGTGGCGGGCGCCGGCGTGCTGTCGGACGTGGTCCGGGCGCTCGACGAGATCGCCGTGCGGATCGACGACGTCGCCCTGCACCGGCCGTCCCTGGACGAGGTCTTCCTCAGCATGACGGGTCGCAGGGCCGGCGGTGCGCAGCCGGCCGTGGCCGGCTCCGCCGTCCCGGCCGCGCGCGACGGCGCCGGCCGCGGCGGCGACGATCGGGACGAGCGGACGGTGGCGGCACCATGACCATCCTGGACACCGGCGACCCACGGGCGGGATCCGTCGAGCTGGTGCCCGTGCGCCGCGGGTCGCTGGCGTGGGCGGTCATCGACGCCTGGGTCATGGCGCGGCGCAACCTCGTCCAGACCTGGCGGATCCCGGAGCTGACCGTCTTCGCGACGGTCCAGCCCGTCCTGTTCGTGCTGCTGTTCACCTACGTCTTCGGCGGCGCGATCAACGTCGGCGGCGGGCTGGACTACGTCGACTACCTGATGCCCGGCGTGTTCACGCAGACGGTGATCTTCGGCGCGATGGTCACCGGGCTCGGCCTGGCGGAGGACCGCCAACGCGGCCTGATGGACCGGTTCCGGTCGCTGCCGATGACCCGCTCGGCGCTGCTCACCGGCCGGACCCTGTCCGACCTGCTGCGCAACGCCTTCATCATCGTGGTCATGCTGGCGGTGGGGCTGGCGGTCGGGTTCCGGTTCGGCGACACGACCGTGCCCGCGGTGCTCGCCGGGTTCGGCCTGATCCTGCTGTTCTCCTACGCGTTCTGCTGGCTGTCCGCGGTGATCGGCCTGTCGGTGCGCAGCGCCGAGGCGGCCCAGTCGGGGGGCTTCGTCTGGATCTTCCCGCTGGTCTTCGCGAGCTCCGCCTTCGCGCCGGTCGCGACGATGCCGGGCTGGTTGCAGGCGTTCGCTCGCCACCAGCCGGTGTCGGTGACCATCGACGCCGTCCGGTCGTTGTTCCTCGGCGGCCCGGTGTCGTCGTCGCTGCTGCAGTCCCTCGCCTGGTGCCTGGGCCTGCTGGCGGTGTTCGCGCCGCTGGCCGTCGGGATCCACCGCAGGTCGGCGTCGGGCTGAGCCGAGCCGTGCCGTCCGGCATGCGGTGCCCCGACCGGTGCCTGCCGTGCCGTGGTCGGCTCAGGTGCGGCCCTCGGACTCCTGGGCGTTGCCCAGGGTGGCCTCGTAGGCGAGCCATTCGGCCCGCAGCACCGGCCAGCCGTCGGCGCGCAGCAGGTCCACCACGGCGGGGTCGTCGTCGACCACGACGGCGACCTGCCGTCGCGCGCCGAGCTGGCGCAGCTCGGCGCGCTTGAACACCCGGGCCGGGCGGCGGTCGTCGTCGGGGCGCATCCGCAGCTCCCCCAGGGGCAGGCCCTGCTCGCCCAGCCAGCGCCAGGTCGCCGCCCGCGACCGTTCCGGCCGGCCGGTCAGCCATACCACCTCGTGGTCGCGGGCGAGCCGGTGGACCAGCTCGACCCCCTCGGCCAGCGGCGGGTCCGCGGGCGCCGCGGCGAAGAACGCCTCCCAGTCGCCGGGGCTCGCCCGCAGGAACCGCAGCCGGTGACGGACGTCGGCCACCACCCCGTCCACGTCGATGACCGCGAGCGGCCGCTGCTCCGGCACCATCGGCTCCCCCCGACCGCCGGCTCTCGCCGCGGCGGAGTCGGCCGGGCCGCCGGGCGGTGAGCCGCCCACCGTGCCGCCGGTCCGGTCGGCCGTGCCGCCGGTCCGTTCGGCCGTGCCGCTGGTCCGGTCGGCCGTGCCGGCGATTCCCGCCGCTTCAGCCGCGTCCGTCACCTGGATCCCCTTCCCGCGTGGCCATCGACGCTGCGCGCCCCCGCCGGGCGGCTCGTCGACGACCCGCCGGGGACGTTGCCCTCGCCCGGCCATTGAACACGCGCCCGGTGCCGCATATCGGTCCCGGTCGTGCGCTGTCTGCCGGATCGCCTCGAACATCGCACCTTCCACCCCGTCGTGGGCGCCACCCGTCGCGGGCCGCGGCGGCCCTGTCATGGTCATGGATCGGCGAAACCGGTTCGACGCCTCGCGACGGTGTCGGGTGGCCCACAGGCCGCAGCGCGCGGACACCCGACCGATCGGGTCCGCGCTGGCGGGCGGGGGTGGTCTCGGCGTCGTCCGTGCGGTGGCGGCGGGTGTGATCCGGGTCCGAACGGCCACGTCGGCGCCAGGTGAGTCGCTAGCGTGGCCATGGTCAGCATCCGGTGCCGCTCGGTGACGGCGCCACCCCCACGGCCGCCCGGCGGGTACGCCGGTTCGGCCGGTCGGCGGGTTCTGGGATGTTTGCTCCCTCGGACGTGTCATGGTCGTCGGGGGAATTGGCGTCGCCGGGTGCCCGACGCGGCGGCGGTCGCCCGGCGCTCCCGGTACTCCCGGTGTGGTGCGGAGATGGTGTGGGGAGGTCGACGATGTCGGGTACCCGGCGGGCGCGCACGCTCGTGGCCGGTATTCAGTCCTCGCTGGGAGCGGCGCTGGCTCTTGCCGACCGGCTGGAGGAGCAGGCGGCCGAGCTCGAACGCGGCGGAGCGCCGGCCGCGACCACGGCGGCGCCGGGCGCCCCGGGGCGACCGGGCACGGCGACCGGGTCGCAGGGCGTCGACGCCGAGCTGGCGCAGGCCAGGATGATCGCTCGCAGCGGGGCCCGTGGTTTCGCCGGTGCCTCCTGGGCCGCGCCCGACTGGCGGCACGGCCCGTTCGGTGCCGCCCCCGCCGCGGCGGGTGGCGCGCGCGGCCGCTTCCGCCCGGGCCTGTGGCAGGTCGGGCAGGTCGTCATCCCGCCGGACGAGCCCGGCGCGCCGCACAGCACGGTGCCGCTGGCGGTGCCCCTGCTCGACGGCCGCAACCTGCGGATCGAGACCACCCCGGCGCGGCGCGCCGCCGCGGTCGATCTCGTCCGCGGGCTGCTCACTCGGATCCTCGCCGCGGTGCCCGCCGGCCGGGTCCAGCTCGTCGTCTACGACCCGCACGAGCTCGGCGCCGGCCTCGCGGGCTTCGCGCCGCTGCGGGCCGCCGGCGTCGCGTCGGCCACCATCACCACCCGGGCCCGGCTGGAGGAACGCCTCGCCGAGCTGTCCGCCGAGGTGGGCCGCATCACCGTCGAGCGGCTCGCCGGCCGGTTCGACTCGCTGCGCGAACGCGAGGACGCCGGCCACGGCCGGCCGGAGCCGTGGCTGCTGCTGGTGCTGCTCGGCGATCCGCGCCTGTACGAGGAGGGCGCCCGGTCGCTGGCGGCCGTCGCCGCGCAGGGGCCCGCCTGCGGCGTCCACGTCCTGTCCATCGTCCAGCTCGTCCCGCAGCCCCACCCGGGCGGCCTGGACGCCGGCGACGACCTCGACGACGTGACCCCGCCCGATCCCGACTTCGAAGATCCGCGCCCGGACGAGGCGGCCGACTCGGTCGCCGAGGCGCTGCCGAACTCGGTGGTGTTCACCGCCGTCGAGCTGCTCGCCGACCGCCCGGACTGGCGCGGTGCGCAGCCCGGCCTGTGGCGCACATCGCTGACCGGCCTGCTGGCCGTCCAGCTCGACCCGCCGCCGCCGGCGGCTCTCGTCACCGCCGTCACCAGGCAGGTCGCCGACGCGGCCGCCCGCGAGGCGTCCCGCCCCCCCGGCATCGCCGAGCTGCTGCCCGGCGCCCTGTGGGAGTCCGACAGCGCCGCCGGCATCAGCGTGCCCGTCGCCCAGGGCCCCGACGGCCCGGTGCGGCTCACCTTCGACGACGACACCGTCCACGCCCTCGTCGGCGGTCAGGCCGGCGCCGGCAAGTCGACCCTGCTGCTGGACATGGTCTACGGCATCGCCGCCCGCTACGCCCCCGACCAGGTCCGCTTCCACCTGCTGGACTTCAAGGAGGGCCTGGAGTTCGCCCAGTTCGCCGCCGGGGCCACCGACCCGTTCTTCCTGCCACACGCCGACACCGTCGGGATCGAGAGCGACCGTGAGTTCGGCGTCGCCGTCCTGCGCGCGGTCCGCGAGGACATGCGGCGGCGCTCGGTGGCGATGCGCGCCGTCGGCGCGCGGGACCTGCGCGGCCTGCGCGCCGCCGACCGCAGTTCCGCCTGGCCGCGGGTCCTCGTCGTCGTGGACGAGTTCCAGGTGATGCTCACCCCGATGGACGCCATCGCCCGCGAGGGCGTCGCCCACCTGGAGGTCCTGGCCCGCCAGGGCCGTGCCTACGGCGTCCATCTGCTGCTGGCCAGCCAGACGCTGTCCGGCATCGACGCCCTCGACTCCACCGCCGGCAAGCGTGGCTCGATCTTCGGCCAGTTCGCGCTGCGGGTGGCGCTGCGCACCTCGATCTCGGAGTCGCGGGTCCTGCTGTCCACGGCGAACGAGGCCGCGGGCGCGCTGTCCGGCGTCGGCGAGGCGATCGTGAACCGGCGCAACGGCCATCCGGCCGGCAACGAGCTCGTCCGGGTCGCCTTCCCCGACCCGGACGTGATCGCCCGGCTGCGGGACCGGCTGGCGACCACCACGGCGCGCAGCCTGCCGTCGGCGCCGCGGCCGCGGGTCTTCGTCGGCCACGCCCCGGCGATCCTCGACGACAACCCGGTCTACCGCGCGTTGGACGGGCGCCCCGCGCCGCCGGCGATCGAGTCCACGGCCGCGCCGATCGGAGACGACCAGCCCATCGCGATCGGCGCGTACCCCTCCGCCGGGTCGGCGTCCCTCGCCCCCACTCCCGACCGGTCCGCGTGGCCCGGCGCCGCCACGTCCGCCGCAGCGATGCCCGGGGTCGGGATGCCCGGGACGGAGACAGCCGGGGCCGAGCTGCCCGGCGTCGAGCTGCCCGGCGTCGAGGTGGCCGGCAGCGCGATGCCCGGCGTCGAGGTGGCCGGCAGCGCGATGCCCGGCGGCGACCCGCTCGCACTGGTCGGGGTGCCCGTCGACCTCGCTCCGGCGGCGGTCGGGGTTCGCCTCGCCGCCTCGCCCGGGCGCCATCTCGCCGTGCTCGGCCCGCTGCGCCGGGAGGCGGTCGGCATGGTGCAGGCGGCGGCGGCCAGCGTCGCCGCCCAGCTCCCGGCCGGCGGCCTCGTCGCGGAGATCGTCGCCGCGGAGCCGACCGCGCTCGGCGCGGCGGAGATCCTCGCCCAGCGGATGCGGCGCGCCGGCCACCCCGTGCGGGTCGTCGACGTCACCGGGCTGCGCGCGGTGCTGGCCGCCGCCGCGGACGCCTGCCGGGCCCGGGAGGAGGCGGCGCTCGCCGGCGCCGGCGGTCCGTTGCCGCCCCTGCGGCTGGTGGTGGTGTTCGCGATGGACGCCGGGCGGGCCGCCCTGGAGGTGCGTGATCCGGCGTCGCGCCGCACCGGCCTCGACGATCTGCGCACGGTCACCCGCCGTGGCCCGGCTACCCGCGTCCACCTGGTCGGCTGGTGGCGCGGGGTGTCCCGGATGGCGGAGGACCTGGGGCCGGTGAACCGGGACGACATCGCGGCCTGGGCGGCTGCGGGCGTGCCGGGCAGTGACCTGTTCGCCCTCGCCGGCCACCGCCCGGTGGCCGGCGGGACGATGCCGAACCGGGCGGTGCTGTTCGACCGGCACACCCAGTCCGAACCGCGCACGGTGGTGCCGTTCGCGCCGATGGTGCGGGGGTAGGCCGGTGGCGATCGGGCAGGAAGATCCAGACGGCGCCGGCTGGGCGGGTGCCCGCCGCGAGGCGGGGCGCGCCCGGCCGGCCGGAGCCGGGGGAGAACGGAACGCGATGATGGCGGGAGCTGAGCCGTTGGACCCCGAGGCCTGGTCCATCGCCGGGTCGTGGCAGCGCGGCGCGACGGCGACGCCGGACCCGCCCGCGATCACGGCCGTACCCGCCCCGGGCCGGCCGCCCGCGACTGCCGACCCCGATCCCGACAGCGATCCCGATCCCGGTCTCGGTCTGGGCCCCGACGATCCGCTGCGGGCGGCGATGCAGTACCGCCGGCTGCTCGGCGCCTCCGACGCCGCCCGCGCCCGCGCGGACCGGGACGCCTACCAGCGACGTCAGGGCGGCCGCGCGCAGGCGCGCCGGCACCGTGAGGCCGCCGCCGACATCCGGGCCCGGGTCGAGAGCGTCTGGGCCCAGGTCGCCGAGCCGCTGGCCCAGTACGGGCTCACCGACCTCGACCAGCTCAGGCCGGCCGCCGCCGAGCCCGCGGTCGCGCTCACGAAGAAGGCCGCCCCGCGTCGCGGCGCCGACGCGCCGGCCCAGCGGCGGGCCGGTCGGCCGCTGGCGAGTTCCGGACGGGACCTGCGCGGCGGGCCGGCCGTCGGCGATGCCGCCGGCCGCGAGGGCCGCCGGCCGGCGGGCGACGGGCGCGAGGCGCGTGGTGCGGGCCGGTCGGGGCGCGAGGGTCGGTCGGGGCGCGGGGAGCTCGGCGCCGTCGGGCAGCCGGCGGCGACCGCCCCGGTCGATCCGCGTACCGCTCCCCGCCAGGCCTACGACCTCTGCCTGGAGGCGATGAGCAAGGCCGCCGAGCTGCGCGCGGTCTCCAAGGCCGCTGGTTCGGCCTCCGCCGGGCTGATGACCGCGCTCGCCTGTCTGCTCAGCCTCGTGTTCGTGGGGGTGCTGCGGGTGTTCACCGAGGCGCCCGGGCTGCCCTGCATCATCGGCGCGGCGGTGCTCGCGGCGGCGCTGGTGGCCGTGGCGGCCGGCTCCGAAGACGGGGTGAAGGCGGTGTTCCGGGCAGGCATGCTGGGAGCGGGCGCCGCCGCGGTGGCGGTGCTCGCCACGTTCCGGCTCGCGCCGATGGCGCCGGTCGACGTGGCCGCCGCGTTGCTCGCGCTCGCGGCCGCGGCCCGGTTCGGCCTTGGGCTCGGCTCGGGCGTCGAGCAGGCGCCGGCGTCCGGCTCGCGGGCCGGTGGCTCCAGGAAGGGATGAGGACGGGTGTCAGGCACGATCGCCGACGTCAAGGCGCAGCTCGACGAGGCGTTCCGGCGCACCGAGGAGGTCGCCGGCCAGCTCGAGGGCGCGCTGAGCATGATCGAAGAGGCGCAGGCGATGGTGATCGCGGCGACCGACGGCAGCGAGCATCGGGCCGTCGAGCAGCTCACCAGTGCGCTCGTCGAGACGCGTGACACATTGCAGATGTCGCTTGCCTCCCTGGGCTCGGCCGTGCAGGAGGTCCGGGACTACCGGGACGGCCTGTAGCCCACCTGTCGTGATCGTCGGCACACTCGATGTCGCCGGGGACGGCCGCCTCTCCACAATGGTGGTACGTGTTGGTTACGGACGGAAATCGCGTCGGTGGCAACAGTGACCAGATGAAGGTCTGGGTAACAACGCTTCAGGCACCCCGCAACGCGGTGCATCCGAAAGCGGGGCTCACTACAGTCCGGATTGTCCCCGTGCGCCCGGGCGCCCGAGCGATCAGGGGCACCGGACGCCGAGTACCGCCCGTGACCAGGAGGCTGCATCCGCCGTGTCGGACTTCATCCCCCTCGACCTGCCTCTCGTACTCCTGTCCAACCGCGGTCCTGTCAGCTTCGACCGGGACGCCTCCGGGCGCACCGTGAACCGGGGCGCGGGGGGCCTCGTGTCCGCCCTGTCCGGACTCGCCGAACACCTCGACGACGCCGTGTGGGTCTGCGGCGCCGCCGGCGAGGAGGACGCCGCCGTCGCGGCGGAGAGCGCGGGCGGGTCCATCCTCGTCCAGACGCAGCCCCAGCCCCACGTGGTGGACGGCGAGCCGGACGGCCCGGCGATCCGGGTCCGTCTCGTCGTCACCGACCCGACCGCCTACGCCGACTTCTACAGCGTGTGGTCCAACCCGATCCTCTGGTTCATCCAGCACGGCCTCTACGGCCGGTCGCTCGCGCCGGTGCTGACCCGGGCCGAGCACGACGCCTTCGAGAACGGGTACGCGGCGGTCAACCGCGCCTACGCCGACGCGGTGGTCGACGAGGTGCGCGCCCGCGGGGGCAAGGCCCTCGTCCTGCTGCAGGACTACCACTTCTACCTGGTCGCCGACTGGGTGCGCGAGCAGTGCCCCGACGTCGTGCTCACCCACTTCGTGCACATCCCCTGGCCGGGCCCGGACGAGTGGCGCATCCTGCCCGGTGACATCCGCGAGCGGCTGCTGCGTGGGCTGCTCGGCAGCGACGTCGTCGGCTTTCACACCCGCCGCTACGCCCGCAACTTCGTCCTGTGCGCCCAGGAGCTCCTCGGCCTGCCCGTCGACCTGGAGAAGCTCACCGTCACCGTCGGAGACCGGGTCGTTCGCGCCCGCTACTACCCGATCTCGGTCGACGCGGCCGCGCTCGACGCCACCCAGGCGTCGGAGGAGGTCGCCGCGCACATCGCGATGCTGCGCTACATCTTCCTCGACGACGATCGCCAGCTCATCCTGCGCGTCGACCGCACCGACCCGAGCAAGAACGTGGTGCGGGGCTTCCTCGCCTTCGGCACGCTGCTCGACCAGCATCCCGAGCTCGTCGGCAAGGTCAGCTTCCTCGCTCTGCTGCAGCCCAGCCGCACCGACGTCCCGGAGTACGCCGACTACATCGCGCTCATCGGCGCGCTGGTCGCCGAGATCAACGCCCGGCACACCAAGGAGGGCCGCCAGCCGATCGACCTGCGGATGGTGGAGGACTTCCCGCTGGCGGTGGCGGCCTACTCGATCTGCGACGTGCTGATCGTCAACGCGATCGCCGACGGGATGAACCTCGTCGCGAAGGAGGTGGCGGTCGTCAACCGCCGCGGCGGCGTGCTGGCCCTGTCCGAGATGGCCGGCGCCCACGAGGAGCTCGGCGAGTTCGCGGTGACCCTTCAGCCGTTCGACGTCCAGCAGATGGCCGACGCCCTCTACACGGCGCTGACGATGCCGATGGAGGAGCGCCACCGCCGGCTCGCGGCCGCCGCCGAACAGGTCCGCACCCACGACGTCCGGCGCTGGCTCGACGACCAACTCGTCGATCTGCGCCGGATCGCCGGGTTCATCTGAGCCGCCATGGTGCCGGGATGAAGGCGCGATGGCGGCGGGACGGGGTCGGACGGGCTGGCGGACCGCGGGCCGAAGGACCCGGTGCGGTCCGGATATCACCCTGCCGACCCGCCCGCCCGGACGGGTCGGAAGAAGGGGCGAATGCACATCGGCCCCGGGCATCCGCCGTCGGTGTTCGCAGGTAGTCTCGCAGCGGGAACGAGGCGCGTCGCGCCGCCGGCCGGCGGCGCGATGACAGGGACAGGAGTGGACGTGAGTGAGACCGGTCACCACAAGGCCAACACGGGTTCGTGGCTGGCGGTGCTGCTGCTGATCGCGGGCTCCGTGATCGGGTGCTTCGCGCTCATCCTTGCCTCGGTGCCGCTGTGGATCGTCACCGCCGTGCTCCTGGTCGGCGGCGGCATCATCGCCCTGGCCTCCCGGATCATGGAGCAGGCGTACTGATCCCGGCGAGCCGCAACCCCGGCGGCCTGCAACCCGGCGAGTCGGGCGGTGCCCGGCGCGCTCAGCTCGAGGCGGCCGGGGGGTCGGCCTGCGCACGCAGCGCGCGGGGAGTGACGTAGGAGACGAGCCGGGTCGAGTCCTGGCCGAGCTCGGCCCACCGCGACACGGCAAGGTCCTCGACCGCGAGCGCGGCGGTGGGAAAGGTGGGGATCCGGAAGCGTTCGTCGGGGGCGAGCAGGGCCACGGCGAGCGTGTGGATACCCGGGTTGTGCCCCACGAGCAGGACGCTCGGCACCCCGTCGTCGACCTCGTGCAGCCGTTCCAGCAGGGCCTGTGCCTCCGCCAGGTAGAGCCGGTCCTCGACCAGCACCGGCACGCTCGCCGGCAGCGCCTCGGCGATGCCCTCGACGGTCTGCCTGGTCCGCAGGGCGGCGGAGCACAGGATGAGGTCCGGGGCCAGCCCGTTGTCGGCGAGGTGGCGGGCGATGAGCCGGCAACCGCGGCGCCCGGCGTCGGACAGCGGCCGGTCGACGTCCGGCAGCGATCCGTCGGCCCAGTCGGACTTGGCGTGACGCAGCAGCAGCAGCCGGCGGGGCGGCCTCACCCGGCACCACCGAGCAGTCTGATACCGCGCGTGGAGAACATGAGGTCACCCGCATTCCGTGCATGGCCGTGGATGGCCGTGTAGCGCTGTTCTGGAATGCGGAAATGTACCAGCCAGGAACCTTGACGGCGAACGGCCCGGCCCCGCGTGGGGGTCGGGCCGTTCGCCGTCAGCAAGCGTCGAGGGTCAGCTCGCGACCGAGGCCGACAGCAGCAGGCGGTCGGCGAACACCAGCGCGTCGTCGGCGCTCAGGCGGCCGCGGGGAACGACGGTGGCACGCTCGTCCGAGGTCAGCCCACCCCACACGCCGTGCTCCTCCTGCCGGAAGATCGCGGTGGCCAGGCAGGGACGCTGCACCGGGCAGTCCGAGCAGATCTTGCGGGCGCGGGTCTCGGCGGCGGCGCGGGCCTTGGTGTTACGGCCGTCCGGCGGGAAGAACGCGTCTGGGTCGCCGTCGCGGCAGGCCGCGTCCTGGCGCCAGTAGGCGGGCCAGCCGGCGCCGAACGGCTGCGGCGGCAGGTCACGACCGGGAAGAACGGGTACCCCGGCGCTCATCGGGCATCACCGCAGACGCAGAGGCACGCGGCGAACAGGAAGATGGGTGCGGCGGAGCTTCTGGCAGATAGCACGCTGGGCTGACTGGGCATACCGTCTCCTGCTGACGTTGCAAAGGCGGACACATGCTTTTGCAGACCGCCAAATCCGGCGTAGCGCGACACCCCAGACAGGCAGGTCAACCTTGTTGCGGCGAGAAGCCCCCTGGGGCTCCGGGAGGAATCCGCCGACGGCGCCATTCGCGTGGCTTACCGGGGGTGGGCTCCGCTCGGAAACGATCCCGTCTCGTCTCGTTAACCGAGGAACGTAGACGTCTCTCGACCGGATAGCAAGGGTTCCGGAACGCGGACGTCCGGAGTGCTCCCGCGGGCCGTCAGGAGGCGCGCCGGGAGGCCGTACGGGCGATCCGCGGCGACGCGAGCCCACCTGAACGATCGTGGCCGGACTGGCGGCCGCGGGCGGGGCGAGGCTGTCCGTCAGGAGAGAGTCGCTGGTGGGCAGCGGAAACGGGCGCCCGGGAGATCGCTGTCCGGTGGCCGACAGGGAACACGGGAGTCCCCACCGAGAGGACTACGATCGCCCACTCGGCGCCGCGCGCGGCCGCGTTGCGGGCAGATGACGAACGGGGGAACCCCGTCCGGGGGGCGCTACCGAGCCGGATTCGGCCGCGAAATGTGCGCAGAACCACATTCGGCGCCTTTGCTGATGCACGGGCCGCTGGTGGGGCCCGGGTACGCGAAAAGTCCCGGTGGCGTACCACCGGGTGGGGCGGTCGGCGTCGGACCGGTCACCCACCGCCGCGGATCGGCAGGCCCGCGGCGGCCCAGGCGTGGTATCCGCCGATCACGTCGGTGGCCCGCCGCAGGCCCAGCTGGCGCAGCGCGTCGGCCGCGAGGCTGGAGGTGTAGCCCTCGGAACAGATCACGATGACCTGCAGGTCGTCACCGGTCGCGATCGGTAGCCGGGCGTCGCTGGTGGGATCGAAGCGCCATTCGAGCACGTTGCGCTCGACGACCACGGCGTCGGGGATCTCGCCCTCGGCGGCCCGTTGGGCGGCCGGCCGGATGTCGACGAGGACACTGCCCGAGCCCTCGGCCAGTGCCTGCGCCGCCTCGGCGGGTTCGAGGCGGCGCAGCCGCGAGCGGGCCGCGGCGAGCATCGCGTCGATCCTGCTCCCGCCGGTGGTCACCGGGCGGCGCCGACGGCCTCGGCGTCCCGCCCGGCCGGGACTGCGGATGCCGGGACTGCGGATGCCGGGACTGCCGGCGTCGGCGCGAAGCGCATCGGCAGCTCCGGCGGGGAGTACGCGTGGATGGTCGTGGCGACCACCTGCCCGCGGTTGGCGACCCGGTGCACGTGCTCCGCGCCGAACCCGACGGACGATCCGGTCAGGTGCTCGCGGACGCGCGTGATCGTCCAGTTCCGGTCGTACCGGTCCTCCTCGACGCGGCCTTCGGCGACCGTCATCGCCCCCAGCGCGCCGCCGTGGTCATGCACCTCGGTCTGCTGCCCCGGATACCACCCGATCAACCACACCTCGACCGTCGCGGAGAGCAGCAGCCGGGTGTACCAACGACGGTCGGGACGGTGGTGGATCACCGGGCGCCAGATCTCCGGCACGCCGGCGAAGGCCGCGGTCAGGTCCCGCAGGGTCGCCAGCTCGACGGTGCCCGGCTCGTCGCTGAGGCACTCGGCCGGCAGGAAGGGCGCCGCCCGCAAGGGGGCCGCCCGCCATGGTGCCGCCCGGAAAGGCGTCGGCAGCGCGGGTCCGGCGTGACGGGCCGGGTCGGCGACGAGCGCCGGGTGCAGAAGAGGCACGGGGGACTCCCAGGGCGGTGGAGGCGAACGGTGCCACCGGGTCGGCCGGGAGAACGGCGGCCGGCGGGGGCGGGTATCGCGCGGGCGACCGTCCGCCCCACCGGGGACGCCGCGAGCCGGGCGGCGGGCGGGGCACGCTCACGGCAACGCGTGGGGGGCGGTCGGCCGGGCCCGGCGCGAGGCGGGACCGGAAGGCGGCGGCGGACGGGGCTGGGCGCGCACCGATCCGCCGGCGACGACATGGCCAGGCGGTGACGGGACTCGTCAGTCAACCCACCCGGGTGGGAACCCGGCGCGGGAGCGGCCGATCGACCGCGGACTGCACCGCGGTGCGCTGGGCACCCGCGGAGACGGCGACGACGAGGCGCCTCAGACCCGCCCGGTACACGCCGCGCTGACGGCCCGACCCAGGTCCGTCACACGGTCGCGGTGCAGGAGAGGACGCAGCACTGCCATGCAGGACACTGTACTTCTGCTGGCGGTCCGCGCTCCACGTTGCGCCCCGTGCAGTGGCGTGGAGAGGCGGACCCGGGCGCCGGCGGCGGAAGGGACCCGGGCCGCCGCCGAGGGTATTCCCCGCCATCGCCGGGGTGGATATCCTGCACGCCAGAGTGATCCCACCTTCGGGTGGCCGCTCTTCGCGAGGGGCCCCGCCTGGGAGCCGCGCGGAGCGAGGAGGAATCACCCGCGATGACCGTTGTGCCCTCCGGTGGACGCCCATGGGCGGTGCCGATCGCGAGCGAACCCTCGCCTCTCGACGACCTGCGCACCCGCCTGTCCGCGCAGGTCGACGAGGTGGCCTCCATGCAGTCGCGGATGCAGGGCCTGCTCGACGCGGTGGTCGACGTCGCCCGCGAACTGAGCCTGCCGGTCACGCTGCGCCGCATCGCGCAGGCCGCCAGCCAGCTCGTCGACGCCGAATACGGCGCCCTCGGGGTCATCGGCGAGGCCGGTGAGATCACCGAGCTCATCCACGTCGGTTTCGCCGACGGCGTGCCCGGGACGATCGGCCGGCTGCCGTTGGGCCGCGGTCTGATCGGGGAGAGTCTGCGCCATCCCCGCCCGCTGCGCGTCGCCGACGTGGCGGGCCATCCGGCCGCCGTCGGCTTCCCGCCGGGGCATCCGCGCTTCGACACCTTCCTCAACGTCCCGATCATGGTGCGCGGGGAGGCGTTCGGCACCCTGTTCCTCGGGGCCAAGCGGGGCGGCGGCGAGTTCAGCCGGGAGGACGAGAGCCTGGCCTGCGCCCTGGCCGCCGCGGTCGGCTTCGCGATCGAGAACGCCCGCCTGTACGAGGCGACGCGTCGCCGCCAGGCCTGGCTGTCCGCCAGCGCGGAGATCACCACGGCGCTGCTGTCGGTGGCCGAACCCGAGGAGGCCCTCGAGCTGGTCGCCCGCCGTGCCCGGCAGGCGACCGCCGCGCGCCTCGCGGCGATCCTCGTTCCCGACGCCGCCGGTCTGGTCGTCGGGGTGGTGGACGGGCCGGGGCAGGAGCACCTGCGTGGCCGGGTCTTCACCGGCAACGAGCGGATGACCGAGGCGATGCGCACCGGGCGGGCCGTGCTCGTCGGCGCCGGCGCGCCCGGCGGCCCGCTGCTCGGCGCGCAGACCCCCGACGCGGCGGCCACCGTGGGGATGGTCGTGCCGCTCATGGCGGGCGGACGGGCGCTGGGCATCCTCGTCCTCGGCACGAACGGCCCGTTCGAGACCTTCAGCGGCCTCGACCTGGAGATGGCCGCCGCCTTCGCCGGTCAGGCGGCCCTGTCGCTCGAACTCGCCCGCATCCACCGCGACCGGGAGCGTCTCGCGGTGTTCGAGGAGCGCGACCGGATCGCCCGCGACCTGCACGACGTCGTGATCCAGCGGCTGTTCGCGACGGGCCTGCAGATGCAGAGCCTCGCCCGCGTCCTGGACGGTCCGGCGGCGGGGCGGCTGCACGCCGCCGCCGACGAGCTCGACCACACCATCGCGGACATCCGCCAGACCATCTTCTCGCTGACGGTCGCCGACCTCGACGGCGCCGACCTGGGCGCCGAGATCCGATCGATCGCCGCCCAGACCGAGCGCGCGCTCGGCATCAGCCCCACGATCCGGGTGGACGGGCCGATCGACCGCCGGGTGCCCGCGGCGATCCGCCCGCACATGCTCGCCGCGCTGCGGGAGGCGCTGTCCAACATCGCCCGCCACGCCCGGGCCACCCGCATCGACGTGCTGCTGCGGGTGACCAGCGTGGACGTCCTCGTCGAGGTCCGCGACGACGGCTGCGGTCCCGGCGGGGCCTCCCGCAGCAGCGGCCTGGCGAACCTGCGCCGCCGGGCGCAGGACCTGGGCGGCCGGATGGGGTTCGGCCCCGGCGAGAACGGTATCGGCACGACCGTGACCTGGCTGGTCCCGCTCATCACCCCGCCGGGAGTGCTGCCCGCGTACTCGCCGGCGGACGACGCGGTCGCCCGCTGACGCCCGCCGGCCGGCGGGCGTCAGGTGTTCAGGCGGGTGGCGAAGACGGCGGCCTGGGTTCGGCTCTCCAGGCCGAGCTTGGCCAGCATGCTGGACACGTAGTTCTTCACCGTCTTCTCGGCGAGGAACATCCGGCTGGCGATCTGACGGTTCGTGAGCCCCTCCGCGATCAGTCGCAGAATGCGCCGTTCCTGATCGGTCAGACCGGCGAGCCGCTCGTCCTCGGCCGGCCCCTCCCGCAGCCGCACCAGCACCCGCGGCGTGACCGCGGGGTCGAGCAGGGACTTGCCCGCGGCCACCTGGCGGACCGCGTCCACCAGGGCCGTGCCCCGGATCTGTTTGAGGACGTAGCCGGCGGCGCCGGCCATGATCGCGGTGAAGAGCGCCTCCTCGTCGTCGAAGGAGGTGAGGATGAGGCAGGCGATGCCGGGGTCCGCCGAGCGCACCTGGCGGCAGACCTCGATGCCGCTGCCGTCCTCCAGGCGCGCGTCGAGCACCGCGACCTTCGGTCGCAGCGCGATGATCTGGCCGAGCGCCTCGTCGGCCCGGCCGGCCTCGCCGACCACCTCCACGTCGGGCTCCTCGGTGAGGAGATCCCGCAACCCGCGTCGTACTACCTCGTGGTCGTCAAGAAGGAACACCCTGATGATTCCGGTGGTCGACGGTGGGGACGCGGCGTCACCGACACCGGACCCGACCGCCACTTCGTCTGACACCGTTGACTCCGCCCGACCTCGCTGTCGTAGAAGACCGTCGCTGTATGTCACGTGCGGCAAGCAGAATATAACGCTCGTGGTCCAACGCCCGGGCTGGCTTGGCGGAACGAACGGGGCGGCGAGCCGCGCCGCGGGCGCCTCGGCGGGGCCGGGAACACCGTCTGCAGAGCCATCCCGAACGGGGTGGCCCGTTGAGGTCGCCACCGACGTGGAACAGCTAGGTAATCATTTAACTGCTATGTGTAGTTTCCGTGTGTGATCATGACCTGATTGTCGCGGCGGAAATCCGCGCCACGCCTCCGGCGATTTTCTGGGGCGGGGCGGCGGGCCCCGCGCGCGCGGTGATCCGTGCCGATGTCCGCGCCGCACCGATCGTTCGCTCCTTGGCGTGCGTCAATCATGTCCGACCTCCCACTAGTTTGCGCCGATATGTCGCCGCTGTGTCGGAACACACCCCGATGCGGAGCGCATCCGGTCTGTCCGTCAGAATGCGGGTCTCGCCCACGCCGACGGCCTGTTGGCCGGGCCGTCCCCGGGGCCGGGGGACGCCGGCGCTGCCGAACGGGCGTGCGGACGATGCCGACTTCGCGAGGAAAGGACGTGCGCGCGTGCGATGGGGTAGGAGCGACGACCCGGTGCCCATGACGGCCGGGGCGAAGATCGCCACGCTGTTGGCCGCCCAGACCGAGAGCTCGCCACTCGAGCCGCCCGCCGGCCGGATCGCCAGCCGGTCGTGGACCGTGACCGAGACGGTGAACCCCACCGTCTCGGCAACCACCTATCGGGTGTCGGCGACGGTCGCGACGTTCCCGGACGCGGATCCGGCCGTCGGTCCGGACGACGCGCACAGCGCGCAGGATGCGCCGACGGCCGTCGCCACGCCGGATCTGACGCTGTCCTACCAGCTGCTCGTTCGCTTCCGTGACGCGCTGAGCGCCGATGGCTACACCGTCACCGAGGTCTTCGAGGGATGGCGCACGGTCGCGCTCGACGTGACGCCGACCGCCGCGGCCGTCGCCCCCACCTCCCGTGGCCGCAAGGCCGCCGCCGAGCCGGTCGCGTCCCACCCGGTCGCCGCCGCGCCGGCCGAGCCCGCGCCGGCCGAGCCGGTCGCCGCGTCGTCGATCGAGCCGGCAGCGGTCGAGCCGGAGGCTGGCCCGGCGCCAAGCGGAGCCGCGGCCGGCGAGACCGTCCCCGGCGCCGCCGGAACCGAGGTCCCGGTCGGCACCGACGAACTCGTCGCACCCGATGGATCCACCCCGGCGACCTCGACGGAGACCCGTACCACCGAGGTGCTGCCCTCGGCGCCCACCGCCGAGACGCCCGTCGCCGAGACGCCCGTCGCCGAGACGCCCACCGCCGAGACGGCCGTTGCCGAGACGGCCGTCGCC